>NZ_CP017780.1:8823366-9488490 GCF_002849735.1 Amycolatopsis sp. BJA-103
GACCTTTGCTATCGCCTGGCGGTCACTTGAGGGCGGCCAGGATGGGGCCGCGCTGCTCCAGCAGCACCGGACCGACCGAAGAGAGCTGCACCGGCCCGTTGTAGCCGCGCCGGTCGACACCGACGGTGCGGATCGTGGTGCCGGTCAGCTCGTCGAGGACGGAGAGCCCGCCCTGGATCGGCACGACCAGCTGTTCCCCGAAGGTGATGCCGGGGCCGACGGAGCTGTTCAGCGTCCAGCGCGGCGTGAGGTCGTCCCGCGAGAACGCCATGGTCTTCGAGCCGGTGAACCAGTAGACGCCCTGCGCGGTCCACGCGGTCGGCATGATGCCGCCCACCGGATCCTGCGCGATGTCCGCGGCGGGCACGTCGAGCGGGTACGCCGACTTCTGCACGCCGTCGCCGCCGTAGATGACCAGCAGCTTCTGTTCCGGCAGCACGATCAGCGCGAGGTCGCCGGACATCGCGACCAGCTTCGCGTTCTTCCCGGCGAGCACGGTGCTGTAGTCGACCTTCGGGTCGTCGGCCTCGTCGTTGCTCGCGCGGTAGATGGTGAAGCGGTCGGCCGGGTCGCCGGGGCAGCGTTCGATCACGCCGATCTTGCCCGCCGCGGCCGCCACCGTGCCGTAGGTGCAGCCCGTCCTCGGCTGCTTGTTCGCGTTCACGATGGCGGGGACCTGGCCGTACTCCATGCTCTTGACCAGGTCGTCGCGCCAGGTGTTGAGCAGCTTCTTGCCGGTCGTGGTGACGTGCGAGCCGTCGACGACCAGCCGGGTGCCGAGTTCGGCGTCGCCGTTGCGCTGCGCGGTGCGGCGGCCGGTCCCCGCGTCGAGCTGGGTGACCTCGCTGCAGCCGGTGTCCTTGCGGTACACCGCGTCCACCTTGATCCCGGCGAGCGCGACGGTGCACAGTTCGAGATCGCGGGAATAGCGCCACCGGACGTCGCCGGTGTACGGGTCCCGGCCGAGTACTTCGCCCTTGTCGGCGGTGACGACGCTGTTCGCCTCGCCGATCGGGACGGGCGTGGACGAGCTCGGCGCCTGCCACAGTTCGGTCAGCGAGCCGGGTACCTCCGCCGGCGCGGGCGGGAGCCCGGGCGGCAGGGTGGCGGCGACCTGCGCGACCGTCGCCGCGTTGTCGCTGGTCACGCCGATGACGACGCCGGTGACCGCGACGACCACCACGATCCCCGCGGCGAACACGCGATCCCGCGTGCGGTTCCACGGCGAGCGCCGGGCGCGTTTCCCGGCCAGCGGCGGCTCGGTGGCCTCCGGCTGGGCGGGTTCGGCGTCCAGCACGTCCTCGCTGCCGATCACGGCCGAGGTCTCCGGCTCACCGCCGTTGGACGTCTGTTCGGGATCGACGGGCACGGGCCGCGCCGGATCGTTCTCCGGCGCGGCGTCCCAGCGTTCGCTCACGTGCCCCTAGCTCCCCACGTCCGCGGTCTGAAATCCTCAGTCTGCCGACGCAGGTGTATCAGAAGTCGCCGAGGGACGGCGACGGCGGCGTCGGCGAGCCGGACGCTCGGCGCTGTCGCCGGCTTCCTTCTCGACGGCCGGACCGCTGACCTCCGGGCTCGGCTTCGCGGCGCCACGGCTGCGGCGGCGCGAGCGGGTGCGGCCCTCCGACGAGGTCTCGCCCTCGGTGCCTTCCGCGGAAGGCGCGGCGGCGGCGTCCGCCGCCTCGATCTTGGCGGCCGCGTCGGCTCCGCCGCGGGTCCGCTTGCGCGGCGTGCGGTTGCGCTTGCGGGGCGCCTCTTCGTCCTTGTCCTTCGCCGGCCCCTGGCCACGACCCCGGCGCTTGCCGCCCAGGTCTTCCTCGACCTCGGCCGAAAGCCCGGCGCGGGTCCGCTTCGACAGCGGGAGACGCCCGGTGGTGCCCTCGGGGATGCCGAGGTCGGAGAACAGGTGCTTCGACGACGAGTACGTCTCGGCGGGCTCGGGCATGTCGAGCCCGAGGAGGTCCGAGATCATCTTCCAGCGCGGCTCCTCGTCCCAGTCGACGAGGGTGATCGCGACACCGGTGCGCCCGGCGCGGCCGGTGCGGCCGATCCGGTGGACGTAGGTCTTCTCGTCCTCCGGCGTCTGGTAGTTGATCACGTGCGTGACGTCGTCGATGTCGATACCGCGGGCGGCGACATCGGTGGCGACGAGCACGTCGACCTTGCCCGCCCGGAACGCACGCAACGCCTGCTCGCGGGCACCCTGGCCCAGGTCACCGTGCACGGCGGCGGCCGCGAAGCCACGCTCGACGAGCTCGTCGGCGACCTTCTGCGCGGTGCGCTTGGTGCGGGTGAAGATCATCGTCAGGCCGCGGCCCTCGGCCTGCAGCGCGCGGGCGATCAGCTCGGGCTTGTCCATCGAGTGCGCCCGGTAGACGAACTGGGTGGTGCGCTCGTGGATCGCGCCGGCGTCGTTCTCCTCGGCGCGGATGTGCGTCGGCTGGGTCAGGAACGTGCGGGCCAGCGTGATGATCGGGCCCGGCATGGTCGCCGAGAACAGCATCGTCTGGCGCTTGTCCGGGACCATCCGCAGGATGCGCTCGATGTCGGGCAGGAAGCCGAGGTCGAGCATCTCGTCGGCCTCGTCCAGCACCAGGCCGCGGACCTTGCCCAGCACCAGGTGCTTCTGCTCGGCCAGGTCCAGCAGGCGGCCGGGGGTGCCGATGACGACGTCGACGCCGCTGCGCAGCGCCGCGATCTGCGGCTCGTACGGGCGGCCGCCGTAGATGGCCAGGGTGCGGATGCCGAGGTGCTTGCCCGCGCCCTTGAGGTCGTTCGCGACCTGGATGCACAGCTCACGGGTCGGCACGACGACCAGCACCTGCGGGGTGCCGTCGCCGGGGACCTCGACACGGTGCAGCAGCGGGACGCCGAAGCCCAGCGTCTTGCCCATACCCGTACGGGCCTGGCCGATCAGGTCGTCGCCGGCCATGGCCAGCGGCAGCGTCAGCGCCTGGATGGCGAAGGTGCGCTCGATCCCGGCCTCGCCGAGGGCCTTCACGATCTCCGGCTTGACGCCGAAGGAAGCGAAGGTGGGGGATTCGGGTTCCACCGGTGCGCCAGCCTGCAGCGGGTGCGACACGTCGAGGGCGGCCGGGCCGGTCTCGCTGTGCTCCAGCGCGACGGCCTCGGGGACGCTCGTGGTGTTCTCTTCGGTGGTGATTTCGTTCGTGGTCAGGGTGCTCGCCTCTCTCGTGACCAGCGCGCACTGCCCTGGTCACCGATCGACACTCGACCACGAAAATTCGCTCGGCTCCGCGCTACTGGCGCTGAAGCGGCCCTTCGTGGGAATGCCGCAGGATGGCGTGCACGCACATCATTCTTTGTGCTGACCGGTGCCGCGCCGACTGTCCTTCAGCCGCAGCAGCGTTCCGGTCCGGACGGAAGATCCGTCGTTTCCGGCCGCCAGTGTACCTGGTCTGCGCTTTTCGGATAGCCCCCATCGCGTCAGGAGGTGGGACGGGTCTCTTTCCGGCCGAGGTCGTAGCCGTGCCGACATGCGTGGGATCGGTCTCTTCGCGACGTCGGAGGTGTGTTCGGGGATACCCTCATCGCCGTGACGGAGGCAAAGCAGATCAGTGAAGGCGTAGTCGATTTGCTCGGCGTACTCGCCTATGGGGAATTGTCCGCATTCGATCGTATGGCGGAGGACGCGCGCACCGCGCCGACACTGTCCGGCCGGGCCGCGCTGGCGTCCATGGCCGCCGCCGAGATCGGGCACTACGACCTGCTCACCAAACATCTCGCGGGGCACGGCGTCGCGATCGAGGACGCGATGCGGCCGTTCGTCGGGCACATCGACGCGTGGCACGCCTCCACGGCGCCGCGCTCCTGGCTCGAGTCCCTGGTGAAGGCCTACGTCGGCGACGGCCTCGCGGCGGATCTCTACCGCGAGATGGCCAGCTGGCTCGACCCCGAGACCAAGGATCTGGTGCTCACCGTGCTCGCCGACACGGGACATTCCGCGTTCGCCGAGCGCGAAGTCGCGGCCGGGATCGAGGCCGACCCGAAGGCACGCGACAAGCTCGCGCTGTGGGGCCGCCGCCTGCTGGGCGAGGCGTTGACGCAGGCCCAGTACGTGGTCGCCGAGCGGGACGGGCTCGCCGAGCTGATCGTCGAGGGGTCGGGCGACCTCTCGGGAATCGCCGCGCTGTTCCGCCGGTTGCAGCAGGGGCACACCAAGCGCATGCAGGTACTGGGGCTCGGCTGACGCCGGGTCGGCTAGCCTGGTCGGACAAGTAATTTCGAACTTCAAGCGGAGGTCCCACGTGGAGGTCAAGATCGGCATCAAGGACACGCCGCGAGAGCTCGTGGTGTCCAGCAGCCAGTCACCCGACGAGGTCGAGGAACTGGTCGCGAACGCCTTGAGGGCCGGCGACGGGATCTTCCGCCTCGACGACGAAAAGGGCCGTAAGTACATCGTGCCCACCGACCGGATCGCCTACGTCGAGATCGCGCCGTCGGATGTTCGCAAGGTCGGCTTCGCTGTTGGTGGTTAACCCGATCGGGTTGTAGTCGGATGTCACAGTGGCGTCACCGCTGCGTCTCAGCCAGCTCTCAGATTTGATCGTCACGCTATGGCGGGGACGGCAGGGGGCTAGCCGAGAAATGAGGTGGACGGCGTCACTGTGATGGACCGCGCGCTGGTCGACAGCGTGCGCACTGTTCCCGAACAAGGCAAGCGGGTCGCGGGGCGGCTGACCGGTATCGACGTCGCCCGTGGTCTGGCCGTACTCGGCATGTACGCGGTGCATGTCGGCCCCGATCCCGCCAAAGGCGGCGTCGGGGTGCTGTTCAAACCGTTCGAAGGCCACTCCGCGGCGCTGTTCGCGGTGCTGGCCGGAGTCTCGATCGCGCTGATGTCCGGCGGACGCCGCCCGAAACTGGGCCGCGACCGGACGCGCGTCGCGCTCAAGCTGGCGACCCGCGCACCGCTTCTGGTGGCGCTGGGGCTGTGGCTGACCAGCCTCGAGACCGGCTACATGGTGATCCTGGCCTACTACGGGGCCTGTTTTCTGTTCGCGATCCCATGGCTGCGCGCGAGCGCGAAGGCACTGGCGATCGCCGCTGTCGCCGTCGCCGTGGCCGGACCGTTGCTCTCGCATCTGATCAGGGCTCAGCTGCTTCCCCGCGACCTGCTGTTCTTCGCGCCGGACCTGACCGCGGACGACGTCACGTCGACGGGGTTGCTGAAGGCCGCGACCGTTCTCGTCCTCACCGGGACGTTCCCCGCGTTGACGCTGATGGCGTACGTGTTCGCCGGGATGTCCCTCGGGCGGATGGACCTGACCTCGCGCAGCGTGTGCCGACGGCTGTTCTTCGGCGGCTCGGCGCTCGCGGTGGGCGGGTATGTCGTGTCCTGGATCGCGACCGGGCCGCTCGGTGGCATGCAGGCCGTCTACCGCTCACTGGAACCGGCCGCCGCGCAGGCGGGCATGACGCCGTCGGAGTTCTTCCGGCTCCACCAGACCTGGATCCACGGCACGCCGCCGACCACCAGCTGGGCCTGGGAGCTGCTGCCGACCGGGACCTCGTACACGCCGTTCGACCTGCTGATCTCGATCGGGATCGCGGCGGCGGTGATCGGTGGCTGCCAGCTGCTGATGCCGAAGTTCGAGCGGGTGCTGCGGCCGCTTTCGGATCTGGGCGGGCGGGTACTGAGCGCGTACGTGCTGCATTTCGTGGCGATCGCGCTGCTGTGGGACGAGAGCGACGGCGATTCGATCTTCAGCGTGCTGCACTTCGTCGAGTTCTCGGTGGTCGCGCTGACCGCCGCGGTGCTGTGGCGGAAGTTCATCGGGCGCGGGCCGCTGGAATGGGCGATGAACAAGCTGTCGAGCTGGCCGAAGTACCTGTTCGACGCGGCTCGGGTGCCCGCTCAGCGGCGGGGCTGACGCACCTCTAAGTACGTGAAGGCCCCCTTCCTTGCGCTAGACGCAAGGAAGGGGGCCTTCACGTACTGGGGTCAGGCGTTGAGCTCGTTCAGTTCTTCGAGGCTGGTCGGCACGTGGAACGGCGGCGTGCTGGTGCCCATGATGCGGTAGCGGTCCCACGGGTCCGGGTCGGAGAGCTCGCCCTTCGCGCTGTACTCGCCCGCGCGGATCTCGACGGCGGTCTTCTTGCCGTCGGCGGCCGCGGACACCTGCTCGTTGGTGGCCACGCGGCCGTACCAGCGGTAGTACCCGTCGATGGGCTGGAAGTAGCCCCGCAGGTCGACCGTGGCCGCGATCTCGGTCCCGTCGATCACGAGGACCGCTTCGCCGGCGTAGCCGTCTTCGTCGTGCTCGCTCATTGCCCCTCCACCTGCTTTTCCTGGGTCTTCCGCATCTGGACGACCTTGTTCTCTTCGAGCGGCAGATTCGGGTCGATGACGATGCCCTGCTGCCGGGAGAGGCCGTCGATCGCGGCCCAGATGATCTGCGTCAGGTATTCGACGACGCTGTCGCGGCCCATCGAGCGCCGGTCCAGCCACCATTCGCCGGTGCTCTGCACCATGCCGACGATGCCGTGCGCCCACGGTTCGGCGGCGCCGGAGTCCATGTTGAACATCCGCATGTAGTCGCCGAGCAGCGCGGTGAGCGCGGTGGCGATCAGTTCCTTGTCCTCGGCGACGACGTCGGACTTGACGAGCACCTTCTCCTGCAGGCCGCCGCGGGCGAGCAAGCGGTAGAGGTTGGGGTGCTCCTCGATGACGCTGAAGAACGCGTCGAGCGCCATCCGGATCCGGGGGACCGGGGCCAGCTCGGAGTTGATGGCCGGGATCAGCCGCTGGAAGAGGATCTCCGTGCCGCGCTGCCCGAGCGCGACATACAGATCGGCTTTGTCGTCGAAGTGCCTGTACAGCACGGGTTTCGTGACGCCCGCTTCGGCGGCGACGTCTTCCATGCCGAGGTCCGGGCCGTGCGTGTCGAGCGCGCGGAGAGCGGCCTCGACGAACTCCGCGCGGCGCGCGATCCGGTGCTTGCGCCAGCGGTCGCGACGGGCGTCGCCCGTGTCGGCCTCACCCGCCGTGGGGTGCTTGCTCGACTGCTTGCTGTTGCGCTTGACACGTTCGATCACCCAAGTCATGCTACCAGAGGTAACTGTTACCGCGAGTTACAGATAGGGGTGTGTCGGCAATGACGCGGGCGCTGAAGGAAACAGACCGGGAGAAGACAGCCGAGCGGCTGCTCAAGTCCTCCGCCAACAAGTTCTACGACCCCGACGTCGACATCGACTGGAACGCTCCTCTCGTGGACGGGAAGCGCTTCATCCCGGCACACCGCTCCTCGCTCTACGGCACCAAGCTGTGGGATTCGCTGTCCGAAGAGCAGCGCATCGAACTCGGCAAGCACGAGGTCGCGAGCGTCGCCACGACCGGGCTGTGGTTCGAAATCCTCCTGATGCAGATGCTGCTCAAGGAGGTCTACGACGAAGACCCGACCAGCTCGCACGCGCAGTACGCGCTGACCGAGATCGCGGACGAATGCCGTCACTCGACGATGTTCGCGCGGATGGCGTCGCGGATCGGCTGCCCGTCCTACGGACCGGTGCCGTGGCTGCGGCGGCTGGCGAAACTGATGCCGTCGATCAGCTACGGCCCCGCGCGCTACGGCGCGATCCTCGTCGCCGAAGAGGTCCTCGACCGGCTTCAGCGCGAGCAGATGAACGACCCGGACATCCAGCCGCTGGTGCGCATGGTCAACCGCATCCACGTGCTCGAAGAAGCCCGGCACGTCACCTTCGCCCGCGAAGAAGTCACTCGCGGCATGGCGAAGCTGACGAAGAAGGAAATCGTCTACCAGCAGTTCATCATCGCGCTCATTTCGTACTTCGTGACGCGGGCCTTCATCAACCCGCGCGTCTACAAGGCAGTCGGCATCCGGCCGCGTGAAGGCGTGGAAGCCGCGATGAGCAACCCGCACTGGCAGGAGAGCGTGCGGTGGGCTGGCGAGAAGATCATGCCGTTCCTGCAGGAATCCGGTCTGGTCGGCAAACCCGGCATGTACTTCTGGCGCAAGTCGTTCCTGCTGCCGGGGAAGCGATGAGGGGCGTCAAGCAGCGTGGTTCCGTCTCCTGGGATCCGTCCCGGGAGCACCGGTTCGTGACCGGTGACGGCACCGCACTGCACGTCGAGACGAGCGGTCCCGCCGACTCCGAACTCACGCTGATCCTCGTGCACGGCTGGACCCAGGACCACCGGACCTGGGACAGCGTGGTGGCCGGGCTCGGCGACTCCGTCCGGATCCTGCGCTACGACCTGCGCGGGCACGGTGGTTCCGCGCCGGCGAAGCCGGGTACGGCGACGATTCCGACTTTGGCGAACGACCTCGCCGAACTGATCGAAGACCGCGTGCCGAACGGCCCGATCGTGCTGGCGGGGCACTCCATGGGCGGCATGACGATCATGGAACTTTCCCGCAGTCATCCCGAACTCGTGGCCCGGCGCGTCGCCGGGGTCGCGTTCGTCGCCACGTCGTCCGGTGAGATGGACCGGATCACCCTCGGCCTGCCGGGGATCGCGGGCAGCGGCGCGGCGAGGTTCGAACGGCGGCTCGCGAAGCTGCTCGCGAAGAACCGCCGGGACGCCTTGCCGTTGCCGCTGTCGGTGGTGCGCCCGGGCGCGCGCCTGCTCGTCTTCGGGCGGCGGCCGCAGCGGGCGGATCTGGACTCGGTCGCCGAGCAGTTGTTGTGCGCGCATCCGGCGAGCGTCGCGGGATTCCAGGACGCGATCTCACGGCACGACTGCCGTGTCACGCTCGCCGCGCTGCAGGGGAAACCGGTGATCGTGCTGTCGGGGGAGCGGGACCGGCTGTGCCCGACGACGCACGCCAAGGTCATCGCCGACGCGCTGCCGGACGCCGAATTCGTGCGGTACCCCGGCGCGGGGCACATGCTTCCGCAGGAACGCGCGCAAGAGGTCTCGGCCCGCATCGCGGCTCTGGTCCGCAGCTCCGCGAGGGTCTAGAGAGCGGGGGACCTTTGCTATCGCTCTCGGTGGGGCAAGCGATAGCAAAGGTCCCTTGCTCAGCCCGGCTGTCGATGTTCCCGATGTCGCATCTGAGACGCTCAGCGACTCGAATGCGACATCGGGAACACGATCCGGGCACCTTTCAGAGGCGCGTGTAGCCGTCCTCCAGCAGGCGGATGCCCGTGGCCTTGTAGGCGTCCTGGTCGTCCGGGGCGAGGGTCGCCAGCCCGTCGACGTAGCGGTTGAACATGCAGAAGGCGGCCGCGATCAGCACCGTGTCATGGATTTCGACGTCCGTCGCCCCCTCGGTGCGAGCGGCCGCGATCAGGTCTTCGCTCACGGACTTCCCGCCTTCGCGGACAGCCAGCGCGACATGCAGGAGCGCCTTCACCTTCGCCGACACGGGTGCGCCGTCGACGTCCTGCCACGCCGCCTCGACGACCGGCATGCCGCCTTCGAGCGCTTCGGCGGCGACGGCCGCGTGACTGCGGGAGCAGAACGTGCAGTCGTTGCCGCGCGAGACGACCGCGCCGATCAGCTCGCGTTCACCCACGCTGAGGCTGCTCGGGCCGCGAAGCAGGACCTCGGCGAGTTGCCCGAGCGGCGCCGCCGTCTCCGGGCGGTAGGCGAACAGAGCGGAGATACCGGGCAGGTTCTCGTCGAGCGCGATGTGGGGCATGGGCTACTCCTCGCGGATCGGCAACGCGGTCGCTCGATTCATAGCCGAAACCAGGCCCCTCACGATGCCGCTGGATGGACCAACGCGAGAGCAAAGGTCCCTTGCTCCCCGGCCGTGCGTGAGTGGCTTTGGGTGGGCTGTGTGGAAATCGGGACGTTGAGTGTCCCTATTTCCACACAGCTCCTCCGGATCCGACCGCACGGACGCTGACGCGACGCGGAGTCAGTGCTGCAGCGGGAAACCACCGCCGATGCCTCGCCAGGCGAGGTTGGCGGTGAGCGCGACGGCCTCTTCCTTGCTCATCGACTTGTGGTGCGCCAGCCAGAACCGCGCGCTGACCTGCGAGAGACCGACGAGGCCGACGGCGAGCAGCCGCGCCTTGTCCTCGTCGAGGCCCGCGTCGGCGGTGATGGTCTCGGTGATCGCGTCGACGCTGGCCGACGTCGCGCGGTCCACCGCCTCCTGCACGGCGGGCTCGCCGCGCAGATCGGACTCGAAGACCATGCGGAACGCGCCGGCGTCGTTGTTCACGAAGTCGAAGAACGCGCCGACCGTCGCCGGGACGCGCTGCTTGTTGTCCGTCGTGGAATCGAGCGCTTCCTTGACCCGCCGCACCAACTC
This sequence comes from Amycolatopsis sp. BJA-103, assembly GCF_002849735.1. Classification (GTDB taxonomy): domain Bacteria; phylum Actinomycetota; class Actinomycetes; order Mycobacteriales; family Pseudonocardiaceae; genus Amycolatopsis. The sequence continues at coordinate 8,833,617 of NZ_CP017780.1, forward strand.
GTCGACGTGGCTCTCCAGCAGCGCGATGTAGAGGTCGAGCTTGCCGGGGAAGTGCTGATAGAGAACCGGTTTGCTGACCCCGGCCTCTTCGGCGATCTCGTCCATCGCGGCGGCGTGGTATCCGTTCGCGGCGAACACCCGCTGCGCGGCGGCCAGCAGCTGGGCCCGGCGTTCCGTTCTCGGCAGGCGGACGCCTCGGGCCTGCAGTCGCGCCATTTCGGTCATCGTTCCTCCAGTCGAGCGGGGCTCCGCAGGGCGGGGTCACCGCCGCGTGAAGTGAACTCGAGATTACTCGCCGGTACGGCCGGACCGCCAAGGGTCGGGCATCCTGGTGCTGTGTCGTCTTCAGTTTCCCGTGCCGCCCGGGACCGCCCGCCGCTGACCCACGTGCCGCTCTCGCGCAGGTCATTGCCGTCGCTGGACCCCGCGCCGCCGCCTTGGCCCGGGGAAACAATAAGTGTCGGCGGGGTGAAATTGCACATCCGCCGGACCCCGGGTGGCCCCGAAACGGCGGTTTACGTCCACGGACTCGGCGGATCGTCCACGAATTGGACCGACCTCGCCGCGCTCCTGGCGCCCCAAGCGGGCGGCACCTCGGTCGATTTGCCGGGTTTCGGCTATTCGGAGCCGCCGGACGGGTTCAGCTTCAGTCTCGACGCGCACGCCGAGATCGTCGCGACCCACATCGAGAGCCTCGAAACCGGGCCGGTGCACCTGCTCGGCAACTCGATGGGCGGCGCGGTGGCGCTGCTCGTCGCGGCCCGCCGTCCGGAGCTGGTGAAGACGCTGACGCTGATCTCGCCCGCGATGCCGGATCTCCGGCCCAGCATGAAGCGGCTTTCCGACCCGCGGATGGCGTTCGCGTACCTGCCGCTGATCGGTCCGCGGGTGCGCCGTCAGCTGGCCGCGCTCGGCCCGCGCGAACGCGCCATGCAGGTCATCAAGCTGTGCTTCGCCGATCCGGGACGCTTCGCCGAGAGCCGGCTGAACGAGCTCGAAGAGGAGCACAGCGCCCGCGCCGCTTTCGCCTGGGCCACCCCCGCGCTCGCCCGCAGCACTTTCGGCATCTTCCGGACGTGGTCGGCACGCGGACCCGCGTCGCTGTGGGCCGTCGCGCCGACGGTCGCCACGCCGACACTCGTCGTCTGGGGGCAGCACGACCGGGTGATCTCCGTCCGGCGCGCCGAGCGCACCGCTCGGCTACTTCCGCACGCCCGGTTGCTCGTTCTCCCCCGAACCGGCCATGTGGCGCAGATGGAACGCCCGAATGTCGTAGCAAAGGCCGTTTTGGGGATGTGGGAATCGGTCGAATCGGGCACCTGGTAGCCCATTCGGGTGGGCAGGACACGCCGCACCCTGTGCCGGTCGCTCACAACATCACAGTTCGGTTATGGCACCCTGGTGCCCGTGGACCGGGTGAAGCAAGACGCGCAGGGCGAAGGTCGGCGGTCTCAGTACTCCGCATCCGCCCGCCGTTCGGCGCGCCCTCAGCCCAGGACCTCGGACGTTCCGCGCACCGGGCAGTACCGGCCGTCGCCGCCGCCGTCGGAGCGGCTCGACGAAGACCGCTACCGTCCGGGCGGCCGCCGGACCAGCGCCCAGCCGCTCAGCGCGTCCTGGAAGCCGCACGAGCCCGGCACCAAGGGCGGCGCCGCCAAGCGCAAGCCGAAGGGCGGCATCGGCCACTTCGCCAAGACCTACGGCTGGCGGGTGTACGCGCTGCCGATCCTGGTGGTGATCACCGCGCTGGTCGTGTTCAACACCGCCACCGGCCCCGCCGAACCGGTCGCCACCGACGGGGCGAGCCTCACTTCGGCCGACGGCTCCGCAGGCAACGGCGGCGAGCCGGGCGCGGGTGTCGACGGAGGCGGCGACGTCCTCCCGGAGAACCCGGCCAAACCGGTCGATCTCAAGATCCCGACCGCGGACCTGCCCAAGGGTGGCGACTTCACCCAGTCCGGCAAGGGCACCTATCACGTGGTGCCGGGCAAGGGCGAGAAGGTGGGCACGGGGCAGCTGTTCACCTACACGATCGAGGTCGAGGACGGCATCGATGCGGCCAGCTATCAGGGCGACGACAGCTTCGCCGCGATGGTGGAGGGCACCCTGTCCAATCCCAAGAGCTGGACGTGGGACGGCAAGAAGGCGCTCCAGCGCGTGGACGCGAGTTTCCCGAACCCCAGCTTCCGGGTGAGCCTCACCACACCGGAAACGACGCATCGCGCCGACGTCTGCATGTTCCAGATCACCTACGAGACGTCGTGCTACCGCTCGAGCTTCGACAAGCGCGTGGTGATCAACCTCGCCCGTTGGGTGCGGGGGGCGATGGCCTTCGAGAGCGACATGACCGGGTATCGCCAGTACGCCATCAATCACGAGGTCGGGCACGCCCTGGGCGGGAAACACGTGGGCTGCCAGGTCAACGGCGGGATCGCGCCGGTGATGATGCAGCAGACCTTCGGCGTCTCCAACGACTTCGTGGCGCAGCTGAACAATCTCCCCGGCGGCGACCGCGGCCGGGTGCCCGCGAACGGTTTCGTCTGCAAGCCGGGTTCCTGGCCGAATCAGACACCTTAGTCTTCGCCGTCTCACCTGCTGGAAAATCCCAGGATATGAAACAGGGGAAGTCGTTTCCGCCTGTCCGTGTTGTAGATACTGGGATGCGACCCGCGATCCACGCGAGATGGAGGACCCGATGTCAGGCACGCTGCCGCCGCTCGTCGAGCCGGCCGCCGAGCTCACCAAGGAAGAGGTGGCCCGGTACAGCCGTCACCTGATCATCCCGGACGTCGGGGTGACCGGGCAGAAGCGGTTGAAGAACGCCAAGGTGCTGGTCATCGGTGCCGGTGGCCTCGGCAGCCCCGCGCTGCTGTACCTGGCCGCGGCCGGGGTCGGCACGCTCGGCATCGTCGACTTCGACGAGGTCGACGAATCGAATCTGCACCGCCAGGTCATCCACGGCCAGTCCGACATCGGCAAGCTCAAGGCCGCGTCGGCGCAGGAGTCGATCGCCGAGATCAACCCCTTCGTGAGGGTGCACCTGCACACCGACAGGCTCGAGTCGTCGAACGCGCTGGAGCTGTTCGAGCAGTACGACCTGATCCTCGACGGCACCGACAACTTCGCCACGCGGTACCTGGTCAACGACGCCGCCGTGCTCACCGGCAAGCCCTATGTGTGGGGCTCGATCTACCGGTTCGAGGGGCAGGCGAGCGTGTTCTGGGAGAACGCGCCGAACGGCAAGGGCCTCAACTACCGCGACCTCTACCCCGAGCCGCCGCCGCCCGGCATGGTCCCGTCGTGCGCCGAGGGTGGCGTGCTGGGCGTGCTGTGCGCGTCGATCGGCTCGATCATGGTCAACGAGGCGATCAAGCTGATCACCGGCATCGGTGAGCCGCTGCTGGGCAGGCTCGTCAGCTACGACGCACTCGAGATGAAGTACCGCGAGGTCAAGATCCGCAAGGATCCGGAGACCCCGCAGATCACCGAGCTCATCGACTACGAAGCGTTCTGCGGTGTCGTGTCCGACGAGGCCGCTTCGGCCGCTTCGGGCCACACGATCACTCCGGCGGAGCTCAAGGCCAAGTTCGACAACGGCGACAACTTCGCCCTCATCGACGTCCGCGAGCCGCACGAGTACGAGATCGTGAACATCAAGGGCGCGACGCTGATCCCGAAGGACAAGATCCTCTCGGGCGAGGCGCTGTCGGAACTGCCGCAGGACAAGCCCATCGTGCTGCACTGCAAGTCGGGTGCGCGCTCCGCGGAGGCGCTCGCGGCGCTGCACCAGGCCGGGTTCAAGGACGCGACCCACCTCGGTGGCGGCGTACTGGCCTGGGCGCGGCAGATCGACCAGAGCCTGCCGACTTACTGATCCCTTTCCGATGCGCGTGAAGGCCCCCTTCCCTCGGTTGAACCGAGGGAAGGGGGCCTTCACGCGCTGGTGGAGACGTCGCGTCACCAGCGCGTCTTCTCGTTCGTGGAACGGTTCACGAGGTAACGTCCCGTGCCGTGCGTGCCACCCTAGAAAGCCCTCCGGAACACGTCTGTTCGGCGTTCGGCGGACGTGACGGTGACGCGGAGCCGATGCCCGGCACCACCGCCTGGCGCTACGCCGATCTCGTGCTGAAGCCGGTCGTGGACAAGTCGCGGACCCTGTGGACGGCCCGGGCGCTGGAGGCCGTGGACGAGCCGGGGCTGCGGGTCGCGAGGCCGGTCCGGTCCAGCGACGGCCGGTGGGTGGTCGGCGGCTGGTCGGCGAACCGGTTCGTGTCCGGTACGGCCGAGCACCGGTACGACGAGGTCGTGCACACGGCGGTCAAGCTGCACCGGGCGACGGCGGGGCTGCCGCGGCCGGACTTCCTGGGGCGGCGCACCGACATCGAGGCCCTGGCCGACAAACTCGCGTGGGGCGAGGCGGACATGTCCCTCGACGAGAACAAGGGCGGCCGCTGGTTCGAGGTGCTGGCCGGGTCCCGAAGACCGGTCAAACTGCCGGACCAGGTCGTCCACGGGGAGCTTCTCGCCGGGGTGCTGTTCGACGGCGACGAGGCCCCTGGCATCGTCGATTTCGTGCCGTACTACCGGCCCGGTGAATGGGGCGCCGCGATCGTCGCGGTCGACGCGCTGGCCTGGGGCGGCGCCACCATCGATCTGCTCGAACGCTGGGCGCATCTCCCGCAATGGCCCCAGCTTCTCCTGCGGGCCGTCCTTTTCCGCTTGGCGGCCAACGCCCTCGATCCGCGATCGACGCGAGCGGCGCACGACGGCCTCCGCGCCGCCGCCCGCGACGTCAGCGCCGTCTTGTAGACCGGTGAAGGCCCCTCCTCGGAAGAAGGGGCCTTCACCGGCTTTCACTCGGTGCGCAGGCTCTCCGCCTTCGCCGCCGAGCGCACGAACGGCAGCGTGGACGCCGTCACCAGCAGCACCATCACGATCGCCGCCGCGGCGAGCACCCCGACCGCGGTCCAGTCGATGTACACCGCGTCCCAGAACATCCGCCTGCCCACCGCGGCGATCCCGATCCCGGTGGCCGTCGCGATCACCATCCCCAGCAGCAACGGGATCCCGTTCTGCCACACCAGGGACCGGAGGATCACGCGCACCGGGACCCCGGTGGCGGACAGTGCGCCCAGCGCCCGCCGCCGTTCCCGCACCTGTTCCTGGGCGAGCACGAGCAGGCTCACCCCGGCCAGCAGCAGGACGAACAGCGCGCCGCCGAGCAGGATGTTCCGCGCGTCCCCGAACATCCGGGCCTCGTCGGTGATCCGCTTCTCGTTGTACGCGGCCACCGTGGCCTCCCAGCCGAGCGGGGCGACCGAGTTCCGCACCAGTTCGACGAAGTCGGGATCCCCGGTCCCGTCACGCAGGCTCACCGTGACCGAGGCGCCGGACAGGTCGGCACCTGCCATCGCCGACGGTGTCACGAACACGCGCACCGCGAGCAACTGGGTGATCCCCGACGGCTTCCCGCCGAACGGCCGCGGCGTGGCCGGAACGGTCCAGGGCTGTTCCCGCTTGGTGTCGTCGGTCAGCGTCACCGACTGTCCTTTGTGGAGTGACACCGATTCGGTGAACACGTCGCCGTCCCGGCAGCCCGTGACCCCCGTCGACGCTTCGATCGTGGGGCAGTCGGCGACGGCGAGCGCGGCGAGGGCGTCCGCGGGATTCGTGGTGACGAACAGCGAGCGCACGCTCTGGACATCGGCGGAGCCCGGCACCGCGCGTACCGCGGCCACCGCCTTGTCCGCCACCGGGCCCTCGGCGTAGACCATCGTCCGGCCGTCCGTCGTGTCCTGGTACTTGTCCTGCGACGCGACCTGGCCCGCCATCAGGCTCTGCAACCCGATCGCCCCGGCGAGCACCACGCAGAGGCCCGCGACCACCCGCGACGGCGTCCCGCTGTCGGTCCGCAGGCGGCGGATCGCGAGCTGGAACGACGGTGACCCGCCCTTGATCCGTGACACGACGCGGTCCAGCAGCCACGGCAGCAGCGCCGGGATCCCGAGCATCAGCAGGACCACCCCGGCGATCAGCGCCGCCCGGCCGAGTTCGCTCGCCACGCCGAAATCCGGGAGCACCAAGGCGAGTCCGGCGACGACCGGCAGCAGCCGCCACCACAACCGCCGCTTCGGCGGCGCGGACTCGCGGACGACGCCGAGCGGTTCGACGATCGTGTGCCGCTGGGCGAACCACGCCGTCACCACGGTCAGCGCGGGGACGAGGAGCACGATCAGCACGACCAGTGGCCACGCCGGTGTGAGGTCCTTCGGGTAGAGCCCGAAGCGGAACACCTGGAAGTTCGTCACCGCGCCGCGGAAGAGCAGGAACAACGCGGCGCCGGTGACGAGCCCGGCCGCGGCGCCCACGAGCGATTCCGCCGCGGTGATCCGGCGCAGCTGGCCTGCGGACGAGCCTGCCAGCCGCAACGCGGCGAGGCGCCGGTCCCGGGTGGCGCCGCCGAGCCGGGAGATCGTCCCGATGAAGATGAACACCGGTGTGAGCAGGACGAAGAGCCCGATCAGCAGGAGCGCCAGGACTCCCTTTTCGACCATGTCGTCATAGCCGCGCTCGGCGCCGAAGCCGTAGACCATCGGCCCGGACTGCAGCGTGCCTGAGCCGACGTAGGCGACCAGGTCGTTCGGATTGAGCATGGTCTCCGCGGCGATGACCCCGACCGGGTTGCCGGGGAGCCGCGGCCGCAGCAGGCCGCTGGTGTCGGCCGCGACGAGTTCGTCCAGCTTCGGCGAAAGGAAGACCTCGCCCGGCGCGGGCAGCCGGTCCACACCCGGCGGGATCGGCGAGTTCGGCCCGGTGGGCCGCAGGTGGACGAGCGAGATCGCCTGACCGCGGAAGTCGGTCGTCGCCGGGAGGTAGGCCAGCGGGGCGACGCCCGGGATCGGCTTGCTCTGCACGTACGAGGCGAACGCCCGCTGGTCCCGGTTCTCCGTGATGGTGCCCGCGGAGGCGCCGGTCAGCAGGATCGCCACCGCGAGCCCGATGCCGACGGCGCCCAGGACCAGCCTGACGATCGAGCCCCGGCCACCCCCGACGGCCAGCCGGAACCCCAGCAACAGGTCTTCGCGTCCGGTCACCGGGTCACCACCGGTTCACGTGTCCGGCCGTCCCGCACGATGACCTCCCGGTCGGAGTAGGCGGCCACCCGCGGTTCGTGGGTGACCAGGACGACGGCGGCGTCGGTCTGCTTCGCCGTCTCGGAAAGCAGGCGCATGACGCGCTCGCCGCTGAGCGTGTCCAGCGCGCCCGTGGGCTCGTCGGCGAAGATCACCGACGGTTCGGTGATCAGCGCCCTGGCCATGGCGACCCGCTGGCTCTGCCCGCCTGACACCTGTCCGGGGGTGCTGTCGTCCGAGTCGCCGACTTCCAGCCTGTCGAGCCAGTCCCGCGCGAGCCGCTCGGCGGGACGGCGTTTCATCCCGCCGAGCCGCAACGGCAACGCGACGTTTTCCAGGCAGGTCAGTTCCGGCACGAGCTGCCCGAACTGGAAGACGAAACCGAATTCGGTGCGCCGCAAGGCACTGCGTTCGCTGTCGGTCATGTTCGCGAGCTCGCGGCCGCGGAACAGCACCTCGCCGCGGTCGGGGCGCAGGATGCCGGACAGGCAGTGCAGCAGGGTCGACTTCCCCGAGCCCGACGGGCCCATGATCGCGACGATCTCCCCGGCTTCGAGCGTCAGCCCGGCCCCGGCGAGCGCCTGATCGGGGCCGAAAGCCTTGTGCAGGCCCAGCCCTTGTAACAACGGTGTTTCCACTTCGTGGTCCCCAGGGTTTCAGTGCGCCAGCTGGCGCGCGAGATCGTCGAGGCGGGCCGCGGTGAGCTCCAGCCACCGCAGATCCGCCTCCAGGTGGAACAGCGCGTGATCGCAGATGAGCTGGTCGGCGAGGTCGCCGCCGGTTTTGCGGGCGGTGAGCTCACGCATGGCGCGGAGGTGGGAGCCACGCTGGGCGTCGAGCAGGTCCTGGGCGCCCCGGCCGGAGAGGATCGCGAGCACGACCTTGGTGTAGAGCGTGTTCTGCAGGTAGACCGAGGGATTTTCCGGGCTTTTCAGCCATTCTTCGACGTTGGTGACGCCGGCGTCGGTGATCGCGTACCGCTTCCGGTCCGGACCGCCGCCCGCCTCGACGCCGTTCTCTTCGACGAGACCGTTTTTCAGGAGCCGGTTCAGCGTCGAATAGACCTGCCCGTAGTGCAGCGGGCGGTCCTGCCGGAACTGCTTGTCGTAGAGCTGTTTGAGGTCGTAACCGTGCTTGGGGCCGGCTTCGAGCAGGCCGAGCAGGGTGTTCCCGATGGACATGCGGCGACTATACACAGTGTGTATACGCACCGTCTATACACCGGGTGTATAGCTGCTGAAGGGGCCTTTCGCCGCGTCGCATGAGGTGAAAGCTCCCTTCACCGCGTCGCATGAGGGGAAAGGCCCCTTCAGCTCCTCGCGCCACCCTCTGACTGTTGAAAGGGGCTTTCGCGGCATCTGACGTCCCGAAAGTGGCTTTCGCGGCATCTGACGTCCCGAAAGTGGCTTTCGCGACGTTTGCGGCGGGCCGTCCAGAGCTGGGGCTGAAGGGAGCCTTCGCCGCATGACATGAGGTGAAAGCTCCCTTCACCGCGTCGCATGAGGGGAAAGGCCCCTTCAGCTCCTCGCGCCACCTCACCGTGTGACGTCCGCCGGGGGTGGGCAATGTCAAACGCCTGAAACATTCAGGAGTTTCCAGGTAACACGGCCTACCTACCTTCAGGCGCAATCGACGCCTGGAGGAGGTGCCCGTGCCGCTCGCCGCTCCCGCCCGAACCGCGGTGGACACGCACTGCCCGTACTGCGCCTTGCAGTGCGGAATGAGCCTCGACGGCGCCCGGGTCGCCCCGCGCGACTTCCCGGTCAACGCGGGTGGTCTGTGCCAGAAGGGCTGGACGTCGGGAGAACTCCTTACTTCCCCTTCCCGCCTGACGACCCCGCTGATCCGCATCGACGGCGAACTCCGGCCCGCGACCTGGGAGCAGGCACTCGACCTCGTCGCGCGGCGGCTCGCCGGGATCCGCGCGGCCAAGGGCGCCGACTCGGTCGCCGTCTTCGGCGGCGGCGGGCTCACCAACGAAAAGGCCTACCTGCTGGGGAAATTCGCCCGTGTCGCGCTGGGTACCTCGCAGATCGACTACAACGGCCGGTTCTGCATGTCTTCGGCGGCCGCAGCCGGAATCAAGGCTTTCGGCGCCGACCGCGGGATGCCGTTCCCGGTCACGGATCTCGCCGACGCCGACGCCGTCCTGCTGATCGGCGCGAACCCGGCCGAGACGATGCCGCCGTTCACACAACATCTCAAGCGCGCGGACCTGATCGTCGTCGACCCCCGCCGGACCCCGACCGCCGAACTGGCCGGATTGCACCTCGCGCCCGCGCCCGGCACCGATCTCGCTCTCGCGCAAGGGATCCTGCACGCCGTCGTCGCCGACGGGCTGCTCGATCAGTCCTATATAGACGAACGCACGAACGGCTTCGAGGAACTGTGGCGTTCGGTCGCGGCGTGGTGGCCGGAGCGCGTCGAGCAGGTCACCGGGGTCTCCGCCGCGGACCAGCGCCGCGTCGCCGCCAAACTCGCCTCGGCCCGCAACGCCTACGTCCTCACCGCACGCGGCACCGAACAGCACGCCAACGGCACGGCGATGGTCAACGCCTGGATCAATCTCGCGCTCGCGCTCGGGCTTCCCGGTCGTAAGGGATCCGGGTTCGGCTGCCTGACCGGCCAGGGCAACGGACAGGGCGGACGTGAGCACGGGCAGAAGGCCGACCAGCTGCCCGGCTACCGTAAGATCGACGACCCCGCCGCCCGCGCGTACGTCGCCGGAGTCTGGGGTGTGCCGCCGGAATCCCTGCCGGGGCCGGGGCGTTCGGCCGTCGAACTGCTGGAAGCGCTCGGCACCGAAGACGGACCGAGCGCGTTGATGGTGTTCGGCAGCAACCTCGTCGTTTCGTCCCCCGGGGCGGGAAAGATCCAGGATCACGTGTCCTCTTTGGACTTCCTGGTGGTCTCGGACCTCGTCCTGTCGGAGACCGCGGCGATGGCCGACGTCGTCCTGCCGGTCACCCAGTGGGCCGAGGAAGACGGCACGATGACCAATCTCGAAGGCCGGATCCTCCTGCGGCGCAAGGCGATCGACCCGCCGTCCGGAGTGCGGACCGATCTGTTCGTGCTTTCCGAACTCGCCCGGCGGCTAGGTCAGCCCGAAGGCCGGTTCCCCGCCGACGCGGAGACCGTCTTCACCGAGCTTCGCCGGGCGTCCAAGGGTGGTGTCGCCGACTATTCGGGCGTCACCTACGACAGGCTCCGCGACGGCGAGGCGCTGTACTGGCCCGTCCCGGCGGAAACGCATCCCGGCACGCCGCGGATGTTCCTCGGCTCCTTCGCGCACCCGGACGGCCGCGCGCGGTTCGTGCCGGTGGACCACGTCGGCCCGGCCGAGCCGCCCGACGCCGAATTCCCCTTGCAGGCCACCACCGGCCGGGTCCTGCAGCACTACCAGTCCGGGGCGCAGACCCGGCTGGTCAAGGAGCTGAACGACGTCGTAGCGGAGGCCTTCGTGGAAGTTCATCCCGACACCGCCGCCCGGGCTGGGCTGGCCGAGGGCGACCTCGCGGTCGTGCGGTCCCGGCGCGGGGAGACCGTCGCCCGGGTCCGTTGCGTGCCGTCGCTGCGCCCGGACCTGGTGTTCCTGCCGTTCCACTTCCCCGGTGAGGGCAGGGCGAACCTGCTGACCAATCCGGCACTCGACCCGACGAGCCGGATGCCCGAGTTCAAGGTGTGCGCGGTCGCGCTCGCCCCCGTCGAGGTCGTCGCGTGAGCCCCCGGTCGGTGGTCATCGCCGGATACGGGATGGCGGGCGCCCGGCTGGCGGACGACATCCGCCGCCGCGATCCCGACGGCGAACGCGTCCGGCTCACCGTCGTCGGCGCCGAGACGCACGCCGCCTACAACCGGGTGCTGCTGTCTTCGGTGGTCGCCGGGACCATGCGGCCCGAGGTCGTCCGGCTCCACGACGAAGACTGGCCGACCCGCACCGGAGCCGATCTGCGTCGCGGGGTCGCCGCGACGGCGATCGACCGCGCGGCCCGGCGAGTACACCTCGACGACGGGTCCACTGTGGACTACGACGCGCTCGTGCTCGCCACCGGAGCCAATCCGTGGATGCCGCCGGTCGAAGGTCTCGAAGCCGGTACGGACGTCGTCGCGTTCCGCACGCTCGACGACTGCGCCCGGATCCTCGACGCCGCCAAACTGGGCGCACCGGTCGCCGTACTCGGCGGCGGGCTCCTCGGCCTGGAGGCGGCGCGAGGCCTCGCGGGGCGCGGAAACCTCGTCACCGTCGTGCATCCGATGCCGCACATCATGGAACGTCAGCTGGATGCGGAATCCGCGCGGGTGCTGACCAGGAAGCTCGAAGAACTCGGCGTCGGCTTCCGGCTCGGTGTCGGAGCGGCGCGCTACGTCAGCGGCGACGGGCTCAAACTCGACGACGGCACGCACGTCCCCGCCGATCTCATCGTCGTCTCGACCGGTGTCCGCGCCGAGACGAAACTGGCCGTGGACGCCGGGCTGACCGTCGACGGCGGCATCGTCGTCGACGATCTGCTGCGCACCAGCGACGGCCGGATCCACGCGATCGGCGACTGCGCCCGGCATCCCGGTGCTTTCGGCGGTCTCGTGCAGCCCGCGTGGGAACAGGCCGCCGTCGTCGCGGATCTGGTCACCGGGACGAAATCCGCGTCGCGCTACCACGGCACCCAGGCGGTGACGCGGCTGAAGGCCCGCGGCATCGACCTCACCGCGCTCGGCGAGACGATGACCGGCGCGGACGACCCGACCGCCGAGGTGCTCACCTTCAGCGACCCGGCGGGCTGCCGCTACGGCAAGCTCGTCGTCCGCGAAAACAAGGTGGCGGGGGCGATCCTGCTCGGCCTGCCCGACGCGGCCGCGACGATCACGCAACTCTACGACCGGGGCACACCGGTGCCCGAAGACCGGCTCGCCGTCCTTCTGGGGCGTGCGCTGCCCGCCGGGGCGCCGTCGGCGTCGAGCCCGGCCGATCTGCCCGCGTCGGCGGTCATCTGCCGCTGCAACGCGGTGACCAAGGGACGGCTCGTCGAGGCCTGGCGTGCCGGTGCCACCGACGTTCCCGCCCTCGCCGGGGCGACCCGCGCGACGACCGGCTGCGGCGGCTGCAAGGACGCCGTCGGCGGAGTCGCGAAATGGCTGGCCGCCCAGTGAACCCGAACGCATCCACCAAGGAGGACCGCATGGCAGCTCGTGGGAAGCGCTGGATCGAGCACTGGGATCCGGAAAACGAGCAGTTCTGGGAGGAGACCGGGAAGAAGGTCGCCCGGCGCAACCTCTGGTTCTCCATCCTGGCCGAGCACATCGGCTTCTCCGTCTGGACACTGTGGTCGGTCATGGTCCTGTTCATGGGACCGCAGTACGGTTTCTCGGCTGCGGACAAGTTCCTGCTCGTCTCGACGCCGACCGTGATCGGCGCGCTCATGCGGCCTCTGTACACCTTCGCCGTCGCGAGGTTCGGCGGCCGGAACTGGACGATCGTCAGCGCGTTGCTGCTGCTGGCACCCACCGCGCTGGCCGCGATCGCGATGGAACCGGGCACCTCGCTCGGCACGTTCCTGCTGATCGCCGCGCTCGGCGGGGTCGGCGGCGGCAACTTCGCGTCCTCGATGACCAACATCAACGCGTTCTACCCCGAGAAGCACAAGGGCTGGGCGCTCGGGCTCAACGCGGGCGGCGGGAACCTCGGCGTGGCGGCGATCCAGCTGATCGGCCTGCTGGTGATCGGCACCGTCGGCGCGACCGCGCCCCGGCTGGTGCTCGCGATCTACCTCCCGCTGATCGTCCTCGCCGCGACCTGCGCGTACTTCTTCATGGACAACCTCGCCTCGATGAAGGGCGACACCAAGGCGATGCGCGAGGTCGTCAAGGATCCGCACACCTGGGTGATGTCGTTCCTCTACGTCGGCACGTTCGGTTCGTTCATCGGCTACAGCTTCGCGTTCGGCCTGGTGCTGCAGAACCAGTTCGGCCGGACACCGTTGCAGGCGGCCGCGGTGACGTTCCTCGGGCCGCTCCTCGGCTCGTTCTCGCGGCCGGCGGGCGGCTGGCTGTCCGACCGGATCGGCGGCGGCAAGGTCACCTTCGTGACGTTCGTCGGGATGGCCGCGGCGACCGTGGTGCTGATCCTGGCCTCGACGTCGAATTCGCTGGCGTTGTTCACCGTCGCCTTCATCGTGCTGTTCGTGCTCACCGGCATCGGCAACGGCTCGACGTACAAGATGATCCCGGCGATCTTCCGCGCCAAGGCGAAGGTCGCGATCAGCGAGGGCGCGGACGAGGCGCTCGAAATGCTCAAGGCGCGCAAGCTTTCCGGCGCGCTGATCGGGCTGGCCGGGGCGATCGGCGCACTCGGCGGGCTGTTCATCAACCTGGCCTTCCGGCAGTCGTTCGCGGACACCAAGAGCGGGGTCCCGGCGTTCGTCGCCTTCCTCGTCTTCTACGGGCTGTGCTTCGCCGTCACCTGGGCGGTGTACCTGCGCAAACAGCAGACGGAGGTGGCGAGCACCCGAGGTCTGGCGCTCGCCGGAGCGGAGGTCTGATGCGGAAACTCGTCGTCGCGGGACACGGTATGGTCGCGCACCGGCTCGTGGAGGCCGTGCGCGCGGAGGACAAGACCGGCGAATGGCAGGTCGTGGTACTCGCCGAGGAGGCGCGCCCCGCCTACGACCGGGTCGCCCTGACGTCCTATGTGGACACTTGGGATCCGGTGTCGCTGGCCCTGGAAGGCGCCGACTACGCCGGTGACTCGCTGGTCGAACTGCGGCTCGGTGACGCGGTGACGTCGGTGGACCGGGAGCGCAAGGTGGTCGTCACCGAGTCCGGGTACGAGCAGCCGTACGACGCGCTCGTCCTCGCGACCGGCTCGCGGCCGTTCGTGCCGCCGGTGCCGGGACATGATCTTCCCGGCTGTTTCGTCTACCGGACGATCGAAGATCTCGACGCCATCCGGGAAGCCGCCCAGCGGCCCGGCCGCGGTCGCCGGTCGGCGGTCGTGATCGGTGGTGGGCTCCTGGGTTTGGAAGCCGCGAAAGCGTTGCGGGACATGGGACTCTCGCCGCACGTGGTCGAGATGGCGCCGCGGCTGATGCCGCTGCAGGTCGACGAGGGTGGCGGCGGTCTGCTGCGGCGACTCATCACCGAGCTCGACGTCACCGTCCACACGGGAACGTCGACCGACGCGATCGAGCCGGACGGCGAACGCTACATCGCCAAGCTCGGCAACGGCACGGAACTCGACGTCGACCTGGTCGTGTTCTCCGCCGGCATCCGGCCGCGTGACGACCTCGCGCGTTCGTCCGGGCTGGAGGTCGGCGCGCGGGGCGGCATCCTGGTCGACAACTCCTGCCGGACGTCCGATCCGGCGGTGTACGCGATCGGCGAATGCGCGGCCGTGGACGGCAAGGTGTACGGCATCGTCGCGCCCGGCTACGCGATGGCGGAGATCGTCGCCGCGCGGCTGACCGGCGGCGAGGGCACGTTCCCCGAGCCGGACATGTCGACGAAGCTCAAGCTCATGGGTGTCGACGTCGCCAGCTTCGGCGACGCGCACGCCGCGACCGAGGGCGCGCTGGAGGTCGCGTTCAACGACGCCGTCGCCGGGACCTACAAGAAACTCGTGATCTCGGACGACTCGAAGACGTTGCTCGGCGGGGTGCTGGTCGGCGACGCGAGCGAGTTCAACACGCTGCGCGCGATGGTCGGCAGGCCGCTGCCCGCCGAACCGGGCGCGATCCTCGCCCCGGCCGGTGGCGGGGCCGCTGTCGGTGTCGACGCGCTGCCCGACGCCGCGCAGATCTGTTCGTGCAACGCGGTTTCCAAAGGCGCCATCACGCACGCGATCACCGAAGACGGCTGCGATTCGGTCGCCAAGATCAAGGGCTGCACGCGGGCGGGCACGGCGTGCGGATCCTGTGTCCCGCTGCTGGGCAAGCTGCTGACGGCTTGCGGCGTCGAGCAGTCGAAGGCACTGTGCGAGCACTTCTCGCAGTCGCGCGCGGAACTGTTCCAGATCCTTCAGGCCACACGGATCAGCACGTTCAGCGAGATGATCGACCGCTACGGTTCCGGAACCGGCTGCGCGATCTGCAAACCGGCGATCGCGTCGATCCTGGCCACGCTGGGCAACGGGCACATCCTCGCCGGTGAGCAGGCGACGCTGCAGGACACCAACGACAAGTTCCTGGCGAACCTGCAGCGCAACGGCACCTACTCGGTGGTCCCGCGCATCCCCGGCGGCGAGGTCACGCCGGAGAAGCTCATGGTGATCGCGCAGGTGGCGATGGACTTCGGGCTGTACACCAAGATCACCGGCGGGCAGCGGATCGACCTGTTCGGCGCCACCGTCGACCAGCTCCCGCTGATCTGGCGGCGGCTCGTCGACGCCGGGTTCGAGTCGGGGCACGCGTACGGGAAGTCGTTGCGCACGGTCAAATCCTGTGTCGGCTCGACGTGGTGTCGCTACGGCGTTCAGGACAGCGTCGGCCTCGCGATCGAACTGGAGCTGCGCTATCGGGGACTGCGGTCGCCGCACAAGCTGAAGTCCGCGGTCTCGGGCTGCGCACGGGAATGCGCCGAGGCGCGGAGCAAGGACTTCGGCGTCATCGCCACCGACAAGGGCTGGAACCTGTACGTCGGCGGGAACGGCGGCGCGACCCCGCGCCACGCGGATCTGCTGGTGTCCGAAGTGGACACCGAGACGCTGATCCGGACGATCGACCGGTTCCTGATGTTCTACGTCCGCACGGCCGACCGGTTGCAGCGCACCGCGCCGTGGGTCGAGGAGATGGACGGCGGTCTCGACCACCTGCGCGCGGTGATCGTCGACGACAGGCTCGGCATCTGCGAGGACCTGGACGCGGCGATGGCCAAGCACGTCGGCGACTACGCCGACGAATGGCGCGGGGTGCTGGAGGATCCGGAGAAGCTGGCGAAGTTCAGTTCGTTCGTCAACGCGCCGGGCACGCCGGACCCGACGATCTCGTTCCGCACCGAACGCGACCAGAAGGTGCCCGTGCTGC
Organism: Amycolatopsis sp. BJA-103; assembly: GCF_002849735.1. Lineage (GTDB taxonomy): Bacteria > Actinomycetota > Actinomycetes > Mycobacteriales > Pseudonocardiaceae > Amycolatopsis. The sequence goes on from NZ_CP017780.1 coordinate 8,849,761, forward strand.
TGGGCATCCCGGAGGTGAAACAGTGACGACTTCGATCGAGCGCACCTGGACCGCCGTCTGCGCGGCGGGCGCCGTCCCCGAATGGTCCGGGGTCGCGGCCCTGCTCGACGACGGGGTCCAGGTGGCGATCTTCCGGCTGCCCGGCGACCGGTGGTACGCACTGTCCAATATGGATCCGGTCAGTGGTGCCGCGGTGCTCTCGCGGGGGATCGTCGGTGACGCCGGCGGTGTCCCGGTGGTGGCTTCGCCGGTGTACAAGGAACGGTTCGATTTGCGGACCGGCGCCTGCCTCGATGCCGAAGGTGTCTCGGTCGAGGCGTACGGGGTCCGGGTCTCCGGGGGCGTGGTGGAGGTCGAGGCTTCACCGTGACGGAAGTCCCTCCCCTGGCGGGATTCGTCATCGGGATCACGGCGGCGCGGCGGGCGGACGAGCTCGGCGCGCTGTTCGTGCGCAAGGGCGCGACCGTCCGGTACGGCCCGGCGATCCGGATCGTGCCGCTGGCCGACGACACCGAACTGCGGTCGGCGACCATGCGCCTGCTTCAGGACCGGGTCGACGCCGTCGTCGCGACGACCGGGATCGGTTTCCGCGGCTGGACCGAAGCGGCCGAAGGCTGGGGGCTGGGGGAAGAACTGCTGGAGCGGCTGGGGGAGTCGTCACTGCTCGCGCGAGGACCGAAGGCCAAAGGCGCGATCCGCGCGGCCGGGCTCTCGGAGGACTACTCGCCCGCGTCGGAGAGCAACGCCGAGGTGCTGCGGCATCTGCTCGAATCCGGTGTGGACGGCCAGCGGATCGCGGTGCAGCTGCACGGCGAGCCGCTTCCGTACTTTGTGGACAGTCTTCGCGCGGCGGGGGCCGAGGTGATCGAGGTGCCGGTGTACCGCTGGGTCGGCCCGGCCGATCCCGGCCCGCTGGACAGGCTGCTGGACGCCGTCCTCGACGGCTCGGTGCACGCGCTGCCGTTCACCAGCGCGCCCGCCGCCGCGTCGATGCTGGCGATGGCGAGGCGGACCGGGCGGCTGCCGGGAATCGTGCGGGCACTGGAGAAACGGGTCGTGGCGGCCTGCGTCGGGCCGATCACCGCGGGGCCGTTGGCCGCGCTCGGGATCCCGACGGTCCAGCCCGCGCGGTCGCGGATCGGGGCGCTGGCGCGGACGGTGTCCGAAGCGCTCGAAGCCCGTTCGTCGCGGCTTTCGGCAGGCGGGCGGAGCATCGAACTGCGTGGTCAGGCGGCGATGGTCGACGGGCAGTGGTGCGACATCGCGCCCGCACCGATGGCGCTGTTGCGGGCACTGGCGGAGTCCCCGGGGCGGGTGTTCTCGCGGCGGGAGCTGATCTCCGCGTTGCCCGATGGCGGCGAAGAGCACGCCGTCGAAACCGCCATCGGGCGCCTCCGAAGCTCCCTGGGTGCCCCGAAACTCGTCCAGACGGTGGTGAAACGGGGCTACCGCCTGGCCGTCGACCCGTGACGGGCTAGGAGAAGATGACGCGGTGGTCGGGGAACTCCCGGGCGGAGGCGACGCGGGCGGCCTCCGCCTCGGCCGCCTTCCGCACGGCCGGGCGGACGGCGTCGAACGGGGTGACGGTGAAGTCGAGCCGCTTCTTCCCGCTCGCCTTGGCCCGCCAGACCCCGGCGATCTCGCCGTCGGCCAGCAGGACGCCGGGGTTGCCGAGGATCTTCCAGACCTCCTTCCGCCTGGCCTTGTCCGGCACCAGAACGGCACGATCCCGCGCCTGGACGAACGGGTCCAGCGGAGGCAGCAGGCGGACCACGTCCGGCTCCGGCGGGTTCTCCAGCAGCGGTACCCGGTCCTCCGGCAGGAAGGCCTTCTTGCCGTCGACCCGGACCTCGACCAGACCGTCCGGCCACATCGCGTCGACGCCGGTGCGGGTCGTACCGACGTAGACGGCGGCGTCACCGGGGGCGGCCGGACCGTTGATCCGCAGGTAGCCCTCGACGACGCGAGTGGCCGCTTCGACGTCCGGCGCGGTTTTGAGCCTGCCCCGCTCTTCCAGCGGTGCCAACGTGGCCGGGGTCGCACCCGGTTCGAGCCGGACGCCGGCGTGGATCGACGCGACCCGCATCAACTGCTCGTAGATGTGGACGACACCGCAGCCCCGGCAGGCGTACGAGAGCCCTTCGGGGATCAGTTTCGTGACGGCGCCGCTCACCGTTCCCTTGGTCTGCACACCGGTGACGGCCCGGCGGATCGCCTTCGCCGCGGTGAACAGCGCGTCCGTCGCGGACATCCCCGCGTCCTCGACCTGCTTGCGCTGCCAGAGGATCCGGGCCATCGCGTCCTTCTCGTCGAGCGGGACGAGCGCCGCCCTGATCGCGTCCAGTTCCGCGCGGCGGTGGAAATGCGGGGCGCCGCGATGCGTCCAGGCGAGTACGAACCGATCGTCGTCCCAGACCGCGGGCGTCACGTCGCCGTCGAGACGGGCGGCGAGGCCCAGCAGCGCGGTGTCGCGCACGGAATCCTGCAGGCCGAGGTCGAACACGGCCGCCGCGGCCGGGTCCGTCTCCTCGCGGTGCAGCCCGTGCGCCGCGATCCGGTACGCCAGCACCTGCTCGCGATCGACCTCGAGCACTTGTCCTCCCTAGAGCGAGTATTCGAGCGTGTACGACATCGTCGGCTCACCGAGGACGCCCGTGGTGGTGCCGGACCCGGTGATCCCGGCGAGTTCACCCGTTCCGGAGCCTTCGACCACCGTGAACGTCGACGAGATGCCCTGCGCGTCGAATCCGGTGTCGTGCTTGATCACGAAGCTTCCCTTACGCCCGTCCACAGTGCCCTCGACGCGTTCGAATCCCGGCGCGGTCGTTCCGCCGCCGTCGTAACCCTCACCCGCGTAGTACAGCAGGTAGTCCACGATCGACTCGCCGTCGATCAGTCCGCTGTAGGCGAGCGTGGCGTGGGCGTAGGCGACGCGCGGGCCGCCCTCGGTGCCGCTGACGACGTTTTCTTCCCAGTTCTTCATGGCGAAGGTGTTCATGGGTTCACCCTGTCAGCCATACCTGTCAGGATGTGTCAGGTTTTAGTGGATACTGGATTCATGCGCGCGAGCAGACTCCTGTCGGTCCTCCTCTTGCTGCAGAACCGCGGCCGGATGACGGCGGAGGAGCTGGCGGCCGAGCTGGAGGTTTCGGTCCGGACGGTCTACCGCGACGTCGAGGCGCTGTCCGCGGCCGGCGTGCCGGTGTACGCCGAGCGCGGGCGCACGGGCGGGTACCAGCTGGTCGACGGTTATCGCACGCGGCTGACCGGGCTGACCGAGGAAGAAGCGCAATCGCTTTCGCTGGCGGGTTTGCCCGGCGCGGCCGCGGAACTCGGGCTCGGCACGGTCCTCGCCGCCGCTCAGCTCAAACTGCACGCGGCCATGCCCGCGGAGCTGCGCGCCGGGGCGAGCAAGGTCTCCGACCGGTTCTACCTGGACGTCCCGGGCTGGCACCGCGGGATCGAGAGCCTGCCGCGACTGTCCGAACTGGCCGACGCGGTCTGGCACGCGCGGCGGATCAAGGTCCGGTACGAACGCTGGGGCCAGAAGAAGGTCGAGCGCGTCCTCGACCCGCTGGGCCTGATCCTCAAGGCGGGGAACTGGTATCTCGCGGCGCGCTGCGACGGGACCGACCGCACCTACCGGGTCTCCCGGATCGAGGAGCTCGACGATCTCGGCGAGACCTTCGAGCGGCCGTCCGACTTCGACCTCGCACGCTACTGGCTGGAGTGGTCGGAGCAGTTCGAGAAGCGGATGTACTCGCGCGTGGCGATGGTCCGGCTGAACGAGTTCGCCCGCATACTCCTACCGTTCTATCTGGGCGCCGTCGGCACGCGAGCGTTGCGGGAAGCCGTCGAAGGCGGCGCCGAGCCGGACGAGGACGGCTGGCTGACGATGGAACTGGCCGTCGAGCCGGGGGAGTCGGCCGTCGGTGAACTGCTGCGGTTCGGCGGGAACCTCGAAGTACTCGAACCGCCGGAGCTGCGCGAGCGGCTGGCGGAGGAGATCAGGAAGATGGGCGCGCGCTATGGCTGACCTGGACGGCATCACGATCGGGATCACCGCGGAGCGGCGGGCCGACGACTTCATCGCCGCCCTCGAACGACATGGCGCGACCGTGCTGCACGCGCCCACCATCCGCATCGTCCCGCTGCCCGACGACGCCGAACTCCGCGCGGCGACGGACGCCGTGCTGGCCGAACCGGTCGGGTTCACCGCGGTCACCACCGGCGCCGGGTTCCGCGGCTGGCTTTCGGCGGCGGAAGGCTGGGGGCTGCGCGAACCGCTGCTGGAACGGCTGGCGGCGTCCCGGATCTTCGTGCGCGGGCCGAAAGCGGCCGGCGCCGTGCGTGGCGAGGGGCTGCGCGAGGAGTTCTCCGCGCCGGAGGAGAGCAACGCCGGACTGTTCGAGGGCTTGCGCGACGCCGGGGTTCGCGGGGCGCGGGTCGCCGTCCAACTGCACGGCACGCTGCTGCCCGAACTCACCGGGCTGCTGCGGGATTCCGGCGCGGACGTCGTCCAGGCACAGCCGTATCGCTGGCTTTCGCCCGCGGACGTCGAACCGGTGCACGATCTCGTCGAAAGTGTGCTCACCGGACGGGTGGCCGCGCTCGCGTTCACTTCCGCCCCCGCGGCGGCGAATCTGCTCGTGCTGGCGGGCTCGCGCCGAGAGGAACTTCTCGCCGCTCTTCGAGGTCCGGTGCTGTGCGCGTGCGTCGGACCGGTGACCGCGGCGCCGCTGGAGGCCGCCGGAATCCCGACCGTCCAGCCCGAACGGCAGCGGCTCGGCGCCTTGGTGAAACTTCTCGTCGCGGAACTGCGCATTCGGCCGTCTTGACGGGTGTGGTCCCCTTTGCCAGGCTCGACATCGAACGCACGGGAGGGCGGAGGATGTCCGAGTCGGTCACCTTCGTGCGGGCGATGTTGCGCAAGGGATCTTCGGTACTGGGCGCGAGCCCGGCCGACGAGGCACCCGATCCCGATTCCGTTCCCGACTGGCGTTATCGCGAAGACTCGGCGGACTCGCTGCTGATGCGCGCGATCCGCTACTCCGCGCTCGGCCCGATCTTCTACCGCGTGGCCGCGTTTCCCAAGGTGTACATCGGTTTCCTGGTCGCGAACGGATCGGCCGGGATCGTCCCGGTGCTGAGCACGACGATCTTGGCGGTGCTGCTCAACGTCATCGCGGTCTGGTGGGTGGTGCGGGGCCGCGGGATCCGGGCGAAGACCTCCGGGCTGCTGATGTACGCGGATCTCGCGGTGGGCGTGGTGCTCACGACGATCGTGGCCCTGGCCGCGCCCACCGAGATCCAGCCGTTCGCCATCGACGTCGCGTGGACCTGGATGGTCGGGACGGTGGCGTTGTGGACGTTGTCGTTCGGACTGCCCGCCGCTTGCCTGTTGCTGATCGCGGCTTTTCCGTTCCGGGCGTTCCTGACCTGGATCGGCGGGCTCCCGATCGACCATCCGCTCGCGGTGAGCCGGTCGGTGGGCTGCATGATCGCGCTGGTCGTGGCGATGGTGACCACGGCGGGGATCCTGATCCTGCTCGGCGTCGGGACCCGGTTCGCGCTGGGGATCGGGATGCGCCGAGGGCAGCGTGCCGAACGCCTGCGGACCCAGCGGGTCATGCACGACTCCGTCCTCCAGACCTTGGAAGCGATGGGCCTGGAGGCGCCGGACGACGAAACCGCCGCCGCGGAACGGCTCGCGGAAATGCGCGCGACGGCGCGGGCACAGGCCGCCGAACTGCGGCGCGAACTGGTCGGCCCGGACGCGCCGTCGGCCCGCGGCCTCGCGGCGGACCTCGCCGAGGTCGCCACCGAAATGGCGCGCGACGGCCTCCGCACCCAGCTCGTCGCGGCAGAGAACGAAGAGGACTACCGCCTCTCGCACGCGCGCCGGACCGCCATCCGCGACGCTGTCCGCGAGGCGCTCCGAAACACCGTGAAGCACGCCGGGACGAAACAGGTCGTGCTTCGCGTCGAAGAGCGCGAAGGCGGCATCGCGGTCATCGCGCGGGATCAGGGAACCGGCTTCAGCATGCTGGACCGGCCGCCGGGGTTCGGGATCAGCCAGTCGATCATGGCGCGGCTGACCGAGGTCGGCGGGCGGGGGACGATCGATTCGCATCCGGGGCGGGGGACTCGGGTGACGCTGTGGGTGCCGCACTGAGTCCAGGCCTCGGTTGGGGTGGCGCTCACGCGTGTGCCGGGCGTTGACGATGAAGGAATTGGGACGTTGAGTGTCCCGATTCCTTCACCGTCGACGGGGGTCGGAGCGGACGGCAGCCGAGTGGGGAAGATTTGGGACGTTGAACGTCTCAAATCTTCCCCACTCGCCCACCGGCATCCAGAACAAAGCCCCACAAGCTCACCGAGATGACATCAGGATCCAGTGGGCAGGCAAATACCGGTCCACCAGAACCGTCCTAGCCACTCACGAGGCGACCAGAAGCGGTCAGTCCTCTTCGGCCGGAACCTCTCCGCTCTCGATCTGACGCATGGCTTCGCGCCCGGCGGCCTCTTCGCTCAATCCCTGCCGCCAGTACCCGGTGAAGCAGATCGCCCGCTTGTCGACCCCGCGCTCCCGCACGAGATGCCGCCGCACCAGCTTCACCATGTTCGCCTCGCCCGAGACCCACGCGTAAGGCGTCCCGCCCGGCAGATCCGCCTTCCGGACGGCTTCCAGCACGGCGTCGCCGACCGGGCCGCCGGGGTCCCGCACCACCCAGTGCAGTTCCACCGTCCCCCGCGTCTCGAAGACCTGCCGGTCCTCACGGTCGCCGATCTCGACGTAGACCAGCGCCCGCGTCCCGGCGGGCAACGCTTCGACGATCGCGCCGATCGCCGGGATCGCGGTTTCGTCGCCGATCAGCAGTTGCCAGGTCGTTCCTTCGGGCACGTCGTAGAGCCCGTGCGGGCCCAGGAGGGCGACCCTGTCGCCCTCCGAAACGCGCGAAGCCCACGCGGAGGCGGGGCCTTCGTCGCCGTGCAGCACGAAGTCGATGTCGATCTCTTGCACCGACGGCCGCAGCGCGCGCACGGTGTAGGTGCGCATCGCCGGCCGGACGTCGTCGGGCATCGCGAGGTAGGTCCTGTACCAGGACAGCACTTCGTCACCGCCCAGCGGCGCGGGCAGGACGGGCTCCGCCTGACCGGGCTGCGGGAAGAACACCTTCAGGTACTGGTCGGGCGCCTGATCCACCATCGACGCCCCCGAGAAGGTCACCCTGCTCATGTGCGGGGTCAGCCGCCGGACACCGGTCACCTTCGCCTCGATGTAACTCATTAGGCGAGGCTAACCTAAAAAAGCCCGCCCAGGCCGGCGTCGTCATCGGGATCACGCTGCCACCGGTATTTTCGCAGGTCGACGCGCTGGCCGTCGGCCATGACGCCCTCCGCGCGCAGCCGTTGCAGCTGTTCGTCGACCAGATGCGGAGCCGGTGTCCCGTCGGCGCGCAGAATGCGGTGCCAAGGCAGGTCGTGGCCGTCCTCGCCGAGGATCCGCCCGATCAACCGCGGTGACGGGGCTCCCGAAACCGACGCTATATCCCCATAAGTCGCGACCGAGCCGGCGGGCACGCTCGCGATGACCTCGCGCACCCGCTCGTGCAGTTCGTCATCCATGGGACCACTTTGCCGTGCCGCTGCGAGGTTGTGTCGGCGGGGCGTGGTTCCATCGTGGGCGTGAACGGGCGGCGAACAGCGGCAGGAACCGACGCGCGGCTGGTCCGCACGCCGGTCACCGGCACGCCGTCCTTCCAGTGGGACTCCGGCGCCCGCCGCCTGCTGGCCGCTCCCGACGGCTTCCGCCGGGTCCTCGGCGGCCCTGGCACGGGCAAGACGGCGTTGCTGGCGTCGGCGGCCTCGCGGCGCATCGCGGAGGGCGCGGATCCGGAGAGCGTGCTCATCCTGACCACTTCCCGCAAGGCGGCCGACGTCCTGCGCGCCGACATCACCCACCGGCTCACCACCGATCCGGAAGAGGATCCGCTGCCGCGCACGATCCGTGAGCCGCTCGTGCGGACGGTGCATTCGTACGCGTACGCGCTGTTGCGGATGGAAGCGCAGGCCGACGGACTCCCGCCGCCCCGCCTGCTGGCCGGGGCCGAACAGGACGTCGTCGTCCGCGACCTGCTGGCGGGCGACCTCGAAGCGGGCGCGCTCGACTGGCCGGAGCAGCTGCGGCCCGCGCTGAACGTCCCAGGTTTCGCCGAGGAACTGCGAGACCTCCTGCTCCGCGCCGCCGAACGCGGGCTCGGCCCGGAGGATCTGGTCGAACTCGGCAGGCGCCGCGGTCGCGAAGAGTGGATCGCGGCGGGGCACTTCTGGAGCCAGTACGAAGAGGTCACGCTGCTTCAGGGCGCGGGCGGCAACGCGCTGGGCGTGGCGAGCGCGCCCGCGCTGGACGCGGCGGAGCTGGTCACTTCCGCGCTGCTGGCGCTCGAGGACGACCCCGAACTGCGCGAACGCGAGCAGCGCCGGATCCGGCATCTGTTCGTCGACGACGCCCAGCACCTCGACCCGCTGCAGACGCAGCTCGTCCGGCTCATCGGGCACGCGGCGGACGAGTTCGTCGTCGCGGGCGACCCCGATCAGTCCGTGTTCTCCTTCCGCGGCGCGGATCCCCGCCTGTTCGCCGACGCGGACGACGACGGCGAGCGCACCGTCCTGCTGACCACCGCGCATCGGCTCGCCCCGGTGATCCGCACGGCCGTCACGAAGCTCGGCGCCGTGCTGCCCGGCTCGTCGCCGCAGCGCAAACTCGTCGACGCGCCGGACGCCGAGGGCGGCGCCGTCCGTGTCCGCCTGATGCCGACACCGGCCGCCGAGGCGAGCTGGATCGCCGATCAGCTCCGCCGCGCGCATCTCGTCGACGGCGTGCCGTGGCCGGAGATGGCGGTGCTCGTCCGGTCGCCCGCCCGTACTTTCCTTGTCCTGCAACGCGCGCTGCGGGCCGCCGGGGTCCCGATCGGCTCGGCCACCGAGGAACTGCCGCTCGCGAAACAACCCGCCGTCCGGCCGTTGCTGGCGATGCTGCGGCTCGCCGCGGAGCCGGAACTGCTCGACGTCGACCTCGCCGAGATGCTGCTGTCCTCGCCGCTGGGTGGCGCGGATCCACTCGCCCTGCGGCGCCTGCGCCGTGGCCTGCGCAGGCTCGAACTCGCGGGCGGCGGACAGCGATCCAGCGACGAGCTGCTGGTGGAAGCGTTGCGCACCAACGACGTCCTCACCGGGCTGGCCGAGGCCGAGTCACTGCCGATGCGCCGGATCGGCGGGCTGCTGCACGCGGCGCACCAAGCCGTGGTGCGCGGTGACGGCGTCGAGCAGGTGCTGTGGGAGCTGTGGCAGAACAGCGCGCTGGAGCAACGCTTCCTGCGGTTGGTCGATCGTGGCGGTTCTCTGGGCTCCCAGGCGGATCGGGATCTCGACGCGATCGTCGCGCTCTTCGACGCGGCCGGTCGTTATGTCGACAGGTTGCCGAGGGCGAGCGTCGCCTCGTTCGCGGATTACCTGTCCTCGCAGAACATCGCCGGTGGCACGCTGGCGCCCGCGGCCATCAAGAGCGACGGTGTCTCGCTGCTCACCGCGCACGCGTCCGCCGGCCGTGAGTGGACGGTCGTGGCGATCGCCGGTGTTCAGGAAGGAAGCTGGCCGGATCTGCGGCTGCGCGGCTCCGTGCTCGGTGTCGAGCGGCTGGTCGACCTCATGTCCGGCGTCGACAGCGAAAAGGTGTCCGCCACCGCCCCGATCCTCGCCGAAGAGCGGCGGCTGTTCTACCTCGCCGCGAGCCGCGCGCGCAAGACGTTGCTGGTCAGCGCGGTCGCGGGGGAGGACGAGCAACCCTCGCGGTTCATCGACGACCTGGAGGAGAACGGCGCGGACGACGGCGGCCTCGACTCGCGGATGAAACCGGCGGGACGTTCGCTGGTGCTCGCCGAACTCGTCGGAGAACTGCGTGAGGTCGTTTGCGATGAGACCAGCGAGCCCGAGAGGCGGCAGCGGGCGGCGCGTCAGCTCGCCAAACTGGCCGCCGCCGGAGTGCCGGGCGCGCATCCGGGCACCTGGTACGGCTTGCTGGAGCCCTCCACCGGCGAACCGGTGCACGGGCCCGGCGATCTGATCCGCATCTCACCGTCCACCGTGGAGGTTCTGGTCAAATGCCCGCTGCGGTGGCTGATCGAACGCCACGGCGGCAGTGACCCGGCGCAGCTCGCGGCCGTCACCGGAACCCTGGTGCACGGGCTCGCGCAGGCGGTCGCGGGCGGCAGCAGCGACGAGCAGATCCGCGCGGCCCTCGACGAGGCCTGGGTGCGGGTCGACGCGGGGGCGCCGTGGTTCTCGCGCCGCGAGCGGTCGCGGGTCGAGAAGATGCTGCAGAACTTCATCACCTGGCTGGAGTCCAGCCGCAAGGAACTGATCGAAGCCGGGGTCGAGCAGGACATCGAGGTCGAGCTTCCGGTCGGTGAAGACGACGTCCGCGTCCTCCTGCGCGGCCGTGTCGACCGCGTGGAGATGGACAAGGACGGCCGCCCGGTCGTCATCGACATCAAGACCGGCAAGGTCCCGATCTCCGCTTCCGACGCCGAGCAGCATCCACAGCTGGCCGCGTACCAGCTCGCCGTGTTGCTCGGCGCGGTCGAGGGCGGTTCGAAACCCGGTGGCGCGCGGCTGGTCTACGTCGCGAAGTCCAACAACAAGACCGGATCCACCCAGCGCGAGCAGGCGCCGCTCGACGAAGACGGCGGCAAGCAGTGGCTCGAACTGGTGCGCTCGGCGGCCGGTTCCGCCGCGGGGCCCGAGTACGGCGTCACCGAGAACCCGGACTGCGATCGTTGCCCGGCAAGGGGTTGCTGCCCGCTGCGGCCCGAGGGCAGGCAGGTGACCGGCCCTTGATCTCCGAACTCCAGCGCCGTCAGGTCGAACCGGCCGAGATCGCCCGCGCGCTCGGCCTGCACAGCCCGACCGACGAACAGGCCGAGGTCATCGCCGCCCCCATCGAGCCGTCGCTGGTGGTCGCGGGGGCCGGGGCGGGCAAGACCGAGACGATGGCCGCGCGTGTGGTGTGGCTGGTGGCCAACAGCATCGTGCCGCCGGAACGCGTCCTCGGCCTGACCTTCACCCGCAAGGCCGCCCGTCAGCTCGGTGAACGCGTCCGCACCCGGCTCCGGCGGCTGGTCGGCTCGGGCCTGCTCGACAAGATCGACCCGACCGGCGACCTGCGCACGACGGTGACCGCCGGGGAACCGACGGTGCTCACCTATCACGCGTACGCCGGGCGGCTGCTGTCCGAACACGGCCTGCGGCTGCCGGTCCAGCCCGGGGTGCGGCTCCTTTCGGAGACGTCCTCCTGGCAGTTCTCGCATCGCGTGGTGTCCACTTGGGACAATGATCTCGACACCGATCGCGTGCCCTCCACGGTGACGGCGCAGCTGCTGGCGCTGGCCGGGGAACTCGGCGAGCACCTGGTCGAAACCGAACGGCTGGCGCAGTACACGTCCTGGCTGTGCGATGTCATCGAGAAAGCGCCACGGGCCAAAGGGCAGCGTGCGGCGTTGCCCCAAAAACTGGCCGAAGTCATGACGGCGCAACGGTTCCGGCTCGCGCTCCTTCCGCTGGTCGAGGCGTACCACACGCGGAAGCGAGCGGAAGGCGCGCTCGACTTCGCCGATCAGATGTCGCTGGCCGCGCAGCTCGCCGACAGCTATCCGGCGGTGGTCGCGGGGGAACGTGAGCGGTACGGCGCGGTCCTGCTCGACGAGTACCAGGACACCGGGCACGCCCAGCGGATCCTGCTGAGGTCGCTGTTCGGCGGCGTCGAACATCCGCCGATGCCGGTGACGGCGGTGGGTGACCCGGCGCAGGCCATCTACGGCTGGCGTGGGGCGAGCGCGGCGAACCTGCCGCGGTTCACCACGGACTTCCCGCGCGACAACGGCGAACGGCTCGTCCCGGCGCTGGATTTCGGGCTGTTGACCAGTTTCCGCAATCCACCCGAGGTACTGGAACTGGCCAACGCGATCTCGGAACCGTTGCGGGAGCGAGGCTTGGGCGTCGCGCGGCTGCGCGCGCTGGAAGGCGCCGGAACGGCCGACATCGCCTCCGCGCTGCTGCCGGACGTCCGTGCCGAACGCGAGTGGGTGGCCGACGCGGTGGCGAAACGCTGGTTCGAAACCATGGAGGAGACCGGAAAACCGCCGACGGCCGCGGTACTGGTGCGCCGTCGCGCGGACATGGCGCCGATCGCGGCCGAGATGCGGGCTCGCGGGCTCCCGGTGGAGGTCGTCGGGCTCGGCGGCCTTCTCGACGAGCCCGAGGTCGCGGACCTGGTCAGTACGTTGCGGGTGCTCGCCGATCCGCTCGCGGGCAGTGCGGCCGCGCGGTTGCTGACCGGCGCGCGCTGGCGGATCGCCGCGGCCGACCTCGCGGCGTTGTGGCGCCGTGCCGGTGAGCTTTCGTCGCCGGTGCCGCCTTCGGGAAAGTCCGACGTGGATGAACCGGTGCTGGTGACCGAACGGGTCGAACAGGCGGGACTCGCCGACGCGATCGACGATCCCGGTACCGCGGAACGCTATTCGACGGAAGGCTATCGCCGGATCCGCCGGGTGGGCGGCGAGCTTTCGGCGTTGCGCCGCCGTCTCGACCAGTCGTTGCCCGAACTGGTCGCCGACGTGGAACGCACGATGCTGCTCGACGTCGAATCACTGGCCCGCCCCGGGCCTGCCGGTCGTGCGCATCTGGACGCTTTCGCCGACGTCGTCACGGATTTCGCCGAGACCTCGCCGACGGCCACCCTTTTGTCCTTTGTGGACTACCTGAACACGGCCGCGCACGCCGAAGACGGGCTCACCCCCGGCGAGGTGGAGGTCGTCCCGGACCGGGTCCAGGTGCTGACCGTGCATTCGGCGAAGGGGCTGGAATGGCAGATCGTCGCGGTTCCGCACCTGGTCAAGGAGGTCTTCCCGGGCAGGCGTCGTTCGTCGTCCTGGCTGCGGACGTCGACCGCGCTCCCGGCCGCGCTGCGCGGGGACTCGGAGGATCTGCCGGAGCTGCGGGTCGCCGAGGGGTATGACCGCAAGGAAGTCCAGGAAGCGCTGGAGCTGCACGAAGAGGGCTTCGTCGCGCGGGAGGCGGATGAGGAGCGGCGGCTCTGTTATGTCGCGCTGACCCGCTCCGAGCGCACGCTGCTGGTTTCCGGCCACTGGTGGAACGAGAGCAGCGCGCGGCCGAAGGGGCCGTCGGAGTTCCTGCTCGAAATCGGCGAGGTGATGCGGGGGAACTCGGTCGGCCGGATCGAGCACTGGGCCGACGAGCCGGAGAGCGACGGGGAGAACCCTCTGGTCGCGGACTCGCGCAAGGCGCGGTGGCCGGTCGATCCGCTGTGGCCGCGGCGTGAGGGTGTCACCAACGGGGTCGACATGGTGCTCGGTGCCATGGAAGACACTGCGGGCGCGGAAGAGGGCGACGCCGAGGAAGAGGAAGAGGAAGATCCGGACGGCTGGATCTCCGACACCAAGGTGCTGCTGGAAGAGCGCGCGCGGGCGCAGAACCGCGTCCAGCAGGTCGTGCTGCCGCCGCATCTTTCGGTGAGTCAGCTGGTGGAGCTGTCGGCCGATCCGGCCGCGCTGGCCAAACGGCTGCGGCGGCCGCTTCCCGTGCGCCCCAACACTTACGCGCGCCGGGGGACGGCGTTCCACGGCTGGCTGGAGCAGCGGTTCGGCGGTGAACAGCTGCTGGAGATCGACGATCTGCCGGGTGCGGCGGACGTCGACGAGGCGCCCGATTCCGAGCTGGAGGCGCTGCAGACGGCGTTCGAGAAGAGCGAGTGGGCGAACCGGGTGCCGCACGCCGTCGAGGTCCCGTTCTCGGCCGACGTCGTCGGCGTGACGGTGCGCGGGCGGATGGACGCCGTGTTCGCCGACTCCGACGGCGGCTGGACCGTCGTCGACTGGAAGACCGGCGCCGTCCCGGAGAAGGACCGGCTCGCGCCGCTGGCGGTGCAGCTGGCGGCGTACCGGCTGGCGTGGGCCGCGCTGAAGAAGATCCCCGTGGAGAAGGTTCGGGCGGCGTTCCACTACGTGAAACACGACAAGACCGTCAGCCCGGCGGATCTGCTGGACGCCGAAGGCCTGCGAAACCTGCTGCGAAGCGTCCCGACGATCTAGTTCGCGTTGCCAACTACCGCAACTAGAGGACGAAACGCGGCGGGGGTCAGGCGCGGTCGCGCACCTTCAGGGCCCAGGTCACGAGCGGGATCTGAAGCGGGACGCGGGCCCAGAAAGCCGCGCGCAAGGCCTTCGGGGCCTTCCGGCGGTCGGCGTCGGCGGCCATCTTCACGTTCCCCGGCAGGACCACCACGAACAGCAGCGCGGCCGCGAGCCCGCCGAGCCGGCGCGTCTTGGGAGCGGCGACCGCGGCGGCGACCCCCAGCTCGGCCACCCCGGAGCCGTAGGTCCACGCCCGAGGCGAACCCGGAAGCTGCTTCGGGATGATGGCGTCGAAGGGTTTCGGCTGGACGAAGTGCAGGACCCCGGCCGCGCCGAGCAGGCCGGCGAGGAAATATGCGGGCCGCTGAGACGGCTTGGAATCCGAAGACATGCCCTGAGCTTCGCATACCGAGCTGAACGCAAGGTTCGTCGGCTATCCTCCCGACCGTGAGTGACGCGGACCAGGCCGGAGCCTGTGCATGAGGGTTCTCAAGCGTTTCCCGGTCAGGCTGAGCGACCGCCCGGACCACGAGCTCGTCGGCGTCATCCGGATGCCGGAACTGACGGTCAGCCCGCTGCGGTCGATCCTGAAGCGGATCATCGGCGCGATGCTCGCCCTGCTGGCGACCGTGCTGATCGTCTACCTCGACAGGGACGGCTATCGCGACACCAACGGCGACGGGCTCAGCTTCCTCGACAGCCTCTATTACGCGACCGTGTCGCTGTCGACCACCGGTTACGGCGACATCGCCCCGGCGACGTCGTCCGCACGGCTGGTGAACGTCCTGGTGATCACCCCGCTGCGGGTGCTGTTCCTCATCGTCCTGGTCGGTACCACACTCGAAGTGCTCACCGAGCGCTCTCGTCAGGCTTTCAAGATCCAAAAGTGGAGGACCAAGGTGCGTGACCACACGGTCGTCGTGGGATTCGGCACGAAGGGCCGGTCGGCGGTCAACGCGCTGCTCGGGGACGAGAACACCGAACCCGACCACATCGTCGTCGTCGACACCGACCAGCAGGCCCTCGAAGCGGCCACCTCGCTCGGTCTGGTGACCGTGCACGGCTCGGCCACCCGCGCCGACGTCCTGCGGGTCGCCGGCGTGCAGCGGGCCAAGGCCGTCGTCGTCGCCCCGAACCGGGACGACACCGCGGTGCTGGTCACGCTGACCGCGCGCGAACTGGCCCCGAAGGCGCACATCGTGGCGTCGGTGCGGGAAGCGGAGAACGTCCACCTGCTCAAGCAGTCGGGCGCGAACCAGGTCGTGGTGTCGAGCGAGACCGCCGGGCGCCTGCTCGGCATGGCGACGTCGACGCCGCTGGTGGTCGACATGGTCGAGGATCTGCTCACCCCCGAGTCCGGTCTCGCGATCGCCGAACGCCCGGTGGAACCGTCCGAAGAGGGCGGATCGCCGCGGCATCTGTCGGACATCGTGCTGGGTGTCGTCCGCGACGGCGTCCTGTATCGCGTGGACGCGCCGCAGGCGGACGCGATCGAGCCGGGCGACAAGCTGCTCTACATCCGGAAGGTGACCGCGGCGGAGACGATCGAGCGGTAGCGGGGGACCTTTGGTATCACCGTCCCCGGACAAGGGGGCTCCTGCTGTTCTGCCGCTGGCATCGCCCTTGCCCGGACGAGCGGGCTCGCTGTGTTTTGCCGCGAGGTTCTGGGAGCATGGCGATTGTGCGCAACCGATCGGACCCCGCCAGAGGGCTCACCCCGGGGTGGAACTCCCTGGCCGTGGCGGCCGGTGCCGGCCTGCTGGTGATCTTCCTGGCCTGGTTCGCCGGGCCGGGGTTGTTCGGCATCACGAGTGACGCCCAGGGCACGACCGTGCAGGCGGAGGTCGTCCAGCCCGCGCCCTGTGCGGGCGGCGGCGCGACCGAGACCGTCAAGTTCGAATTCGGTGGCAAGCCGATGGAGGCTTCGCTCAACGGCTGCGGGCACGGCAAGGGGGAGCGGCTCGAGGTCGTCGTCCCCGCCGGTGCTTCGGGGGACGCGGTCTCGGTGCACGCGGCCGACGCGGCGGCGGGAGCCAGCGACGCGCGGCGGCCGCTCGGGCTGGCCCTGCTGGTGTTCAGCTGCTTCGCCGGCGGGATGTACGTCTTCCTCGTCCTGCGAGGGCCGCGTCGGCTGGCGACGGCCTGACACGAGCCTCGTGAGTGGCAAGGGCGGTTAGAACCAAAGCGGTCTTAGGTACCTGCTGGTTGTGACTGGAGTTGGTTGCAGGTCCGTGAAGGCCTCCTTGCCTACCCTGAAGGTAGTGAAGGAGGCCTTCACCCCTTTCCCGAGTACATGAAGGCCCCCTTCCTGTACCTAGGCGCAAGGAAGGGGGCCTTCATGTACTGCGGGGGCGAGCCAGGGCGGCGGTGGCGTGGTGGGTCGAGTCTCGTGAGTGGTAAGGCGGTTAGAACGGACCGGTATTTGCCTACCTACGCGTGACCAGGGCGAAGGTGTAGTGCGGTAGTCGAGGGGGTCGGTCCGGTCTTGGTACTTGATCGACGGAGGATCGGGGACACTCAACGTCCCCGATCCTCCGTTGATCAAGACCGTGCCACCCCCGCAACCTCGCGGACGGCAGTCGAGCGGGGAGGATTCCGGACGTTGAACGTCCCGAATCCTCCCCGCTCGCCCACATCGGCAACCAGAACAAGCCCACCGAGATGGCATCGGGATCCAGTGGGTAGGCAAACGCGGGTCCGCCAGAACCGCCCTTACCACTCACGAGGCTGGTGACCAGCCGGACCGGGCAAGCCGGAATCGCCCACGGCCCCGTATCCGTCGGCGAGCGGCGCCCACAGCACCAAGTACGTGAAGGCCCCCTTCCTGTACCTAGGCGCAAGGAAGGGGGCCTTCACGTACTTGAGTGGCTAGGAAACGGCGCTCGCCGGGGCCGAGAAGGTGTTGCAGTCGGCGACCCGGTTGTTGCTCGCGCCCGCCCGCCACCAGGACGCGTAATGCGCGTTCGTCCCGTGGTCCTGGCTGCGTGAGGTGTTGTCGCCCCGGGTCTCCTGGTCGTTCCAGGCCTTGTTGTACATGTCCCGGCTGACCGTGCCGCCCTGGTCGACGTGCGCGCCGAGGAACATCCCGGAGAAGCACTGCGCCTGCAGTTCCTTGCGCCGTGACATCTCCAGCCCGGACGGGCTGTTCTGGCCTGCTTCGTAGATCTTCTGCCAGGCCGCGTCCATCAGCCCGGCGACCTCCTGCACGTGGTGCCCGTACTCGTGCGCGAAAAGGGCCAGGTAGACGCCGGGGTTGTTGCCGTACTGGTCGGTCTGCAGACCCCGGAACGGCACGTAGAGGTTGTTCTCGCAGTAGTACGCCGCCGTCGCGATGCCCACCTGGATCGTGCCGCATTCGGTTTCGAAGCTGGCGCCGGTCGGGAAGTGCAGGGCGGGCGGGGTGAACGGCAGGCGGTAGGCCTCGAGGAACGGGCCCCACGAGTTGTCGAGGCATTTGCCCGCGGCGGTGAAGAACGCCTCGGCGGCCTGTTGGCTGCTCTGCCACTGCGGCAGCGCGCAGACGCGGTTCTGCAGGCCGGCGTTGGGATCCTGGAGGATCGGGTGGTCGCCGAGCTTGAGGATCTTCTGCGGCCCGCTCGACGACGACGGCGCCCTGGTCGGCGACGTCGGGAACGGGTTCGACGAGGACGAGGGGGACGACGACCCGCTCGGCGGCAGGGCCGCCGGGGAAGTCGGGTTCGGGAGGGTCGAATAGCCCGCGTTCGCGACGGGATCCTTGTCGTCACGATTGAGTGAAACGATCGCGACCAGGCCGAGGACCAGCACGGCGACCGCGCCGAGGCAGATACCGACGATCGCGCCCGTCGACCGGCGCGGAGGCGGCGGCGGGAACTGGTGCGGCGCACCGTGCCACTGGGCTGGGGGTGGGCCGTGCACCGGCGGTGGCTGGACGGCGCCGCGTGGCGGCCACTGGCCGTGGGGCGGTTGCGTCATCAAGTCGGTCCCGGTGGTTCTAGGGGCGGACCGGGGGTGCCCGGCCCGATGTTCAGCATAACGAGCTAACGGCTTCTCCTCCCACAGCTCGGCTGCAGAGGGTATCCAGCGTGAGGCGAGTGGTCACCCATCAGTGTCGTCACCCCAGCTCTGGCTGGGTGTCGGACCCTCTGGAAGAGTGTGCGTAAGCAACGCGAAACGGGTAAGGGGCTGTCGCATGACGGAGACCGGCGGACCGTCCGGGCCGGAAGGTACCGAGACGCCGAAGCCGCAGGCGGACGCACCGACGCCGCCGCAGGGTGAAGTGCGGCCGCCATCGGCGCCGGAGCAGCAATGGCAGTCCCCGTCCGGGGTGACGCCGCCGCCTCCGCTGCCGTCCTATCAGCCGCCGCCGCAGCAGCAGGTTCCGGACTGGAAGGTCGGCCTCGGCAGGCCCGGGGTCATCCCGCTGCGCCCGCTGAACCTGACCGACATCCTCGACGGCGCGGTCACGGCCATGCGGAAGTACTGGCGGATGGTCTTCGGCGCCGCGGCGATCACCGCCGTGCTCACCGCGGCCATCAACCTGGTCGGGCTGCTGCTGATCGACACCACCAGCGACCTCGAACAGGTCCGCGATCTCGGTCCGGCGGCCACCGATCAGGAACTGCTGAACCAGATGCTCGGCCTGCTCGGCGGGACACTGGCGACGTCGTTCATCGGCCTCATCGCGACCCTGCTCGGGACGACGCTGCTCACCGGCTTCCTGACCGTCCTGATGGGCAAGGCCGTGCTGGGCAAGCCGGTCACCTTCAAGGAGGCGCTGAAAGAGGCGACGCCCCGGCTGTTGCCGCTGCTCGGGCTGACCGTGCTCTACACGCTGGCGATCATGGTCGCCGCGATCTTCTGCCTCCTGCCTGCGATCATCCCCTACACCTTCTGGGCGCTGGCCAGCCCGGCGTTCATCCTCGAACGCGGCACGGTGATGGAGTCGTTCCGCCGGTCGGTGAAGCTGGTCTCGGGCATGTTCTGGCGGGTCTTCGGGATCCTGCTGCTGGCCACCGTGATCGCGTCGTTCCTGGCGTCGATCATCACGCTGCCGTTCAGCTTCGGCGCCTTCATGTCGATCTTCGGCAACCTGAACGAGATGTACGTCCCGTCGACCGGTGACCTGATCCTGCAGTCGGTGGGTACGGTGATCTCGCAGACGATCGTCGGCCCGTTCACCGCGCTGGTGACCGTGATCCTCTACATCGACCAGCGGATGCGCCGCGAAGGCATGGACATCGAACTGGCCCGCGCCGCCGGGATCACGCCGCCGCCCCCGCCTCAGGCATGGTGACGCGCTTTCTCACCGACGTCCCGGTCGACATCGACCGGGACACCGCCCGGCTGCGCGCGGCCGAGGAGCTCTCGGGCCAGGCGTATCAGAACGCGAAACCGAGTTGGCTGTCCGAGGCGTTCAGCTGGGTGCTCGAAAAGCTGCTGGGCTTCCTCGACGCCGTCGACACCGCCGTGCCCGGTGGGATCTTCGCCGTGGTGCTGCTCGTCGTCGTCCTGATCGTGCTGGTCGTGGTGATCCGGCTGCGGTCCGGCCCGCTGGCGACGTCGGCCAGGGGCGGCCGGGCCGTGTTCGCCGGGCAGCGCAAGGCGTCCGGCGAACATCGCAGGGCGGCGGGGGAGGCCGCGTCGAGGGGCGACTTCGACGACGCCGTCCGTGAGATGTTCCGTGCCGTGGTGCGGTCCTTGGAGGAACGGGCGCTGCTGGACGAGAAGTCGGGCCGGACGGCCGACGAGGCCGCCGACGAAGCCGGGCGGATACTCCCGGACGTCGCCGTTCCGCTGCGCGCCGGTGCCCGGTTGTTCGATGACGTCCACTACGGAGGGATCCCGGCCACCGAGGCCGGCTACCGCTCACTGTCCGAATTGGACGAACGCTGCCGCCGTACCCGGCCCGTCGCGCTGGTGGCCGGATGACCTCGGTTTCGCCCGACGCCCGCCGGATCTGGCATGGGGTGCGGCTCCCGCTCGCGGTCGTCCTCCTGCTCGTGCTCACCGGAACGCTGCTCGTCCTCTTCCAAGGCGAGCAGACCACCGGCGCGCTCGAGCCGGATTCGTACGAGCCCGGCGGCAGCCGCGCGCTGGCGACCCTGCTGGAACGCGAAGGCGTCGAGATCATCACGGTGCGCACGGCGGCCGAGGCCGACGACGTCGCGGGGAAGGCGACCGTCCTGATCACCCAGCCCGCCTACGTCCCCAAGCGCACGTTCACCGAACTCCGGCGCATCGCTTCCGATGTCGTCCTGGTGCAGCCGAGCCCCGGGACGGTCGACGAAGTCCTTCCCGGTGTGCGGGTGGCGGGTGAGCTCGAAACCGAGACTCGCCGGCCCGACTGCCAGGCGAAGGACCCCGTCGCGGCGGGGAGCGCGACGATGGGCGGCCTGAAGTATTCGGCCACACAGCCGAGGGCGGTGGAATGCTACGGCGGTTCGTACCTGGAAGTGCCCGGTCCACAAGGGACGGTGAGCGTCCTCGGCGCCCCCGCGCCGCTGACCAACGAGTGGCTGGCGAACGAGGGCAACGCGGCCTTGGCGATGCGGCTGCTCGGGAAGAACGATCGGCTCGTCTGGTACCTGCCGACACCGGCCGATCCCTTCCTGGAGAACGAGAAGAAGCCGCTGTCCGAACTGATCCCGGCGGGCTGGTCGTACGCGGCGCTGCAGGCCGGGGTCGCGGTGGTGCTGCTGGCGTTGTGGCGCTCCAGGCGGCTGGGGCCGGTGGTGACCGAGCCGATCCCGGTCGTGGTGCGCGCGGCCGAGGCCACCGAGGGACGGGCGCGGTTGTATCGCAAGGCGAAGGCCGCCTCGCACGCCGGGGAAACCCTGCGTGAGGCGGCCCGCGCGCGGCTTCGGCCGTTGCTGGGGCTCACCCGCGACGCCGAACCCGCGGCACTGGTGGAATCCGTCGCCGTGCGGACCGGCCGGGCACCGGCCGAGATCGGCGCGCTGCTGTACGGGGACCCGCCCGCCGACGACGCCACGCTGGTGCGGCTGGCGGACGGACTCGATGTCGTGGAACGAGAGGTGGAGCGGTCTTGAGTACCGAACAGTCCGATGTGGACACAGGGGACGCCGCGGCCGAAGCGCGGGCGGCGCTGATCGCCCTGCGTGCCGAGGTCGGAAAGGCCGTGGTGGGCAACGACGCGGCCGTCACCGGGCTCATCATCGCGTTGCTGTGCCGGGGACACGTGCTGCTCGAAGGCGTTCCGGGCGTGGCGAAGACGTTGCTGGTGCGGGCACTGGCAGCGGCGCTGGACCTGGAGACGACCCGGGTGCAGTTCACCCCGGACCTCATGCCGGGCGACATCACCGGCTCCATCGTCTACGACGCGCACAGCGGCGAGTTCTCCTTCCGCGAGGGCCCGGTCTTCACGAACCTGTTGCTGGCGGACGAGATCAACCGCACCCCGCCGAAGACGCAGTCTTCGCTGCTCGAAGCGATGGAGGAGCGTCAGGTCTCCAGCGACGGCAAGACGCGGCCGCTGCCCGACCCGTTCATCGTCATCGCGACGCAG
Organism: Amycolatopsis sp. BJA-103; assembly: GCF_002849735.1. Taxonomy (GTDB): domain Bacteria; phylum Actinomycetota; class Actinomycetes; order Mycobacteriales; family Pseudonocardiaceae; genus Amycolatopsis. The sequence continues at coordinate 8,871,478 of NZ_CP017780.1, forward strand.
AACCCGGTCGAATACGAGGGCACATACCCGTTGCCCGAGGCGCAGCTGGACCGGTTCCTGCTCAAGCTGACCATGCCGACACCGTCCCGCGAGGACGAATTCGGCATCCTTTCCCGGCACGCGCAGGGTTTCGACCCGCGCAACCTGGCCGCGGCCGGGATCAAACCGGTCGCCGGGGCCACCGAACTCGACGCGGCGAGGCGTGCGGTCGCCGGGGTCACCGTGCGCCCCGAGGTGCTCGCCTACATCGTCGACGTCTGCCGGGCGACGCGGTCGCTGCCGTCCGTGCGCCTCGGTGTTTCCCCGCGCGGAGCGACGGCCCTGCTGGCCGCGACGCGGGCGTGGGCGTGGCTCGCGGGCCGCGACTACGCCACCCCGGACGACGTCAAAGCCTTGGCACGGCCGTCTTTGCGGCACCGGCTCGATCTGCGGCCCGAAGCCGAACTCGAAGGCGCGACCGCGGACGGTGTGCTGGACCGCGTCCTCGCGTCCGTGCCCGTTCCACGCTGATGGCCGTCACCGGGCGGCTCGGGCTCCTGGCGCTTCTCGCGGCGCCGGTGGTCGGTCTCCTGCTGCCCTCGTGGGCCGGGATCGGGCTGGCCGCGGCGGTCCTGTTTCTTTTGGTGGTACTGGATCTCTTGCTCGCCGGGAGCGTGCGGAAGCTGCATTTCGCGCGGTCCGGCGCGACGTCCGTGCGGCTGGGAGAAGCCTGCGAGGTCACGCTGACCGTGGCCAATCCCGGCGGCCGCGCGGTGCACGCCCGGCTCCGGGACGCCTGGCCGCCCAGCGCGGGCGCGGACGACCGGCACCGTTTTTCCCTGCCCGCCGGCGAACGCCGCGTCGTGACCACTCCGCTCCAGCCGACCCGGCGCGGTGACCGCCGGGCGGCCAGGGTCACCGTCCGGTCGACCGGGCCGCTGGGCCTCGCGGCGCGGCAGGGTTCGCACGAGGTGCCGTGGACCGTGCGGGTGCTGCCGCCGTTCCACAGCCGCAAGCATCTGCCGTCGCGGCTGGCGCGGCTGCAGCAGCTCGACGGCCGCAACGCGGTGCTGATCCGGGGCCAGGGCACGGAATTCGACTCCCTGCGCGAGTACGTGATCGGCGACGACGTCCGGTCGATCGACTGGCGGGCCTCGGCACGCGCGTCCGACGTGATGGTGCGGACCTGGCGTCCCGAACGCGATCGGCACGTGGTGCTGGTCCTCGACACCGGCCGCGTTTCGGCGGGCCGGGTCGGCGACGCGCCGCGACTCGACGCGGCGATGGACGCGGCCCTGCTGCTGGCCGTGCTCGCCGCGCGGGCGGGCGACCGCGTCGACCTCCTCGCCTACGACCGTCAGGTCCGCGCGGCCGTCCAGGGATCGACGGATCTGTTGCCCGCCTTGGTGAACGCGATGGCGCCGCTCGAACCGTCGCTGATCGAGACCGACGCGCGGGGAATGGTCGCGGAGGTGCTTCGGCGGACCCGGCGGCGCGCGCTGGTCGTCCTGCTGACCGGGCTGGACGCGGCGCCGCTGGAAGAAGGCCTGTTCCCGATCCTGTCGAAACTGACCTCGCGGCATCAGCTCATGATCGCTTCGGTGGCCGATCCCCGGGTCGCCGAGATGGCGGCGGGCCGCGGCGACGCGGAAGCCGTCTACGACGCGGCCGCGGCCGAGCGGGTGCTGGCCGAACGCCGCCAGGTCACCGCGCGGCTGGCGCGGCACGGGGTCGAGGTCGTCGACGCCGTGCCGGAGGACCTTCCGCCGCGGCTGGCCGATCGGTATCTCGCGCTCAAGGCGGCCGGACGGCTGTGATGTCGAGGGCCGCGAACCGGCTCCGACTCCCTGGTGAACCGATCACCAGGAGGAACAGATGGAATTCGACCGGCACTGCGCGGAGATCGTCACCCAGGCCGAACTGCTCGCGACCGAACTGGCGGACGCCGAACTGACCACGCCCGTGCCGTCCTGTCCCGGCTGGACGTTGGGCGCGCTGGTGCGTCATCTCGGCGGTGGGCACCGGTGGGCGGCGGAGATCGTCCGGACCCGGGCGACGGTGCCGGTGCCCGACGACCAGGTGCGCCAGGTGGACGGCGACGATTCCGGTCCGCTGCCCGGGGCTTGGCTGGTGGAAGGTGCTTCGCTGCTGGCGTCGGCGCTGCGGGAAGCGGGGCCGGACGCCGAGGTCTGGGTGCCGTTCCACTACCGGACGGCGTCGTTCTACGCGCGCCGGTTCACGCACGAGACGCTGGTCCACCGCGCGGACGCGACCCTCGCCGCGGGACTCGGCTTCCACGCCGGGCCCGAGGTCGTGCTCGACGCCATCGACGAGTGGATGGAACTCGAGGCGCTGCCGGAGCACTTCGAGTTCCGGCCGGAGAAGCGGGAGATCCTCGGTGACGGCCGATCGGTGGGCTTCGAGGCGGGAGAGCACGCGTGGTTCGTCGATCTCGGCGGCTCCGCGGTCACTTGGGAGCGGGGTCGCCGCGGGGCGGCGGCAACCGTCCGCGGAGCGCTAACGGATCTGCTGCTGGTGCTCTACCAGCGCAAAGACGCCCAAGACGTCGTCGGTGACCCTGCCTGGTTCAAGTCGTGGCAGACCCACGTGCGGTTCGGCTGAACCCGATGGGGTGGTGCCGGTTGGCGGCGGGTGTCGCGGGCGGTTAGCTCGGAAGGAGATCCAGACCGACAGGATTGGGGTCCGGCTTGCGCAAGGTCGTGCTGTTCTTCGCGTTGCTCCTGATGGCGCTGCTCGTGTCACCCGCTTCCGCGCAACCCGCCGGGACCCCGGTCTACCTCGCCGACGGGGGCGGGAACGTGTCCCTGGCCGTGGCCGACGGCAAGCCCGCCCTCGCCGACGCGAAGGCCGCCGGTGCGCTGTGGGTGTACGACAAGGCCGCGCTTTCGTACAAACACGTCGCGAGTGGACAGTGCTTGGCGGCGATCAGCCCGGTGGACGGGATCGGCGTCAAACTCGTGGCGTGCGACGGAAAGGACCGCTACCAGCAGTGGCGCCGCAACGCCGGGCTGCCCGGGCTGGTGCTGCTGGCGAACGTCGCGACCGCGCGCTGCCTGACGGCCGAGTCGCCGACCGCCGGGGCACGGCTCTACCAGGAGGTCTGCTCGCTTCCCGGGCTGTCCAACGCCTGGGCCGCCGGGGTGCGGACGCTCGCGATCCTCTCCGGCAACGGGCAACGGCTGTCCTCGAAGACGCCGGGGCAGCCGTTCGTGGTGCGCGTGATCGGGGAGAACGGCCAGCCCGCGGCCGACGTGCCGGTGAACTTCTTCGTGCGCGCGGCGCGGCCGAAGAACGTGCTGGTCTTCGAAGGCGGCGCCGAGACCGCGACGGCGAAGACCGGCGCCGACGGTTCGGCGACGAGCCCGAAGATCGTCCTGACCGAACCCGGCGAGTTCGAGATCCGGTTCGCGGGCAGCGCGAGCCTGGAGGACGGGAACAGCATCGCTTTCGAGGGCAGCTGTAGCTGCTGAAGGGGCCCTTCCCCGCATCTCACGCGGCGAAGGGCGCTTTCCCCGCATCGCATGCGGGGAAAGGCCCCTTCAGCTCTACGCGACCAAAGCGAAACTGGAGTAGTACTCGCCCGCGGGGTCTCGCGTGCCGCTCCGGTCGGGGCTGACCTCGGCGCCGACCCAGCCCTGGAACGCGCCCGCGTCGTCGATCACCTGCAGCAGCGGGCGGACGTGGCTGTTGCCGAGGTAGCAACCGTTGTAGGACAGGCATTCGCACCAGAACTCGTAGCTGTTGCGCCGTCCGCCGAAGGCGTCGCTCAGGTAGTAGAACCGCCTGTCACCGGTGTCGATGATCTTCTGCGCGCACGCCGCGTGGCCGGGGCCGGCCGGGCAGCAGGAGGACGGGTCGCAGCCGGAGTTGTACTGCACGTAGCCGAGGCACGAGCTGTCGTCACACTTGTTCCACGCCGGACCGACACCGAGGGCGCCGCTGCCGCCGCGGGTCCAGTTGGTGATCGCGCGGCGGTTCACCGCCTGCCCTTCGAGCAGGTACGACCGCTGGGTCGCGCGGACCGTGCTCATCGGCGCCTTGCTGGTCTGCGCCAGGGAGGCGTTGCTGCCGTAGGCGATCCCGCTGGTGATCGAGTAGCTGTCGCTGACCAGCTGCATCCGGCCGAGGCCCGGCCGCGTCTCCGAAGCCGCCCAGGTCTCCTTGAGGTTCACCGGGGAGGTGGTGCCGTCGACGGTGCTGCTGGTCCAGGTGATGCCCACCTGCCCGGAGTTCTCGGTGTAGGTGCCGGTGAAGTGGCCGTTCGGCTCACCGGTGAAACCGGGCGCCGTCTTGATCGGACAGTTGTTGCGGGGATTGGTCCCCCCGGTCCACTCGCCGCAGTAGTAGACGTCGCCGCTGTTGACCGGGGCGGGGAAGTCCGCCTGGTTCCAGGTCCAGAAGTTGTGCGCGACGGTGTTGTCGGCGGGGTTGAAGACGAGATAGCCGAGCCGGACGTAGTTGCGGTCGGCGTCGGTGCGGAATCCGCCGACGCTCACCACCCAGTTCGTTTTGCCCGCGGGCGCGGCCGCGGTTCGGGCCTGGGACGCGCCGACGAGGAGCGTCGAGGCGAGAATGGACAGGACGACTATCGCGAATACGCGTAAACGTTTTCTCCCCATGGGAGGAGCTAACCAGGTCAGCCCGCTTCCGGTCGAGAATCTCCAGCGTATCGCCAGTCGACATCACCCACTTCGCCCGCTTTCGCGGCCCGGCGCCCCACGACGAACACGTAGAGTAGGAACGCGACCTCGGCGACTACTCCAATGCCGATCCTCGCCCAGGTCGGCAGGCCCGAAGGCGTCACGAAACCCTCGATCACGCCGGAGACAAACAGCACCGCTGTCAGCCCCAGCGCCATCACCACGACCGATCGGCCCTGTTCGCCGAGCGCCGCCGTCCGGGAGCGGCGTCCCGGGTCGATGACCGTCCAGCCGAGCTTCAGCCCCGTCCCCGCCGCGACGAACACCGCGGTCAGCTCCAGCAGGCCGTGCGGCAGGATCAGGCCGAAGAACACGTCGAGCCGTCCGGCCGACGACATCAGCGCGGCGCCGATCGCGAGATTCAGCGAGTTCACCCAGAGCGCGTAGATCACCGGGACACCCAGCACGACGCCGAGGAACAGGCAGGTCGCGGCCACCCACGCGTTGTTGGTCCAGACTCGCGCGGCGAACGAACCCGCCGGATCGGACGAGTAGTACGTCTCGTACTTGCCGCCCGGCGCGGTCAGGTCCTTGAACTCCTCGGGCGAGGCCAGCGACGCGAGCACCTGCGGGTCACCGGCGATCCACACCGCCGCGATCGCCATCACCGCGATCGACGCCGCGGCCGACGCCAGCCACCAGCGCCTGCTCAGGTACAGCGCGGCGGGGAACCGCTGGGTGAAGAACAGCCCGACCTCGCGCCACGCGGGACTGTGCGAACCGGTGACGGCCGACCGGGCCTTCGCGACCAGGCCGGACAGATGCGCGACGAGCACGGGGTCGGGCGCGACCGAGCGGATGATCGAAAGATGCGTCGCGACGCGCTGGTACAGCGTCACCAGCTCGTCGGCGTCCGGGCCGCTGAGTTTCCCGGCGCGGCCGACGAGGTCACGCAGCCGGTTCCATTCGGCCTGGTGCGCGGCGACGAACACGTCCACGTCCAACTCGGAGCCCTCCCGGCGATCGTCTTTGGTCGCCCAGCCTATTCGTCACTACGCTTGCCGGGTGGAACAAGAGTCCGAACTAGTCACCGGCGAGGCCGTCGTCCTGGACGTGCGAGCCGCGAAGCTGGCCAGCCGCGGGCTCGCCATGATCGTCGACGTCACCATCCAGCTGATCGCGCTGTTCGTCGCGATGCTGGTGCTGAGCCAGGTCGCCGCGTTCGGCGACGAGGCGCTGGCGCTCACCCTGTTCCTGGTGACGCTCGTGCTGATCATGGTCGGCTATCCGGTGATCTTCGAGACGCTGAGCCGCGGCCGCACCCTCGGGAAGATGGCGCTCGGCCTGCGGGTGGTCCGGACCGACGGCGGCCCGGTCCGGTTCCGGCACGCGCTGGTGCGCGGGCTCGCCGGGTTCTTCATCGACTTCTGGGCGCTGGGCCTGCTCGGCGCCGTGGCGGTGATCACGTCACTGCTGTCGCCCAACGGGCGCCGCGTCGGCGACTACCTCGCCGGCACCCTGGTGATCCGGGAACGCATGCCCGCCGCCCGGACGCCGTACGTCGGGATGCCGCCGCAGCTGGCGTACTGGGCCTCCCAACTGGACCTGACCCGGCTCCCGAACGAGCTCGCGCTGGCCGTCCGCCAGTACTTGAGCCGCACGAGCGAGCTTCGCCCCGAAGCCGTCGAAGCCCTCGGGCACGGGCTCGCGCAGCAGGTCGCGGCGACGATCGGGGCACCGGTGCCGCCGGGGGTCCCTGCTTGGGCGTACCTGTCGGCGGTGCTGGCCGAGCGTCGGCAGCGGGACCAGGCGAAGCTGCAGCCGCCGGTTCAGTACGGGCAGCCGCCGTACTCTCCGCAGGCGCCGCACTATCCGCAGGCGGTCGCTCCCGCGCCGGTCACCCAGCCCGTGGCACAGCCGATCGCCCAGCCTGCCGCTCCTCCGGAGCCGGTGCCGGAGAACCCCTTCGCACCACCAGGCTGACGGCTCGTCGTGAGTGGTAAGGACGGTTCTCTTTGAGGAGAAGGGCGAACGTGCCGTGTGCGGGCGGGATGGGCGTTCACGCGTGATCGATCACGCGAGATCCGTTCCTGATCACGCGAGTCACGCCCTCGCTCACCTCGGGTTCAGCCACAACGACACCTTTGCCCTGCCCCGTCACCGATTCCGCCACCGTGAGGGGCGCACCAGCCTTTCCGGGGCGTCGCGAAAGCCACTTTCGGGACATCAGACGTCCCGAAAGTGGCTTTCGCGACACGGCTGCTCGGCATCGGACACGGCGAAGGGCACCTTCATCCCCTCACCGGCCCCACCCACGAACACGCCACCTTTGACTCACCCCACAAGAACCGTTCGTACCACTCACGACCGATTTGATGTTGCGCGGTGAGTCGCATTCATGATCGAAGGTGTTCCAGGAACGAGTGGCACGCAGGGTAGGCGGTAGCTCATGACCGGCCAGGTGGTTTCACCCGGGAACACGAACTTCAGGAGCGATTTGCTACTGCCCTTCGCGGTTACCGCAATGCTCGATGAAGATGTCGGCTGATTTTGCTCTGGCGAAGCGAGTGATCTGGTTCTGGCAGCAGGGCTGTACTTGCGCCCGTCAGGACACGTCGGACGAGTTCGCCGCCCACGTGTTGCACTGCGCTATCCGGTTCTTCTGCGCGCCGTGCTGCCACCACGAGATCGCGTGCGCGTCGGAGCCGTGGTCGCGCGGGCCGCCGTTGTGGTCGCCTCGGTCCTGAGATCCCCAAGCGTCCCGGTACATCGCCTGATCGACCGAGCCGCCGCGGCCCACCGTCGAGCCCAGGAACGTCCCGGACAGACATTGCGCCGAAAGTTCGTTCCGCCGCGACATCTCCAGGCCCGCCGCCGAGTCGGTGCCCGCGTCGTACCGTGCGTCCCAATAGGCCTCCGAGATACCGGAAAGCGCCTGGATGTGGTGCGCGTACTCATGGGCGAAGACCGCGAGGTAGACCCCGGGCCGGTTGCCGTACTGGGCGGGCTGAAGGCCTTCGTACGGCATGTACAGCGTCTCGTTCTGCGAGCAGTAGAACGCCGCCACCGTGCCGCCGCTGGCGTCACCGCACGGGCTCGACCAGTTCTTGCCGGACGGGTACTTCACGGTCGGCACCCGGAACGGCAGCTTCGTGTAGCTCATGACCTGCTGCCAAACACTGTCCAGGCAGGGCCGCGCGCTTTCGAAGAACGCCGACGACGCGTTCGGGTTGCTCGCCCAGCGCGAGAGGTTGCATGCCTGGTTCGGCAGGCCGACGTCGGAACTGAGCCACAGCGGGTTGTCCGCCAGCTTGTGATGCGGTTGCGGACCGGACGGCGCCCGGCTCGCCGAAGTCTCGCGGGTCGAGCCGGTCGACGTCTCGCGCGACGCCGTCGAATCGCGCGAGCGGGTGGCGGTCGTCGACGTCTCACGGGACGTTGTCGTCGTCGTGTAGTCCGAAGAGGACGTCGTCGGGCTCGTCGGATAGCTCGAGTACCCGGCGTCCGCGACGTGGCGTGAGCCGCCGTTCGCGATGGCGATCACCATGATCAGCCCGCCCATCACCGCCATCACGGCCACGATCGCGACGGCCGCGATCACCCCGCCGTTCGACTTCTTGGGCCGATATCCCCCGTAGGGCGCGAAAGCGGGCTGGGCGAAACGCGGGCCGTAGGGAAGTTGCGGCGGGCCGACGGCGCCGGGCTGGAACGGGACCGGTGCCCCGATCCGCGGCGGCGGCAGCGGGGCCGCGCCCGGTGGGGGCAGCGGCATCCCGCCGCTCGGCGGACCCGGCCGGTACGGCGGTGGGACCGGCGTCGGCCGCGATACCGGCGGCCGCTGACCCGGGCCCGGCTGTCCGGGTGGGACGGGGCGACCCGGCGGAACGGGGCCCGGCCGGTTCGGCGGCGGCATCGGCGGACCACCGCGCGGCGGCAGCGGGCGCGCGCCCGGCGGCGGCAGCGGGCGGCCGCCCTGCGGTGGCCGTGGCGGTGGAGTCGGTGGCGGAGTCGGCCGGCGCCGCGGGTCAGGCGGGCCGGGCGGCTGGTGGTTCATCGAGTGGATCCCCCATGCGGTCTGCAACGCCGTTCGCCCAGGTGGCGGATTCGGCGATTCGGCGGTCAGCATAGATCGGCTGCCCTAGAGTGTGTGGCTGTGTTGACGAAATGGGGGACGGCGGTCGTGGCCGTCGCGGCGAGCTCGGCCTTGATGGCCCCGCCGTCGGATTCGAATGTTCCGGAGGCGCCCGAAGCGGGCCCTTCGCTGACGAACGCGCCACAATTGCCGAAGCCGCCGCCACTGGGCGCGCGCGGCCAGCTCGGGCTGCTCCAGCCGCCGAGCGGCGCGTCCGCGAACGTCGCGGTGAAGGTGGAACGCGACGGTTCCGTGTCGATCACCGAGCAGGTGACCGTCCCGGGTGGACAGCATCTCGTCCGCCGGATCCCGTTGCGGGTTCCGGCGGGTGAAGAGCAGGACCGCGTCTACGGGGTCCGCGACGTCTCGGTGGAGGGCGCGGGCAAGGCCGAGTCGAACGGCGAGCAGCTGGTCGCCACCTTCGACGGCGGCGCCGCCACCCTCAAGTACAAAGTGGACGGAGCGGTCGCCGACGTCAACGGCGCGCAGCAGGTGCGCTGGCAGGTCGCGAGCGGCTGGGACGGCGAGCTGTCCCGCGTGTCCGCTTCGTTCAGCGCGCCGACGCGCGAAATGCCCACCGTGGACTGTTTCGCCGGGCCGCTCGGTTCGGACAGGCAGTGTTCGCTCGCGGAGACCGACCACAGCGGTGTCGTCCGCATCGAGCAGGACAAGCTCGCGGCGGGCGAACGGGTCGATCTCGCCGTCCAGCTCCCGGCGGGCACGGTGCCCGCGAACGCGCGGTTCGAGCAGCTCTCCTCGGTCGGCGGCGCGTTCGCCCTCACCACGCTCACCGGCATCGGTTTCGGGGCGCTGGCACTGTTCCTCCTGCTCGGCGCGCTGGCGATCCTGCTGCTGCGCCGCCGCGACAAGGGCGCGCTCACCGCGGGCACCGGCCCGGTCGACGTCCTCATGCGAGACGGCGACAGGGTCTCCTTCGCCTCTCCCGACGGGGTCCTGCCCGGCCAGGTCGGGACGGTCGTCGACGAGACTGTCGACGTCGTGGACGTCAGCGGCACGGTGGTCGACCTCGCGGTCCGCAACTACCTGTGGATCGCCGAGGTCCGCGGCGCGGGCACCGTCGATTGGCAGATCGCCCGCCGCAACGCGCCGGACGAGCACCTCGTCGCCTTCGAGCGCGAGATCTACACCGCGCTCCTGCCCGAGGGCACCGATTCCGTGCTGCTGTCGGAACTCCGCGGCCGCGGCACCGTCGATCTCCGCGTCGCGGGCGAGGCGATGTACGCCGACGTCGTGCGCAAGGGCTGGTTCTCGCGCCGCCCCGACAAGGGCAAGAGCAAGCTCACCTGGGCGGGCATCGGCCTGGTCGCGCTCGGTCTCGTGGGCACCGCGGTCCTGACATTCACGGCGGGCCACGCGCTGCTCGGCGTCGCGGTCGCGCTCGCCGGGGTCGCCGCGCTGCTCGGCGCGTCGTGGGTGCCGCCGAGGACCTCACGCGGCAGGCGCCTGGTCGGCCAGGTGCGCGGGTTGCTCGAATACCTGCACACGGTCAAGGTCGACGGCATTCCCTTGGCGGACCGGGAAATGGTGTTCTCCCGGTCGCTGCCGTACGCGATCGTACTCGGCGACGCCGAACACTGGCTCCGGACGTTCGAGGCGCTCGACCCGTCGGCGGACGGTTCGGCCGGGCTGTACTGGTTCGGCGGCCTCGAAGGCGATCGGGACCTGCGCCGGTTCGCCGCGCATCTGCCGTCGTTCCTGTCCGCTTTGGACGGACTCCTCGCCGAATCCGGGCACCTGCGCTCGATCCGCCCGGAACCGGTCCCCGCCTGACGTGAACTCCCGCGATTCGTCCTCTGGTTGCGGTCCTTGCATGCGCAACTACCGCACCAAGAGGACTGCTTGCGCCCTCCTGGTGGTGCTGGTGCTCCTGCTGGTGCTGGGCGCGGCACCGGCGGGAGCGCAGGGCGAACCGTCGTTGCCCGCGCTCCCCAACAGCGCGGAGATCTCGCTCAAGGTCGAACGCGACGGCGCCCTCTCGGTCGTCGAGGCGGTGTCCGTGCCGAGCGAGGCGACGATGACCCGTCGCATCCCGCTCCGCACGGCCGCCCCGCGCGACCGCGACCGGATCATCGGCATCCGTGACGTCGTCATCGAAGGCGCGGGCAACTCCGAGCTGACCGACGACGAGTTCACCATCCGGCTCAAGGGCGGCACCTCGATCGTCCGGTACACAGTGGACGGTGCGGTCGCCGAAGCCGACGGCCTGGTGCGGGTCGGCTGGCAGGTCGCGGGCGGCTGGGACGGACGGCTCGAACTCGTGCGCGCGAGCTTCGCCGCGCCGTCCATCCCGAACGCGGTCACCTGTTTCGCCGGGCCCGAGGGCTCGCGGGCGCACTGCGGCGGTGCCCAGATCTCGCATTCCGGGCTGACCCGGTTCAACCAGCAGAACCTCGCGGCCGGGCAGCGGATGGAGATCTCGGTCGAGCTGCCCGCGGGCACCGTCCCGGCGAACGCGCGGCTGGAGCCGTCGAAGACCTTCGCGGGCGCGTTCGTGCTCACCGCTCCGGTGGGCTGGGCCTGGGGCGGTTTCGCGCTCGCCCTGGTCGCGGCCGCCGTGGCGCTGGCCCTGCTGCGGAGGCGGGACAAACATCCGGGCGACGCGCTCCCGGTCCGGCTGCTCACCGGGAAGGACGACCAGGCCGCGTTCGCGTCACCCGACGGGGTGCTGCCGGGACAGGCCGGGCTCGTCCTTTCGGGTCGTGCCGACGCCGTCGACCTCGCCGCTACGGTCGTCGACCTCGCGGTCCGGAACTACCTGTGGGTGAGCGAGGAGCCCGGCGAGCTGACCGGCTGGCGGCTCGTCCGCCGCAACCCGCCGGACGAGCAGCTGACCGCCTTCGAACGCGCGGTGTTCGACGTCCTGCTGCCGGACGGGCGGGAGTCGGTGCTGCTGTCGGAGATCCAAGCCGCCCGGATCGGGATCGAAGCGGTGCGGGGCGCCTTGGACGACAGCGTCGTCGAACGCGGCTGGTACTCGCGGCTGCCCGCCAAGCTCACCCGCGTCGGCCTGCGTGTCTGTTTCTACGGTTTGTTCCTCACCATCCTGCTGGCGCTGACGGTCGGATACGCCCAACTCGGGTTGATCGTCATCGCCGCGGGCGCCGTCATCGCCGTCGCGGCCCGATGGCTGCCGACGCGCACCGGCGCCGGAGTCACGCTGCACAGACGGCTGCTCGGCGTCCGAGACGCGCTGCTGACGACCAAACCGGCGGCCGTCCCGAAGCTCGAACGCGAGGTGCTCCTTTCCCGCGCGTTGCCCTACGCGCTCGCTCTCGGCGAACAAGAACAGTGGGTCGCCGGATTCGCCGCGCTCAAGGGCGGGCCCAAGATCTACTGGTACGGCAGGGAAGCCGCCGACGAGGGGGAGATCGCGCGGGTGAGCGACTTCACGGCCGCGGTGGTGGGAACCTTCGCCGCGACCCGCCAGGGTCGTCGCCTGGAGGCCTGACTAGCCCGTAGGGTGGTGCGCATGGCCGATCCCGAGCTTGTCCGATTCACCCTCGACAACGGTCTGCGCGTGGTGCTCGCGCCCGACGCGACCGCTCCGGTGGTGGGTGTCAGCGTCCACTACGACGTGGGCTTCCGTTCCGAGCCCGAAGGGCGCACCGGTTTCGCGCACCTCTTCGAGCATTTGATGTTCCAGGGGAGCGAGAGCCTGGAGAAGCTCGCGCACTTCCGGTACGTCCAGTCGAGTGGTGGGAGCTTCAACGGTTCCACCCATCCGGACTACACGGACTACTTCGAGGTGCTCCCCGCCGCGGCTCTCGAGCGCGCCCTGTTCCTCGAAGCGGACAGGATGCGGGCGCCGAAGCTGACGCAGGAGAACCTGGCCAACCAGATCGACGTGGTCAAGGAGGAGATCCGCCTCAACGTGCTGAACCGGCCGTACGGCGGGTTCCCGTGGATCACGCTCCCGCCGGTGCTGTACTCGACGTTCCCCAACGCGCACAACGGTTACGGCGGTTTCGAGGACCTCGAACAGGCCACCATCGACGACTGCGCGGCCTTCTTCGACACCTACTACTCGCCCGCGAACGCGGTGCTGACCGTCGCCGGTGACTTCACCGTCGAGCAGGCCCGCGAGCTGATCGAGAAACACTTCGGCGACGTGCCGCACCGGCCCGCGCCCGAGCGCCCCTCGTTCGCCGAGCCCGCCCCCGAGGGTGAGCTGCGCGGCGAGCAGATCGATCAGCACGCCCCGCTGCCCGCGATCGGCATCGGCTACCGCATGCCGGATCCGATCAACGACCTCGACGGCTACCTGGCGAACCTCGTGCTCGCCGGCGTGCTGTCCGACGGCGACGGCTCCCGGTTGCAGCAGCGCATGGTGCACCGCGAGCCGCTGGTCGTCGACATCGGCGCGGGCGCCGGGCTGTTCGGCCCGTTCGAGGCCCGCGACCCGGACACGTTCACCATCACCGCGATCCACCCGCCCGAGGTGAGCACCGAGCAGGTGCTCGCCGCGCTGGACGACGAACTGGAGAAGCTGGCGGCCACGCCGCCGGAGGACCAGGAACTGAAGAAGGTCACCGCGCGCTGGGCCGCGAGCCTGCACTCCGAGCACGACAAGCTGGTGTCCCGCACGCTCGCCCTCGGCTCGTTCGAGCTGCTCTACGGCGACGCGTCGCTGGTGTACCGGCTCGCCGAGAAGATGTCGGCGGTCACCGGTGAAGCCGTCTCGGCGGCGGCGAAGGCGCTGCGGCCGGACTCGCGCGCCGTCCTCGTCGTCCGTCCCGGCAGCGGCAGTGTCGAATCCGAGCAGGAAGGTACCGAGCAGTGAGCGCACCGCACCGCACCGCCGAGGAGATCGGCCGCACGGCCGCCGGGCCCCGTCCGGTCCCGTCGCTGGGGACGCAGCGCGCCGCCGCCGATCTGTCCCATGTGGACACCACACTGAGCAACGGCCTGCGCGTGCTCGCCGTCCGCAAGGCCACCGTGCCGCTGGTCGAGCTGCGGGTGTGGATCCCGTTCGCCGGCGAAGACGCACTGCACCCGGCGACCGCCGAAGTGCTGGCCGAGACCCTGCTGACCGGCACCGCCCGCCGCGACCGCATCGAAATCGACGCGGATCTGGCCCTGATCGGTGGTGACCTGGGGTCCGGTGTCGACCCGGAGCGGCTGTCCATCTCCGGTACCTCGCTGGCCGAGGGCCTGCCGACGATGCTCGACGTCCTCGCCGACGCGCTCACCGGCGCGTCGTACGCCGACGCCGAGGTCGCGCGGGAACGCGAACGGCTGATCGAGCGGATCGCCGTCTCCCGCACCCAGCCGAGGACGATCGCCCGCGAGGCGCTGCAGAAGCACCGCTACGGGAACCACCCCGCGGTGCGCGAGGTCCCGCAGGCCGAAGACGTCGCCGTCGTGACGCCGGAGCAGGTGCGCGCGCTGCACCAGGCTTCGGTGCTGCCGCGCGGATCCGTGCTGGTGCTCGTCGGCGACATCGACCCGCAGACCGTCATCGGCGACCTGGAGAAGGCGCTCGGCGGCTGGGCTTCGGACCGCTCCGCCGTCCGCCTGCCCGCGCTGCCCGACCTCACCGGCGGCAACGTCCTGCTGGTGCCGCGCGCGGGTGCCGTGCAGTCGCAGATCCGGCTGTCCGCGCAGACCGTGCCGCGCACGGACCCGCGGTACGCCGCTTTGCAGCTGGCGAACCTCGCGTACGGCGGATACTTCTCGTCGCGGCTGGTCGAGAACATCCGTGAGGACAAGGGTTACACCTACAGCGCCCACTCCGGCTTCGAGTTCACGGACCAGACCGCCGTGGTGAACGTCGATGCGGACACCGCGACCGACGCGACCGCCGCCGCGCTCCTGGAGACGCGCTACGAGCTGGCCAGGCTCGGTCTCGTGCCGCCGACCGCCGACGAGGTCGAGTCGGTCCGGCAGTACGCGATCGGCTCGCTGGTCACGTCGGCGTCGTCGCAGGCGGGCCTCGCCGCGCAGCTGGCCGCGCTCGCCGCGACCGGACTGGGCGCCGAATGGCTCGCCGAGCACCCGGCCCGGCTCGCCGCGGTCACCGCCGAGGACGTGGCGAACGCCGCGCTGGAGTTCTTCGCGCCCCAGCGGTTCACCGGGGTCGTCGTCGGCGACGCCGACGTCCTCGCGCCGAAGCTGAAGGCACTGGGCGACGTGACCGTCGGGGAGCCCACCTGATGGAGACGCCGTTCGGGTTAGGGGCGCTCCCGACGCTTTCGCGCTCCACGGCGGACCGTCAGGAATCCTTGCGCACCAACCCGGACAGGCTCGCCGAGCGCTGGCCGGACGCGCGCGTCGTGCTGCTCGACGAGCACGCGCGCACCCCGGTGGTCGAGGGTTCCGGCTCGCTCGCGACCCGCAAGACGCAGGACTTCGGCGCCGAGCCGCCCGCCGACGCGGTCTTCCTGGGGGAGTGGCAGGGCACCGACTACTGGTCGCTGCCCGGCCGCCCCGCGGGGGAGACCGAGACCGTCGAAATGGCGGGCAGCTGGGGCGTCATCGAAGAGGTCCCGCGGCACGAAGGCGAGATCTGGGTCGACCTGCGCGGCTACGGTGACCTGCTCGACGACGCGTCGGCGGGGCTGTTCACCACCGCGCAGGCGCTGCTGAACTGGCGTCGGCAGGCGAAGTTCTGCACGCGCTGCGGGAGCCCGGTCGAAGTGGTCCAGCTGGGCTGGGCGAGCAAGTGCACCGGCTGCGGCCGGGAGGAGTACCCGCGCACCGACCCCGCCGTCATCTGCCTCGTGCACGACGACGCCGGCGTCAACGGCGAGCACGTCCTGCTGGCGCGGCAGCCGATCTGGCCGGAAAACCGGTACTCGATCCTCGCCGGGTTCGTCGAGGCGGGGGAGTCGCTCGAAGGCTGTGTCGAGCGGGAGATCCGCGAAGAGGTCGGCGTCGACGTGCGCGACGTGCGCTATCTCGGCAGCCAGCCGTGGCCGTTCCCGCGGTCGATCATGCTCGGTTTCACCGCGCGGGCCGACATCTCCTCGACGATCGTGCCCGCGGAGGGCGAGATCGAAGAGGCGTTCTGGGTTTCGCGCTCGGAGGTACGGGCCGCTTTCGCGAACAGTCAGCTGCGGAACGCGGGCGCCGTGCCGACCCCGATCGCCGGTGGCACGCGGCAGCTGGTGCTGCCGGGGAACTCGTCGATCGCGCGCGTCATGTTGGCGGCTTGGGCAGGCGTCTGACCCCGGGCGTCCCCGTACGCGAGTGCAATGAAAGGCCCGTTACTTGCAAAATTTGCAAGTAACGGGCCTTTCATTGCGTCCGGCCCCAGGTCCACTCGCGGCCACCCTCCGCATCGGTACGGATACCCACTGTGCGGAACACGGCAAGCGTTACCTCCCCGTTTCCCAGGCCCGTTGACGGCTGTGGTTCGGCTCACTACAGTCCCCGAAAACCGTCTGTAAAGTTTCCTAACGAAGTCGGGAGCGAGCCCCAGTGCGAGCCGGTAGTCCGCGAATGCTGCGCGAGATCAACGATCGCGCGGCCATCGAGGTCCTCCTCAGGGACGGCCCGCTGACGCGCTCCGAGCTCGAGGTCGCGATCGGCCTGTCGAAGCCCGCGACGGCGCAGTTGCTCACCCGCCTCGAACAGGACGACGTCGTCGCCAAGGCGGGCGTGCGCGGTGGGGGCCGTGGGCCGAGGGCGCAGCTCTGGCAGGTCAACGGCGGTGTCGCCTACGTCGCGGCCGTGGACCTGACGCCCCAGAAAGCCGACTTCGTCGTCGCCGACGTCACGGGCGCGGTGCTCGCGGAGTACCAGGTCCCGTTGCCGGTTCACGAGGGAGCGGACGTCGTCGGCACCTTCGGCGCGGCGCTCACCCATGTCGCCGGTCAAGCCGGGCTCGCCGCCACCGACCTCCGTCACGTGGTCATCGGCGCGCAGGGCGCGTTCGACCCGCGCACCGGTCTGCTCTCGTCGGCACCGCACATTCCCGGCTGGCTCGGCTTCGACGTGCCGACCAGGCTCAGCGAGGAACTCGGCGTCGGCGTCACCATCGAGAACGACGTCAACCTCGTCGCGATCGTGGAGATGACCGTCGGCCAGGCCGTCGGTCTCGACGACTTCGTGATGATCTGGCTCAGCGACGGCGTCGGCGGCGCGGTGGTGGTCGGGCGGCGGCTGCTGCGCGGCGCGACCGGCGGTGGTGGCGAGATCGACTGGATGCGTGTCCCCGACCCGGTTTCCGTCGCCACCCCGGGCACCAAACCTCGCGCCGGAGATCGTTTCGGTGACCTCGTCGCGTCACCTGCGGTCGTCGAGCTGGCCGCCGCGCACGGCATCGAGGCCGAGGACGGCGCGGACGCCGTCGCCAAGGCACGACAAGACGGCAACCAAGCCTTCCTCGACGACCTCGCCCGCCGCGTCGCGAGTGGCGCGGCCGGGCTGATCGCGGTCGTCGACCCCGAACTCGTGCTTCTTTCCGGTGACACCAGCCGGGCCGGTGGCGACGAATTCGCCGCACTGGTGGCGAAAAGGCTGCACGAGCTCGTTCTGCCCCGCACCCCCGTCGGGGTCGCTTCGGTGCAGGGCAACGCGGTGCGCGAGGGCGCCCTTCAATCCGCCCTCGCCACTGTCCGCAGGGACGTCTTCGGCGTCAACACCCCTTCGCTCCTCGGGCCCCGCAGGTCCGGGGCGGGAGAGCCCGGTCAGCTCGCGGCGATCCCCGAATCACGAACAGAACCACCGTCTCCCGCCCCAACCAATTAGGAGGAGGGTCATGAGTTCCACGACCCAGGTTCGGAGAAGTGGCCGCCGTTGGCGCGGCTCGATAGTGCTCGGCGCGGTCACCGTCGCCGCACTGGTGTCCGCTTGTTCGGGCGCCGCAAGCGGCCCGAACAGTGGTTCGGGTGACCCGGCGGCCGCCCCCGCCTCGGACGCGAAGCTCACGCTGACCGTCTACAGCAAGTTCACCGACCGCGAGTACAACGTGGTCACCGCCGGGCTCAACAAGCTCAAGGCGAAGTTCCCGAACATCGAGATCAAGCACGAAGGCCAGCAGGACGACGACAAGATCACCCAGTCCATCCGCGGTGGCAACCCGCCGGACGTGGCGATCTCGTTCTTCACCGACAACCTCGGCGCCTGGTGTTCCACGGGCAGCTTCCAGGATCTGAAGCCCTACATCGATCGCGACAAGATCGACCTGACGCAGATCCCCGACGCCGTCCGCAGCTACACCGAGTTCCAGGGCAAGCGCTGCGCCATGCCGCTGCTCGCCGACGTCTACGGCTTCTACTACAACAAGGAGATGTTCGCGGCGAAGGGCGTCACCTCGCCGCCGAAGACGACCTCGGAACTGTTCGAGGCCACCAAGAAGCTGACCGAGTTCAACCCGGACGGCTCGATCAAGGTCGCCGGCTTCCTGCCGTCGATGCCGTTCTACGCCAACTACGCGCAGTACTGGGCCCCGAACTTCGGCGCCACCTACCTCGGCCCCGACGGGCAGTCCCACCTGGCCGACAGCCCCGAGTGGAAGTCGATGTTCGACTTCCAGAAGCAGCTCGTCGACTTCTACGGCGGCCACGCCAAGGTCGAGCAGTTCAAGGCCGGTCTCGGCGAGGAGTACTCGGCGGACCACGGTTTCCAGCGCGGCAAGCTCGCGATGATGATCGACGGCGAGTACCGCACCGCGTTCATCAAGGACCAGGCGCCGGAACTGAAGTTCGGCACCGCGGCCCCGCCGGTGCTCGACAGCAAGCCGGACCGTTACGGCGGCGCGTTCACCACGGGCACGATCATCGCGATCCCCAAGGGCGCCAAGAACCCCGGTGCCGCTTGGGAACTGATCAAGCAGGTCACCCTCGACACGTCGACGCTCGTCGAGCTGTCGAACGGGCTCAAGAACGTGCCGAGCACCAAGGCCGCGCTGACCGACCCGAAGCTCGAGGTCACGCCCGAGTTCAAGACGTTCCTCGATCTGTACAACGGCGGGAAGCTGCTTCCCAACCCGTCGACCCCGATCGGCGACGCGCACCTCAAGGCCGTCAACGACTTCGCGGAGAAGTGGCAGGCGGGCAACATCCCCGACATGACCGCGGGTCTCAAGCAGGTCGACGCTCAGATCAACGACGAGCTGGCCCAGAAACGCGCCGGCGGCTGATCGCATGACATCGACCCTGGAGTCCAGGGCGGTCGATTCCCCTTCCGCGTCCACCCGGACGCGGAAGGGGAACGCGGCGCGCCGCCGTCGGACGGTCTTCTACTTCATCGCACCGGCGATGCTCGGGTTCCTGATCTTCTTCGGCTACCCGCTGATCGCCACGGTGTACTACTCGTTCACCCGCTACGACCTGATCAACGCGCCGGAGTTCGTCGGTTTCGACAACTACATCCGGATGTTCACCAGCGAGCCGCTGGTCGGCACCGCCGCGTACAACACGCTGTGGCTGGTGATCGTCCTGACGTTCTGCCGCGTGGTGTTCGCCCTCGGCACGGCGTCGATCATCTCCCGGCTCAAGTCGGGTGTCGGCCTGGTGCGGACGCTCTGCTACCTGCCCTCGCTGGCCCCGCCCGCCGCGGCGACCCTGGCGTTCGTGTTCCTGTTCAACCCGGAATACGGCCCGGTCAACGCGTTCCTGAGCGCGGTCGGTATCGACGGCGGACTGTGGTTCAACGACCCGGCGATGTCGAAGCCCGCGCTGACCCTGCTGGTGATGTGGGGTTCGGGCGAGCTGATGATCATCATCCTGGCGGCGCTGCTCGACGTGCCGCAGGAGCAGTACGAGGCCGCCGAGCTCGACGGCGCCGGTCCGGTCCGCCGGTTCTGGCACGTCACGCTCCCGTCGATCTCGCCGGTGCTGCTGTTCGGCGTCGTCAACTCGATGATCTTCGCGCTGCAGTTCTTCACCCAGGCGATCGTCGCGGGTTCGGCGGCCGCCGGAGCGGCGGACGTCGCGGGCAACACGAGATTCATCGGCGCACCACAGAACTCGACGCTGACCTATCCGGTCTGGCTGTACGTCCAGGGTTTCCGGTACTTCAACATGGGTTACGCGGCGGCGATGGCGGTCCTGCTGTTCATCGTCTCGGCCGGGTTCACCTGGATTCTCGTGCGCCAGCTCCGTAAGTCCCAGCACCAGGAGGAGGGCGGATGACCACACTGGCCGAGCCCCGGCACACCGCCCCGGCGTCCGAACCGCCGAAGGTGCGGGTGCGGCGCCAATGGGACAAGAAGCTCTATTGGATCGCGACGCACAGCCTGGGGATCGCGATGGGCGTGATCTTCATGCTGCCCATCCTGTTCGTCTTCCTCACCGCGGTGATGTCCAGCGACCAGGCGCTTTCGTCGAACTTCTGGCCGAAGGAATGGCACTTCGAGAACTTCATCGAGGTGTTCGAAAAGGCGCCGCTGTTGCAGTACTTCGGCAACAGCATGCTCTATTCGTCGCTGGCCACCCTCGGGGCACTCGTTTCGGCGATCCCGGCGGCGTACGCGCTTTCCAAGCTGAAGTTCCGCGGGCAGAACCTGTTCTTCATGCTCACCGTGGCCGCGATGATGCTGCCCCCGCAGGTCACCGTCGTGCCGCTGTACGACCTGTGGGTGCGGCTCGGGTTCACCGGGACGCTGGTTCCGCTGATCGTGCCGTACTTCTTCTTCGACGCGTTCTCGATCTTCCTGCTGCGTCAGTTCTTCCTCACCATTCCGAAGGACTATCTCGAAGCGGCGAAGATCGACGGCTGCAACGAGTTCCAGACGATGATCAAGGTGCTGATCCCGATGGCGAAGCCGGGGATCGCGGCCACCGCGATGTTCTGCTTCCTGTTCACCTGGAACGACTACTTCGGTCCGCTGCTCTACACCGGTGAGACCCGCGACAGCTGGCCGCTTTCGCTGGCGATCGCGTCGTTCCGCGGGATGCACCACGTGGAATGGAACCTCACCATGGCGGCCACCGCGCTGATCATGCTGCCGGTGATCGTGCTGTTCGTGTTCGCGCAGAAGTCCTTCGTCAAGGGCGTCACATTCACAGGGGTCAAGGGATGAAACTCGCAGTCGTCGGTGGTGGGTCCACTTACACACCCGAGCTGATCGACGGGATCGCCGGACGGCGGTCCACTTTGGACGTCGACGAGATCGTGCTGATCGATCCGGACGCGTACCGGGTGGAAGCGGTCGGGGACTTCAGCAACCGGTTGCTGAGCCACGCCGGGCATCCGGCGCGGGTCCGCACCACCGCCAATCTCGAAGAAGGCGTCGAGGGCGCGTCGGCGGTGCTGATCCAGTTGCGGGTCGGCGGCCAGCGAGCGCGGCGCGGGGACGAGACGTTCCCGCACGCCTGTGGCTGTGTCGGGCAGGAGACCACGGGCGCGGGTGGCCTCGCGAAGGCGCTGCGCACGGTACCGGTGGTGCTCGACATCGCCGACAGGGTAAGGAAAATCGCCGGTGACGACACCTGGATCGTCAACTTCACCAACCCGGTCGGCATCGTCACCCGCGCGCTGCTGAACGAGGGCCACCGCGCCGTCGGGCTGTGCAACGTCGCGATCCACCTCCAGCGCACGTTCGCGCACCTGCTCGGTGCGGGTGTCGACGACGTCAAGCTCGTGCACACCGGGCTCAATCACCTGAGCTGGGAACGGAAGGTGCTCGTCAACGGCGAGGACCGCCTGCCGGAACTCCTGGCGGAGCACGCGGAATTCCTCGGTGAGCACGTCACCGCGCCGGTCGAGTGGATGCGGCGGATGAACGTCGTGCCGTCGTACTACCTGAAGTACTACTACGGGCACGACGAGCAGGTCACCAAGCAGCGCACCGAGCGGCCGCGCGCGGACGTCGTCAGCGACGTCGAGGAGGAACTGCTCAAGGTGTACCTCGACCCGGCGGTGGTGACCAAGCCGGAGCAGCTCGAAAAGCGGGGCGGTGCCTACTATTCCGAGGCGGCGGTGCAGCTCGTGCACGCGCTCACCTCCGGCGGGCCCGCGGAGGAGCACGTCGTCAACGTCCGCAACGAAGGCACTTTCGACTTCCTGCCGGACGACGCCGTCATCGAGGTTCCGTCCCTTGTGGACGGTAATGGCCCTCGCCCGATCCCGCAGCCGCCGGTGGAGCAGCGGTTCGCCGGGCTCATCGCCGGAGTGACCTCGTACGAGCACCTCGCGCTGGAGGCGGCGATCAAGGGCGGCCGTGACCGGGTGGCGGACGCGCTGCTGGCGCATCCGCTGATCGGCCAGTACACCAAGGCCGACCAGCTCGCGGACACGCTGGTGCAGGTCAATCGCCAGTTCCTGCCGTGGGCCGGGGCATGACGGCGGGCTCACGGGACGTCGTCGTCGCGATCGACGGCGGCAACAGCAAGACCGACGTCCTGATCGTCTCGCGCGACGGACGGGTGCTCGGGCAGTCGCGGGGGCCGGGCGCGTCGCCGCAGAACATCGGGGTCGACGGCAGCGTCACCGCGTTGGAGAAGCTGGTCCTGGAGGCCCTTCGCGGGGCAGGGCTTCCCGACGAACGCCCGTTCGCGACGCATACGTCGGCCTATCTCGCGGGGCTGGACTTCCCGGAGGAGGAAGAGGTCCTGCACGCGGCGCTGGCCGCGCGGGGGTGGAGCGACACGCTGATCGTCGGCAACGACACGCTCGCGCTGCTGCGGGCGGGCAGTTCCGACGGGAGCGGCGTAGCGGTGGTGTGCGGGGCCGGGATCAACGGCGCCGGCATCAGCGCCGACGGCCGTGAGCACCGGTTTCCGGCGCTGGGCAAGATCTCCGGCGACTGGGGCGGCGGCTACCGGCTCGGCGAGGAGGCCTTGTGGTGGGCCGTCCGCGCCGAGGACGGCCGGGGTCCCGGGACGGCTTTGCAGGCGGCCGTCGCCGCGCACTTCAAGGCGTCGACCGTGCTGGAAGTGGTGCGGCGCCTGCACTTCGAGGATCTGCACTCCGACGCGATCCACGGCCTGTGCCCGCTGCTGTTCGCCGTCGCGGCGGGCGGTGACGAGGTGGCGCAGGACGTCGTCGGGCGGTTCGTCGAGGAGGTCGCCGTGCTGGTCGCGGTCATCCTGCGGCGGCTGGAACTGACCGAGGAGACGCCCGAGGTCATCCTCGGCGGGGGAGTGCTGACCGGGGTCGGCGCGCAGGTGATCGCGGAGATCGAGCGGCGATGCCTGAAGGTGGCCCCGGGCGCTTCGATCAGCGTCGTCGACGTCGCCCCCGTGGTCGGCGCGGCGTTGTTCGCCCTGGACACCATCGGTGCTCCCGACACCGCCAAGGTCGCTCTCAAGGCTGCGACCAAGCGGGTCTAGGGAGAGCTGAAGGGGCCTTTCACCGCATGCGATGCAGTGAAGGGCCCCTTCGTGGCGTCCGATGCGGGGAAAGTCCCCTTCAGCTCAGGAGGCGGCCGGGACCAGCGGCTCGTCGGTCTCCAGCAGCGACTTGAGGTCGGACAGGATCCAGGCCCAGCCACCACCGGCGTTCTCGCCCGGTCCGGCGTTGACGTCCTCCTGCGAGCCGTTGATCAGCGCGGCCGTCGTCGGCGCGCCGGTGACGTCGTGGGTGACGGTCAGCCGGGTGCCCGCGGTCTTCGTCTCTTCGATCTCGTAGGTGAGCTTGGTGTGCGGCTCCTTGTCGAAGGCCGGGTCCATCCGCAGCTTCCAGGTGATGACCAGCTTGCGCGGTGGGTCGACTTCCAGGACCTCACCGTCGACGAGGTCGTTCTCGAACCCGGCGTCGACGTAGTCCTGCGTGGGGTGGGTGGCGTGCTTGCCACCCGGCCGCAGGTCGTAGTCGACCAGGCCGGTGTACCCGTACTTCTGCGACCACTCGGGCTTCGTGATGGCGTCCCAGATCTTCTCCGGGGTCGCCTTGATGTAGACGCGGTAAACCTGGGTGTCGGTCATGTGGGCTCCTCGGATTCTGGGGTTTCGAGTTCGGCTTTGAGGTCGAGCAACGCGGTCACGGTGCGCTCCGTGAACTTGTCGATCCACCGGTCGTGGATCTGCCGGATCGGGACCGGGTTGAGGAAATGCCGCTTCTCGCGGCCCTCCTTGCGCGTGACGACAAGTCCGGCTTCTTCCAGCAGTTTCAAATGCTTCATCACGCCGAACCGGCTCATGTCCACTTCGGACTCGAGTTCGGTCAGCGTGCTGCCGTCACGCGCGAACAGCTGGTCGAGCAGGAACCGGCGAGTCGGATCCGCCAGGGCCTTGAAAACCAGGTCGTCGTCGGGCACGAGGGAAGAATAGGTGACCAAAAGGTCACGTGTCAACCGGTGGCTTCGCTACAGGAGGGCGCCCAGCGGCAGGATCAGCGCGATCGCGGTCACGGAGATGAGCGTCTCCATGATCGACCAGCTCTTCAAGGTCTGCCCGACCGAAAGCCCGAAGTACTCCTTGACCAGCCAGAACCCGGCGTCGTTGACGTGGGAGAAGAACAGTGAACCGGCGCCGATCGCCAGCACCAGCAGCGCGCTGTGCGACGGGTCCATGGTCGCCGCGAGCGGCGCCACGATGCCGGCGGCGGACACGGTCGCGACCGTCGCGGAGCCGGTGGCGAGCCGGATCGCGACCGCGACCAGCCAGCCGAGCAGCAGCGGCGACAGGTTCGCGCCGGTCGCCAGGCCGGTGATGACGTTGCCGACCCCGGCGTCGACCAGGGTCTGCTTGAACCCGCCGCCCGCGCCGACGATGAGCAGGATGCCCGCGATCGGCGGGAGCGAATCGGCCACCGTGGACGACAGCTTGTCGCGCGTGAAGCCCGCGGATTTGCCCAGCGTGAGCATGCCGACCAGGACCGCGGCGAGCAGCGCCACCAGCGGGTCGCCGATGAAGTCGAGCACGCGGCGGACGTGGTTCTCCTTGTCCAGCAGGATGTCCGCGAGCGCCTTGCCCATCATCAGCACGACCGGCAGCAGCACGGTGGACAGCGTCGCGAGGAAGCCAGGGCGCCGTCCTTCGTCGTTCGACGACTCCGGGACGAGCCGTTCCGGCGCGACGGCGTCCGGGACCATCTTCGCGGCCAGCCTGCCGAACAGCGGTCCGGCGATGATCACCGTCGGGATCGCGACGAGCAGGCCGAAGGCCAGGGTGAGGCCGATGTTCGCGTTCAGCGCGCCCGCGGCGGCGAGCGGCCCTGGGTGCGGCGGGACGAGGCCGTGCAGCACCGAAAGCCCCGCGAGCGCCGGAATGCCCAGCAGCAGCAACGGTTTCCCGGTGCGCTTGGCGACCAGCAGGATCACCGGGATCAGCATGACCAGGCCGATCTCGAAGAACATCGGCAGCCCGATCAGCGCGGCGACCAGCGCCATCGCCCACGGGAGCGTGCGATTGCCCGCGCGGCGCAGGATGGTGTCGACGATCTGGTCCGCGCCGCCGGAGTCGGCGAGCAGTTTGCCGAGCATCGCGCCGAGCGCGATCAGCACGCCGACCGACGCGACGGTGGAGCCGACGCCGGAACTGAAGCTCTTGATCAGCTTGTCCACCGGCATGCCCCCGACGAGCCCGAGCACGCCGGAACCGAGGATGAGGGCCAGGAACGGATGCTGCTTCGCCTTGGTGATCAGGACGACGATCACGGCGATGGCGAGCACCGTCGCGCCGATGAGGCGCGTGTCGTGCCCGGTCCAGGAGGCGGCGAGAGTGGTGGTCATCAGCGGTCCTTGAAGGCGGCGAGGGTGGTGTCGACGATCTCTTCCGGCTTCTTCGCGATGTCGGCGACGAACCCGAACTCGTCCGGCTGCAACGGTTCGAGGTCGGCGAGCTGGGAGTCCAAAAGGGACACCGGCATGAAGTGGCCGGAGCGCGTCTTCATCCGGTCGGCGAGCAGGGCGCGGTCGCCGTGCAGATGCAGGAACCAGACGTCGCCGCCGCTGCGCAGGACGTCGCGGTAGCGGTACTTGAGCGCGGAGGAGGTGACGACACCGCCCGAGTCCTGGTGGTCCCGGATCCAGCCGGCGATGGCCTCGAGCCACGGCTGCCGGTCTTCGTCGTTCAGCGGGTGGCCGGAGCTCATCTTGTCGATGTTCGCCTGAGGATGGAACGTGTCCGCTTCGGCGTAGTCGACGCCGAGCCGGGCGGCCAGTTCGGTGCCCACCGTCGTCTTGCCCGAGCCGGAAACACCCATCACCACGATGACGGTCATCCGTACCTCCCACGTCGTTGTAGCCGGGACGAGTACAGCTCAAAAGTACTACTTAAGCAACATCAAGTACTACTTAATCGAATCAGAACGTTAAGGTCGCCTGGTGGGCAATGACAGGCATGCCGAAATGCTCGACGCACTCGGCTCCGCGATCGCGAACGGGCAACTGCCACCGGGTTCCGTGCTGCGCTCGGAGGAGCTCCAAGAGCGGTTCGGCGCGTCGCGCACGGTGGCGCGCGAGGTGGTGCGCGTCCTCGAAACGATGTGCCTGACCAGCAGCAAACGCCGGGTCGGGATGACCGTGCGCGAGCCGCGTGACTGGAACCATTACGACCCGAGACTGCTCCGCTGGCAACTCGACGGATCCGAGCGGAAGACCGCGCTGCGCACGCTGACCGAGTTGCGCTCCGGCGTCGAACCGTGTGCGGCCCGGTTCGCGGCGCTGCGCGCGACGCCCGAAGAAGGCGGCCGTCTCCGGGCTTTGGCGAAGCGGCTGGAAGAGACGGCGCACCAGCGTGATCTCGCGACCTTTCTCGGGCACGACGTCGCTTTCCATGATCTTCTGCTGACCGCGTCGCGGAATCCGATGTTCGCGCAGCTTTCCGCCGTCGTCGCCGAAGTGCTCGCCGGGCGCACGGGGCACGGGCTGATGCCCGAGGAACCGCAGCCCGAGGCCGTCGCGCTGCACGTCGAGGTCGCGGCCGCGGTCGACGCCGGTGACCCTGACCGGGCCGAACGCGCGATGCGGGACATCGTCATCCAGGCGCGTGACGAGATGGCCGCCCTTCTGGACGGATGATGTTCGAGTAACCTCTGCAGGTCTTCGAGGGAACTGCATGCGGGGGGCGACGGTGAGCGCGGCGCGCGCGATCGGCTTGGTGTTGGGGGTGGCCGCGGACGGGGCGATCGGGGATCCCCGGTCACGGCCTCCGGTGACGGCGTTCGCCAGGGCGGCTTCGGCGGTGGACGCGAAGGTCCGGTCGAAGCATCCAGCGGCCGGTCTGTTGTGGACCGGCGGTCTCGCGGGTTCCGCCGTGCTGGCGGGCGTCCTCGCCGAACGCGCCGGACGGCGCAGTCCCGTCCTTCAGGCGACCACGACCGCGGTGACCACCTGGGCCGTGCTCGGCGCCGCCGGTCTGGCCGCGCACGGTACTTCGCTGGCGCGGGATCTCGAAGAAGGCGACCTCGAGACCGCGCGCGGCACACTGTCCACACTGGACCCCCGCGTCGCCGACGACCTCGGCGTCATCGGCCTTTCGCGCGCCTCGGTGGAGACGCTCGCCGAGAACACCGCGGACGTCGTCATCGCGCCGCTGGTGTGGGGAGCCCTGGCGGGCGCGCCCGGCCTGCTCGGCTCGCGCGCGATCAGCCTGCTGCGCGGCCTCGGCCGGGGACGCTCGGAGCGGTACCGCTGGTTCGTCGCGCGGCTGGACGAAATCGTCCATCTCGTGCCGACGCGGGTCGCGGCCGGGCTGACCGTGCTCGCCGCACCGGTCGTCGGTGGTTCGGCGGGCGGCGCGTGGCGGGCGTGGCGGCGGGACACGACCGCGCACCCGAGCCCGAACGCGGGCCGCGTCGAGGCCGCGTTCGCCGGGGCGCTGGAGATCCGGGTCGGCGGGCGGACGGTGTACCCGCACGGGGTCGAGGAACTGCCGGTGCTCGGCATCGGCCGGAACCCGGACGCCGGTCACGTGACGCGGGCCGTGGAGCTTTCGCGGGTGGTCGGCTGGCTGGGCGCGATCAGCTCGGTGGTGCTGGCCGTCCTGGTCGGGCTGCGGCGACGGCGCTGACCTGGCTGCGGGAGCAAGGGACCTTTGCTCTCGCCGGGGGCTCTGACCTGCGGAAAGAGAGCAGGGGACCTTTGCTATCGCGTGGGCTGTGTGGCACTCGGTGACTGTGTGGATTTTGGGACATCTGACGCCCCAAAATCCACACAGTCACCGCAGGGGAGCAGGGGGCCTTCACGTACTTGGGGAAGGTGCGAAGGAGTCCTTTACGGACACCGCGGTCCCGAAGCATCACTCACGAGCGCGAGCTCCCCGCCGCGCCAGCTGCGCCCGCGCCCGAGCGTCCATCGGGCCGTCGCGCCGCTCGAGCTCCGCGTCGATCCGCGACCGGTCGGCCGGCTGCTTGTTCCCGCCGAACTTGAACTTCGCCCGCACCCCGGTCACGGTCAGCTCGACGCCGCGGATCCCCGGCAGCAGCCGTTTGTCCGGCGCCTCGGTGGCGCTCACGCCCAACCGGCCCGAACCGGGCTCGAAGTGCGCGAGCTGCCGGTCCAGGAGCGCGGCCTTCTCCTCGGCGTCGTCGACCAGCCGGACGTCGCATTCGAGCTGCACCGACGCGAAATACGACGTCGGGACGCCGCGCGGCGGGTCGGCGGGAGTGTTCCAGGCGGATCGGATGTAGGTGTGGTCGTCGGTCACCGAGAGCAGCGCCCGCGGATGTTCCTCCAGCAGCGGCCAGACCGGGTTGGGGCGCGCGAGGTGCAGCAGGACCGTCCGGTCGCCGTCGTAGACGAAGTGCACCGGGTTGACGACCGGCAGGTCACGGCCCGCGCCACCGGCGATCAGCTGGCCGAAGTCGTGTACGGAGAGCCAGGCCTGCCATTCGGCGTCGTCGTGGGCGGCGTCCCACGGGTGAATCAGCATGATCGAGTATGAGCACGCGGATATGGACCCATAAAAGGTCCAGTTTCTCGTCGGATCAGGTAGCCACTTCGGAACGTTCGTCCTCGGCCAGCATCTCCGCGACGCTCTTGCGCCGCTGCGGCCGCTCCGTCGTCAGTGCGCCGCCCGGCTTCAGCTCGCGGACGGTGAAGTACAGCCAGCCCATCAGCGCCATGGCCCCGAACGCGATCCACTGGAGCGCGTAGGAGAAGAACGGTCCCGCGTCGGTCTGCGGCAGCGGCAGCGCGCCCAGCACGCCGGGCTGCTCGACGTCGAGCTGGAAGTAGCCGGGCCGGATGTCCAGCTTCGCGGCCCGCGCGACGACCTGGGAATCGACGACGTAGCTCTGCAGCTGGCCGCCTGTCGACTCGTCGGCGAAGGCGTCGCGGTTCTTCCCGTCCCGCTCGTCGTGACGTGCCCGCGTGACGATGTCGACCGTCCCCGCGGGAGGCGCGGCGAAGGGGAGGGCCCGCGACTTGTCGTCGAGCCGGACGTACCCGCGGTCCACCAGCACGACCGTGCCTTCGACGGTCCGGAACGGCGTCAGCACCTCGTAGGCCGCTTCGCCCTGGACGGAGCGCAGACGGGCCACGACCTCGCCCTCGGGCAGGTACGTGCCCTTCAACGCGACCAGGTGCCACTCGGTGCGCTGGTCAGGGGCCGCTCCGCCGGGAAGCAGCTGGTCCAGCGACCGCGGCTGACCGGCGAACGACTCCCGCAGCGCCGCGTTCTGGTGTTCGCGCTCGCTGTCGCGGGAGAACTGCCACGGCGCCAGCAGGGTGAAGCAGCACACGGCGAAGGTGAACACCACCAACGTCAAGGCCAGCCACCCGGGCTTCAGCAGGAACTTCAACCGCACCCCACCACGGTAAGCGGTCCGCCTCAGGCGTGTGCGCGCACCCAGTCGAGCAGGCCGGGAACGGACCGCTCGATCATGCCGAGGACGTCCTCGAAACCGTCGTCCTCGCCGTAGTAAGGGTCGGGCACCTCGGCGCCTTCGGGCGCGGAGGGGTCGAAGGCGCGCAGCAGCCGGACCTTGGACGGGTCCGACACCTTGCGCCGGAGAAAGGACAGATGACTGTCGTCCGCCGCGAGCAGCAGGTCGGCGGCCAGATGCCCGCGGTCGACCTCGGCCGCGACGTGGCCGGTCGGGTAACCGTGTTCGGCCAGCTTCGCGCGGGCCCGCTTGTCGGCGGCCTCGCCGACGTGCCAGCCGCCGGTACCCGCGCTGGACACCTGGACGAGGTGATCGAGACCGGCCTCCTCGACCTTCGCGCGGAAGACGAGCTCGGCCATCGGCGAGCGGCAGATGTTGCCGGAACAGACGAAGACGATGTGCAGCACCCGATCAGTGTGAAGGCCGCCGGAGATCGACCGTTCACCGGCTCCGAACGGCTACCGGGCGCGCGAAGCTGGCAAGCCGGGACGAAGCGGGAGTAGACCTCCTGGAGAGAAACACGCAGGAAGGTCGCGTATGAGCGCACCAACACCCATCGTCGAGTCCCCGGCAACCGGGCTCCGCTGGTATCGCATCACCGTCACGCATCCGCACCCCTACGAGGTCGGGCGGATCCTGTCGGAGCACCACTTCGTCCAGGCGAGATCGCCGAAAGAGGCGATGACCAGGATGCCGTTGCACCTCCGGTCGAGCGCGTCCGTCGCGCCGTACCAGGTCGACCACGCCGACGTCCCCGATCACTCGACGAAGGCCTACCGGGCGATGCTGTGGACGGGCCGCGTCATGCGCGCGGCCGGCCGCTGGGCGATCAACAAGGACGCGAAGGCGCTGGACTGACCCGGGCGCGACAGCAAAGGTCCCTTGCTTCGCCGCGAGCCCCCGAGCCCTCCGGACCCCGGCGACAGCAAAGGTCCCTTGCTCTCTTTCCGCAGGTCAGCGACCCAGGTGAGAGCAAAGGTCCCTTGCTCCCGCTCCGCGGTCAGGGCTGAGCGCAGGCCGACCGGACGGCTTCCCCGAGCGCGCCCGCGTGCAGCCGGTCCAGGTCTCGCCGCGCGTCGACCAGCCGCACCGTGACCGCCAGCCGCGCGTCGCACGACGGCCGCGCACGCGCGGATCGGGTCGCGGCGAGTTCGGCGAGCAGGCCCGCGTTGAGCCGGTCGATCACCGGCCGGACCTCGGTCGCGAGATCGGGTCGTCCGGGCGGCCGCGAGCCGGGGTGCTCGGTCCATCGCGCGTACAGGCCGCGCTGCACGACCTTGTTCGCCTCGATCTGGTCGCGGAAGAACCGCACCACACCGTCCGCGTCGAGACCGAGACCGGGCGCCTTCGCCGCCACCGAGTCGAGGATCTGCTGTTCGCGCACCGGGTCGTCGATCGGCGACGGCGTGCCGAACTTCGCGGCCGCGACCTTGTCGGCGATCTGCACGCGCTGAGCGGCCAGATCGGTCAGCGTCCAGAGACCCGAGGACGCCGATGCCGGCGCGGGCACCGTCAGCAGTCCGGCCACGAGCAGCGCGCAGAGCACCCGAAGTCGCATGCCCGGAAACGCTACATGCGAAAATCCCCGGGTGCCCGCGCTAGCCGAAGTCATCGCCGCCCTGGAACAGGCGTACCCGCCCGAACTCGCCGAATCGTGGGACGCCGTCGGACTCGTCTGCGGCGACCCGGCCGAGAACGTGGACAAGGTCCTGTTCTGCGTCGACCCGGTCGACGAGACCGTCGACGAGGCGATCGCCGACGGCGCGCAGCTGATCGTCGCGCACCATCCGCTGTTGCTGCGCGGCGTCCACGGCGTCCCGGCCGACAGCACCAAGGGCCGTCTCGTGCATCGCCTGATCCGCGCGGGCGTCGCCCTCTACTGCGCGCACACCAACGCCGATTCCGCGTCGCCCGGCGTCTCCGACGCGCTCGCCGACGCCATCGGCCTGACCGTCCTCGGCCCGCTCGACCCCCGCGATGACGGCGTCACCGGCATCGGCCGCATTGGCGAACTGCCCGCGTCCGAACCGTTCTCCGTCTTCGTCGAACGCGTCGCGAATGCCTTGCCCCGCACGGAACCCGGCGTCTACGGCGCGGGCGATCCGACCCGCCCGATCCGCCGCGTCGCCGTTTCCGGAGGTTCCGGCGACAGCTATCTCAAGCGGGCCACCGCCGCCGGGGTCGACGCGTACGTCACCGCCGATCTCCGGCATCATCCCGCCGGCGAACACCTCGCCGAGATCGCCGAAGTCCCCGCCCTGGTCGGCGTCACACACTGGGCGAGCGAATGGCCGTGGTGCGAGCAAGCCTCGGCCGTCGTCCGCGCCGCGTTTGCGGGTAACGTCGACGTTCACGTCTCCACGCGGTGCACCGACCCGTGGACGCTACGGGCCACCCGAACCGAGCACTAAGAATCACAAGGAGCACCGTGAAGGCCGACCCCGCCGTCCAGCGCCAGCTGCTCGAACTCGCGAAGGTGGACGCCGAACTTTCGCGTACCGCCCACCGCCGCCGCACCCTGCCGGAGATCGCCGAGATCGACGCGGGCGAGAAGACGGTCCGCGATCGACGTGACGCACTGGTCTCGGTCCAGACCGCGGCGTCCGACCTCGACCGTGAGATCGCCCGCCAGGAGAAGGAGATCGAGTCGGTGCGCGCCCGTGGCGACCGCGACCGCAAGCTCCTCGAATCCGGTTCCGTCGCGGCGAAGCAGATGACCGACATCGAGCACGAGCTGAACAGCCTCAACCGGCGTCAGTCCGCGCTCGAGGACGACCTGCTCGAATTGATGGAACGCCGCGAGGCGCTCGACCTCGACGCCCAGCGCACCAGCGCCGAGGTCGCGAAGGCCGAGAACGAGGTCGCCGAGGCCGTTCGCCGCCGCGACGAGAACTTCACCGACTTCGACACCACGAAGGCGCGCCGCGACGAAGATCGCGCCAAGCTCCTGCCGCGTTTCCCGGAAGACCTCCTGAAGCTCTACGAGCGCGTCCGGGCGCACAAGGGCATCGGCGCGTCGCTGCTGCGGGCCCGCCGTTGCGGCGCCTGCCAGCTCGACATCGACCGCCGCGAGATCGCCGAGATCAAGGCCGCTCCCGAGGACAACGTCATCCAGTGCGAGAACTGCGGCGCCATCCTGGTGCGCACGCTGGAGTCCGGCCTGTGACCGACCACGTGCTGATCGAGGCCGACGGCGGGTCGCGGGGCAACCCCGGGCCCGCCGGCTACGGCGCGGTCGTCAAGGACGCGGTCACCGGTGAGGTGCTCGCCGAACGCAAGGCCTACGTCGGCATCGCGACCAACAACGTCGCCGAGTACTCCGGCCTGATCGCCGGTCTCGCCGCGGCCGCCGAGCTCGGAGCGTCCACAGTGGACGTCCGGATGGACTCGAAGCTCGTGGTGGAACAGATGTCCGGGCGCTGGAAGGTCAAGCACCCGTCGATGCAGCCGCTGAACGCCGAAGCCAAGGCGCTGGCGGCGCGCTTTTCCCGCGTGCGTTACGAGTGGATCCCGCGCGCGGAGAACTCCCACGCGGACGGGCTCGCGAACGAGGCGATGGACGCCGGGACCGAGAAGAAGTCAGAAGCGCCGAAGACCGTGAAGCAGGACAGGATCAGCCCGGTCGGCTGGACTGGCGCCACCGGCACGCCGACCAAACTGCTCCTCGTGCGGCACGGCCAGACGGCGATGTCGGTCGACAAGCGCTATTCCGGCCGCGGCGACGTGCCGCTCACCGACCACGGCAAGCAGCAGGCGGCCGCCGCCGCGAAACGCCTCGGCTCGATGGAGGGTCTGGTCGTCGACGGCGAGGTCGCGCCGATCATCGCCTCACCGCTGATCCGCACCCAGCAGACCGCGCAGGCGATCGCGGACGCGCTCGGCGGCCGGGTCGAGACCCACCCCGGGCTGATCGAGACCGACTTCGGCGACTGGGAGGGCCTCACCTTCAAAGAGGCCATGGACCGCGACCCGGAATTCCAGACCGACTGGCTTTCGGACACCTCCATCGCGGCGCCGGGCGGCGAGAGCTTCGACGGCGTCCATCGCCGTGTCCGCAAGGCCCGCGACGAACTGATCGCGCAGTACGGCGGGCGGACGCTCGTGCTGGTCAGCCATGTCACGCCGATCAAGTCGCTGCTGCGGATGGGCCTGGACGCCGGGCCGTCGCTGCTGTTCCGCCTGCACCTGGACCTGGCCTCGCTGTCGATCGTCGAGTTCTATCCGGACGGCAACGCCTCGGTCCGGTTGGTGAACGACATCTCGCATCTGTCCTGACCCGATGAATGTGGCGCGGATCACGCCTGGATATGACGTGTCGCGGGCGACCGATGGGGTATTGGCTACAGTTTCGGCGACGGGGCACGTGAGCGAGAAGGCAAAGACGGGGACATGACGGCGAGCGCACTCAGCGAAGCTTCCGAAAAAGATGTGCCCGACCCGGCGGAGACGCCGGCCCGTCGTGGCCCGGCCGCCCGGATCGCGCCCTACCTGGCGGTGCTCGCCGGTGTCGCCGCGCTGGCCTGGCACGCGACCCTCTACGGCCACTGGATCGTCGACGACGCGGCCATCACCTTCTCCTATGCGCGCAGCTTCGCCGACGGGATCGGCCCGGTGCTGCAGCCGGGGCAGCCGTCGGTCGAGGGCTGGTCGAACTCGACCTGGCTGGTGCTGCTGGCGTTCGGCAAGCTCGTCGGCATCTTCGACAGCGGCACGCTGTTCGGCCTCCCCGACTACGTCCTGTTCCCGAAGTTGCTGGGGCTCCTGTTCACCGCCGGGACGCTGGCGGCCTGCCACATCGCGGCGAAGCAGATCTTCAAGCGCTTCGCCTGGCTGGCGACCCTGGTCGTCGGGCTGACGCTGGCCGCGATCCCGTCGTTCGTCATCTGGACGATCTCCGGTCTGGAGAACTCCCTGTTCGGGATGGCCGTCGCCTGGCTGGCCGTGCTGCTGTTCGTGGCCGTCCGCAAGGACACCGTGCTCACCGCGAAGGTCGCCATCTGGTCCGGGGTGCTGGTCGCGTTCGCCGCGCTGACCCGCCCCGAAGGCCTGATCTACGGCGGCGCGTACCCGCTCGTCGTCCTGTTCCAGCTGCGGAAGCCGCTGCTGGGGCAGAGCGTCAAGTTCATCGTGGTCTCCGTGGTCGCGTTCGCGATCCCGTTCGGCGCGTACCTCGCCTGGCGGATCGCGGAATTCGGCAGGCTGCTGGCGAACCCGTCCATCGCGAAGGGACAGGGCCTCCCCGGGCTTTCGGCGTTCAAGCAGCCTTTCGAGCTGGTCGGCTACGCCGGTGTCGCCGGGACGATCCTGCTCGCGCTGACCATCGGTTACGCGCTGGTCCGCGCGGAATGGCGGCGCGCGCTGGTCGCGCTCATGACGCCGCTGGTGCTGGGCATCATCGCCTACGGCGTGATGGTCCCGGACTGGATGGGCCAGCACCGCTTCGCAACCCCGATCTGGATCCTCGCCGCGCTGGCGGGAACGCTGGCCGCGGGCGAACTGCTGCGCCGTTCGCGGGCGGTTCTGCGGACCGTCGTGGTGCTCGTGCTGGTCGCGGCCGCGATCCCGTCCGGGATGGGCTTCGCGTCGTCGTCGGAGAAGTTCCAAGAGGTCCCGACGGTGCCCGCGTGCCTCATCGCCGACCGGTTCGGCCGCGGTTTCAACACCATCGCCGACATCCTCGGCCTCCAGCAGGCGTCGCTGCTGCTGCCCGACCTCGGAGGCTCGTCGATGACCAGCCGCCTGCACCTGGTCGATATGGCCGGGCTGGTCGAGGCGGACGTCGCGGACTTCGTCAAGAACGGCGACATGCCGGGGCTGCGCGACTACGTGTTCGACAAGGTCAAGCCGACCTTCATCCACTCGTGGGGCCCGTGGGCCGCGGGCAACGGCATCACCGTCGACTCGCGGATCGACCGCGACTACGAGCCGATCTTCGTGTACCCGGGCGGCGGGCTGCGCAATGGTGACTTCGTGCGCAAGGACGCCGTCTCCAGCCCCGAGAAGCTGAAGGCCGCCCAGGACTACGCCGCGAAGACCCTGCCGGACGTCGAGAAGGCGCGCTTCGGCGGCCCGCTCAAGGACTGCGGCCCCACCATGCACCCGGGCCAGACCGTCTACCTGCCCTGACCCCTCACCGCCCGCGTTTCGTCCTCTAGTTGCGTTGGCGGCTGTCCGTGAAGGCCTCCTTCCCTACGCTCAAGGTAGGTAAGGAGGCCTTCACGACCCTCCGCACGATCACAGCCTGGAGACCCGCGTCGCCCTGACCCGTCCCCTCACCGCCCGCGTTTCGTCCTCTAGTTGCGGTCCTTGCGCGTGCAAGGACCGCAACTAGAGGACTAAACGCGTCAGGGGGCGGAGGTGACCAGGGGTTCGGGGGTGGCGGCGCCTCGCTCGAGGTCCGCCTCCTTGGCCCGGATCACCGGCAGCACGTGCTTCCCGAAGTGCTCGACGTCCTCCAGGTAGTGCAGGAAGCCGAGCAACAGCAGGTTCGCCCCGCGCTTCTTGTACTCGATGGCCCGGTCCGCGATCTGCTCCGGCGTGCCGATCAGCCCGGTGCGGAAGCCGTCGTTGTACTGCACCAGATCCTTGAACTCCGAGTCGGCCCACATCCCCTTCTTGTCCGATGTGGAGCCGCCCGCCTGCTTGACGGCGTTGCGGAATCCCTCGACGGCGTCGGTGTTCGCCTTCTCGACGATCTCCCGCAGCACGGCCTTCGCCTCGCTCTCGGTCTCCCGCGCGATCAGGAAGCCGTTGAGCCCGAAGCGGACGGCGTGGTCGTTCTCGGCCGCGTAACCACGAACCTCCGAGACCTGCTCGCTGAAGCCGTCGAAGTCCTTGCCGTTGCTGAAGTACCAGTCGGAGACCCGGCCCGCGAGCTTCCGCGCCGCGGTGGAGTTGCCGCCCTGGAAGATCTCCGGATGCGGCCGTCCCACCGGCTTGGGCTTGATGTCGAAATCGTGAATCCGGTAGAAATCGCCGTTGAATTCGGCGTGGTCGTTCGTCCAGAGTTCCTTCAGTACGCGAATGAACTCTTCGGATCGCCGGTACCGTTCGTCGTGTTCGAGCCATGCTTCACCCAGATTGGTGAATTCGTCCTTGAACCAGCCGCTGACCACGTTGACCGCCGCGCGTCCGCCGGAGATCACGTCCGCGCTGGCGATGAACTTCGCGAGCACCCCGGGATGCCACAGTCCGGGGTGGATCGCCGCGATCACCTTCAGCCGTTGCGTCGCGAGCAGCAGCGCGAGGCTGAAACCGGTCGATTCGTGCTGGTAGGCGGCACCGTAGCTGGCCGTGTAGCGGACCTGGCTCAGCGCGTATTCGAACCCGCTGTTCTCCGCGAGGACGGCGAGATCCCGGTTGTACTCGTATCCCCAGTCGGTGCGCTGCTCGATGTCACTGGTGACCAGCCCGCCGCTCACATTGGGGACCCAATAGGCGAATTTGAGTGGTTCGGATTCGATTCCCGGCATGTCGCGGAGTGAACCGCCGCCCCCGGAAACCGTCAATCACCGTCCACGCGCTGGGAACGGCCGAGCGCGGTGCTCAATTCGGTCCGCCCGGTGATGCCGAGTTTGCGGTAGGCCCCGGACAAATGCAGTTCGACGGTGCGACGGGTCAGGTGCAGTGCCTCGGCGATCTCCCGGTTGGTGAGACCTTGTGACGCCATCACCGCGACGCGGTACTCCTGTTTGGTGAGGCCGTGCTCGTTGTCCTTCGCCGTCGCCATGCTCGCTCGCGCGTCCCGCAGCGCCTCGGCGGCCCGCCTCGCGAGCGGCCGCGCGCCGCAGTGCCTGCTCGACCGCGCGGCCTCCCGCAACGTGGCGATCGCCTTCTCGCCCTGGCCGTGCCGGGCCTGCAGCGCGCCGAGTTCGGTCAGCGCCTCGGCCAGCGCCAGCTTCGCCGTCGACCCGCCGAGGACGTCGACGGCCTTGGTGAGCAGGCGTTCGGCCTCCTCGTTGTCGTCGCGGGCCAGGCCCGCCGTGGTCAGCGCGCTGCCGAGGATTCTCGGCGCTCCCCAGCGTTCCGCGGCGTCGAGATCCTCTTCGGCGAGCCGGGCCGCCGCGTCGGTGCGCCCGAGCGCCAGCGCGGTGCGAGCGGCGTGCGCCCGCCAGGGGGCGAATCCGGGGAAGCGCATGCCGTGGTGTTCGAGACGGCGCCCGCAGCCGCGCAGGTCTTCGTAGCCGAGTTCCGGCTCACCGGTGGCCGCCCGGAGCCTGCCGCGGGCGTAAAGCAGGTAGTTGTGCGTGAAAAGTGCTTGGGTGGCCCCGAAATCGATCTTGTCCAGCAGTGCGTTCGCGACGTCGAACCGGCCGAGGTCGACCGAGGTCTCGATCAGCCTCGCCACGCACAGCACCGCGATCGGGCACTGGCTGGTGGCGCCGCGTTCGTCGAACTGCCGCACCAGGGATTCGTAGTGGACACTCGCCCGAACCAGGTCGCCGCCACCCTGCAAGGCGATCCCGCGGGCGAGAGTGGCGAGCGCGCCCTTCGGCACGTGGAAATCCCACGGCAGGCGTTTGGTGTCGAGCACCTGGCAGAGCTTGTCGGTGAGCGCGGACTCGTCGGCGAGCACGGCCGTCGCGAGCGTGAAGAAGTACGGCTGCTCGAACAGTTCCGGCTGCTCGCCCGACAACGCCTCGCCGAAATGGCGGACGGCGTTCGCCGAAGAGCTTCCATTCCGGACGGTGTCGAGCGCGAGCAGACCCGAGCGGCTCTGTTGCGCGGCGGGGTCGTTCAGCGGCGCCCACTGCTGCTCGAAATCGCGGAAGTCCGGTGGCGGGCCGAGTCTGCTGCCCGCTTCGGCGAGGTACGTCATGCACAGCAGCGGCCAGACGGCGTCGGGCCCGCCCGCGTCGAGCCTGGCGGCGAACTGGCCGGCGGAATTGATCGCCAAGCGCGCGTCCGGGCCGCAGCACAGCGAAAGGATCATGGCCGTCGCGACGAAGGCCGCGGTTTCGCGGTCGTCGATGTGGTCGACGGCCTCGCGCACCCTGGCGGGCGCCGAATCCGGGTCGCAGTGGAACTCCGCGTGCGCGAGCTGGAGCAGGATCGCCATCCGCTTGCGTTCGCTGAGCCGTTCTTCCAGTGCCCGCACCAGAAAACGGACGGAGAGTTCCGGATCGCCCCGGACCACCGAATGCCGGGCGGCCAGCCGCAGCACGTTCACCGCCCAGGGGATCCTGATCGCGGTCGCCTCCAGCAGGTGCGCGCCGACCCGCTCCGGCGCGGCGCCCGCCTCGTGCAGGAGCCGTGCCGCTCGCGACTGGGTGACCGCCCTGGTGGTGAGCGGCATGTCGGCGAGCACCGAATTGCGGACGAACCGGTAGGTCAGCGACGGCTGATGGCTGTTGGTCAGCAGGTGCACGCGCACCATCGTGTCGATGGCCTCCAGCGCGGTGATCTCGTCGACCCCGGCGAGCTGCGCCAGCAGGTCGAAACTCGCGTCCTCGCCCAGGATCGCGACGGCTTCGAGCATCTTCGGCGCCGCGGTGTACTCGTGCATGCGGACCCGCAGCACCTCGCCGATCATCGCCGACCCCGCGGTGTCCAGGTCCATTCCGGGGACGAGTCGTCGGCGCAGCGCGGCGAGCAGGTACGGGTTGCCGCCGGTGACCTCACGGCATTCTTCGGCGAACCGTCCGAGGGAGACACTGAGGAACTCCGCGACGTGCCGCGTTCCCAGCCCGCGCAGCCGGATCGTCGCCGGGGTGCAGCCGGACATCTCCAGCAGGGCGACCTCGCCGGTCTGCAGATGCCCGATCAGCGAGGTCAGCACGACCAACACCGGCAGGTTCTCCACCCGGTGCCGGATGTAGGCGAGACAGCGCATCGACCACGGGTCGGCGAGATGGATGTTGTCGATGCCGAGGAAGACCGGCCCCTGTTCGGCGGCGTGGCGGACGGTGTGGAAGAAGGCGTCGAGCGCTTCGGTCTGTTCCTGTTCGTTCCGGGGACGGCGGTCCGGCAGGGATTCGGTGGCGTGGGGTGCCCGCGGCCTCGGTGACCCCGGTTCGGCGGGGGCGTGGGTGAGCCCTTCGATCAGCTGACGGCCGACGCCGCCGCTCAGATGCGTCTCCAGCCGGGAGGCGGTGGCGAGCGCGACGGTGAACCCGGCCGCCTTCGCCAGTTCTCCGCTCCGGGTGAGCACCGACGACTTCCCCATGCCGAACTCGCCGACCACCACCGCGCTCGTGGCGCGCCCGGTGAGGGCGGCCCGGAACAGCCCGGTGATCGTGTCGAGTTCGCTTTCGCGACCCAGCAGCCCGGCGGCGCGGCGCTTCGGTACCGAAGGCCCGCCGAAGGGACTCTCGGGATT
Organism: Amycolatopsis sp. BJA-103; assembly: GCF_002849735.1. GTDB lineage: Bacteria > Actinomycetota > Actinomycetes > Mycobacteriales > Pseudonocardiaceae > Amycolatopsis. The sequence continues at coordinate 8,911,247 of NZ_CP017780.1, forward strand.
TACTTCGGTATGCACCGTAGAGACCTTCGTGTCGGCTTGCGGCAGACTACTCGAACGTAAGCGGAATCGGGAGTAATCGCTGGTCGTCGAGGGGAGCAGGGGTCGAGATGTCCGCATCGGACGACATCCGCCGGAACCGGCGGGAAGACCGTGACGACACCAGCGCCGCGACGACGCACGCCAGGAAGACCACGACGAGGTTGGCCTTGATCGTCGACAACCCCCCGCAGCGCCGCGTGGCGCCGGGGGACAGGTAGCGCAGATCGGCCCTCGCCAGCGCGTCTTCCACCGACGTGAATTCCGCGACCTGGCGCCCGCAGCGCCCGCAGCCCTTCAAGTGTTCTTCGAAGGCGTATGCCTCGGCTTGATCGAGCACACCGAGCACATAGGCCGCGACATCGGTGTGTTTCACCTTTCGCATCCTCATCGCGAACCCAGCTCTCCTAACGACCGTCGCAATGTCCTCATAGCCGCGTACAGCCGTGATTTGACCGTTCCCTCCGGGATTCCCAATATCACCGCCGCCTCCCGGACCGTATGTCCGGTCAGATACGTCTCATAGATGACAGCCTGGTATTTGACGTCCAGATATCGTAGCGCTTCGGAAATGACGAGCGCGGACAGCGACTGATCCGTCCGGTCCGCTATTTCGGCGTTTTCAGAACTGTCCAGCTCCACCTCCTGTGGACGGGCACGCCGGTTTCGCCAGCCGTCGATCACGATCCGCTTCGCGACCGTGAGCAGCCAGCCGCGCAGCATTCCCGGCTCCCGGTTCAAGGTTCCCGAATGCTGCCAGGCGCGAATCAGTGTCTCTTGGACGACGTCCTCGGTCCATTGTTGATCATGGCCGGTCAGGTACAGGACCTGATTGAACAGTGTCTCCCGAAAATCCTTGTACAGCACCGAAATCAGCTCGTCGGACGGATCGTCGGACAGGTCGGCGACCCGGCGATCGCGGCCGAACTGACATCCTCTGCCCACTGCTTCCATAAGGTTCGCAACCTCCCCAGCGGTGGAGGATTTCACAGGTTCGTACACCGTAGCGCAGACTATCGCCGTGGGCCATGTGCAGTAGTGCTCTATTTACTATTAGTTGCCCGGTACGTATGGCGGCGATAAACGGTTCTAAATGTGTCGTGTGACGCACATCACACCCGGTGTCCGGACAGAGATCGAACCGGCCGCTCCGGTTCGCCGTACTCCCAGTGAGGTACTTTGTGGACGGGGACGGGTGAAATGATCTATCGACTGCTCGGAGTGGCGATCGGCTGCTTGGTGATATGGGCGGGAACGCCCACGGTCGCCTTCGCGGAAATCGACTCCCATGATCGGGAACTGCTCGTGCGGGTGCGGCAGGCGGGCTTGTGGGAGGGCCCGGTCAGCCGTCAGGCGGAAGAACGCGGGAGCGGGCAGCGGGTGCGGGAGGTCGGCCGCAAACTCGCCGACGACCACGACCGCCTCGACGCGCAGGTCCGCGAACTCGCTTCCAAGGTCCGCGTCGAACTTCCCGGCGAACCCACCGAGGAACAACGGTCCTGGGTGGATGAAATCACCGGCGCCGCCGGTGCCGACTTCGACCGCGCGTACGTCAACCGCGCCCGCGCCGCGCACGGCAGCATCTTCGGTCTCGCCTCCCAAGTCCGGGCCGCCACCCGTGACGACGCGATGCGGTCCTTCGCCCAGACCGCCGTCGACACCGTCATGCGGCACATGACCCTGCTCGAAAGCACCGGCATCGCCGAAACGACCTCGCTGATGGTCGTGCCCACCGCCGGCAACGAACTCGACGGCGGGGACATCGCGCTCGGCGTCCTCATGGTCGGGATCGCCGGAGGGGCGACCTTCGGTCTGGTGCGCGTGCTCGGCTCACCGGGCAGGCGCGCATGACGGCCTCGCTTCTCGCGGTCATCCAGGCTCCGTCGTCGCACGACAGCGGAGTCCGGGACATCGCCACGCTTTCGGCCCGCTTCGCCTACGTGACGATGTGCCTCACGCTGGCGTGGGGCGTACTGAGCGCCACCGGCTGGATCAGGCGCGTCACCGGACACGAGGCGTTGCGCGGCGGCCACGTCGTGCTCGCGGCGTTCACCCTCGCCACCGGCGTCGTCCACGGTCTGTCCTATCTCTTTCTCGACGACGAGTCGTTCGGCTTCGTCACGCTGCTGATCCCGTTCGCGGGCGGCGGGTTCGCGCGGCACGCGGCGGGCGTCGTCGGGCTCGAGCTGTTCATCGCCGTCTCGGTCACCGCCGCGTTGAGTCGTGGAGTGATCGGCCGCAACCGGCAGCGGTTCCATCAGGTCAGCTACTTCTCGGTCGGCCTGCTGGCGATCCACTCCTGGCTCGGCGCGTCCGCGAACGGGAATCTCGCGACGGTCTGGCTCGGCGGGATCACCGTGCTCACCCCGGCCGTCCTGCTCACCGTGCTCCGGGTGCTCCCGCCGCGGGCACTGGTCCGCCTCGGCCTGCTCGACGGCGAGACCGGCCGGGTCGCGTCGGTCCGGATCTCCGTCGACGACAAGAAGTGCCACAGCTACGCCATTTGCCAGGCCGAAGCGCCGCAGGTCTTCCAGTTACAGGGTGACGGCCAGCTGCGCTATCTCCGAAAACCCGGCGCCAAACAGGTGCCGCTGGTCCAGGCGGCGGCCAGAGCTTGTCCGATGCGAGCCATCCAACTGCAAGGGGCGGGACAATGAGCGAACGGATCGTCGTGGTCGGCGGCGGGCTGGCCGGGCTGCGCTGCGCGGAACGGCTGCGGGAACTGCGGTTCGACGGCGAACTGGTGATCGTCGGCAACGAGCCGGACCTGCCGTATCACCGGCCGGCGCTGTCCAAGCAACTGCTGACCGGCACCACGGATCCGGCGGAGATGATGCTCGCCCGGCTCGACGAGATCGACGCCGAATGGCGGTTCAACACCCCGGCCATGCATCTGCAGCCGGGCCGCCAGGTGGTCCACCTGCCCGGGGCGGAGGAGCTGCCCTACGACGGGCTCGTCATCGCCAGCGGCGTCGAACCGCGGCGGCTTTCCGGTGTCCCGCACGGACATCCGCGCGTGGTCGTCGTCCGGACGCTGGCCGACGCCGCCGAGCTGCGTGACAACCTCGCCGCCGACCACGGTCCGGTCGCGGTGCTGGGCAGCGGTTTCATCGGCTGCGAGGTCGCCGCGAGCCTGCGCGAGGTCGGGCGGGAGGTCACCATCATCGGCCGGTCGGCGACCCTGCTCGGCGAGGTCGTCGGCAAGCACATCGGGCAGAAGCTTTCGGCCCTGCACCGGGCACGCGGCGTGCGGCTCGCGCTGGGGGCGTCGATCGAGGACTGGCAGACCACGGCGAACGGCCTGCGGCTCCGGTCTTCCGACGGCTGGATCCTGGACGTCTCCTGCGTCGTCGTCGCGGTCGGGACCGTGCCGTCGATCTCGTGGCTGCGGGGGTCCAAACTGCCGCTCGACGACGGCGTCGTCTGCGCGCCGACCTGTCACGTGCTCGGGATGAACAACATCGTCGCCGCCGGCGATGTCGCGCAGTGGCCGAATCCGCGGTTCGACGAGGCCCCGAGACGGGTCGAGCACTGGCTCAACGCCGTCGAGATGGGCCGGGCCGCCGCGGAAAGCCTCCTGGCCGGGCCGCAAGCGTCGCAGCCGTTCGCGCCGGTGCCGCGGTTCTGGTCGGAACAGCACGGCGTGCGCATCCAGGCGGGCGGCATCCCGAAACTCGGCACCGACACCGTCGCGCTCGCCTCGCCCGTCGGCGGCGAGAAACCCGTCACCGGCTTCGTCCGCAAGGGCCGCCTCGTCGGTGTCGTCGGCCTCGACAGCCCGTCCGCCGTCCTCCACTGGACCAACGAGATCGCGGAACAGAACCCCGTCAGCCCGCAGGGAGAAACGGAGACGCCTGATGCGCCGATCGCGGTTGACCATGCTCGTCGTCATCGCGGCGCTCGTCGTGGGCGCCGCGATGTGGTGGCAGGCGGCTGATCCCGACGACCAGGTGGCGCTGACGGCGAGGGCCCCGGTCACCGAAACCCTCCCCAGCCCGCGCGTCCCGCCGTCCGGTACCTCGCGTCCCAGCACCCCCGAGGAGCCTCCGTCCGGCACGCAGCTCACCGCCGTCTACATGACGAAGATGGGGCAGGCCGTCCTCGACCAGACCGGAGCCGTCCTCTTCCGGTACGAACGCGACAACCCGCACAAGGCCCGCTCGGCGTGCCTCGGGGACTGCGCCGCGGTGTGGATCCCCATCACGACCACCGGCACGCCGGTGGTGACCGGCATCGATCCGGCGATCGTCGACACCATCAAGCGCCCCGAAGGCGCCAAACAGGTCACGCTCGCCGGGTGGCCGCTCTACAAGTTCGCCAACACCCGGCCCGGCGAATGGACCGGGCAGGGCACCGACCACCTCTGGTTCGTGGTCAAACCCGACGGGCAGCGCAACCTGAACTGTCTGCCCGCGCCCGTGCAGTAGGATTCGCCGACGGACGAGTCGGCAGGGCGGCCGCGAGCCGGGAGACCGGTTCGAGGAAAGTCCGGACTCCACAGGGCAGGGTGGTTGTTAACGGCAACCCGGGGCGACCCGCGGGACAGTGCCACAGAGAACAGACCGCCTCCGTTCGCGGAGGTAAGGGTGAAACGGTGGTGTAAGAGACCACCAGCGTCCTGGGTGACCAGGACGGCTAGGTAAACCCCACCCGGAGCAAGGCCAAGAGGGAGCCGCGAGGCTCCTGCGCAGACGATCGAGGGCTGCCCGCCCGAGTCTGCGGGTAGGCCGCTCGAGCCCGCCGGCGACGGCGGGCCTAGATGGATGGCCGCCACTCGCGGAGCCGCAAGGCGAAGCGAGGACAGGATCCGGCTTACACGCCGGCTCGTCCGCTCCTTCTCTCTTCACGCGCGTGCGCGTGCGGTGTGTGTCATGACGAAGTAGGAAGTCCGTGAAGGCCTCCTTACCTACCTTGAGCGTAGGGAAGGGGGCCTTCACGGACTTCCGGCGGCGGCGACCCACCACCCACCGCCCCCACCTGCGGAAGCGACAGCAAAGGTCCCTTGCTCCCCACCTCGGCCCCTTCGGACGCTGCGCCCCCTGTCTACTTGCCGGTAGGGTGCCCCCATGGGCGAAGCGAGTCGGGTCACGGGACGGTTCCGCGGGACGTTCGATGTACTGCATTCCCTTACCTACTTCGCACCCGAGACGGAAGCCGCGCTCACCGGCGCCGGGCTCCGTCCGGGGCGCATGACCTACTTCGCTGGCCGCGCGGCACCCATGGGCGCGGTGAGCCCGGGCGTGGTCGCGGCGACCTTCTACAACTTCAATCCCGAGCTGGTCGCCCGCTACATCCCGCGCGCCTGGACGCTGGCCACCCCCGAGCGGATCATCGAGGCCCGGTTCGAAGCCGTCGACGCGACGCTGACCCGGCTGCTCGGCAAGGACACGCTCGGCTCCGAAGCGGTCGCCGAGGCCGCCGAGCTCGCCCGCGAGGCGACCGGGGGCTGCCAGGTCGACGGCCGTCCGCTCTACGCCGGGCACGCCGACCTCGATTGGCCGAGCGAACCGCACCTCGCCCTCTGGCACGCCATCACCCTGTTGCGTGAGCACCGCGGCGACGGCCACATCGCCGCGCTCCTCCTCAACGGTCTCGACGGGCTCGACGCCCTCCTCACGCACACCGCCACCGGCAAGGGCTTCCTGGCCGCCGCGGCCAAGGCCTCCCGGGGCTGGAGCGACGAGCAGTGGGACGGCGCGGCCGCCAAGCTCCGCGAGCGGGGCATCCTCGACGACGAGGGCGGCCTGACAGAGGCCGGGAACGATCTTCGCGAGCGGGTCGAGGCCGCCACCAACGCGGCGTCGACAGGGCCTTGGGAGCACCTCGGCGAGGAAAAGACCCAGCGGCTGCACGAGCTGTGCGGGCCGTTGAGCCGCCAGGCCGTCGAAGCCGGCGCTTTTCCCGCGAATGTGTTCTCGGCGGGCCGATAATCACGCTATGTAGTGAAAATGCCTGTTAAGTTTTCGCTATGGGTAACGGAAGTATGACTTTCGCTTGATCGGCATCGATGATTTTTGTCGAATGCTTGCTCACCCAGCGGACTCGCGAGAAGCCACCGAACGAGTCATGTCACACTGGTCGCGGCCGGATTCTCGTCGGTCGGCCCGTACTCACAGTGAGCATCTTCCTCGCAACCGGGGGATTTCGTCGGCGCACTGCGAAATACGGGTGGCCGGGGTTAATCCTGACGACCCTTGCAACGATGATGGAGACCGTGGATGGTCGTGGTGCTGTGCCTCGCTCTGTGATTAGTAGACAAAACGACATCTACAGAGCGCGCTTTGACCGCTACGCCTCGTGACGCCATGATGTTCGAAGCACCACCGAGCCAGAACCGCGCGAACCCCCTCTCCGCGCACCGGGAGTAATGCGATGATGACCTTGACCACCCTCGACACGCTGGCCGCCGGCGAGCTCGGCACCGGCAACGTCCGCACCTGGCTGATCGACAACATCATTCCCCTGGTGCTGCTGGCCGTCGCACTTCTGCTGCTGTGGCTGGGTGGCGGCAAGGGGGACAACGCTGGTGTCATGCGCCGTCTCGCCGGTGTCGTGATCGCGCTGGCGATCATCGGCCTCGCGGTGAGTGGTGCCGGAGTCAACGTGGGCCAGTGGATCGCCGGCCTCTTCACGGGCTGAGGCAGGGCCCGCGTTGCGTATCCGCACCGATGACGAGGTTTACCGGGTCGATGCCGTGTGGCTCGGCCCGCCGAAAGCGACTTTTCCCTGGAGAGCCCGCTACGTCGCGTGGCTCGTCGGTATCCCGGTCTTTTTGCTCGTGCTCACCGCCGAACGATGGGCGGGCTGGAGCTTCGGGTTCTTCTCGACCGCCTGGGCTTTCGTCGCCACAATCGTGATCACCAGATTGATCACGTCCAAGATCAGCCACGAGCGCCCGCTGGGCGCGGTGGCCGGGATGGCGGCGAAAGAGCTCAACTCACCTAGAGAACGGACCACGGGTACGGGCGGCGCGGCCAGCGCTTCCCGCGTCCGGGTGCGGGCGACCCGCCCGCTGCCGAAGCACCGCAGGAGACGGCAGTACCAGTACGACGGCTACGGCGGCGGCGCCGGAGCTCAGGGAACACCACGAGCGCGTCGGAGCCGCCCTGCGGCTCGGGCCGGGAGGTAGTCGTTGTTCGGTCGCGGCGGAAGCCGAGGAAAACGTGATCGAGACCTGCAGCAAGGGGCCTGGAACCCGCCCCAGCAGGTCCGCTCCGCGCAGCCCAAGAAGGCCGGCAAGGGGAGGCGGCTGCCCGGCGAGGCGGCCATACCCACCTATACCCCGTCCATCGCGGCGCGAAGCATCGACGGGCACCTGTTACGCACCGGTTATGAGGTCTACGCCTGGTACCGGCTCGCGCCGCAGCGCTGGTCGTTCCGGTCGGACTCGCAGCGCCGCGACCTGATCGCGGCCATCGCGGGGCAGTACGCGGAGCTCCAGGGCCGCTGGCTGCACCTGCGCGTGACCAACCGGCCGTACCCGATCCGCATGTGGGCCGAGGCCCACGTGCACAACGCCGTCGGCCGTCCCCAGGATGTCCCGGGCGCGCTGTCCTTCGACGACTACCTCATCGGCGAGCAGCAGCAGCTGATGGGCCGCTCGATGGCCGAAAAAGAGGTCTACCTCGGCGTCCAGGTGCAGACCAGGCGGATGATCGACCGCGCGGTCGAGAGCGCCGCCCCGGTGCTGCGCAAGATCCTGCCGGAGGCCGTCGACGCCGAACTGGCCGCGCTCGACTCCGAGGTCGAGCACCTCGACCAGGTGATCGGCTCGGCCGGGCTCGAAGGCCGCCCGGTGCACGCCGAAGAGATGTCCTGGCTGATGCACCGCTCGTGCTCGCTGGGCCTGCCCGCGCCGCGCAACATGCCCGCGGTCCCGGGCGCGGCCTGGGAGCCCGAGGACCTCGCCAGCTTCACCGACGCGGCGGACTTCCACGCAGAGCCGTACGCGCCGACGGTCACCGTGCGCGGCCGCACCGGCTCGAACGCCGGGGTTTCGCGGCATCTCGCCGTGCTCACCGTCGGCCAGATGCACGGCCTGCAGATCCCCGAGGTCGACGACCCGTGGATCCAGCACGCCGACCGGCTGCCCGCCGCGGTCGAGGTGTCCGCGCGGATCTACGTCCGGCGGCCTGAAGAGGTCGCCGGTGAGCTGCAGCGCCAGATGAACAAGGTGCGTTCGCAGGTCAAGCACTACACCGACGAGCACGAACTGGAACCGCCGCAGTCGCTGGCGCGCCAGGCGGGCCGGGTGCTGGAGATCGACGACGAGATGACGTCGGGCTTCACCGCGCTGGCCACCCGCGTCCGCTCCTGGTGGCGGCTGGCCGTGTCCGGGCCGACCGAGCGTGACGCGTTGCGCCTGGCCCAGCAGCTTCTCGACCTCTACAAGCCGAAGATCGCCGTCGAGCATCCCGAAGCCCAGTACGCGCTGGCCCGGGAGTTCATCCCCGGTGAGCCGCTGGCCTCGGCGGCATACATGCGCCGCGGTTCGGTCGTGTGGGCGTCCTCGTCGGTGCCGACGGCGACGGCCGAGGTGGGCGACCGCCGCGGCATCCTGCTCGGCGAGACCGTGACGGCGACCCGGCGCCCGGTGGCGTGGGACCCGTGGATGGCGCAGGAGATCCGCGACGGTTCGGGTCTGACGGCGATGGTCGCCGGGCTCGGTGGCGGTAAGTCGTTCCTCGGCGGCGGCATTGTCTACAAGACGCTCCGCGCGGGCGCGCACTGGACGATCCTCGACCCGTCCGGCCCGCTTTCGCGGCTGTGCGATCTGCCCGAGATGCGGCCGTACGCGCGGAACATCAACCTGCTCAACGCGCAGCCCGGCATCCTCAACCCGTACCGGGTGGTCGCCGAGCCGCAGATCGAGCACTTCATGGACGAGGAAGACCCCGAGCGCTCGTGGCGGCGGGAGAAGGCCCTCGCGGGCGCCACGCGCCGTCGTCTCGTGCTCGACGTCCTCACCGGCGTCCTGCCGTACGAGGTCTCGCGGATGGCGCAGACCCGGATCGTGTTGCTGCGCGCCGTCCGCGCGGTCGGTGGCCGGTTCGAAGCCGACCCCGGCCAGGTGATCGACGCGCTGCGCCGCGACTCCAGCGAGCACCACGAGCACGCCGTCGTCGTCGCGGACTTCCTCGACGAGATGCGCGAGCGGATGGCGCTGCTCATCCCGGAGACCGACGCGGACCCGTACGCCGAGACCCGTGACGACCGGATGACCGTGCTGACCATGGCGGGGCTGACCCTGCCCAAGGACGGCGTCCCGCGCGAGTACTGGACGGACGCGGAATCCCTCGGCGTCGAGATGCTGAACCTCGCCGCGTGGCTGACGCAGCGGTCGGTGTACGAGAAGCCGAAGGAACTGCGCAAGGGCGTCTGGATCGATGAGGCGTTCTTCCTCTCCGAGGTCCCGACCGGTCGCGTGCTGATGAACCGCTTCGCCCGTGACTCGCGAAAGTGGAACGTCCGCGTGCTGCTGTCCTCGCAGATCCCCGCGGACTTCCTGAAGATCCAGGGTTTCGTGGCGCTGCTGGACTCGGTGTTCGTCGGCCGTCTCGACGACGACGACGCCCAGGCCGATGCGCTGCGCCTGCTCAAGGTCCCGGTCGGCGTCGGCTACGAGCAGGTGGTGGCCGCGCTCGGCCGCCGTCCCGGCTCGTCACGCGATCTGCAACGGGACGTCGAGCCCCGCCAGTTCATCTTCGGCGACGGTGCCGGCGGCGTGGAGCGGATCCGTGTCGACTTCTCCGGGCCGCATCTGGAGCATCTGCGCCGGGTCATGGACACCACGCCGGGCTCGCCCGACGCCAAGCCGTCCAGGCCGGGCAACGAACTCGCGGTCCCGCAGGAGAAGCAGTTCGTGGCGTCGCCACCGGAGGAAGACGACTTCGAGCTCGAAGAGGATCTCGAGCTCGCGGCCGAACTCGAGGTCGGCCTCACCGACGAGCAGATGCTCGGCGCCCCGGACCCACTGGCGGCAGAGACGGGCGAAGTACAAGGCGCCGTCCAAAATGGACACATCACGAACGGGGAAAAGGGCGAGCACGCGCGCGCCGGCAAGGGTGGCACCGGCAGGGATGCCGCATGAACACGGTGATCACGCTGGCGTGCGTCCTCGCGCTCGCCGCCGGCTGGCACGCGCTGCGCCGCCGCCTCAAAGAGGGGCCGCGGCCGGGCAAGAGCAGGCCCAGCCGCCGCGCGACGATGTTCGTCGTCATGCTGATCCTGGGGCTGCAGGCCGTGGCGACCGCTCCGGCGGCGTCGGCGGCCGCCTGTGGTGAAGCGCCGAACCCGGAACGGCCCGGCGCGGGCATGGTCGGCGCGCTCGACCCGCCCGCGACCGCTCGCGGTGAAGGCGGCAGCCCGTACAACGTGTACGGCTACGCGGGACACGTCTGGGACACCTACGAAACCGACTGTGGCCCGTTGGCCGGGATCACCTCGCCCAACTCGACGATCGACACCTGGGCTGGCAACCAGCTCTTCAACATCGGCAAGAACCTCGTCGGCGCCACGAACTCGCTGCACTACACCGTGCTGCAGGGAAGCCTGCTCAGCCCGTTGTACAACGCGGTCAAGGCCGGGGCCGAGAAGGTCTACAACAACATCTACGCCCAGTTGTTCGGCCTCGCCGCGCTGATCATGTCCATCATGTTGTTCCGCAACATCTGGCGTGGCGATCTCGCGGCGGTCAGCAAACGGGCGCTGTACGGGCTGGCCGCGGTCTGGCTGGCCGCGTCCTCCTTGGCGCTCTTGAGATTCCTCGATCCGATCGACAACGCGATCGTGCAGACCACGACCAACATCCAGGCCGGGTTCATCGACGAGCCCAAGACGCCACCGCCGACCCAGCCGCCCCCGCCCTCGGCACAACCGTGCCAGGCGACCCCGGAGGCAGTCGCGGCTCGCCAGCCGTGGGACCGGGTCCCGACCGAATTGCATTGCCGGGTCGTCTATGACAACTGGCTGCGCGGGGAGTTCGGCAGCCCGGACTCGCCGCAGGCGCTCCAGTACGGCCCGCTCCTGCTGGACGCGCGTGCCTTCACCTGGGGCCAGATCCAGCAGGGCGGCGACGCCGACACCGCGCTGGTGGACTCCAAGAAGGCGGCGTTCAAGGACATCTCGACCAAACTCGGCCCGGCGACGGGCTATTTCACGGGTGAGGACGGCAGCCGCGTCGGCGCCGGTTTCCTTTCCCTCGGCCAGGGAATCTTCTACTCGCTGTTCCAGTTGCTCGCGAAGGCGACGGTCCTGCTCGCGCAGGTGCTGATCAGGATCTTCGTCCTGACGGCTCCGCTGATCGGGCTGATCGCGCTGCTCCAGCCGCAGATCATGCAGCGCATCCTCAAGGTCGTCGGCGCGGTCGCCTTCAACCTCATGGTGCTTTCCGTGCTGGCCGGGGTGCACACGCTCCTGCTGGAAGCGATCTTCACCGCCGGGAACTCGCTTTCCCTGCTGACGAAGATGGCGCTCGCGGCCATCATCACCGTGTTGCTGTTCATGATCGGCCGTCCCGTACGACGACTGTGGCAGATGGTCGAGATGTCCGTCGGCATGGTCGGCGGCGCGGTGCCCTCGCCACGCGGCGGTCTCTTCTCCCGCTTCCGCAAGAAGAACAACGAGGCGACCCCGCAGGACGCGTTCTGGCAGAACGTCCGCGACACCGACGACGTCGTCGACGGCGACCTTCGCGGTCCTGTCGGCGCGACGGTCGGCGGCGGGCGGTTCCGGCCGGAGGCGACCATCTTCGCCAGCTCTCAGCGGCTCGACAACGGTTCCGGCGCGATCCGGCCCGCGGCGGCCTGGTCCGGGGCGCCGTGGCCGGGCGCGGTCGGCGGAGGTGGCGGCATGCCCGCGCTTCCCGCCGCCGGTGGTGGCGGAGGCGTTCCGGTGTTCGGCCAGTACAACCCGTCCGCGGGCACTCCCGGCGACTCCATGTTCACCTCCGGCGGGCGGAGCCCTGTCCAGATCCCGAGCCGCCGGGTCGACACCTCGCCGGTCGCCGACCGGCGCTGGAGCGACGAACCGGAGCCGGTCGTGGTGCCGTCGCGGATGAACTCCGCCGGTGGCGGCTACACGACGCCCGACTTCTCAGGCACCGTGCCGGTGCAACCGGGTCCGTCGTCGCCGCGTCCTCGCCGGGTCGATCCCGAGGTCGTCGCGGGCAAGCCGGTCTTCGTGCTGTACCGGCCGTCGCGCGGGCTCGAGGTCCGCGAGGAAGTCCGCGACACCGACCACGCCGTGGGTCGGTGATCCATGCCGATCCGGACCAACCGCGGGCGTACCGCGGTCTATCGCAGACTGTGGGGCTGGCCGTTGCGCTCGCCCCGGCATCTCATCGGCACGCTGGTCTTCCTCGCGGTGGTGCTCACCGCGGTGGGCATCCTGTTGCCCAAGGCCATCGGCAAACCGGGGCAGACGGCCACCGGGACGAGTTCCTCGGCGACCTCCACCTCACGTCCGGGCGTCGCGGCGCCGGTGACCGTGACGTCGACGCTGCCGCCGCGGCTGACCACCCAGCCGCCACCGTCTTCCGCACCACCTGACCAGAGCGGTGTCCGGGTCGCCAAGGAATGGGTGACGGCATGGGCGAACCATCCCGACGGTACGACGACCGAGCAGTGGCTGAACGGCTTACGGCCGTACACCACCGAGGAATACCTGGCCGGGGAAATGACGACGGTGGATCCCGCGAACATCACCGCCACGAAGGTGACCGGGGAGCCGCAGGTCGTGTCCTCCCTCGCCGGATCGATGGAGGTGGATGTCCCGACGGACGGGCCCAAGGTCCGGGTCACCGTCGCCAAGCTGAACTTCGGGTGGCGGGTCACCAAGTTCACGCAAGCGAGCTGACCCGATGAAGATCGGGATCATCGTCGGCGTGCTGATCGCCGCGGTCTTCGCCGCGGTGGTCACCACGAGCACGGTCTCCAAGGTGGTGACCGACCACATGGAGGCGCAGGCGGGCAGCGTCGTCAAGACCTCCTGTGACGCGTCGATCGGGCCGACCCTGCCCGGCCAGACCGATCGCGGTTCTTCGGACATCAACAAACTCGACGAAGAACAGCGGGGGATCGTCGCGCTGATCATCTCGATCGGCAAGCAGCGGACGCTGTCCCCGCGCGCGTGGCAGGTGGCGATCCAGGCCGGGATGACCGAGTCCAAGCTGCGGAACCTGACCCACGGCGACCGCGACTCGCTCGGCATCTTCCAGATGCGGCCGTCGATGGGCTGGGGCACCGTCGCGCAGGTCACCGACCCGCCGTACCAGGTCAACAAGTTCTTCGACGTGCTGCTCGCGGTGCCGGACTGGGAGAACATGCGTCCCGGTGACGCCGCCCAGCGGGTGGAGCGCTCCGGCTTCCCCGACCGGTACCACAACTGGGAGCCGATGGCGGCGCTCCTCGTGCAGAACGAGGGCCAGATCGTCGACGTCGTCGGCTGCGGTTCGAGCGTCGGCAGTGTGGTACCGCCGAGCCAGGCCGCCGCGCAGGCCATCAAGTTCGCGCTCGCCGAGCAGGGCAAGCCGTACATCTGGGGCGCCACCGGACCGAACAGCTACGACTGTTCCGGGCTGATGCTGCGGTCCTACGAGTCGGCCGGGATCATCCTTCCGCGGGTTTCCCGGGACCAGTACAAGGCGGGCGCGATGCTGCCGGTGCGCCAGGCGCAGCCCGGTGACCTGCTGTTCCTCGCCACCGTCCCGTCGAACCCGGCGACCATCCACCACGTGATGATGTACCTGGGTGAAGGCAAGATCGTCGAGGCTCAGCAGACCGGCGTCCCGGTGCACATCCGCGACTTCTCCTTCGACGAGGCCGAAGTGGTCGCGCAGGCGGTCCGCCCTGGCGTTTAGCATGGTGAACGCGTGGTTTCGCGACCGCGGGACCATCGGATTCACCCGAAGTGGCGGCCTGTCCACCGGCAAGCGGCCGCACACTGGCAGAGGATGAAGAACGTGGCACGGAAATTCGGAAGGCGAGGCAAGCCCGCGGCGGGAGGCGGCCAGGAGGTCGATCCCCGCGATCTTTTCGGTACCCCTCAGCCCGCGCGGCAGGCCGCCAGACCGGCGTCGAGCACGCCGCTGGCCGATCAGCTGAACCAAGGCTGGCCGGGAGTCGACCCCGGTTACGTCGTGTTGCCGAGATCGCTGGCCGAGGGGATGTCGCTGCCCTGGCAGCAGCAGATGGCCGCCCTGCTGGCCCAGTTCCACCACGAGAACGCCCACCTCGCGTGGCCGATCTACCGCGTCGTCCCGTCGCGCTACGAAAAGCTCGTCGACCTCGACGAGGAGCAGTTGGCGGAAGCCGGCTACCTGGTCGAGATGGACACCGAAGGCGAGATGATCTACCGCGAGCGCAGCGGACGGAAGATCGAGGACCCGGCGAGCACCACGGTGCTCGTGTCCTGCCTCGATCCGATCCCGAAGCCCGTGCAGCGTCAGGCGCCCCCGCCGCCTTCGCAGGCCGCGCCGCCCGTGACCGGGCAGCCGCCGCGCGCCCCGGCGCCGATGAACATCGGACCCGCGCCGGTGTGGCGCACGGTCGCCCCGCCCGCCGGGCCGCCCGCGCCGCCGTTGCCGGGAGGCCACGCGGCACCGCAGGCACCACCGCCCGCCGCGCCGCAGGCGCAGCCCCCGCTCTCTCCGCCGCCCATCCGTCCTCAGCCCGCGCAGATGCCGCCCCCGTCGGTGAGCGCGCCTCCGGCCACGCCGGAAACGCAGTCCGCCGCGCCACCCCAGGCCGAGCCGCAGCCGGAGTTGCCGCAGCCCTCGAGCCCGCAGCCCGTGAACCCGCCGCCTGCCGCCACGCCGCCTGCCACACCGCCGCCGGTCACGACTCCGCCGCCTGCCGCGATGCCGCCCAACGCGGCTCCCTTGCCGCAGCCGACGTCGCCGTCTTCGCCGCCGCAGGGCATCCCCGTCGCGCCGGAGCCCGCCACGCCGCCGCGCGGTCTTCCGCTGCACCGGGGCTGGTTCGACGAACTCGGCGAGAACGTGCCGGAAAGCTCGAAGGTGGACCAGCCCGAGGGCGGCGAGTTCGGCCCGACCGGTGATCCCACGGAGATCCCGTACCGCTACCGCAAGTGATGACAGGACGTCCGGGTGATGTCACGCTAGAGGTATGTCGAGCGACCCGAACCCGGATCAGGGCTGGTACTACAACACCAAGACGAACCAGGTCGAGCACCTGGAACGAGGCCGGAGCGTGGACCTCCTAGGCCCGTACCCGGACGAGGCGACGGCCAGGCGTGCCCTGGACATCGCCAAGGAACGCACGCGGCAGGCCGACGCCGAAGACTCCAAGTGGAACGGTGACTGAGCCACCCCGCAATCTCGCGGACGGCAGTCGAGTGGGGAGGATTTGGGACGTTGAACGTCTCAAATCCTCCCCACTCGCCCACATCGGCATCCAGAACAAGGTTTACAAGCTCACCGAGATGACGTCAGGATCCAGTGGGCAGGCAAATACAGGTCCACCAGAACCGCCCTTACCACTCACGAGTAGGTCAGGCGTCCTGCCGTGCCAGCACCGGGCCCAGCACGAACTCCGGATCCACCTGCGCCGTGAGGTCCTCCCCGGCCCGCCCGCTGCCCCAAGCCCGCGCGTTGCGCAGGTGGAACTCGACGCCCTGACGTTGATAGCGAGCCCAGTCCCGCTGCTCCGCGTCGACGGTCGCGAGCATCGACCCCAGCGTCCCGAGGTTGTGCGCCTCGAGTTCGCCGATCGGGCGGGCGCGGCCGCGTTCGGCGGCGCGGACGTGCCGCGAGTTCTCCATCCAGCCCAGCAGCGCTTCGCCGACCTCGTCGCGCAGGAAGTCGATGTCCTCGTCCTCGGTCACCTTGTTGCCCACGACGACCAGCCGCACGCCGAAGTCCCGCGCGTAGTCGGCGTACTGCCGGTACACGCCGACACTGCGCACGGTCGGCTCGCACACCAGGAACGTCACGTCGAACCGCGTGAACAGCCCGGACGCGAACGCGTCGGCACCGGCGGTCATGTCCATGACCACGTATTCGCCCGCGTCGTCGACCATGTGGTTCAGCAGCAGCTCCGCCGCGCCGACCTTCGAGTGGTAGCAGGCGACACCGAGGTCGTCCTCGTCGAACTGCCCGGTGACGCCGAGCCGCACGCCGCCGAACTCGCGGAAACAGGCCTGGAAGATCGGGTTGTCCTCGAACGGCCGGACCAGCCGTGACCCGCGTCCCGGCGGGGTCGTCTTGATCATCGAGGCCGCGTCGGCGATCCGCGGGTTGTCGCCGCGCAGGTATTCCTTGATCAGGCCCATGTTGTCGCCCAGCGTCGGCCACGCGATGGCCTCTTCCTCGCTCGCGCCGAGCGCGACGGCGAGGTGCTGGTTGATGTCCGCGTCGATCGCCAGTACCGGTTTCCCGCCGCCGGCCAGGTACGCGGTGAACAGCGACGCCAGCGTGGTCTTGCCACTGCCGCCCTTCCCGACGAACGCGATCTTCACGCCACGGCCCTTCCTGTCGTTTTGAAAAGGGTATCGGTTTTCATTTCGGCCGTAACGTACACCCGACCGGCCCGCGCCCGAACGGGCGATCACCGGGGCCGACTCGGGATAGGGTTGGGTGGTGCCTCCACTCGTGATCAGGACACACACGGCCGGAGGGGACTTCGGTCGCCTGCGAGCCGAGTTCTCGCTGCCGGAGTCGTTCGGGCCCGACGTGCTCGCCGAGGCGGAGGCGGCGGTCGTCGACCCGCTCGAGTCGGCCGGGGAACGCGAGGACGCCACCGGCCTGCCCTTCGTCACCATCGATCCGCCCGGGTCCAAGGACCTCGACCAGGCGGTGCTCATCGAGCGCGTCGAGGGCGGCGGGTTCCGGGTCCACTACGCGATCGCCGATCTGGCCGCGTTTATCCCGCCGGGTGGCGCGCTCGACAAGGAGGCGCGGCGCCGCGGGCAGACGCTCTACCTGCCCGACGGGAACGTCCCGCTGCATCCGCCGGTGCTGTCCGAAGGCGCGGCGAGCCTGCTGCCGGGGGAGACCCGGCCCGCCGTGCTGTGGACCATCGACGTCGACGCTCAGGGTGAACCGACCGCCACCAACGTCCGCCGGGCGCTGGTCCGGTCCACCGAACAGTTCGACTACGAAACCGTCCAGGCCTCGATCGACGCGGGGAACCCGCATCCGTCGGTCGCGGCGCTGCCGGAGCTGGGCCGCCTGCGCCGCGAGCTCGCGATCCGGCGCGGCGCGGTCGAACTGCAGCTGCCGGAGCAGGAGATCAGCGGGGATCCCGACGGCGGCTGGGCGCTGATCCAGCGGCCGCGCAACGACGTCGACGCGTGGAACGCCGAGATCTCGCTGCTCACCGGGATGGCGGCGGCGAAGATCATGATCGACGCCGGAATCGGTGTCCTGCGCACGCTGCCGCAGCCCGACGCCGAGGCGGTCGAATGGCTGCGCCGGTCCGCGCACGCGTTGAACATCGAGTGGCCCGAGGGCAAGAGCGCGTCGGAGTTCCTGGCCGCGCTGGATCCCGGTCAGCCCGCGTCCATGGCGCTTTTCGCCGACACCACAAGGCTTTTGCGCGGCGCCGGGTACACCGCGTTCGACGGCGAGCTACCCGCGCTGACCACGCACGCCGGGATCGGCGGCGCGTACGCCCACGTCACCGCGCCGATCCGGCGGCTGGTCGACCGGTTCGCCACCGAGATCTGCCTCGCCGTGAGCGCCGGCCGCGAAGTGCCCGCATGGGTCCGCGCGGCGCTCAAGGAGGTGCCGGAGCAGATGACCGCGTCCGACACGCTGGCGGCCAAGGTCGAACGGGCCTGCATCGACCAGGTCGAGGTCTGGGTGATGGCGGAGCACATCGGCGGCGAGTTCGGCGCGATCGTCCTGCGCGCGGAGGAGACCAAGGCCGAGATCCTGGTCGAGGATCCGCCGGTGATGTCCAAGTGCACCGGCGAAAAGCTGCCGGAAGGCGAGCGGATCCGCGTCCGGCTCACCGCGGTGGACGTCGACAAGCGGAAACTGTCCTTCGAGCGCGCATGATCGACGACCTCGGGGAAGTGGTCCCGCTGCAAGGGCCCGCGGCGCGGGTGGTTTCGCTCGTGCCGTCGCTGACCGAGGCCGTCGAGGTCAGCGCGCCGGGGCGGCTCGCGGGCGCCACGGACTACTGCACCCATCCGGTCGATCTGGACGTCCCGAGGGTAGGGGGCTCGAAGTACCCGAACGTGGACAAGGTGCTCGAACTCGCCCCGGATCTGGTGCTGGCCAACTCCGAGGAGAACCGGCCGGAGGACGTGGAACGCCTGCGCGCCAACGGGATTCCGGTCTGGGTGATGGAGGCGTCGGCGACCGTGCCGAGTGCGCTCGCCTCGATCCGGCGGATCCTGACGCAGGCCTACGACCTCACCGAGCCGGAATGGCTGGTCGAGGCCGAAGAGGTGTGGCGGGAGACCCTGCCGGAGCGCTTCCGCGCGGTGGTGCCGGTGTGGCGGAAGCCGTGGATCGTGCTCGGCCGCGACACCTTCGGCGGCGACGTCCTGCATCGCGTCGGAATCGGCAACGTCTACAAGGACGACGAGGAGCGCTACCCGCGTCCGAAGCTCGAAGAGCTCCAAGCGCGCTTCGCGGACGAAGAGGCGAACCTGCTCGTACTGCCCGACGAGCCCTACGAGTTCACCGCGGACGACGGGCCCGAAGCGTTCCCCGGCGCGAAGTACGTCCTGGTCTCCGGACGCCATCTCACCTGGTACGGCCCTTCGCTCGTCGAGGCCCACGCCGCCTTGCTCCGAGCCCTCGGCCTCGGCTGAAGCAAGGGACCTTTGCGCTCGCTTCTCTCAATGTCGAGACAAGCGAGAGCAAAGGTCCCTTGCTCCCCTGGAGGGGATTTCAGCTGGTCAGAGGGTCAGGCCGGTGAGGACGGTGACACGTTCCTCGGTGAAGTCGGCCATCGCGGAAGCCGGGCCTTCACGGCCGACGCCGGAGTCCTTCACGCCGCCGTAAGGCATCTGGTCGGCGCGGAAGCTCGGCACGTCGCCGACGAGCACGCCGCCGACGCGCAGCTTCGCGGACACGTCGAACGCCGTCGGCAGGTCGCGGGTGAACACGCCCGCCTGGAGCCCGAAGCGCGAGTCGTTGATCCGGCGCACGCCGTCGTCCACCGATTCCACGCGCGTGATCGACACGACCGGCCCGAAGACCTCGTCGGCCATCACCGACGCGTCCTCCGGCACGTTCGCGAGGACGGTCGGCTCGACGGTCGCGCCGTCACGCTTGCCACCGGTCAGCAGCTCGCCACCGGCGTCGACGGCCGCGGCGACCCACGACTCGACCCGCTCGGCGGCGGCGGTGTTGATCAGCGGCCCGACGTCCACGCCGTCCGTCCGCGGGTTGCCGGTCCCGAGCGCGCGCACCTGCTCCAGCACCTTCGCGCGGAGCTCGTCGTAGACATGGGCGTGCGCGTACACGCGCTGCACCGAGATGCACGACTGCCCGGCCTGATACATCGCGAAGGTCGCGATCCGCTGCGCCGCGAAGTCCAGATCCGTCCAATCAGGACAGACCAGCACCGCCGCGTTACCACCGAGTTCGAGCGCGACGTGCTTGCGCGGCACGCTGTCGCGGATGCCCCAGCCCACCGGCACGGAGCCGGTGAACGACACGACCGGCAACCGCGGATCCGAGACCAGCTTCGCCGATTCCTCGTTGCTCACCGGCAGGATCGACCAGCTTCCGGCGGGCAGATCGGTCTCGGCGAGGATCTCGCCGAGCAGCAGCGCGGTCAGCGGCGTCGCGGGCGCCGGCTTGAGCACGATCGGCGCGCCGACCGCGATCGCCGGGGCGACCTTGTGCGCCACCAGGTTCAGCGGGAAGTTGAACGGCGTGATGCCCAGCACCGGGCCCTTCGGCACGCGGCGCACCAGCGCGAGCCGCCCGGTGCCGCCCGGGTCGGTGTCGAGTCGCTGCAGGTCACCGGAGAACCGGCGGGCCTCCTCGGCGGCCCAGCGGAACGTCGACGCCGCGCGCCCGATCTCGCCGCGCGACCACTTCAGCGGCTTGCCCGACTCGGCCGTGATCAGCTGTGCGATCTCTTCGGACCGTTCACCCAAAACCCGGGACACGTGGTCCAACGCGCCTGCCCGCACGTGGGCGGGCAGCGTCGCGTACTCGTCCTGGACATCGTGCGCGGCCTGGACGGCGGTCTCGATGTCCGAAGTGGACGGAACGTGGTGCGAGCCCGCCTCGCTTCCGTCGAAGGAGTGACGGACGACGACGGTCTCGTCGCTGGTGACCGGTTTTCCGGCCACCCAGTAAGGAAAGGTGGTCACAGCGAAGCCTCCGTACGGACAGCGTGCTCCAGGACCGACAGGCCCTCTTCGAGCAGTTCGGTGGACAGGGACAGCGGCGGCAGCAGACGGACGACGTTGCCGTAGGTGCCGCAGGTGAGGACGACGACCCCGGCCTGGTGACAGGCCTGCGCGACCCGTTTGGTGAGGTCGGCGTCGGGTTCGGTGGTGCCCGGCTTGACGAACTCGGCCGCCAGCATCGCGCCGCGGCCGCGGACGTCGCCGATCACGCCGGTCTCCTCGGCCAGCGCCCGCAGACGCGGCAGCACCGTGTTCTCGATGCGCTTCGCCGACGCCGCGAGGTTCTCCTGTCGCATGACCTCGATCGAGCCGAGCGCCGCGGCACACGCGATCGGGTTACCGCCGTAGGTCCCGCCGAGCCCGCCCGGCGGGACGGCGTCGAGCAGTTCCGCGCGGCCGGTGACGGCGGCGAGGGGGAGACCGCCCGCGATGCCCTTGGCGGTGGCGATCAGATCCGGCACGACCTCCTCGTGCGCGGACGCGAACCACTCGCCGGTGCGGCAGAACCCGGTCTGCACCTCGTCGGCGACGAACACGACGCCGTTCTCGGTGCACCAGCGGGAAAGCGCGGGCAGGAAACCGGGAGCGGGCTCGATGAACCCGCCCTCACCCTGCACCGGTTCGAGGACGACGGCCGCGACCTGGTCGCCGCCGATCTGCTTCTCGATGCGGTCGATGGCGATGCGCGCCGCTTCGGGACCGGACAGGCCGTCGCGGTACGGGTACGACCCCGGCACCCGGTAGACCTCGGGCGCGAACGGGCCGAAACCGTGCTTGTACGGGATGGACTTCGCGGTCAGCGCCATCGTCAGGTTGGTGCGGCCGTGGTAGGCGTGGTCGAACACGACGACGGCCTGGCGACCGGTCGCGGCGCGGGCGATCTTCACCGCGTTCTCGACGGCCTCGGCACCGGAGTTGAACAGCACCGAACGCTTCTCGTGGGTGCCCGGCGTCAGCTTGTCGAGTGCTTCGCAGACCTCGACGTACCCCTCGTACGGCGTGACCATGAAACAGGTGTGCGTGAACAGGCCGACCTGCTCGCGGACGCGGTCCACGACGGCGGGGGCGGCGTGGCCGACGTTGGTCACCGCGATGCCGGAACCGAAGTCGATGAGGACGTTGCCGTCGGCGTCGGTGAGCAGGCCGCCTTCGGCCGAGGTGATGTAGACGGGCAGCACCGAACTCACGCCCGCGGCGACGACGCCGGCGCGGCGTTCCTGCAGGGCGCGCGAGGCGGGGCCGGGGATCTCGGTGCGCAGCCTGCGCTGGGTTTCGGTGGTGGCGGTCACGGCCAAACTCCTGCGGGCGCGAGGGACGGGGTCGCCCTCCAGGATGAGAGCCGGAGCGGGCCGCGTCAGCTCGACATCTTGTCCATATCGAGGCGTAGAATTGGACAACATGGCACTGACGCTCCGCGCCCTCGCGGCCGAACGACCGCTCGGCCTGCGCGTGCGTGCGGCCGAAAGCGGGCTCGACCGGCCGATCGGCTGGGTCCACCCCACCGAACTGACCGATCCGCAGGCCTTCCTCGAAGGCGGCGAGCTGCTCCTGACCACCGGCCTCTCGCTCGATGAGACCACGGCGCCGGAGTACATCCGGAGACTTGTCGACGCGGGCGTGGCGGGGCTCGGTTTCGGTGTCGGCCTCAGTCACGAGAGCATCCCTCAGTCCCTTGTGGACACCGCTGAGGAGGTCGGGCTCCCGGTTCTCGAAGTGCCGAGGAAGACGCCGTTCATCGCGATCACGCGCGCGGTCTCCCGCGCGGTCGCCGCCGACGAGTACGCGTCGCTCGTCCGCACCGGCAAGGGGCAGCAGGAACTGACCAGGACCGCCGTCGGCAAGGGCGGTCCCGGCGGGGTCGTCCGGAAACTGGCGAAGCTGGTCGACGGCTGGGTGCTCCTGCTCGATTCGGCGGGCCGGGTCGCCGAAGCGGCACCTGCCTCCGCTCGCGACTCCGTCGACGACGTGCGAGAAGATCTCGCGCGCCTGCGTGCGGGCACGCTCGTGACGGCGGTGGGGGAGTATGAGGTCGTCCTGCAGACGCTCGACACCCGCGCGCGCGGCGTGCTCGTCGTCGGGACCCGCGGGCCGCTCGACGCCGCGGGGCAGCACATCGTCAACACCGCTGTTTCCCTACTTTCCCTTGCGCTGGAACAGAATCGTGAACACGTGGCTGCTTTGCGGTACTTGCGCACCGGGTTGTTCGACCTCCTGGTGAGCGGGCAGGACGAGATCGTGACGAGTGCCCTTTCCACGGTTTGGGGAGATGCTCCGGACGCGCCCTGGCGGGTTCATGCCTTCGTGGGGCCGCCGGGGGCGAGGCAGGCGTTGCACGCTCTGCTCGAAGCGGAAACCGAGGCGCACGAGGTGTTCTTCGCGCACTCGGGCACCGCGGTGATCGCCGCGACGGTCGCGGATCCTCGCGTCTCGGAGCGGGTGGTGCGGCTCGCGGCCCGCGTCAGCGGTCTGCACGGTGGCTCCTCCGAAATCATCGGCATCGCGGAATTCGCGTTCGGGGTCCGCCAAGCCGAGCAGGCGGCAGGGGTGGCGAAAGCCAGGGGAGTGGAGTTCGTCCCCTATGCCGACCATGCCGGGCGCGGCTTCCTGGAACTGGTCGATTCCCAAGCGGCGCAAGCGTTTTCGGACAGCCTGCTGGCGCCGTTGCGGCAGCACGACGAAACCGGCCGGGGCGAACTGGTCGCCTCACTGACCTGCTGGCTCGAACACCACGGTCACTGGGATCTGGCGTCCGCGCGGCTCGGCGTGCACCGGCACACCCTGCGCAACCGCGTGCGCAAGGTCGCCGACCTGACCGGTCGCGACCTCGATTCCCCCGGTGTGCGCGCCGAATTCTGGCTCGCGCTGCAGGTCAGCGCTCGGACCTGACCAGCGCGATCGGGGATTCCCCGCACCGCCGCAGCGTCGCGCCGCTCTCGGTGGTGACCGGTTCCGCGCCGGACGACCACCACGCCGGGACGTCGACATCGCGCACCAGCGAACCGGTGGCCTGGCGCGCGTTGTTCGACACGATCACCCGGCCTTGGGCGTTGACCAGCGCCGCGCGGCCGCCGAGCGCGCGCAGCTTCGGCTGCAGCAGGCGCTCGACCTCGCGTACGTGGATGTCCGCGCCGACGACGCCCGCGAACGAGCCGTTCCGCTGGACGGGGACGGTGAACGTCAGCGTGTACTCGTCGGTGCAGAGGTAGTCGACGTACGGGCCGTTGATGTGACGGCGGCCGGTGTCACGCGGGACGGTGAACCACGACTGCCGGGTGTAGTCGAGGAAGTTGTCGCTGGCCGGATCGAGGCTGATGACCAGCTGGGCGGGTTCGGCGTCCCCGGTCTCGGTCCACCAGTCGAAGCCGAACTCCTGATCGGCCAGCGCGTTCGGCGCGCTGATGAACCCCGCGCCGACGACCAGGCCGCCGAGAACGTCGAAGACCTGCGGCCGGAGCCGGGTCAGGTCGTCGGCGGTGGCATCGGCGGACGCGGCCAGCAGCCCCTCGGCACCGGACAAAACCGGCTTCAGTCTGCCGAAGACGTCCTCGACCAGGGCGGATACCTGCTCGACGACCTCGGAACCGGCGGACGGTGTGTCGTTCACGATGCTCACCTCGGATGCGCGGATGCCGCAGCTTAAGGGGCCAGAAGGTCCAAATGCACGTCCGCCAGCCGGTCTATCGCCTCGAGGATGTGCTCCTCGGTGAGTTTCCTGGCCAGCTCGCCGTCGCCCAGCGCGATGGCGGCGGTGATCGCGCGGTGTTCGGCGTAGGCGTTCTCCCGGGTGCCGTGCGGCTCGAGCGGCAGCCACAGCAGCCCGCCTCGCTCACTCTGCAACTGCACTTCCTCCCTGGTCAGTCGCGGCGACTGCGCGGCCGCGGCGACTTCGAGGTGGAACTGGCGTTCGGCGCGCGACGCTTCCGCGCCGGTCGCGATGCGGATGTCCTCGGTCGCCAGCTCGAGCCGCTCGATGTCCTCGGGCGAACTCCGCTCGGCGGCGAGTTTGGCGGCGGCGCCGGCGATGGCGAGGTAGTGGTCGCCGACGTCGCGAAGATCCGACAGCGAAACAGTGCGAAGGCGTTCTCGCCACGAAGCGGCCGAAGGGTCTACGGGCGTCTTCACGAAGCTTCCGCCGCCTCGGCCGCGTCGCGTCTCGACAAGGCCCTGCTGCCGCAAGGCCACGAGCGCTTCGCGAACGGTCACGGTGGATACGCCGAACTGGGCGGCCAGTTCGGCTTCGCTCGGCAGCTGTTCCGAGTCGGCCAGCAGTCCGAGCGTGATGGCGTCGACCAGCCGCGCGGTGACCGCTTCCGCCCGGCCGATCTGGTCGAGTGGCGCGAACATCGCTGACCGCGCGCTGTGCGACATCCCCTTACGCATGGTGGCCCTTCGCCCGTACCGCTACCCGATGGAACCAATCTTGCCCCATCGTCTTGTCATTTAACATCTGGACTTATATGTTTTAGCTCCCTCGCCGCCCCACAAGGGAGCAAGGGACCTTTGCTATCGCCTCACGCCCCCAGGCCCAGTAGCCAGGAGCTCTCGTGCAGCAGTTGAAGCACTTCATCGGCGGTGAGTACATCGGATCCGCGTCGGGCGAGGTCGCCGACATCATCGATCCCGTCACCGGCCGCCCGTATTGCACCGCCGCCGTCGCCGGCCCCGAGGACGTCGATCGCGCGCTGAAGGTCGCGGCCGCCGCTTTCGAACAGTGGCGTGGGACCACACCCGCGCAGCGCCAGTTCGCGTTGCTGAAGATCGCCGACGCCGTCGAAGCGCGCGCGGACGGCCTCGTGCTCGTCGAATCGGCGAACACCGGCAAGCCGATCGCGCTCACCGCGGCGGAAGAACTGCCGATGATCGTCGACCAGTTGCGGTTCTTCGCGGGGGCCGCGCGTGTCCTGGAAGGACGGTCGGCGGGCGAATACATGGAAGGGCATACCTCTTTCGTCCGCCGAGAACCGATCGGCGTGTGCGCGCAGGTTACGCCGTGGAACTACCCGCTCCTCATGGCGGTCTGGAAGATCGCTCCCGCGCTCGCCGCGGGGAACACGGTGGTGCTCAAACCGGCCGACACGACCCCCGCGTCGACCCTGCTCCTCGCCGAGATCTGCGCCGAATTCCTGCCTCCCGGCGTGCTCAACGTGATCTGCGGCGACCGCGAAACCGGCCGCGCGCTCGTCGAGCACGAGATCCCCGCGATGGTGTCCATCACCGGCTCCGTGCGCGCCGGGATCGAAGTCGCCGCTTCGGCGGCGAAGGACGTGAAGCGCGTACATCTCGAGCTCGGCGGTAAGGCGCCCGTAGTGGTCTTCGCCGACGCTGACATCGAGGCGGCCGCGGAAGGCATCGCCGCCGCCGGGTACTTCAACGCAGGCCAGGACTGCACCGCGGCGACCCGGGTCCTGGTCGACGGCGAGGTCCACGACGCGTTCGTAGAGGCGCTCATCCGGCAGGCGCGGGCGACCACCACCGGGAAACCCGACGACACGTCGGTCGGTTACGGGCCGCTCAACAACGCCGCGCAACTCGAAAGGGTGGCCGGATTCGTCGATCGGCTTCCCTCTCACGCGACAGTCCACTGTGGAGGCAAACGGTATGGGGACGAGGGTTACTTCTACGCGCCGACGGTGATCTCCGGCGTCCGCCAGGACGACGAGATCAGCCAGACGGAGGTCTTCGGCCCGGTCATCACCGTCCAGCGGTTCGGCTCCGAAGCCGAAGCGCTCGCCGCGGCCAACGGCGTCGACTACGCGCTCGCGTCGTCGGTGTGGACCGCCGACCACCAGCGGGCGATGCGGCTGGCCGGAAAGCTCGACTTCGGCTGCGTGTGGATCAACACGCACATCCCGCTGGTCGCCGAAATGCCGCACGGCGGCTTCAAGAAGTCCGGCTACGGCAAGGACCTCTCGCTCTACGGCCTCGAGGACTACACCCGCGTCAAGCACGTGATGAGCGCGCTGTGACGACCACCGAAAGGCACGCCATGCCTCAGCGAACGCACCCCGCCTCCGCGGCGGGGGAGCAAGGGACCTTTGCTATCGCCGGCGGGGACCCGGCCATCCGGCTGCGCGGCCTGCGCAAGGAGTTCGGCCAGGTCCACGCGGTCGACGGCGTCGATCTCGACATCCCGCCCGGCGAGTTCTTCTCGATGCTGGGCCCGTCCGGTTCCGGCAAGACGACCGTGCTCCGCATGATCGCCGGTTTCGAACTCCCGACGGCGGGCACGATCGAACTCCACGGCCGCGACGTCAGCCGTCTCGCGCCCTTCGACCGCGACGTCAACACGGTCTTCCAGGACTACGCGCTCTTCCCGCACATGACCGTGCGCCAGAACGTCGAGTACGGCCTTCGGGTGAAACGCGTGCCCCGCGCGGAGCGGCGTCAGCGTGCGAAGGAAGCCCTCGACACGGTGAGACTCGGCGAGTTCGGCGAGCGCAAGCCCGACCAGCTCTCCGGTGGTCAGCGGCAGCGCGTCGCCCTCGCCAGAGCCCTGGTCAACCGCCCGAAGGTGCTCCTGCTCGACGAACCGCTCGGCGCGCTCGACCTGAAACTGCGTCACACCATGCAGACCGAGCTCAAACAGATCCAGCGCGACGTCGGCATCACCTTCATCTTCGTCACCCACGACCAGGACGAGGCGCTGACGATGAGCGACCGCATCGCGGTGTTCAACGCCGGCCGCATCGAACAGGTCGGCTCACCGGTCGAGGTCTACGAACGGCCGGCGTCGGCGTTCGTCGCCGGGTTCGTCGGCACCTCGAACCTGCTCAGCGGCGGTGGTGCCGAAAACATCATCGGCAAACCCGGGGTCTTCAGCATCCGCCCCGAAAAGATCCGCATCGACGCGGATCTCTCGCAGGCGGCGGACGTCGGCGAAACCAGCGCCACCGGCACCGTCACGAACACCGTCTACGCCGGCGCCACCGTGCGCTACGAGGTCACGCTCGACGCCGGTGGCCAGCTCTCCGTGGTCCGGCAGAACACCGCCGAACCCGCGGACTTCGAGGGCGGCCGTGTCCGCCTGAGCTGGCGGCACGAACACAGCTTCCGCGTCCCCGAAGCCGGTTAGTTCTCCCCAGCACCGAAAGGTTGTTCAATGAAGAACAGGAAACTCGCGCTCGCCGGGCTGCTCGGCGCCGGCCTGCTCGTGGCCGCCTGCGGAACCTCCGGATCCAATTCGACCGCCGCCGCGCCCGGCGGACAGGGCTTCACCCCGCCGAAACTCGACGCGCTCGCTCAGCTCGGTCAGCTCGAAGGCCAGGTCAACGTGCTGGCCTGGCCGGGTTATGCGGAGAACGGTTCCAACGACCCGGCCGTCGACTGGGTCACCGGCTTCGAGAAGGAGACTGGCTGCAAGGTCAACGTCAAGGCGTTCGGCACCTCCGACGAAGCCGTGAGCCTGATGAAGACCGGGCAGTACGACGTCATCTCCGCCTCCGGTGACGCTTCGCTGCGGCTCATCGCGTCCGGAGACGTCGAACCGGTGAACACCGCGCTCGTGCCGAACTACGCCGACGTCTTCGACTTCCTCAAGAACCGCCCGTGGAACAGCGTGAACAACGTGTCCTACGGCGTGCCGCACGGCTGGGGCGCGAACCTGCTCACCTGGCGGACCGACAAGGTGAGCCCGGCGCCGACGTCGTGGTCGGTGATGTTCGACGCGAACAGCCCGTACAAGGGCAAGATCTCCGCCTACGACTCGCCGATCTACATCGCCGACGCCGCGCTGTACCTGCAGACCCACAAGCCCGAACTCGGCATCAAGAACCCGTACGCGCTGGATGACAAGCAGTTCCAGGCCGCCGTCGACCTGCTCAAGCAGCAGCGTCCGATGGTGGGGGAGTACTGGTCGGACTACCTGAAGGAGAGCCAGGCGCTCAAGAGCGGCGACGCCGTCGTCGGCACCGCCTGGCAGGTGACGGTGAACCTGACCAAGAGCGAGGGCGCGCCGGTCGAATCCGTGCTGCCGTCCGAAGGCGCGACGGGCTGGTCGGACACCTGGATGGTGTCGGCGAAGTCGCCGCACAAGACGTGCTCCTACAAGTGGCTGAACCACATCGTCAGCCCGAAGGCCAACGCCCAGGTCGCCGAATACTTCGGTGAATCGCCCTCGAACCCCAAGGCGTGCGCCGAAACCAAGAACAAGGCGCACTGCGACACCTACCACGCCGGTGACGCCGCGTACGCCGCGAAGATCCACTACTGGACGACGCCGATCACGCAGTGCCTCGACGGCCGCACCGACGTCAAGTGCAAGGACTACGGCGAGTGGACGCGCGCCTGGACCGAGATCAAGGGCTGACCTCCCGAACTCCGGGAGCGGCTGGTGGTGCCCCCAACGCCGGCCGCTCCCGGTCCCATCCCCGTAGGTGGACATGATGACCACGACGCTCGATTCGCCGAGGCGGAAAGCCTCCGCCTTCCTGTACCGCAAGCCCCGGCTACGGCTGGCCATGCTGCTTTCCGCGCCGGCACTGTGGCTCGGTCTCGCCTACCTCGGCGCGCTGGCCGCGCTGTTCGTGACCGCGTTCTGGCACACCGACGTCTTCACCGGCCAGGTCGTCACCGAATGGTCGCTGGACAACTTCGTCACCCTGTTCAGTGACGCGGTCTATCGCACGATCACCCTCCGGACGGTCGGGATCGCCGCGCTGGTCACCGTGATCACCGCCGTCATCGCGTTCCCGATGGCGTTCTACATGGCGAAATTCGCCTCACCGAGGGCGCGACGGCTCCTGGTGATCGCGGTGATGACCCCGCTGTGGGCGAGCTACCTGGTGAAGGCCTACGCGTGGCGGAGCATGTTGTCCGGTAACGGAGTCCTGCACTGGCTGCTCAACCCGTTCGGCCTCGACACCCCCGGCTACGGCGTGCTCGCGACCGTGATCACCTTGTCGTATCTGTGGCTGCCGTACATGATCCTGCCGATCTACGCGGGCCTGGAGCGGCTCCCCAATTCCCTTGTGGACGCATCCGGCGACCTCGGCGCCCGGCCGTTCAGGACCTTGCGCTCGGTGGTTCTGCCGGTGACGTTCCCGGCGGTCGTCGCCGGTTCGATCTTCACGTTCTCGTTGTCGCTGGGCGACTACATCGCGGTGAAGATCGTCGGCGGCACGTCGCAGATGCTCGGGAACGTCGTCTACGACAACATCGGCGCGGCCAACAACCTGCCGTTCGCGGCGACCGTCGCGACCGTGCCCGTGGTGATCATGCTCGCCTACCTCGCCGCCGTGCGCCGCACGGGCGCGCTGGACAACCTGTAGGAGCGCGCGATGCGGCTTTCCCGGACGACCAAATACCTGTTGCTGGCGGCTCTGGTTCTCGGCCTCGCGGTCATCTACTTCCCGCTGCTGGTGGTGCTGCTCAATTCGTTCAATGCGGACACCACCTTCGGCTGGCCGCCGTCGAGATTCACCCTGGGATGGTGGGGACGGGCCGCGGAGAACGAAGGCGCGCTGAACGCGCTGGGCACGAGTGTCCAAGCAGGACTCGCGGCCACGGCGATCGCCTTGGTACTGGGCACGATGGCGGCGTTCGCCTTGCAGAAGTACCGGTTCTTCGGCCGCAATCAGGTGTCGCTGCTGATCATCCTGCCGATCGCGCTGCCCGGCATCGTCACCGGCATCGCGCTGAACAACGCTTTCCGCACGATCCTCGGCATCGACCTGGGCCTGTTCACCGCGATCGTCGCGCACGCGACGTTCTGCATCGTGGTGGTGTTCAACAACGTCGTCGCGCGCTTGCGGCGGATGGGCGGCAATCTCGAAGAGGCGTCGATGGACCTCGGCGCCGACGGCCTCACGACGTTCCGGCTGGTGACGTTCCCGATGCTGCGCTCGGCTCTGCTGGCCGGCGGTCTGCTGGCGTTCGCGCTGTCGTTCGACGAAATCATCGTCACGACGTTCACCCTCGGGACCGGGCTGGAGACCCTGCCGATCTGGATCCTGAACAACCTGTTCCGGCCGAACCAGGCACCGATCGTCAACGTCGTGGCGGCGGTGCTGATCCTCGCGTCGGCGATCCCGGTCTATCTGGCACAACGGCTTTCCGGCGACACGACTTCCGGCGGGCGGTTGTAGAAAAGCGCCGGTGCGGCCCAAAAGCCGCACCGGCGCTCTCGATTTCACTCAGTACCGGCGGTCGACCACCGCCCCGGTCGCGGCCGTGAAGACGATGTAGCCGTTCTGGAAGTCGCTACGCTTGCCGCCGGGGACGTCGTACTCGCCACTGGTCGGGAATCCGAGATACGAGGTCTCCCAGCCGAGCTGTCGCCAGCGATTGCGGATCGCGCCCCGGACGTCGAAAGCGGCGCTGGTGCCGAACCGCCAGTAGATCGAGTGTTCCTCGTTGTCCTTGCGGAAGTGGTTGTACTTGCCGCTTCCCTGCGGCGTCCAGGTCTCGTCGGTCACCGGATAGCCGAGCCCGGTTTCCCAGCCGAGGCCCGCCCAGCGCTCGCGGATCCAGCCGTGCACCTCGTAGGCACCGGTCGACGGTGTCCAGTAGATCGAGCCGACCCGGCTGAAATGGTTGTACCTGCCCACCCCGTCCGGGGTGCCGGTCTCGTCGGTGGTGGGGTAGCCGAAGTACCTCTCCCACCCGAGCGTCTTCCACTTCTCCCGGATGGCGCCCATGATGAAGTGCGCCCCGGTCGCGGCCGTCCAGTAGATCGACGAGTTGACGAAGTGGTTGTACCGGCCGGTCCCGTCCGGCGTCGCCGCCTGGTCGGTGGTCGGGTGGCCGAGCACCCCGCTCTCCGAACCGGTCTCGAGCCACTTGTCGCGGATGGGACCGTAGACCACCGCCGCACCGGAAGCCGGCGTCCAGTAGATCGTCCCCTCACCGGTCGTGGGCCCGCCTTCGAAGTGGCTGAAGCGGCCGTCGCCCACCTTGCCGGGGAACTCGTCGATGTTGGGAGCACCCAGGAAGGCATGCGCGCCGAGGGCGACGTACTTTTCGTGGATTCGGCCTTGGACGGCGGTCACACCGTGTCGCCAGGTCCAATAGAGCCGGCCGTTGGCATAGGCCTGCCAGTGCCCCGGGCTCTCGATGACCTCAC
Organism: Amycolatopsis sp. BJA-103; assembly: GCF_002849735.1. GTDB lineage: Bacteria > Actinomycetota > Actinomycetes > Mycobacteriales > Pseudonocardiaceae > Amycolatopsis. The sequence goes on from NZ_CP017780.1 coordinate 8,942,682, forward strand.
GTCCCACGGCGGCACCCAGTGTCGTGCGCAGCGCGGGCTCGTCCGCATAGCGTTTTTCGATGGGTGAGCGGTAGTCCGCGCGGAGCGTGAGTTCCGCGGCCGTCATCCGGATCTCCCGCTGCGCGTCGGTGCCGAAGCTGTCCGCCCACCGGTGGAAAACCGCGCCGTCGAGTGCGGTGGCCGGCGCCGAGAGCCTCAGCGGAGAGCCGACGGTCACCAGGCGGTTCGCGCTCCGACCGGGTTCGACGGTGAGCTGGGCCGGGTGACTACCGGCGACCGTGAGCCGCGCGAGGCGTGGCTGGGCGACATAGCGCGCCTTCGCCACGACGTTGCGGCTGTTCGTCACGGTCCCGGTGAGCACGAGACTGCTGTCGGTCTCCTCAGGGAAGTCCATCTTGAGGGTCGATCCCGAGCCGTGGCGCACCAAGGTGGTAGTACAACTGTCGTCGGCGGGGCAACGCCGTTGCTCCGCCTTCCAGATGACGGTGATCGGCCCGTCGACGGGATCGTCCGATTCCGCGGACACCTCGACTGTTGCCCTCGCCGAGTACACCGTGCCCTGGATCGGCGGGAGCAGCGTGATCACCGGGCCCGCGCCACCAGGCGTGATCGTCTGGCTCGAACTCGCCATGGCGCCGTGGATGTCTTTCACGGTCAGGGTGGCGGTCGCGGTGTATCCCGGCCCGTAGGTGTGCTCCGAGGCGCGCCCGCTGCCGGTTCCGCCGTCACCGAAGTCCCACTGGTAGGAGAGCTCGTCGAAGTCCGGGTCCGTCGACAGGCCCGCGTCGAACGAGACGGTCCGGGTGACGGGATCGATGGTGGCGTTGAATTCCGCCACCGGGACCTTGTTGGCGGGACGGTAACTCAGCCGCCGCAACGCCGAGGTGTCCGCGTCGGCCACCACGATGTCGCCGTTGGGGGCCGTCGCGATCGAAACCGGGCTGCCGAGCGCGGAGGCGAAAAGCGTGAGTGGGTTGTTCACCTGCGCCGAACTGGTGAAGCTGAGCGTCGACAAGGTGCCGGCGCTCTTATCGGCCACGAAGTGACTCTCGCGGTACTGCTCGGGGTAGGCCTGCCCGCCGTACCGAAGGCCCCCGACGAGGGCACCGTTGCCATTTTGGCCGGCCTCGACCAGCGGCGCGGTGTTCGTCACGCCGGCGCACTCCGGCAGGTCCTGGTAGCCGGGTGTCCTGGTGTTCCCGTTCCAGCAGGGCCATTTCGAGCTCTGGCCGGGAAGTGCGATGTTCACTTCGTGCCGTCCGGCCGGGCCGGTGTCCGTGACGAGCACTCCGCCCCGAGGGTCGAGCGTGACGCGCGGATCGCGCAGGCCGCTGAGATAGGTACGGCCTCGCCAGGAGGTGAGGTGGCTGGGGTCGTAGTAGGGGTTGTCCGCGACGCCGCGCCCGCTCGTGTCGACACGCAGTACCTTGCCGGTCGGCAGGCTCGGGTCCAGCGCGTGCAGGGCGAACCTGTCGACGGGTTCATCGGTGGCGTTGTCGCCGACCGCGATCCAGAGGGCGCTGCCCGTCGGATCAACGGCGAGATCCTGGATCCCTCTCTCGTCGGAGTTCGCCGCGAATTCGAGGACCACCGATTCACCGGTGAGCCCGGTCGGCGCGCCCGTGCCCTGTGCCTGCCACTTGCTGACGCGGAGCACACGCCCGGTGGAACCGCCGGGAACCGCTTGAGTGGTGTAGATCGTCCGGCTGGTGGCGTAATCCGGGGCCACCGCGATACTGGTCAAGCCGAGCGATCCCCCGGTGTAGACGGGGATCGAAGCGACTTCGATCGGCTGACCGCCGCTCGGTGTCCAGCGCACCGAGCCCTGCTTGCCGGTCGTCAAGGCACTGCCGTCGGGCAGATACGCGGCGTCGGTGAGCTCTCCCGACGGCTGCCCGGTCGGCGTGTCGACGAAAACGAATCCGGTCGGTAGTACAGGCGCCGCTTCGGCGGCAGGTGTGGTGACAGCGGTGATTCCGAGCGCGGTCAAGACGGCCGTCGCGGCGGCGACGGATCTTCGAGAACGCATCAGACCTGCTTTCTTCGGACGAAGAGAGCTCCCGAAGCATCAGATCGCGCGCAGGCCGGAGCGAAGATGTGTCGTGGCCACGGCAGGACGCAACGCGACGATCAAGACACCTGGATCCCCCCAAGGACGATGATCAAGGAGAACGCTATTGGTCTGGACCCGCCTTGTCATCGGCCATTTGCATGCCGAAAGTCAGAGCTGGTCGGAAAGAATCCGTCGCCTCCCGAAGCGCCGCCAGCATCCCCGGATCCGTCACCGCGTGCCCGGCGGCTTCCACCAGATCCAGCTTCGAGTCCGGCCAAGCCCGGTGCAGCTCGTAAGCCGTCACCGGCGGGCACACCGCGTCGTACCGCCCCTGCACGATCACGCCGGGAATCCCCGACAGCTTGCCGGCCTCGCGGATCAGCTGTCCTTCCTCGAGCCACGCCCCGTGGCAGAAATAGTGCAACGCGAGCCGCGCGAACGTGACCGCGAAGTCCGGTGACGCGTATTGGTTGCGGAAGGCCGGATCCGGGCGCAGGCAGACGATCGCGCCTTCCCAGGTGCTCCAGGCGATGGCGGCGCGCTCCCGGATGACCTGATCGGGGTGATAGACGAGGTCGCGATAGGCCGCCATCGGGTCGTCGCGGCGTTCTTCGGGAATCGGAGCGAGGAAGTCTTCCCACTCACGGGGGAAGAGGTTCGCCGCACCACCGCCGTAGATCCAGTCGAGTTCGCCGCGGCCGACGGTGAAGACGCCGCGCAGGATGATCTCGGTGACGCGGCTCGGATGGGTCTCGGCGTAGGCGAGGGCGAGAGTCGCGCCCCACGAGCCGCCGAAGATTTGCCATTGTTCGAGATTCAGCCGTTCGCGCAGCTTTTCCATGTCCGAGACGAGGTGCCAGAGGGTGTTGACCGACAGGTCGACGTCCGGTTCGCCGATGGCCGGAGTGCTGCGGCCGGTGCCGCGCTGGTCGAACAGGATGATCCGGTAGACCTCGGGATCGAAATGCCGCCTCGCCATCGGCGAGATGCCGCTACCAGGGCCTCCGTGCAGGACGACCACCGGTTTGCCGTCCGGGTTCCCCGCCTCCTGGCAGTAGATCCGGTGCCCGTCGCCGACGTCGAGCATGCCCTCGGCGCGAACGTGGATGGGCGGATACAAATCGTCCATACGGACACTTTGCCCGAATCGGCGAGTGTCCGAAGGGTGGGGGCCCGCCCCCGCCGCCGGGCTGAGCGGGCCCCCGGTCTTCGATCGCGTCAGCAGCCCGCCGTGGCGGCCACGTTCGCGAATCCCTTCCCGGCGCCGGTCACCTTGTTGCTCGCGCAGACCTTGTTCCCCGTAGCGGCCTTCACGAGATAGAAGCCGTACGCGTGGCTGGACTGCACGTCCGCGGTGTTGCCGGAGAAGGTGTTGCCGCGGCCCCAGCCGTCAAGCTGGACATGGACCTCGAAGCCGCCGTAGGTCGCGTCGTGCACGAAGACCTTGCTGCCCCGGTTGTCCGCGACCACGTAGTTGTTGCCCTTCAGATCCACCCAGCTGTCGGCGAAGTGCTCGCCGCTCTGCCCGGTCCCGTCGAAGACGTTGCCGCGCAGCTCACCGCCGGTGGTGCCTTCCTTGATGTCGATCGACTCGGCCCGCACGTTCGGGCCGATCTTGTTGCCGAGCGCCTTGTTGCGATCGCTCCGGTCGGGCGTGCCGCCCGGCCAGTTGCCCTTTGCGGAACCGAAGTAGATGCCTTCGCCGTAGCCCGCGAACTCGCGGCCGGTGTCGGTCACCTCGGAGTTCTTCACGACGTTGTCGGTGCTCGTGTACTGGAAGTGGATGCCTTCGTGGCCGACGGCGGTGACCTTGATGCCGTCGACGACGGTGTTCTTGACGCCCGTCGCCATCAGGCCCTTCTGGCCACCGGTGAGGGTGAAGCCGGTCAGGTTCCAGTAGCTGCCGGTGAGTTCGAGCGTGCGCCCGGCCGGGGCCTTGATGACCGCGCTCCGGGGACCCTTCAGCGTGATGCGGCTGCCGGAGGTGCCGCTCTTCGCCGCCTTGAAGTTGCCCGAGAAGGTCGTGTTGGCCGCGAGCTCGATGACGGTGCCGGGCGTGACCGAGGCGAGCGCCGTCGTCAGCTGCTCCGAAGTCCCGACGCGGACCGTCGCGGCCTGTGCGGGGTGCGCCGCCAGCGTCGACAGCAGTGCGGCACCGGTCGCGATGGTCAGAACCCGCTCACGAACACGCATCCGTGGTCCTCCTCGTCGAGGGATCGAAGCTCGGTCGTGGCGGCGACGGCTAGACCGTAAGGCAGCTCTCGAACGCTAGTCAAGGACATGATTGAAGTTCATATACGTGAACAACTAAAGGAGGGTCTGCGCGCACCGCCCACCGGGAAAGAGAGCAAGGGACCTTTGCTGTCGCCCTCCCCAGCGGGAGTGATAGCAAAGGTCCCTTGCTCTCTTTGTGCAGGTCAGAGGTGGGTCAGTCGTGGAAAGAGTGCTCCGAGGCCGGGAACTCGCCTCGCCGGACGTCCTCCGCGAACGCTGTCGCGGCCCCGGCCAGTACGCCGGCGAGATCGGCGTACTTCTTCACGAAGCGAGGAGTCTTGCCGCGCCGAAGCCCGGCCATGTCCTGCCAGACGAGCACCTGCGCGTCGCAGTCCGGCCCCGCGCCGATGCCGACGGTCGGGATCTTCAGTTCGTGCGTGATCCGCTTCGCCGCTTCGGCGGGCACCATCTCCATGACGACCGCGAAGGCGCCGGCCTCCTCCAGGGCGAGCGCGTCGGCGAGCAGCGCGTCGGCCGCTTCGCCGCGTCCCTGGACCCGGTAGCCGCCCAGATTGTGTTCACTCTGTGGGGTGAATCCGATATGTCCCATTACCGGGACACCCGCTGAAGTCAGTGCCTCGGCGTGCGGCGCGAATTTCCGCCCGCCTTCGAGTTTCACCGCGTGCGCACGGCCTTCCTTCATGAACCGCACCGACGTCTCCAGCGCCTGCTGCGGCGAAAGCTGATAGGAGCCGAACGGCAGGTCGGCCACGACCAATGCCCGCTTCACCGACCGGGTCACCGCGCGGACCAGGGGAAGCAGCTCGTCCACGGTCACCGGAAGCGACGTGTCGTAGCCGAAAACGTTGTTCGCCGCGGAATCCCCGACGAGCAGCACGGGAATGCCCACCTCGTCGAACAGCGCGGCGGTGTACATGTCGTAGGCGGTGAGCATCGGCCAAGCTTCGCCGCGCTCCTTCATCTCGCGAAGGTGATGTACGCGGACTTTCTTCCCAGACGTGGTCTGGGGCGCCGCGCCGGTCCCGTACGGAGCGACGAGCTCGCCGGAATCCTTTTCAGTGGCAGACATCCTTGTCGACCGTCCTTCCCTCGAGGCCTCGATGAGGTCCCCGGGTCGTGGAGCTGAACAAGTCAAAGCGTGACACGCGGGAATGGCCCTCCCAAGGCCCTGCGACCAGCTTCACACCGCGGTGTCGAGGCAGCGTCACGCCTGCGAACGACGAAATTGAGACCAGAGGATGATGATCGTTGACAACCACACGGGGTTGTCTGACGTCAAGTAAGAGCAGCTGTCGATCACCTGTGAGTACCGCGAAAGGCCAGAATGGTAAACCCAGCGAGCCGTGTGCCGCCGTGGAAGGCGAGGGCGGGCGGCATCGTCGCCACCCTCGTGCAGCTCGCGGCCGTGTTCTCGGTGATCCTCCTCCTCGCCGGCGGCGTGAAGGGGCCGGTGCTCAAGGCGGGTGACGTCGCCTTCTCGGCACTGAGCATCCCGACGAACGCGAGTCTCGTGATCGTCCTGTTGCTCGTCGTCCTCGGCGCCGCGCTCCGCCGCCGCAAACGCGCCGCTCTGTACACGTTGTTGCTGTTCCAGTTCGGCGGCCTGGCGGTGACCCTGGCCTTCCAAGCCGCGTTGCTGTGGTCGCCCGAGCTGCTCAAGCTGGGGCCGTGGCAGGTCCGGCACATCCCGCACCAGGTGTGGGTGCTGGCCGTCGCCGACCTGATCTCGATCGGGATGATCGTGTTCCTCTGGATCATCCGCCCGGCGTTCCCGGCCCGGCTCGCGCCTGGCGCCTGGCGTGACGGCTTCACCGTGCTCTTCGGCGGTCTCGCCGCGGTCATCCTCGTCGGCTGGGGCTTGAGCGAAGCCTTCCCTGGTCGCCTCGCGGACACCTGGGAGCGGTTCGCCTGGGTTGTCAACCACACGACCGGTGAGAACATCCAGCTGCGCCGCGTCGGCATCGGCGAAGGTCCCGCCTGGCTCGACCTCCTGCTCGACCTCAGCGCGACGGCCGTCGCGACGGCCGCGTTGTACACGCTTTTCCGCGGCGTACGCAGCCGTCGCTTGAGGACGGACGAGGAAGAACTGCGCGTACGGCGCCTTCTCGCCGAACACGGCGAAGACGACTCTTTGGGGTATTTCGCCACCCGGCGCGAGAAGAGTGTCGTCTTCTCACCCAACGGCCGCGCCGCCGTGGCCTACCGTGTGCTCGCGGGCACCAGCGTCGCGAGTGCCGACCCCATCGGAGATCCCGACGCCTGGCCGGACGCGGTCCGCGCCTGGCTGAACGAGTCACGAACCTACGGCTGGACCCCCGGCGTACTCGGTGCGAGTGAACGCGGCGCGAAGGCTTATGCCGACGCGGGTCTGCGCGCACTGGAAATCGGCGACGAAGCGGTCCTCGACGTTCGTGACTTCAGCCTCGCCGGGCCAGAGCGCCGCTCGGTCCGCCAAGCGGTCAAACGGATCGAACGGGCCGGATACACCACGAAAGTCCGGCGTCACAGCGAAATCCCTGCCGACGAGATGGCCAGGCTGTTGTTGCAGGCGCAGCAGTGGCGTGGCGCGGAGACCGAACGCGGGTTCTCGATGGCGCTCGGCAGGCTCGGTGATCCGAGCGACGGCCGCAGCGTGATGGTGGAGGCGTACGACGCCAAGGGCGAGCTTCGCGGCATGCTGTCGTTCGTCCCGTGGGGCAGGCGCGGTCTGTCCCTGGACCTGATGCGGCGCGACCGCGACGCCGAAAACGGGCTCAACGAGTACATGGTCGCCGAGGTCGTGGCGGCGAGCTCACACCTTGGCGCACAACGGATCTCCCTGAACTTCGCGATGTTCCGCGCGGTCTTCTCCGAGGGGGAGCGGATCGGCGCGGGCCCGGTGCTGCGCGCGTGGCGCAGCGTCCTCAGCATGGCGTCGCGATTCTTCCAGCTGGAGTCGCTCTACCGGTCGAACGCCAAGTACGGACCCGACTGGGAACCGCGGTTCCTGTGCTATTCCTCGGCTCGGCGGCTGCCACGGGTCGGCATCGTCGCCGGCGCGCTCGAAGGATTCGTCCCCACCGGACGTTCGGCCCGGGCGCTGAAACTGGAAACCGTCACCGACGAATTCGTCGCCGAGGTCCATCGCATCGACGCGAACGCGGCCACCCCCGCGCCGAAGCAGGTGCGGCGGCCCGATCAGGTCCGCGTGCGGATGGCGAAACTGGATCGCTTGCGGGAAGCCGGGATCGACCCCTATCCGGTCGGTTTCGCCCGGGAGGATCAGCTCGGCGACGTCGTCGCCAAGTTCGGCGACCTGAGCCCGGACAGCCACACGGGTCACCGGGTGCGCATCGCCGGACGGGTGCTCGCGATGCGCAACCTCGGCGGGCTCTGTTTCGCGCGGGTCAAGGACTTCGGCGGCGAGATCCAGCTGATGCTCGACGCCTCCGTGCTCGACCTCGGCGGCTGGCGGCGCGGTGTCGACCTCGGCGACCACGTGGGTGTGAGCGGGCAGGTCGTGACGTCACGGCGTGGCGAACTTTCCGTGCTCGTCGACGAGTGGACAGTTACGGCGAAGAGCCTGCATCCGTTGCCGGACAAGCGAAAAGGCCTCACCGACCCGGAGACGCGGGTGCGGCAGCGCTACCTCGACCTCGCGGTGAACCCGGATTCGACGGCGATGCTGCGGATGCGCTCGACCGTGGTGCGCGCGGTGCGGGAACGACTGCACCAGGACGATTATCTCGAAGTCGAGACGCCCATGCTGCAGACCGTGCACGGCGGCGCCAACGCCCGGCCGTTCGTCACCCACATCAATGCATACGACATGCGGATGTACCTGCGGATCGCGCCCGAGCTGTATCTGAAGCGGTTGTGCGTGGCCGGGGTCGAGCGCGTTTTCGAGCTGAACCGGAACTTCCGCAACGAAGGTGTCGATGCGACGCACAATCCCGAGTTCACCATGCTGGAGGCGTACCAGGCGTACGCCGACTACAACACGATGCGGACTCTGACGCGTGAACTCGTGCAGCACGCCGCGGAGGCCGCGTACGGCGCGCAGGTCGTCCGCCGTCCGGGGCCGGACGGAAAGGTCATCGAGTACGACATCTCCGGTGACTGGCCGGTGATCCCGGTCCACGAGGCCGTTTCGGCTGCGCTCGGGGAGAAGATCGACGCGGGCACCTCGGTCGCCGAACTCCAGCGGCTGTGCCGCGCGGCGGGAGTGCCGGTGAACGAGGAGGCCGGTCACGGCGACCTCGTGCTGAAGGCGCACGAGCATCTCGTCGAAGGCGCGACCGTGCTGCCGACCTTCTACACCGACTACCCGACCGACGTCTCGCCGCTGACCCGGCAACACCGCGTGGACCCGCGGCTGGCCGAGCGCTGGGACCTGATCGCGTTCGGCTCCGAGGTCGGCACGGCCTACACCGAACTGACGGACCCTCTCGAACAGCGGCGGCGGCTCGAGGCCCAGTCGCTGCGCGCGGCGAGCGGTGACGTCGAGGCGATGGAGCTGGACGAGGACTTCCTGCTCGCGCTCGAACACGGCATGCCGCCGACCGGCGGGCTCGGCATCGGCGTCGACCGGCTGCTGATGATGCTGACCGGTGCGTCGATCCGGCAGACGGTGCTGTTCCCGTTCGTGCGTCCCCAGTCGTAGCGGCCGCGGGAGAGCAGGGGACCTTTGCTATCGCTCGTTAGCCTCACTAACGAGCGATAGCAAAGGTCCCTTGCTCTCTTCCTCGCCGAATCGCTTCGGGAAGTCGGAGCCGGATGTAAAGATCTCCTTCCCGATGGAAGGAGCCACCATGGCTGGAAACGTTCCCCCGGTCGCCGACGAGCGCGAAGGTCTCCTCGCCTACCTCGAGCAGCAGCGCCACGTCCTGCGGATCGCGGCCCACGGACTCACCGAAGAACAGGCCAGAGCCGTCCCGACCAAAAGCTCACTGAGTGTCGGTGGCCTGATCAAGCACACCGCGCACGTCGAAGACGGCTGGCTCGACATCATCCTCCAGAAGCCCGCGAAGCCGATGGAAGAGACGATGAAGGAGTACGAAGCGGGCTACGTGATGGCGCCGGACGAGACGATCGAAAGCGTCTACGCGCGCTATGACGAGGTCGCCCGCCGCACCTCGGACGTCATCGCCGGGATCGCCGACCTCGGCCAGCCTGTCCCGGTGCCGCAGGGCGTGCCCTGGTATCCGAAGGACGTCGAGGCCTGGTCTGTCCGCTGGGTGCTGCTCCACCTCATCGAGGAGACCGCACGGCACGCCGGGCATGCCGACATCATCCGCGAGCACATCGACGGCGCGACCGCGATCCCGCTGATGGCCGCCGCGGAAGGCTGGCCGGAGACGCCCTGGCTCAAGCCGTGGTTGCCCACCCAAGCCGTTTAGAACAACGTCGGTTCGTCCGCCAAAGCGCCTTCGATGACCAGCATCCGGCGCTTGGTGGCGACCCCTCCACGCGCGGAGAACCCACCGTCCTTGCCGCCCGCGGCGAGCACGCGGTGGCACGGCACGATGATCGGGAACGGGTTACGGCCCATCGCCTGCCCCACGGCCTGCGCCCCACCGGGCATGCCGAGGATGTTCGCGATGTCGCCGTAGGTCAGCGTCTTGCCAGCGGGGATCGAGCGGATGAACTCGTACACCCGGTGATGGAACTCCGGCACGCCCTCGTAATCGAGCTCGACGCCGGTGAGGTCCGTGCGCTTGCCGCTCATCAACGAGACCACGTCGCCGATCGCCCGCTGGACCTCTGCCGGCGGCGCGGACTCGACCGCGTCGGGCAGGCGTGCGGTGAGCCGCGCCCTGGTCTTCTCTTCACTGCCTTCGGGTAGCTGGACCGCGATGACCCCGCGTTCGCTCCACGCGATGCCGCAGTCGCCGATCGCGGTGCCGAACACGGCGTAGCCCGGTGCCGTCATGAATCCAGGGTACGAGACAGGTCCGACAGTTTCGGCTTAGCCGCTTTTGGCGACACCACGGTGCCAAGGACACGGCGGCTGCGATAGGACTATGGGCATGACCGACCTCGTGCTTGATCACCTCGTCTACGCCGGGCCGAATCTCGAAGAGGCCGTCGCGCGCGTCGCGGATCTGACCGGCGTCACGCCCGTACGCGGGGGCAGGCATGTCGGGCTCGGCACGGCCAACTATCTGGCCGATCTCGGCGCCGGCGCCTACCTCGAAGTAGTGGGGCCCGATCCGGACCAACCCGGGCACGCCGGGCTGCGGCCATTCGGCATCGACGAGTTGACCGAGCCCGCCCTGGTCACCTGGGCCGCGCGTGTTCAGGGCATCGACGACGCGATCGCCGAGGCCCGTGAACGTGGTTACGACCCGGGAGAGGCGTTCGAGATGTCGCGCGCCACCGACGACGGCGAACTGCTGACCTGGCGCCTCACCGGCGCCGGCGGCTTGAACGGGCTCGCGCCCTTTCTCATCGACTGGGGGAACACCCCGCATCCGACGACGCGGGGACTCCCCTCGATTCCGCTGCTCCTGGTCACCGGTGTCCACCCCGAGCCCGCCGCGGTCGAGTCCGCGGTCCGGGCGCTCGGGATGGACATGCTCGTCCGGCGCGACGCGAAGCCCGGCCTGGTGGCCGTGCTCCAGAACTCAGCCGGGAAGCAGGTCACGCTGAGCTGAGCGGGTCACGACCGTGCCCTCGCGCCAGCCGTTGGTCATCGGCAGCCGCCGGTCCCGCCCGAACGCCTTGAACGTGATCTTGGTGCCCGGCGGGTACTGGCGGCGCTTGTATTCGGCCTTGTCGACCATGCGCACCACACGATCGATGGTCTCCGGCTCGAAGCCCGCGTCCACCAGGTCGACGTAACCGCGGTCGCCCTCGATGTAGTCGTCGAGGATGTCGTCGAGCATCAGGTAGTCGGGCAGCGAGTCACTGTCCAGCTGCCCGGGCCGCAACTCGGCCGACGGCGGCTTGGTGATCGAGTTCTCCGGGATCGGCGGGGTCTCGCCGTTCTTTTCGGCTTCCGCGTTGCGCCATTTGGCCAGATGCCAGACGTAGGTCTTGAACAGGTCCTTGATCGGCGCGAAGGCTCCGACGGCGTCGCCGTAGATCGTCGAATAGCCGACGGCGAGCTCGGTCTTGTTGCCGGTGGCGAGCACCAGGTGACCGTCCTGATTGGACAGTGCCATCAGCAGCATGCCGCGGACGCGGGCCTGGATGTTCTCTTCGGCGAGGCCGGTCAGCTGAAGCTGTTCGACGTAGATCTTGACCATGTCCGCGATCGGCTCGACGCGATAGTGCGCGCCGATGCGGCGGGCCAGATCAGCGGCGTCGTCCTTCGAGTGTCCCGAGGAGTACTCCGAAGGCATCGAAACGCCGTAGACGTTGTCGCCGCCGAGCGCGTCGGCGGCCAGTGCCGCCACGACCGCCGAGTCGATGCCGCCGGAGAAGCCGAACGTCACCGACGAGAAGCCGTTCTTGTGCACGTAGTCGCGCAGGCCGACGACGAGCGCGTGCCAGACCTCGGCCTCGTCCGACAGCGGCTCGCTGATGGCCGAATCGCTGCTCGGGCTGTAGGCCGGAACCGGCTCCTCGCTGAGGACGCGGCGCTTGACCCGCAGACCCTCGAACTCGCCCTCGGCGGTGTGCCCGCCCGCGACGAGGTCCGTGTCGACGACGAGCAGGTGCTCGACGAACTGCGGAGCGCGCGCCAGCAACCGGCCGTCCGCGCCGACCACGATCGAATCGCCGTCGAAGACGAGGTCGTCCTGACCGCCGACCTGGTTCGTGTACACCAGCGGCGCCCCGGCCTCGGCCGCGCGGCGGGCGATGAGCGGCAGGCGGATGTCGTCCTTCGCGCGCTCGAACGGCGAAGCGTTGGGCGCGACCACGAGGTCCACCCCGGCCTTGCCCAGCGCGGAGATCGGGCCGCCGTCCTGCCAGACGTCCTCGCAGATGACCATGCCGACGTCGACGCCGCGGAAGCGGACGACCTCGAGGTCGTGGCCCGGCTTGAACCAGCGGTGCTCGTCGAAGACACCGTAGTTGGGCAGGTGGTGCTTGAACTGGCGGGCGACCACCTCGCCGCGGTACAGCGCGGCCGCCGCGTCGCGCGGGCCGGCCTCGTCCAGGTCGAGGTACCCGATGTAGGTGAGCACCTCGCCGCATCCGGCTTCCTCGAGCCGCCGGGCGAGCGCTTCGACCATCTGCTTCGAGGCGGAGGCGAACGTCGGGCGGAGGGAAAGGTCCTCGACGGGGTAACCGGTGAGGGACATCTCCGGGAAGACCACGATGTGGGCGCCTGCTTCGGCGGCCTTGCGGGTCCACTCGACGGTGAGATCGGCGTTGCCCTCGAGGTCCCCGACGGTGGTGTTGACCTGGGCCAGTGCGATGCGCAGTTGCGGCATGCCGTCATTCTCACCCACCGGTGCCTGCAGGGACGAGTGGATGTGCCGAATCGCCCACCTGGGTCCTGTTCGCCGGGGCGTGACCGGCGGGGGAGCAAGGGACCTTTGCTATCGCCGGACGCCTGACCTGGGATTTCGCGGAAAAAGAGAGCGGGGGACCTTTGCTGTCACTCTCTTTTGGAGAGCGACAGCAAAGGTCCCCCGCTGCGTTCCGGGCCGGAGCTACTTCCGCTTGATCATGCTCCGCACCTTCTTGATGGTCTGCTCGAAGTCGGAGTCGAACGGGTTGTCGTGCACCAGGTAGGTCCACGTCGTGTTCGCCCGCCGCACGCCCGCGTCACCGAGGTCGATCCCGTTCTCGGTGATCTCGGCTTCCTCGAGCGTCTTAGCCGCCCGCTCGGCCGCCTCCGGGATGATCTTGTGGAACTCGGGGATCGCCGCGCGGTGGAACTCGTCGATCGGCGTCTCCCGTGCCAGCGCGCGGAGATGGATGCTCTCCCGCACGTCGGTCAGGAACGCCAGGTGGTCCGACCACAGCTGGTCGATGTGGAACAGCAGCACCTCACGGCTCAGCTGTTCGACACGAGCCTCGTCGTCGACGGCCTCCGAAAGCTCCTTGAACTTCTCCGGGTGCGCCTTCTCCAGCACCTCCGCCGCGTGCGCCGTCCGCAGCACCTTGTCCCGGTGCTCGAGCAGCTCGCCGCGCTGCCGCTCGATCAGCCGCGTGTAGCGCCAGGTGTTCCGGTGGATCTCCAGGTCGACACCCTCGGCGACGCGCTGCGCGTGGTTGATCTGCCGCAGCGCCGCCGGGTCGGTGACCTCGCCGCTGCCCACGTCGGAGCTGATGCCTTCGGGCACGTCCGGCGCGTTCGACAGCACAAGTTCGTCGTTCAAGCTGGCGAAGAACACCGCGCTGCCCGGGTCACCCTGCCGCCCGGACCGGCCGCGCAGCTGTCCGTCCAGCCTGCTCGACGGGTAGCGGGCGGTGCCGATCACGTGCAGGCCGCCCAGTTCGACGACCTCGTCGCGACCGTCGCCGTCCTTGCCGCCCAGCCGGATGTCGGTCCCTCGACCGGCCATCTGGGTCGAAACGGTGACCGCGCCCTTCTTGCCGGCGTCGGCGATGATCTCGGCTTCCTCGGCGTCGTTGCGCGCGTTGAGGACGACGCATTCGAGCTCGACCTTCGCCAGCTTCTCGGCCAGTTCCTCCGATTCGGCGACGTCCTGGGTGCCGACGAGGATCGGCCGCCCGCTCTCGTGTACCCGCCGGATCTCCTCTTCGATCGCGCGCAGCTTCTGCGACGGCGACCCGAAGATCCTGTCCTCCTGGTCTTCACGGATGTTCGGTGTGTTCGGCGGGATGACCGCGACCTCGAGCTTGTAGAACTCGCGCAGCTGCTCGGCGACCGCGACCGCGGTACCGGTCATGCCCGCGACCTCGGGGTAGCGCGCGAGCAGCGCCTGCACGGTGATCGAGTCGAGGATCTCGCCCCGGTCGGTCGCCTTGACCTGCTCCTTCGCCTCGACGGCGGCCTGGAGGCCGTCCGGCCAGCGCTGCAGTTCGGCGACGCGGCCGCGTGCGGCGTTGATCAGCTGCACCTTGCCGTCACGCACGAGGTAGTCGACGTCGCGGGTGAGCAGCGCGTGCGCGTGCAGCGCCACGTTCACCGCGGGCAGCCGGTCCGAACCCGTGTCGTCGTAAAGGTTGATGTCGTCGCCGAGGGCCTTCTCGACCACCGACGCGCCCGCCTTGGTCAGCCACGCGTTGCGGCCGTCGGCGTCGGTCTCGTAGTGCAGCCCGAGCCGCAGCCGCCGGACGATGTTCGCGACCTCGTCGTCGGCGTCGGTGTGGTCGATCGACCCCGCCATCACCAGCGGCACGCGCGCCTCGTCGACCAGCACGGAGTCGGCCTCGTCGACGATCGCCACCTCGGGATCGCGCTGGACCAAGTCCTCTTCGCGGGTCACCAGGCGGTCGCGAAGCACGTCGAAGCCGATCTCGCTGACGGCGCCGTACGTGACCTCCTTCGCGTATGCCTCGCGGCGTTCGCCGCGCGAGTGAGCGGGCTCGATCCAGCCGACGGAGACGCCGAGCAGGTCGTAGATCGGGCCCATCCATTCCGCGTCACGGCGGGCGAGGTAGTCGTTCACCGTGACGACGTGGACGTGCTTCCCTCGCAGCGCGTACCCGGCGCCTGCCAGCGCGCCCGCCAGCGTCTTGCCCTCACCGGTCTCCATCTGCACGATATGCCCGCTGAGCAGGCCCATCGTGCCGAGCAGCTGGACGTCGAAGGCACGCTCGCCGAGCGCGCGCCGAGCGGCCTCGCGGCCGAGCGCGCAGACCTCGACCAGCTGGTCGTTGCCGAAGGACGTGGCGTCCCGAAGCTTGCCGGCCCGCTCTGTCAGCTCCTCGTCGGAGAGCTTCTCCAACTCGGGCTCGAGCTTCTCGATGGCCGGCAGCAGCGCTTCGTAGCGGGTCAGCTCGACGCTGCCCGGCCGCTGGATGATCCGGCGCAGCTTCTTGCCCACCCGGCTGATCAGTGCTGCCACCCCTGTGCTCCCGTCTGTTCTTCTGCCGTCCGCACTCGTATCACCAACGCAGTGGTGGTGCGGCCGAGTTCCACGGCCGATGGCACGATCCAACCGTGTCCACTCATGTCAGCGCCAGGTCCCGTGCCCGTCGATTCGCCGCGATCACGCTGTCCGGCCTGCTCGCGGTCACTTTCACCGCGTGCTCGTCGGGAGAGGGCAGAACCCAGCCGCCGCCTCCGGCGACCGAATCGCACGCTCCGACCGGACCGGTGCCCGCAGGACTCGAGAAGTTCTACGGACAGAGTCTGACCTGGGCCGACTGTGCACCCTACGCGACATCCGATGACGCAAAAGCGGCGTTTCGAGTGAAGGACGCACAATGTGCCCGGCTGACCGTCCCGCTCGACTACGCGAAGCCTGAAGGCGACTCGATCACGCTCGGCCTGCTGCGACGGAAGGCGCTGGAAACCGACGAAAGGATTGGGTCGCTCGTGGTCAACCCGGGTGGCCCGGGTGCTTCCGGCATGGAGGCCGCGGCCGGTCTCGCCTCGCGGACGGCGACGAACGAGCTGGGCAAACGCTTCGACGTCGTCGGTTTCGACCCGCGCGGCATCGGCGCGAGCCAGCCGCAGATCCGCTGCCTGACCGACGCCGAACGCGACGCGGACCGGGCGGACGACAGCGAGACGGACGGGTCACCCGACGGGGTGAAAAAGCAGGAGACCGAGTCCCAGGACTTCGCGACCAGATGCGCTCAGCGGACCGAACACGGCGCCTCGATGCTCGCGAACGTGGGTACCCGCGACGTCGTCAAGGACATCGACATCCTGCGTTCGGTCCTCGGCGACCCGAAGCTGAACTACCTCGGCTACTCGTATGGGACGCGGATCGGATCCGCGTACGCGGAGGCGTTCCCGGCGAACGTCCGCGCGCTGGTGCTCGACGGTGCCGTCGACCCCGAGCAGGACGCGGTGGAATCGCTGGTCGCACAGGGGCAGGGCTTCGGCAAGGCGTTCGGAGAGTTCTCGAACTGGTGCGCCGCGCGCGAAGACTGCGCTCTCGGGCGTGACGCGGCAGGCGTGACCAAGGCGTTCCAGGACCTGGTGCGGCCGCTGATCGACTTCCCGGTGCCGGTCAGCGACGGCCGGAAACTGTCGTACGAGGACGCGACGACAGGCGTGATTCAGGCCCTCTACCAGCAGGATCTCTGGGAACCGCTGAACACCGCGCTCAACGACCTGAAGCGCCAGCGTGGCGACGGCCTGGAGCGGCTGGCCGACCTCTACAACGAACGCGGTGCCGACGGCCGCTACGGGACGACACAGGACGCGTTCGTCGCGATCCGGTGCGTCGACGACCCGCGGGTCACCGATCCGGCGAAGATCCTCGACGCGCAGAAGCGGTACGCGCAGGCGGCGCCGTTCCTCGACGACGGCAGGCCGGACGGTTCCGCCCGCGACGCCTGCGCCTTCTGGCCGGTCCCGAACACCTCGGAGCCGCACCAGCCCAACGTCGAAGGCCTGCCGAAGACGCTGGTCATCTCGACGACGAACGACCCGGCGACCCCTTACCAGGCGGGCGTCAACCTCGCGAAAGCGATCAAGGGAGCTTTGCTGACGTTCGAGGGCACCCAGCACACGGTGTTCCTCCAGGGCGTCTCGTGCGTCGACCGGATCGGCATCGACTACCTGGTGAGTGGCGCCGTGCCGGACGAGGGCACCCGCTGCGCGGGCAAGTAACGAGTTCGGCGCGAAGGGCCGTGAGCCGCCGGGACGCTGCGAAGATCGCGAGATGAGCCTTCGCCGCGTCCCGGCCACGCTCGCAGTTGTCGTGCTCGTCGCTTCGTGCACGTCGCCACAGCCGCAGCCTGTGCAGCCGCCGGAGCCTCAGCCGACCACGGCGTCACCGACTCCGGATCCGAAGGCGCTCGAGAAGTTCACCGAGCAGAAGTTGGCATGGGGCGCGTGTGAGTCCTTCAAGGACAAGGCGTTCGACTGCGCGAAGCTCACCGTGCCGCTCGACTACCTGAAGCCGGACGGCGAAACGATCTCGATCGGCGTCCTCCGGCACAAGGCGAAGAAGGCGGACCAGCGGATCGGCTCGCTCGTGGTCAACCCGGGCGGGCCCGGCGGCTCGGGCGTCTCGGCGGCCGCGCGCATCGCGAAGTCCCTGCCCGCGGCGACCTTGGCCGGACGCTTCGACATCGTCGGTTTCGATCCCCGCGGCGTCGGGACCAGCGACCCGACGCTCGTGTGCCTCACCGACGCGGAACGGGACGCGGACCGCGCGGAGGATTCGGAAAGCGACACGACCCCGAGCGGCATCACGAAGCAACTCGCCGAAGCGAGGGCGTACGCCGCGAAGTGCGCCGAGCGCACGAAGCACGGCAAGGAGCTGCTCGCCAACATCGGGACCAGGGACGTCGTCCGCGATCTCGACGTCCTTCGCTCGGTCCTCGGCGACGAGAAACTCACCTACCTGGGCTTTTCGTACGGCACGCAGATCGGGACCGCGTATGCCGAGGCATATCCGGACAAGGTGCGGGCGCTGCTCCTCGACGGCGCTGTCGATCCTCAACTCGACACCGCCGAATCGCTGGTCACGCAGATGGCCGGCTTCCAGAACACGTTCACCGAATTCGGCCAATGGTGCGTCGCCCGCGCGGACTGCGCGCTCGGCCGCGATGCGGGGGCGGTGACGAAGGCGTTCCAGAACCTGGTCCAACCGCTGATCGCCAAGCCGGTCCCGGCCGGGAACCGCGAACTTTCGTTCGAAGACGCCATCACCGGCACCAGCGCCGCGCTGTACTCGCAGGACGCGTGGAAGTTCCTCAACGACGGGTTCGCCGAGCTCAAACGGGGGAGCGGCAAAGCCCTGGTCGCGCTCGCCGACAACTACTACGGCCGCGAGTCGGACGGCCGGTACACCGGGATCCTCGACGTGTACTTCGCGGTTCGCTGCGTCGACAGCACGCGGATCACCGACCGTCGCGTCATCGACGGAGCCCACGAGCGGATGCTCCGGGGCGCGCCGTTCCTCGCCGGTGGCACCCCGGACATGAGCGAGCTCGACATCTGCTCGGTCTGGCCGGTGCCCGCCACTTCGGAAGTTCATAAACCGGACATCGAAGGCCTGCCGAGTCCGCTGGTCATCTCGACCACCGATGACCCGGCGACCCCATACGCGTCCGGCGTGAACCTGGCGCGGGACCTCAAGGGAGCTTTGCTCACGTTCGAGGGCGCGCAGCACACCGTCTTCCTGGACGGCAACGCCTGCGTGGACGGTGCCGGCTTCGCCTACCTGATCGACGGGAAGCTGCCCGCCCCCGACACCCGCTGCACCTAGCGGGGGAGCAAGGGACCTTTGCTATCGCCCGCCCCCGACGACCACCGCGTCATGCCTGGTCAACGCCAGCTCCAGCATCACCGCGAAGTCCTGCGGACTCGTCGGCGGCACCTGCAGCCACACCCGCACCAGCCGCCGAGGCTCGTCTTTCGAAATCCACAGCTTCACGAACACGTCCGACCTGATCTCCGGCACGATCCCGCCGATCACCGCGGCGGGCACCTTCGCCGCGATCCGGAACGAGTCGGTGTCCTGCACCCGCTCCCACCGCTCGCCCTTCAGCTCGGTCGCCCCGGTCAGCAGTCGCCGAAGCCCACCTTCAGCCCCGAGCATCGCCTGAGGCGTATAAGGCGCCGAAGCCGGAATCATCCGCTCCCCGTCAGGCCCACTGAGCGTGATCTCCGACCCGGAAAGCCGGTACTTGACCTTCATCCGTTCGAAGTCGTCCTGCAGGTCGGCATTACCGACCGCGCCACCCTCGAGACTGACCTCGCCATCGAGCCCCCGCACCGGCAACCCGGTGACCACGCCGTTCACCCCGAGAGTGAAGCGAACGCTGCGTAACGAGACGAGGGAGTCGGCCGCCGCGCTCACGAATTCCTGGGCGGACGGCAACGGGGACGATCCCGCGCAGCCGCCGATGAGCCCGATCGTGAGCAGCAGCGCCGGCACGAGGTGACGGCAGCGCATGGCCAGAGCCTATGGCTTGGCCCGAATCTTGCGCACGGTGTCCTTCCAGCCGCTTCCGCCGGGAGCCGCCGCCGATGACGCTGTACCCGTGCACCCTGAGACCCGGCTCCACCGTGCGTGGTTCGTCGCCGCCGCCGCGTTCATCGCCCTGCTCGCCGCCGCCGGTTTCCGCGCGGCCCCCGGCGTGCTCATCGACCCGCTCCACGACGAGTTCGGCTGGTCGCGCGCGACGATCGCGTCAGCCGTCTCCGTGAACCTCGTGCTCTACGGACTCTTCTCGCCCTTCGCGGCAGCTCTCATGGAGCGCTTCGGCATGCGACGCGTCGCCTCGACGGCATTGTTCGTCGTCGCGATCGGCGCGGGCGGCACGGTGTTCATGAGCGCGAGCTGGCAGCTCATCCTCTGCTGGGGCGTTCTGGTCGGTATCGGCACCGGTTCGATGGCGATGAGCTTCGCCGCGACGGTCGCCGCCCGCTGGTTCGTCCGCAGCCGCGGCGTCGTCACCGGGGTCCTCACCGCGGCGGGCGCCACCGGCCAGCTGATCTTCCTCCCGATCGTGGCGAACCTCGCCATCGACGAAGGCTGGCGGACCGCCTCGCTCGTCATCGCCATCGCCGCCCTGGCCGTGGTCCCCGTCGTCCTCCTGGTGGTCCGTGATCACCCATCCGACGTCGGAACGACCGCGTACGGCGCCGAGCCCGGCGAAGTCGCGCCGGTCACCCGCACCGGTGGTTCCGCTCGCCGGGCGCTCACCGTCCTCGGCTCGGCAGCACGCACCAAGACGTTCTGGTTGCTCGCCGTCGGCTTCGCGATCTGCGGCGCCACCACGAATGGCCTGGTCAGCACCCATTTCGTCCCCGCAGCGCACGACCACGGCATGCCGCAGACCACCGCCGCCGGCCTGCTCGCCCTCGTCGGGATCTTCGACGTCGTCGGCACCATCGCCTCCGGCTGGCTCACCGACCGGGTCGACCCGCGCATCCTGCTCGGCGTCTACTACGCCCTTCGCGGTGTTTCGCTCGCGCTTCTTCCGCAGCTGTTGAGCGGATCGGTGGAACCGAGCATGTGGGCGTTCATCGTCTTCTACGGCCTCGACTGGGTGGCGACGGTTCCGCCGACGGTCGCGCTCTGCGTCCGCCAATACGGTGCCGCCGGGCCGATCGTCTTCGGCTGGGTCTTCGCCAGTCACCAGCTCGGCGCCGGTCTCGCGGCCTTCGGTGCCGGCGCGATCCGCGACTCCTCCGGCAGCTACGCGCTCGCTTGGTACATCGCCGCGGGTCTCGCCGTGCTCGCTTCGGTCGCCTCGCTGGCCATCACGAAGGCGGCCAAGCCCGAGCCGGTTCTGGTGGGGTGATCCACCACTTCCGGTCGATCGGCGCGTCGCGAAACATGTCGTTAACACGTTCTCGTTAGGGTGCGGCCATGGATCGCCAGCAGGAGTTCGTGCTCCGTACCTTGGAAGAGCGCGACATCCGTTTCGTCAGGCTCTGGTTCACCGACGTGCTGGGGTTTCTCAAGTCCGTCGCCGTGGCTCCCGCCGAGCTCGAGGGCGCCTTCAGTGAGGGCATCGGCTTCGACGGATCGGCCATCGAAGGATTCGCGCGCGTCTACGAATCCGACATGGTCGCGAAGCCAGACCCGGCAACGTTCCAGGTCTTGCCGTGGGAGACCCCGGACGGCGGCCCGTACTCGGCGCGCATGTTCTGCGACATCGCGATGCCGGACGGCTCCCCGTCCTGGGCGGACCCCCGGCACGTCCTGCGCAGGCAACTCTCGAAGGCGGCCGAAGCGGGCTTTACCTGCTACGTCCACCCCGAGATCGAGTTCTTCCTGCTCGCCAGCCTGCCGGACGACGGCAGCGAACCCGAGCCCGCGGACAACGGCGGGTACTTCGACCAGGCCAGCCACGCGACAGCGACGCACTTCCGCCGCCACGCCATCGAGACGCTCGAGGCGATGGGGATCTCGGTCGAGTTCAGCCATCACGAAGGCGCGCCCGGCCAGCAGGAGATCGACCTCAGGTACGCCGACGCGCTGACCATGGCCGACAACGTGATGACCTTCCGCTACGTCGTCAAGGAGGTCGCGCTCACCCAAGGGGTCCGCGCGACGTTCATGCCGAAGCCGTTCACCAACCAGCCGGGCTCGGGGATGCACACCCACGTGAGCCTGTTCGAGGGCGATCGCAACGCCTTCTACGACGCCGAAGACCCGTACGAGTTGTCGGCGACCGGTAAAGCTTTCGTGGCGGGACTGTTGCACCACGCGAAGGAGATCTCCGCGGTCACCAACCAGTGGGTGAACTCCTACAAACGGCTGATCAGCGGAAGCGAGGCCCCGACGACCGTTTCGTGGGGCCGGGCCAACCGCTCCGCGCTGGTCAGGGTGCCGATGTACTCGCCGGGCAAGGCGTCGTCACGCCGCGTGGAGATCCGCACGCTCGACTCGGCCTGCAACCCCTATCTGGCGTACTCGGTCATCCTGGCCGCCGGCCTCAAGGGCATCGAAAAGGGCTACGAGCTGCCGCCTCCCGCCGAGGACAACATCTGGCAGCTCTCGGACGCCGAACGCCGCGCGGCCGGATATGCCCAGCTCCCGCAGAACCTCGGCGAGGCCCTGTCCGAGATGGAAAAATCGGAACTTCTGCCCGAAGCGCTCGGGGAGCACGTTTACGACTTCTTCCTGCGCAACAAACGTGTTGAATGGGACAACTACCGCAGTGCGGTGACCCCGTACGAACTGCGGACCCTGCTTCCGGTGCTCTAGAAGGAGACCTGATGGTGCGGCGACCGGTGTTCCGAGTTCTGACGACACTGGTCGCCGCGACCATCGCGGCGAGTGCCGCACCAGCGGCATCCGCCACCGGCAGACCTCTCGACCTCGACGCCGCCGACATCCCCGCGCTCCAGGCCCGGATGTCCTCCGGACGGCTGACAGCGGTCGGTCTGACCTCGGCTTATCTCGACCGCATCCACAAGGTCGACCGGAAGGTCAACGCGGTCATCGCGGTCAATCCGGCCGCGCTCGCGCAAGCCGCGGAAAGCGACGCCAGGCGCCGGGCGGGCAAGACCCGCGGCCCCCTCGACGGCATCCCGGTCCTGGTGAAGGACAACGTCGACACCCGCTCGATGCAGACGACAGCCGGCTCACGCGCCCTGCGCAGCAAGCCCGCGAAAGACGCAACATTGCTCCGCCGCCTGCGTGATGCGGGCGCGGTGCTCCTCGGCAAGGCGAACCTGTCCGAGTGGGCGAACTTCCGCGCCGCCAAACCCACTTCCGGCTGGTCAGGCGTCGGCGGGCAGACGAACAACCCGTACGTGCTCGATCGCAATCCTTGTGGGTCTTCCGCCGGATCCGCCGCCGGTGTCGCCGCGTCGCTCGCCCAGGTCGCGATCGGCAGCGAGACCGACGGCTCGATCGTCTGCCCGGCCGGGATGACCTCGACCGTGGGACACAAACCGAGCCTCGGCCTGGTCAGCCGCACCGGGGTGGTGCCGATCTCGGCCGAGCAGGACACCGCCGGCCCGATGGCCAGGCACGTCGTCGACGTCGCGCTCACCCTCTCCGCGCTCCAAGGCCGCGACCCGGCCGACCCCGCCACCGGCGCGTACCCGCCGAATCAGCCGACCGACTACGCCGCACACCTCCGCCCCGGCGTGCTGAAGGGCTCCCGGATCGGACTCTGGCGACTGCCGGTCCTCGGCCCGGACGTCGACGCCGTGATGATGCGAACCAGGAACTCGCTGGTCAAAGCGGGTGCCGAGGTCGTCGAGGTGACTCCGCCGTACCAGGCCAGGCTCGGCGAACTGGAGTTCCCGGCACTGCTCACCGAGTTCCACCGGGACATCGACCGCTACCTGGCCACGCGCCCGCAAGGGCCGCGCGACCTCGCCGCGCTGATCGACTACAACCGGTCCGACCCGCTGGAGCAGACCTGCTTCGCCGGACAGGAACTCTTCGAGCAGGCACTCGCCGCACCCGGCCCGTCCGATCCCGGCTACCTGGCCATGCGCCGCGAACTGACCGATCTGGCGAAACGCTCGATCGACGAGACCCTCGCCAAGTACCGCCTCGACGCGATCGCCGCGCCCACGAACCCGCCCGCCTGGAAGACCGACTGCAAGACCGGCGACAACGACGTGATCCCGTCGTCGACGCCGGCCGCGGTCGCGGGGTATCCGGCGGTGACCGTGCCCGCCGGCTTCGTCGGCGAGCTCCCGGTCGGGGTTTCGTTCATGGCGGGGCGGTGGACGGACGCCCGAGTGCTCTCCTACGCGGCCGACTTCGAACGCGTCGTCCCCGCCCGCAAACCGCCTCGCTACCTGAAGACCGTCGGATGACGGGGGTTCATACCGGCTGACCTGCGGCGATGTCCTTAAGTGACCCCCCTGTTTTCAGGGGGTTCCGGGGCATGTAATCTTCTCTTCGTCGCCAAGAACACCGGGCCACCGGGGCCGAAAAGCCCCAGGCCAGGAACACGGGCCGAGCGGGTTGACACCGCGAACCGGACCAGGTAACGTTCTACGTCGGCCCACGAGCGGCCGCCGACCCCCTACGGCTAACAACGTAGGATTCGGCATGCTCGACCAAAAGCTTGTGAATATCGCTTTGAAACAAAGCGTGTTGCTTGAGAACTCAACAGTGTGCTAGTGAACTAAGCCAGTAGAGCTTATGTATTTGAACCTCGTTTGAGGTTCCTTTGAGAGCAAGTATATTGCCTCGATCAAATTTGACATTGTTGGAGAGTTTGATCCTGGCTCAGGACGAACGCTGGCGGCGTGCTTAACACATGCAAGTCGAACGATGAAGCCTTCGGGTGGATTAGTGGCGAACGGGTGAGTAACACGTGGGCAATCTGCCCTGTACTTTGGGATAAGCCTGGGAAACTGGGTCTAATACCGGATATCACTGACTCTCGCATGGGGGTTGGTTGAAAGTTCTGGCGGTACAGGATGAGCCCGCGGCCTATCAGCTTGTTGGTGGGGTAATGGCCTACCAAGGCGACGACGGGTAGCCGGCCTGAGAGGGTGACCGGCCACACTGGGACTGAGACACGGCCCAGACTCCTACGGGAGGCAGCAGTGGGGAATATTGCACAATGGGCGAAAGCCTGATGCAGCGACGCCGCGTGAGGGATGACGGCCTTCGGGTTGTAAACCTCTTTCGCCAGGGACGAAGCGCAAGTGACGGTACCTGGATAAGAAGCACCGGCTAACTACGTGCCAGCAGCCGCGGTAATACGTAGGGTGCAAGCGTTGTCCGGAATTATTGGGCGTAAAGAGCTCGTAGGCGGTTTGTCGCGTCGTTCGTGAAAACTCCACGCTTAACGTGGAGCGTGCGGGCGATACGGGCAGACTTGAGTTCGGTAGGGGAGACTGGAATTCCTGGTGTAGCGGTGAAATGCGCAGATATCAGGAGGAACACCGGTGGCGAAGGCGGGTCTCTGGGCCGATACTGACGCTGAGGAGCGAAAGCGTGGGGAGCGAACAGGATTAGATACCCTGGTAGTCCACGCTGTAAACGTTGGGCGCTAGGTGTGGGCGACATCCACGTTGTCCGTGCCGTAGCTAACGCATTAAGCGCCCCGCCTGGGGAGTACGGCCGCAAGGCTAAAACTCAAAGGAATTGACGGGGGCCCGCACAAGCGGCGGAGCATGTGGATTAATTCGATGCAACGCGAAGAACCTTACCTGGGCTTGACATGCGCCAGACATCCCTAGAGATAGGGCTTCCCTTGTGGTTGGTGTACAGGTGGTGCATGGCTGTCGTCAGCTCGTGTCGTGAGATGTTGGGTTAAGTCCCGCAACGAGCGCAACCCTTATCCTACGTTGCCAGCGCGTTATGGCGGGGACTCGTGGGAGACTGCCGGGGTCAACTCGGAGGAAGGTGGGGATGACGTCAAGTCATCATGCCCCTTATGTCCAGGGCTTCACACATGCTACAATGGCTGGTACAGAGGGCTGCGATACCGCGAGGTGGAGCGAATCCCTTAAAGCCGGTCTCAGTTCGGATCGCAGTCTGCAACTCGACTGCGTGAAGTCGGAGTCGCTAGTAATCGCAGATCAGCAACGCTGCGGTGAATACGTTCCCGGGCCTTGTACACACCGCCCGTCACGTCATGAAAGTCGGTAACACCCGAAGCCCATGGCCCAACCGCGTAAGCGGGGGGAGTGGTCGAAGGTGGGACTGGCGATTGGGACGAAGTCGTAACAAGGTAGCCGTACCGGAAGGTGCGGCTGGATCACCTCCTTTCTAAGGAGCAACACATCCATAGTCCCCGGGATACCCGGGATCAGCACTGTGGGGTGGCCAGGGTTTCATCACCGAATGTGTGGTGGCACTGGTTGCTCAAGGAATTGTGGAACTACTGGTTATGGTTCGGCCGGTTTTTGCCGGGACGCTCTAGTACTGCTTCCTTCGGGGAGCGTGGAGAGGGTGTTCCTGGGAGGTCGGAAGAATTGTTCATTGGCATGCTGTTGGGTCCTGAGGCAACACGCCGAGGGGCTTTCACGCTCCGGGAGTTTGTTTCTGGTGTGGTGTTTGAGAACTGTAGAGTGGATGCGAGCATCTTTGTGGTCAAGTTATTAAGGGCACATGGTGGATGTCTTGGCTTCAGGAGCCGATGAAGGACGTGGGAGGCTGCGATATGCCTCGGGGAGCTGTCAACCGAGCTGTGATCCGAGGATTTCCGAATGGGGAAACCCAGCACCAGTTATGTGGTGTTACCCGCATCTGAATATATAGGGTGTGTGGAGGGAACGCGGGGAAGTGAAACATCTCAGTACCCGTAGGAAGAGAAAACAACCGTGATTCCGTGAGTAGTGGCGAGCGAAAGCGGAAGAGGCTAAACCATGCACATGTCAAGCTGTCAGGCGTTGTGTGTGTGGTGTTGTGGGACCCGCCTTGGAAGATCTGACAGTCTTCCGGGTTTACGCGTGTGTTAGTGGAACGCCTTGGGATGGGCGACCGGAGTGGGTGAGAGTCCCGTACGCGAAAACACATGTTAGTGAATCTTGGTGGTGTTCCCGAGTAGCAGCGAGCTCGTGGAATTTGCTGTGAATCTGCCGGGACCACCCGGTAAGCCTAAATACTTCCTGAAGACCGATAGCGGACTAGTACCGTGAGGGAAAGATGAAAAGTACCCCGGGAGGGGAGTGAAAGAGTACCTGAAACCGTGTGCCTACAAGCCGTCAGAGCCCGAGCACATCCTTTGGATGTTACGGTGATGGCGTGCCTTTTGAAGAATGAGCCTGCGAGTTAGTGCTGCGTGGCGAGGTTAACCCGTGTGGGGTAGCCGTAGCGAAAGCGAGTCTGAATAGGGCGTCTGAGTCGCGTGGTCTAGACCCGAAGCGGAGTGATCTACCCATGGCCAGGCTGAAGCGTCGGTAAGACGACGTGGAGGGCCGAACCCA
Organism: Amycolatopsis sp. BJA-103; assembly: GCF_002849735.1. Taxonomy (GTDB): domain Bacteria; phylum Actinomycetota; class Actinomycetes; order Mycobacteriales; family Pseudonocardiaceae; genus Amycolatopsis. The sequence continues at coordinate 8,969,312 of NZ_CP017780.1, forward strand.
CTTAGGTTGAAAACTGAGGGGATGAGCTGTGGGTAGGGGTGAAAGGCCAATCAAACTCCGTGATAGCTGGTTCTCCCCGAAATGCATTTAGGTGCAGCGTCACATGTTTCACCACGGGGGTAGAGCTACTGGATGGTCTAGGGGCCTTACCGGGTTACCGAAATCAACCAAACTCCGAATACCGTGGTGTGAGAGTGTGGCAGTGAGACGGCGGGGGATAAGCTTCGTCGTCGAGAGGGAAACAGCCCAGAACACCAGCTAAGGCCCCCAAGTGTGTGCTCAGTGGGAAAGGATGTGGGATTGCCCAGACAACCAGGAGGTTGGCTTAGAAGCAGCCACCCTTGAAAGAGTGCGTAATAGCTCACTGGTCAAGTGGTCCTGCGCCGACAATGTAGCGGGGCTTAAGCACACCGCCGAAGCTGTGTCATTCATGCAATACATCGGCTCAACTCCTTGAGGGTTGTGTCTAGTGGTGTGGATGGGTAGGGGAGCGTCCTGCATCCAGGGAAGCGGCGGCGGAAGCCAGTCGTGGAGGGTGTGGGAGTGAGAATGCAGGCATGAGTAGCGAATGCAGAGTGAGAAACTCTGCCGCCGGATGACCAAGGGTTCCTGGGCCAGGCTAATCCGCCCAGGGTAAGTCGGGACCTAAGGCGAGGCCGACAGGCGTAGTCGATGGATAACGGGTTGATATTCCCGTACCCGAGCACGTGCGCCCAGGATGAGGCGGTTGATACTAACCACCCAAAGCCAGCTACCAATGTCTTCGGACGGAGGTTTCTGTGTGGAGCGTGGGATCTGATTCCGTAGTAGTCGAGTGATGGGGTGACGCAGGAAGGTAGCTCCGCCAGTGAGTGGTAGTACTGGTGTAAGCGTGTAGGCCGAAACATAGGTAAATCCGTGTTTCATTAAGGCTGAGACGTGATGCGTAGCCGATTGAGGTGAAGTAGAGTGATCCTATGCTGCCGAGAAAAGCCTCTAGCGAGTGCGTGCACGGCCCGTACCCCAAACCAACACAGGTGGTCAGGTAGAGAATACTAAGGCGATCGGGTGAACTGTGGTTAAGGAACTCGGCAAAATGCCCCCGTAACTTCGGGAGAAGGGGGGCCAGTGTTCCTGAAGTCCCTTGCGGACTAGGGAATGGTGGCCGCAGAGACCAGCGGAAAGCGACTGTTTACTAAAAACACAGGTCCATGCGAAGTCGCAAGACGATGTATATGGACTGACGCCTGCCCGGTGCTGGAACGTTAAGAGGACCGGTTAACCCCTTTGGGGGTGAAGCTGAGAATTTAAGCGCCAGTAAACGGCGGTGGTAACTATAACCATCCTAAGGTAGCGAAATTCCTTGTCGGGTAAGTTCCGACCTGCACGAATGGCGTAACGACTTTCCGGCTGTCTCAACCACAGGCCCGGCGAAATTGCACTACGAGTAAAGATGCTCGTTACGCGCGGCAGGACGGAAAGACCCCGGGACCTTTACTATAGTTTGGTATTGGTTTTCGGTTCGGCTTGTGTAGGATAGGTGGGAGACTGTGAAGCTGGCACGCTAGTGTTGGTGGAGTCGTTGTTGAAATACCACTCTGGTCGGATTGGGAATCTGAACCTCGGACCATGATCTGGTTCAGGGACAGTGCCTGATGGGTAGTTTAACTGGGGCGGTTGCCTCCTAAAGAGTAACGGAGGCGCCCAAAGGTTCCCTCAGCCTGGTTGGCAATCAGGTGTTGAGTGCAAGTGCACAAGGGAGCTTGACTGTGAGACAGACATGTCGAGCAGGGACGAAAGTCGGGACTAGTGATCCGGCACCACCTGGTGGAAGGGGTGTCGCTCAACGGATAAAAGGTACCCCGGGGATAACAGGCTGATCTTGCCCAAGAGTCCATATCGACGGCATGGTTTGGCACCTCGATGTCGGCTCGTCGCATCCTGGGGCCGGAGTAGGTCCCAAGGGTTGGGCTGTTCGCCCATTAAAGCGGCACGCGAGCTGGGTTTAGAACGTCGTGAGACAGTTCGGTCCCTATCCGCCGCGCGCGTAGGATACTTGAGGAAGGCTGTCCCTAGTACGAGAGGACCGGGACGGACGAACCTCTGGTATGCCAGTTGTCACGCCAGTGGCATGGCTGGTTGGCCACGTTCGGAAGGGATAACCGCTGAAGGCATCTAAGCGGGAAGCCTGTTCCAAGATGAGGTATCCCACCCTTGATGGGTTAAGGCCCCCAACAGACCATTGGGTTGATAGGCCAGAAATGGAAGCACAGTAATGTGTTATCGAGTTGACTGGTACTAATAGGCCGAGGACTTGCCCACAAAGATGTTACGCATCCACTCTACAGCTCTGAAACACCACACAACCACCAGCGGTATCAGGTGGTAGTGGTTGTTTCATAGTGTTTCGGTGGTTATAGCGTCAGGGAAACGCCCGGTCCCATTCCGAACCCGGAAGCTAAGCCTGACAGCGCCGATGGTACTGCAACCGAAGGGTTGTGGGAGAGTAGGACACCGCCGGACTAACATTAAGAAGAAAAGGGCCCAGGCCCCGGTCGAGAACCACGAGTTCTCCCGGGGCCTGGACCCTTTTTCATGCCCAGACCCGCCAGGTGATAGCAAAGGTCCCTTGCTATCACCGCGGCGTCGCTCGGTCGGTCCGTCGGCCGACTGTGCGACGGCGGACCGGTGATGAGAAGACCAGTGAAGTCGTCGTCTCCCCATAGCGCTGCATCCGCTCTACGAGCTCCTCCAACTCCGCGGTGTCCTGACAGGCGACCCGCACCAGCCAGCACTCGTCTCCCGTGACGTGATCGGCGTCGAGTACCTGGGGCAGCGCGAGGACGGCTCCACGGAAGCGAGAGGTGTCGAGGCTCCGTACCTTTGCCTGGACGATCGCCTCGATCGGCAGCCCGAGCTTCGTCAGGTCCACGCTCGCCGAGTAGCCGGTGATGATCCCCTTCTCCTCGAGCCGCCGGACCCGCTCGGTCACCGCGGGTGCGGACAGCGACACTCGTCGACCGAGCTCCGAGAAGGTCAGCCGTCCGTCGGACTGGAGCAGTTCGAGCAACTGCCAGTCGAGATCATCGAGGTTCACGGAACTCCAGGTCGATCTTCATGCCTGCCAGGAATCTCCAGGCTAACCGGCGGCGATACCTGGATTCCCCGATGTTCCGGATGAGCACTGATCAGCAGGATTGAGGCATGACGACCGAACCCCACGTACTGACGTTTCCGGCTCTGGACAGCGCGACCGCGGCCGCGCACCTTCGTGCCGAACTCGCCCTCGACGTGGACCCCGACGACCTGATCCGCGATCTCACCGCCGGCACCCAACGTGGATACGTGGTCGTCGAGACCCGGGCACCCGAAGCCTTCGAGTCGGCTCGCATCCCCGGTGCGATCAACCTCCCGTATCGGGACATGACGCCCGAGTCGGTCAGCCACCTCGACAGAGGTCTCGTCTACGTCTGCTACTGCGAGAGCATCCACTGCAACGCCGCGACCAAGGGAGCCTTGAAACTCGCGGAATTCGGGTTCAAGGTCAAACGCCTGTCCGGCGGCATCACCGCCTGGCAGGCGGCCGGCTATCCCGTCGACCGGGACACCCTCGCACTCTCACTCACTTCCGCGCCCACCCCACGCTGCGCCTGCTGACGAAGAGAGCGGGGGACCTTTGCTATCGCCGCCCCCGAGCGATAGCAAAGGTCCCCCGCTCTCCCGGCGGTCGTAGGCTGGGGTGGTGACCGCTCCCAAGTTACTCGTCATCCAGCCAGACGAATCAGATCCGATCGGCCCCCTCGGCGACTGGCTCACCGAGGCGGGAGCCGAGCTCGACATCCGGTTGCTGCCCGATCAGAGTCTTCCCGCCGATCTCGACGGGTACGCGGGCGTCGTCTGCCTTGGCGGAGGGATGGGCGCCAATGATGACGCCGCACATCCGTGGCTCGCGGACGTCCGGAAGCTTCTTTCGAAAGCCGCGGGCGCTCGCATCCCGACGCTCGCGATCTGCCTTGGCGGTCAGCTCCTGGCCGTGGCTCTGGGCGGCATCGTCGCCACAGGTGATCAAGGCCCCGAGGTCGGCCCAGGACTCGTGTCCAAGAAGGACGCTGCCTGGACGGACCCGCTCTTCGCGGACCTGCCACTCATGCAGGACGTCTTGCAGTTCCACAACGACGCGATCACCCGACTGCCCGCCGGCGCCGAGCTTCTCGCTTCCTCGCCACGGTATGCCTACCAGGCCTTCCGATTCGACCGTTGTGCCTACGGTGTCCAGTTCCATATCGAGACAACACCGGACATCGTCCTCGACTGGGCGCGGCAGTCGCCGGAAATGGCGGAACTCACCCGGCCGGACGCACTGACCCCGGAAAATCTCGCCCGGGTGCATGCTGACATCACCGAAACCTGGCGACCGTTCGCGCATCGCTTCGTCCGACTGGTGTCCGGTGACCTCGCTCCGGCTGCGGAACGTCAACGTACATTGCCGATGGCTTAACGACTTATGTCTCAACTGTGTATGGGTTGTTAACGCTCTTGCCTTGCTGTCAGGTACCTTGCGAAGGGAGTTTCGAAGGGTTCGGAGGTCGGGGTGGAGCCCTCAGTATTGGTCGTGCTCGTCGTCGTCACGGCCCTAATTTTCGATTTCACAAACGGGTTCCATGACACGGCCAACTCGATGGCGACGTCGATCGCCACCGGGGCACTGCGTCCCAAGGTCGCGGTGACGATCTCCGCTGTCTTGAACCTGGTCGGCGCCTTCCTGTCGGTCGAAGTGGCCAAGACCATCTCGAATGGACTGGTCGACGACACCAAGATCGGACCGGCGATCGTGTTCGGCGGCCTGGTCGGGGCGATCGTGTGGAACCTGGTCACATGGTTCGTGGGACTGCCGTCCAGTTCGTCCCACGCGTTGTTCGGCGGTCTGATCGGCGCCACGTGGGTGTCTGCCGGTACGGACTCCGTCCATTTCGGAAAGATCGTCGAGAAGGTTCTGATCCCGGCGGCGCTGTCGCCGGTCCTGGCAGGCCTCGTCGCGATGATCGTGACGTACTTCGTCTACCGGATCTTCGTCCGCCGCGGCCGCACTGCGGGCTTCCGCGTCGGCCAGATCATCTCGGCTTCGCTCGTCTCGCTCGCCCATGGCACGAACGACGCGCAGAAGACCATGGGTGTCATCACCCTCACGATGATCACCGCCGGAACCCTTCCCGCGGGAGCCGGGCCGCCGCTCTGGGTGATCGTCAGTGCGGCGCTCGCGTTGGCTCTCGGTACGTACCTCGGCGGCTGGCGGATCACCTTCACATTGGGCAAGGGCTTGACGGACATCGATGGTCCGCAGGGCTTCGCCGCGCAGACCAGCTCGGCGGCGGTCATCCTCGCGTCGACGAGCTTCGGCTTTCCGCTTTCGACGACTCACGTCTGTTCCGGTGGCATCGTCGGTTCGGGTGTGGGCAGGAACGAATCACCGGTCCGCTGGCGCACCGCCGGCCGCATGGTGATCGCCTGGCTGTTCACGCTTCCGGCAGCCGCCATCGTCGGCGCCGCGGCCGGTCTCGTGACCTCGACAGGCACCGTGGGCACCATCTCCGTCGGCGTCGTGGGCCTGGCGATCGGTATCGGGATCTACCTGCTTTCGCGGCGGAGCCCCGTCAACGCCGGCAGCTTCACCACTCCCGCTCCGACCGTTCCAGACCAGGAAGTCGGCAGGATCGCCGCCTAGCAGAGCAGGGGACCTTTGGTATCGCCGCCGCTCGGCGATACCAAAGGTCCCCTGCTCTCTTGCGCGTCCGTCTGGTCACGGGCCAAAGGGCGACTACGGTGGAAGCCGATGGTTGAGCGAGCCAGGCCGACCGCTTCCGTGGCGAGATACGGCTTCACCGACCCCCGTGCCGACGGGCAGCTGCGTGCTGCCGGTTGGTGGACCGAATCCGGCCCGGACGGCTCCGCCGCGGACGTGCTGTCAGCACTGTCCCGCTCGGCGGACCCTGATCTGGCCTTGAGCGGGCTCGACCGAATCAGGGAGGCCGACCCGGCCGTCTGGACTGAGATCGACCAGGCACTTCGCACTGACCGCACCTTCCGAGGCCGCTTGCTCGGGGTTCTGGGTACGTCGAGTGCGCTCGCGGACTTCCTGGTCGCGAACACCGACAGCTGGAAGACCCTCGAAGGCGATAAGAGCACTGAGCCGGATCAGTATGTGAGCCGCCTTCTTGACCATTTGCGGTCGGACGGAGAGCTGCTCACAGGGCTCGAGTCAGAGCAGGCTCTTCGCGTCGGGTACCGCGAACTACTCCTCGGAATCGCGGCTGCCGACCTCGGTCATCTCGTCGAACCCGGCCTCCATCAACCGCCCTACGCCGAGATCGGGGCTCAGCTCACCACGCTGGCCGAGGCCGCACTCACGGTGGGGCTTCTGGTCGCGGAATCAGAGGTGGGAGCCGGTGTCGAAGGTCGGCTGGCCGTGATCGCGATGGGCAAATGCGGCGGTCGAGAGCTGAACTATGTGAGCGATGTGGACGTCATCTTCGTGGGTGACGGAGATCTTTCGGTCTCGACGCGGCTGGCCAGCACGATGATGCGCGTGGTCGGCAAGGCATGCTTCGAGGTCGATGCGGCGTTGCGTCCGGAGGGTAAGGCGGGCGCTCTGGTCCGCACCCTCGAGGGCCACGCCGCCTACTACCAGAAATGGGCCAAGACCTGGGAGTTCCAGGCTTTGCTCAAAGCGCGGCCGGTCGCAGGCGACGCCGAGCTCGGGCGTCAGTACGCGGAGATGGTCGCACCGAAAGTGTGGGCTGCGGCCGATCGGGAGAACTTCGTCCCCGAGGTGCAGAAGATGCGGCGCCGCGTCGAAGGCCATGTGCCGTCCGCGTACGCCGAGCGGGAGCTGAAGCTGGGACGTGGCGGTCTTCGCGATGTCGAGTTCGCCGTGCAGTTGCTGCAGCTGGTCCACGGCCGAATCGATGCAGAGCTGCGTTCATCGTCCACGATGGACGCACTCGCTGCTCTAGGGGAAGGCGGGTACGTCGGCCGCACGGACGCCGCGGAGCTCGGATCGTCGTACGAATTCCTCCGGACCATCGAGCATCGACTCCAGCTTCGCCGGCTACGGCGTACGCACCTGTTCCCTGCCGCTTCGGACGCCAGCGAATTGCGGACGATCGCGAGGGCGAGCGGTGTACGGCCCGCTCGCGGCAGGAGCGAAGGGGACGTGCTGCTGGCGGAGTTCCGCCGCCACTTGCAAAGCATCCGCCGTCTTCACGAGAAGCTCTTCTACCGGCCTCTGCTGCAGTCCGTCGCGAACGTGCCGACCGAAGCGCTGCGGTTGACGACGAAACAGGCGGAAAGCCGACTCGCCGCGCTCGGGTACGCCGCACCGGATGGGGCGCTGCAGCACATCAAGGCGCTGACTGCGGGAATGTCGCGCAGGGCGGCTATCCAACAGGCCTTGCTGCCGGTCTTGCTGGACCTTCTCGCCGACACCCCGGACCCCGACCGCGGACTTCTGTCTTACCGGAAAGTCTCGGAAGCGCTCGAACAAACGCCTTGGTACCTCAGGGTTCTTCGTGACGAGGGTGCCGTTGTCGAGCGGCTCGCCTTCCTCCTGGGTACGTCACGACTGGTGCCCGATCTGCTGGCGAGAGCGCCGGAAGTCCTGCAGTTGCTCGGTGATCCCGCGCGGCTGGCCGGTCGCACTCCGGCCGAAGTGGCCACTTCTCTGCGAGCCGCGGTTCGTCGGCAGCCAGGCTTGAACGCCGCGGTCGCGGCCGCGAGATCGCTCCGGCGGCACGAGATGCTGCGGATCGCGTCCGCGGACCTGCTGGGTTTGCTTGACGTTCCCGCCGTCTGCGAGGCGTTGTCGAGCGTGTGGGTCGCCGTGTTGCAGGGTGCGTTGGCCGCGGCCTTTCGGCAGCGGCAGGCAGAGCTCGGCCAGACACCGGCCAAGATCGCTGTCATCGGCATGGGACGTCTGGGAGGGGCGGAACTCGGTTATGGCTCCGACGCGGACGTCCTCTTCGTCTGCGAGCCGACCGAGGGAGTGTCGGACTCCGAAGCAGCGAAGTTCGCTTCCTCTGTCGCCGAGACGGTGCGCAAGATTCTCGGCGCGCCCAGCCCTGACCCGGCATTGGTCGTCGACGCCGATCTCCGTCCTGAGGGGCGGAGTGGTCCGTTGGTGCGAACCCTCGAGTCCTATCGCAGCTACTACGGGCGGTGGGCGGAGGTCTGGGAATCGCAAGCGCTGCTCCGGGCCCGGTTCATCGCCGGTGACGACGACCTCGGTGCCCGGTTCATCGAGATGATCGACCCCATTCGCTATCCGCAGGCCGGCCTCGACGCGGTCCGGGTGCGGGAGATCAGGCGGATCAAGGCGCGGGTGGAGACGGAGCGGATGCCCAAGGGCGCCGACCCGACACGGCATACGAAGCTCGGGCGCGGAGGGCTCGCCGACGTGGAGTGGACCGTACAGCTCATGCAACTGCGGCATGGGCACGAAGTTGCGGGCCTTCGGACCACGTCGACGATCGAAGCGCTGAAGGCGGCGGTGGAGGCAGGGCTAGCCGAGCCCGCCGAGATCGAATCCCTGACCGAAGCCTGGTTGCTGGCGACGAGAGTCCGGAACGCCGGGATGCTGGTCAGGGGTAAAGCCGTCGACGAGATCCCCAGCTCTGGTCGAGATCTCGCCGCGGTCGCGCGGGTGCTCGGCTACTCCGCCGACGACGATCCCGGCGAGTTTCTGGACGCCTACCGGCGGACGACGCGGCGCGCCCATGCGGTCGTGGAGACCCTCTTTTACCAGGACCGACCGCTCTGACCTGCGGGAAGTGAGCAAGGGACCTTTGCTATCACCTCAGCCACGTGCGGCTGGTGACAGCAAAGGTCCCTTGCTCACACTTGCCGACGCGGACGGAGAGCGGCACTTACAGTGGACTGGTGACTGTGCGCGAACCATTTCGCACCCGGATCAAGGTGCGGCACTACGAGCTGGACACTCTCGGCCATCTCAACCACGCCGTCTACCACTCGTACGGCGAGGTCTCCAGACTCGAGCTGATGGAGCTCGCCGGTGGCCTCAACTCGGGCATGCGAGACGCGAATCTCGCCTTTGTGCTGCTTGAGTCCCACATCGTGTTCCGGCGCGAGCTCCGGGCCGGTGACGTCGTCGACGTGACCTGTGATGCCAAGTTCGGTACCGGCAAGACCTTCCACATGGACTCGAACATCTACAAGGTCGACGGCACCCTCTCCGCGGAAATCACGTGCACCCTGGGGCTGATGGATCTCGAACGACGCAAGCTGGTGGATGATCCACGCGGCCGTATCGAGCGGGCAGGCGTCGATCTGAAGGTTCTCTCCACTTCGGAGTAGCCGCTCTGCCGGACCAAAAGAAACGCCGGTGGTGAGGGCGTTTCCGCACCTCACCACCGGCGTGCTCTTGGTGTTGCTACCGCACGACTTACACGTCGTAGTACAGCGAGAACTCGTACGGGTGCGGGCGCAGCCGCAGCGGGTCGATCTCGTTCTCACGCTTGTAGGAGATCCACGTGTCGATCACGTCGGGGGTGAACACGCCACCCTCGAGCAGGTAGTCGTGGTCGGCCTCGAGCGTGTCGAGAACCGCGCCGAGGTCGCCAGGAACGAGCTTGACGTTCTGGGCCTCCTCCGGCGGGAGCTCGTAGAGGTCCTTGTCGATGGGCTCCGGCGGCTCGATCTTGTTCTTGATGCCGTCGAGACCGGCCATCATCATTGCCGAGAACGCCAGGTACGGGTTGCCGGACGAGTCCGGGCACCGGAACTCGGCGCGCTTGGCCTTCGGGTTGTTGCCCGTGATGGGGATACGGACACAAGCCGACCGGTTCCGCTGCGAGTACACCAGGCTGACCGGCGCCTCGAAGCCCGGCACGAGCCGGTGGTACGAGTTGACGGTCGGGTTGGTGAACGCCAGCAGGCTCGGCGCGTGCTTGAGCAGGCCGCCGATGTAGTGGCGGGCGGTGTCGGACAGCCCCGCGTAACCCGACTCGTCGTGGAACAGCGGCGTGCCGTCCTTCCACAGCGACTGGTGGCAGTGCATACCCGAGCCGTTGTCACCGGCGAGCGGCTTCGGCATGAACGTCGCGGTCTTGCCGGCGGCGAACACGGTGTTCTTCACGATGTACTTGAACAGCTGCAGGTCGTCCGCAGCGTGCAGCAGCGTGTTGTACTTGTAGTTGATCTCGGTCTGACCGGCGGTGCCCACTTCGTGGTGTGCGCGCTCGATCTCGAAACCGGAACCCTGCAGCTTGCTGACGATCTCGTCGCGCAGGTCGGCGAAGTGGTCGACCGGCGGGACGGGGAAGTAGCCGCCCTTGAACTTCGTCTTGTAACCCTGGTTGCCGCCCGGCACGTCGGCACCGGTGTTCCACCAGCCCTCGACGGAGTCGATCTCGTGGAACGAGGCGTGCTCGGCGGAGTCGAACCGGATCGAGTCGAAGATGTAGAACTCGGCCTCCGGGCCGAAGAACACGTTGTCCGCGACGCCGTACTCGGAGATGTACTGCTCGGCCTTGCGCGCGATGTTGCGCGGGTCGCGGCTGTACGCCTCGCGGGTGAACGGGTCGTGCACGAAGAAGTTCAGCGAAAGTGTCTTCGCCTTGCGGAACGGGTCGATACGCGCGGTTTCGGGGTCCGGGAGGAGCAGCATGTCGGATTCGTGGATCGACTGGAACCCACGCACCGAGGAGCCATCGAAGGCCAGGCCTTCTTCATAGGCTTCTTCGTTGAACGCCTTCGCCGGAACGGTGAAGTGCTGCATAACGCCGGGCAGGTCGCAGAACCTGACGTCGACGACCTCTACGTTCTCGTCGGCGATAAGGCGCTGAATGTCGTCTGGAGTAGTGGGCACCCTCGGTGACTCCTTCTCGTTCGTTGCCGGCGGCAGTACTCTCTTCGGCTCACGCTAAGAGCGCGGTGTTGCCCGACCGTCACCCGTATGTTTCGCCGGTGTTAACGGGCGGCGATATCGGGTAGTCGACCAGGGCGAATGTGGTCCGCGCCACCGGCATACCCTGGATGGGTGGCGAGATGGACCGGAGAATGGCTACCCGGAGCCGGGGACGAGACGACGGCCGGTGGCGAGGGTACGCAGCGGTGGCGCGGTGAGCGACTTGGCTTGCCCCAATCGGGTGTCGGCTCGGTGGCGGGCGGTGGGGCACGCCTCCTCGGGCTGATCATCGACTTGGTGCTCGCCTCACTGGTCACCACTCTCTTCGTGACCCCCAGCCTCCAGGACCCGGCCGTCATGCAGACCTTCAACCTGTGGTCGGTGGGCGTCTGGGCGGCGATCACGGTCATCCCCGCGACCTTCTTCGGCTTCACCCCCGGTATGGCAGTGGTCGGAATCCGCGTCGCCAGGCTCGACGGCGCGCAGATGGTCGGAGTGTGGCGCGCCGTCGTGCGGGCCGCGCTGACCTTCCTGATCATCCCGGCAGCGCTCCGCAACATCGACGGCCGAAGCTGGCTCGACCGGCTGACCGGAACCGTCGTGATCCGCATGCGGTGACCTAGGAAGGGAGCGAGGGACCTTTGCTCTCGTCGTGGAACGGCTGCCGCACTGGCTGTGGTCAGGCAGCCGGTGCCGCGGGGGTGCTGCTGAGTTCCGGAGGCGGTCGTTGCCGAGCATGACGGTGAGCTGCCCGCAGGTCCTGGATCACCACCAGCGGCTGGTCCCGTAGCCGCGCTGGACTTACCTGCACGACGATGAGGCCGGCGGCGACCAGGGCAGGGATCTCGGGTGCCTCGTCCGGTTCGAGAGAGACCTCGTCGTAGCGGATTTGCATGGCGACGCCGGCCTTCGGCCACCAGACTTCGGCGACACCGACGACCTCCCCGTTCGGAGTGCGTAGCTCGGCCTTCCGTGTCGGCCTGGGCAAGCCGCTGCGCTCGAGCACGTTCTCCAGCCATTGCTCGACCGCGGAGTCGACTCCATCCTGGAGCGCGCCGACGACGATTCGGGGGAGCGCCGAGCCGATCGTGCTGGCCTGCGCCAGCTCGTCTCGAAGTTCCTCGGGAGTGCAGAGGCCGCGCTGGACCGCGTCGTGGATCATCGCCCGCACGGACTGGAGTTCGTCCATACGGCGAGCCGCGTCGATCAGGACCCGGGCGAGCGGAGCTACCGGAAGCCCGTCGATCTCTACTGGTTCCGGCAGGTGGATCGTTCGTTCGACGATGGCGAATCCCCAGGTGGCGACCTTGCTCCGGTGAGGGATCAAGGTGTGGGCCCGTTTTTCTGGAGGAAGTCTTCGGACTCCGTACAACCGGGCTGCCTGGACTCCGGTGAGCATCGCGTCCGGACCCGCGTGAGTCAGCGCGATCTTCAGAAGTTGATGCCTGGTCGGCGTGGCGTTGGTGAGGAGGATGACGCCCGGGATCGGGCGTCGCCACGGGCCGTCTTCGCGACAACGGCGCGAAATCCAGGAGTGGGAGTGGCCCAAGGCGACAAGTTTCGCCCGGGCGGCCACGCCGTCCGGGAACATCGCTGCCAGCGCCTTCTGCAAAGCGCCCGTGGTTCCGTCCACACAGTGATCATGCGACCACCCACCGACAGTTTTCGTCCGGAGACGAATCAGGGGTCCTTTGCTATCCGCCCGCGGCGGTAGCAAAGGACCCCTGATTCTCGCTTGGTCAGCGGCGGCGGATCGTGCGCTGGACGTTGCGCATCTTCGCGCCGGCGGGCATCGGGCCCTTCGGCATCGCGGCGCCGCGGCTGCCGAGGGCGGCCAGCTTGGCTTCCAGGGCGTCGACCTGGGCGGGCTTGAGGTTGCGGGGGAGCTTCATGAGGTAGCCCTGCAGCTTCTTCAGCGGCACCTGCTGCTCTTCGTTCCCGATGATCACGTTGTAGATCGGGGTCTCACCGATCAAGCGGGATACACGCTTCTTCTCCTGCGCGAGCAGGGACTTCACGCGGTGCGGCGCGCCTTCGGCGACGAGTACGACACCCGGGCCACCGAGCACTCGGTGCACGGCGTCGAGCTGGGTCGTGGCCGCCACGGTCGGCGTCACCTTCCAGCGACCTCGCATGTTCTCGAGTGCCCAGGCCGCGGCACCCGGCTGTCCATCGGCCTTCGAGTACACGGTCTTCTGGACCCGCCTGCCGAAGATGATCACAGCGGCGAGCGCGCCGAGCAGAATGCCCAGCGGCAGCACGACCCAGTGGACGTCGAAGATGAACCCGATACCGAACACGACACCGGTGATGACCAGGAGCGATCCGGCCATCCAGGGGATGAGCGCCTTGTCTTCCTTGCGCTGCATCTTGAAGGCCTCGAAGATCTGCCCGCGGCGAGCCTTGCTCGCGGCGCGCTTCTCCTTCTTGGCCAGCTTCGCTGCTTCCTTGTCCTGCTTTCCCGCCATGTGACCAGGATACGGCCGCGTGCCCTGCGTCGATCCCGTCGGGCCCTCTGCGAGGATCGGGGCGTGGTTAGCGCATCGTCCCCGAAGAGTCGTCCAGGCCTGCTCGATGGGCTCGATCCCGAGCAACGCGCCGCCGCCTGCGCGCCGAGGGGGCCGGTCTGTGTGCTCGCCGGAGCGGGAACCGGCAAGACGCGGACGATCACGCATCGCATCGCCCATTTGGTCCGCTCCGGACACGTCGCCGCTGGTCAGGTCCTCGCAGTCACCTTCACGACCCGCGCCGCGGGTGAGATGCGCGCGCGCCTTCGGGGCTTGGGTGTCGACGCCGCCCAGGCGCTCACTTTTCACGCCGCCGCTCGCCGCCAGCTCCGGTACTTCTGGCCGCAGGTCGTCGGGGACCGGCCCTGGGAGCTGCTCGAGAACAAGTTCCGCTACATCAGCCAAGCCGCCAACAAGGCCGGTCTCGGCACCGAGACGGAGCTCCTGCGCGACCTCGCCAGTGAGATCGAGTGGAGCAAGGCCTCTTTGGTATCGCCGGACGACTACCCGGCCGTCGCCGCGCGTACGCAGCGGGACACCCCAGCCCCCTCGTCGCAGGTCGCGGAGGTGTACCGCAACTACGAGAAGGTCAAGAACGCCGCGCAGGTCCTCGATTTCGACGATCTGCTCCTGCACACCACGGCCGTTCTCGAGGAGCACACGGTGGTGGCCCAGGAGTTTCGCGAGCGCTACCGCTGCTTCGTCGTCGACGAGTACCAGGACGTCACCCCACTGCAGCAACGGTTGCTCGACGCGTGGCTCGGCGGCCGCGACGACCTGACCGTGGTCGGCGACGCCAACCAGACCATCTATTCGTTCGGGGGCGCCTCGCCCCGGCCGCTGCTGGAGTTCACGCGACGGTTCCCCGAGGCGACGGTCGTGAGGCTCGAGCGGGATTACCGCTCGACTCCGGAGGTCGTGGCTCTCGCCAATCAGGTGATCGGTGCCGCCCGCGGCCGTCCCGCGGGGTCGAGGCTGAAACTCATCGGCCAGCGACCCTCGGGGCCTGTCCCGCGTTTCGCCGAGTACGACGACGAGACCGCCGAGGCGGCCGCAGTCGCACGCAGGATCCGTGATTTGCTCGACGGCGGAGTTGCGGCCAGCGAGATCGCGGTGCTCTACCGAGTCAACGCCCAGTCAGAGGCCTATGAGCAGGCACTGGCGGAGGTGGGCATCCCGTACCTGGTCCGCGGCGGCGAGCGATTCTTCGCCAGGGCCGAGGTCCGGCAGGCGATGTCGGCATTGCGGATGGCGTCGACCGACGCCGACACCGGCGAGCTCGTGACCAGGGTTCGCTCCGTGCTCGCGAAGGTGGGGCTCACCGACCAGCCCCCGGCCGGAGGTGCGGCGAAGGAGCGATGGGACGCGCTTTTGTCGATCGTCGAGCTGGCGGAGGAGCTGGCTTCCACCGTCGAGGACGCCGACCTGCCCCGATTCGTGGCGGAGCTCGAGCAGCGGGCGAACGCACAGCACCCGCCGACGGTGGAGGGCATCACCCTGGCCTCGCTTCACGCGGCGAAGGGCCTCGAGTGGGACGCCGTGTTCCTCGTAGGGCTTGCCGAGGGGACCATGCCGATCCTCCATGCCGACGGTGACGACGCGGCCATCGAAGAAGAGCGCCGTCTTTTCTACGTCGGCGTCACTCGAGCACGAGAGCACCTCTCGCTGTCGTGGGCCTTGGCCAGGACGGCGGGAAACCGCCGCAATCGGCGACGCAGCCGATTCCTCTACGGACTGATCCCCGAAGACCACCCGGCGGCGAGGGTCGCCCGATCCCAGCAGCCGAAGCAGCCCGGTACCAAGGCGCGGTGCCGGGTATGCGGCGGGCCGCTCTTGGAGACCCTGGACATCAAGCTGGGCCGCTGCTCCCGTTGCCCGTCCAACGTGGACGAGCAACTGCTCGAAAAGCTGAGGTCCTGGCGAGGAGAACGCTCTCGCGAGCTCAAGGTGCCGGCCTTCGTCGTCTTCACGGACGCGACCCTGGTCGCCATCGCCGAGCAGCGTCCGACCGATGACACAGCGTTGTGTGCGATCTCCGGGATCGGCGCGACGAAGCTCGAACGCTTCGGAGCGGAAGTTCTCGACGTCGTACGGGCCTCGGTGGAGTCTTGACCGCGTCGCGGGCTTGATCCGCGCGGCGAACCCGCTGCTCAGAGCCGATCTTCGTAACTTCGACGGTTTTTCTGGAAAATAAGTTGCCCCGGTATGGTCGGGGGCAATAACCTGCTGGTACCGGGCGCGAAGCACCCGGCATGGGGAAGAACTTCTACAACACAGCGTAGACCGCAGGGCGGTTCGCGCGCGACAGAGAAAGGTGGTGCCGGTGCTATGACGATCAAGATGACGCTCACGCAACGCGGCACCCGTCTGTCATGCGTCGCGGAAGTCCCGCAGGCTCAGCGCCAGGGCACCTTCATGCCCGTGAGCATCCTTGCCGCCCGCGGCACCCAGCGTATCGATCTGAGCAGGATCGCCGCTGACGAGACCTTCGCGCACGCTGCCGCCTTCGGTGGGGCGTACGTGAACGGTGGCGTCGATCTGCCGGTCATCAAGCAGTTCCGTGTTCCGTTGTCCATACGGGAGCGAAGTTCCTGACCTAGTCAGGACTAGAGGCTCACGAAGGCCGCGGAACCGGTTACCGGATCCGCGGCCTTCGTGTTTTTGCTGCACAAACAAGTTGGCTGCACAACCTAATTGGGGTTCAGCGTTGTCCAGTTCCACCGTCAGTAAGAAATCCGTCACGGAACAGAGGAGTGCACTTATGTCATCGGCCATAGCTTTCGCGCCGGGGGAGGCTCTGCCCTTCGCCGACGCAGGCGTCGTCGACCTGCTCGACGCCATCGACTCGCCCGAGTCGATGCTTCCCTGCCGTTCGGGCGACGCGGACCTTTGGTTCGCCGAGTCGCCGGCAGAACTCGAGCGCGCGAAGGCGTCCTGCGCGGACTGCCCGGTCCGTTCCGCCTGCCTCGCGGGTGCCCTTTCGCGGCGTGAGCCGTGGGGTGTCTGGGGTGGCGAGATCTTCGAGCGCGGCGTTGTCGTCGCACGGAAGCGGCCCCGTGGCCGTCCCCGCAAGAACCCTGTCGTCGAGCCCGCCGCCGAGGCGCGTCCCGTTGCGCACAAGGTCGAGCGGAGCGCTGCGGCATGACCGTCGAACCCATCACCACCAGGGATTACGAGGCGCGAACGGGTAACCGGACTCTCGCGCCGGCCAAGTTGAACGAGATCAAGGTCGAGGAGACCAGCGAAATGTTGCTTTATGAAGAACTGTCCAGAGCCCGAATACGAGACCTCGAAGAGGGAGTCCGCGCACAGCGGGCTCGAAGTGGGGCGCGCGCCGTACGCAGGTGGACCAAGGTCGCCCGCTGGGCGAACCGGCGAGTCGAGCGTCTGCAGGCCTGATCCTTTGGGGGAGCGGGGGACCTTTGCTATCGCGCGGCGAGAGCAAAGGTCCCCCGCTCCCCCTTTGGGGCGTGGTGCGGTTCACTGGGGGAATGGCCGTACACACGCACGACGACATCGACTGGGCGGATCGGCTTCGGTCGCTTCGTATGGCCGAGGCGCTCGACGCCGAGCCGACGCGGGTGGCGGCCCGCCGGCTGCTGGATGGCATGCCGGAAGGGCCGACCATCGTCGACGTCGGCTGCGGCGCTGGCGGGATGAGCGTGCTCTTCGCCGAGGAGCTCACTGCCGCCGGTGCCAGGATCGTGCTGGTCGACGCGACAGAGCATCTGCTGGCCGAAGCGCACCGGGTCGTCAGCGCGGCCGCGGGGGACAAGGCCACCGTCGAGACGGTCCATGCCGACGTCGCCGACGACGGATTGCCCGCCAAGCTTCCTGCCGCCGACCTCGTCTGGGCCTCACGCGTGGTGCATCACCTGCCCGATCAGCAGGCTGCGATCGACACCCTCGCCAGCCTTGCCCGCCCCGGCGGGCTGGTCGCCATCTCCGAGGGCGGCCTGGACTTCAACTGTCTCCCCTGGGACCTCGGCATAGGCCGTCCCGGGATCGAGGGGCGATTGCTCGCCGCGCGAGGCGAGTGGTTCGCCGAGATGCGAGCGGGCATCCCCGGCTCCGTCTCCATGCCCTACGGCTGGAACATCGCACTGAAGCGGTCAGGTCTCGACGACGTCGATTCCTTCGGGGTGCTCATCCACCACTCGGCGCCCGGGCCGGAACTGTTGCGCGAGTTCGTCATCGAGCGGATGACCTGGCTGACCGAGGTGGCAGGCGATCTCCTGGGCGACGACGATCGCGAAACCGTGGCCGCCCTGCTGGATCCGGCGAGCTCCGCCTTCCTCGGCGCGCGCCAGGACCTGTTCCTGCAGGGGGCGAAGACGATCCATTGTGGACGGCGGCCGTGAGTGACCAGGTCGGCTGTTCGTTGTGCGGCCGGATCCGCGGTGCTGACGAAGAGCCCGCGCAGACGCTCGCCTGGGTGTCCACCCGTGAGAAGGACGTCGTGCGCTGGATGTGCCCGACCTGCGCACGCCGCCACACCCGCGACATCGAGGGAAAGCTGCCGGACGAGTACTGGTGAGTCCCTCAGGCGACGTCGTCGATCCGGCCGATCGTGCGGACCTTCGGCCGCGGTGTCCGCGTCGCCTCGGCGAACGCTCTGACCAGCTCGGCCGACACTTCCATCGGTACCTTCTTCAGCTGGTCGATGGTGCAGCGGACCAGCACCGTCCCGGTCGCGGTCAGCGCCAGCGGGTGAAAGTTCGCGGCACCCTGCTTCGGGGCGCGGAACTGCCAGGCCAGGCCGATGTCGTCCCACCAGGCGTCGGCGGAGCCGATGGGACGTCCTCGCCGGTCACAGATCGTCATGTTCCAAGACGGCGAGGGCAGTGGGCATTCGCCGAGGACCTTCTTCGCCAGGCCGTGCGCGTAGGTCTCTTCGGGATCGACACGACGCAGAGCCGCACGGACCGCGGCCGAGCCTCGCCGATTGCCGGAATCGAGCTCCTCGCTGAGTTCTTCAAGCGTGCAAAGACCCCAGTACAGCGGTAGCGAGATCAGCTCGTCGATCCGTGCCGGATCGAGCTCCAACCGGGCGAGATCGAGCGCCGCCCTGGCAGGCGGGGCGAACGGAACGCCGTCGATCAAGGTCGGCGGCGGCATCCGCGTGGTTCTTCGGGGGAGCATGCCGGGTTCCGCGGGCATTCGCCGGTAGTCGGGGACGAGGAGATGGACCTCCCGAGTCAGCGCGCAGTCCACGCCTCGGGCGCGAAGCGCGTCGGCACCCGTCACCACCACGTCCGGCCCGAACCGCGCGACGGCGGCCTGGAGCAGCTGAAGCCGGGTGGGCGCCGAGTCGCGCAACAGGATCACACCCGGCATCAGCCTTCGCCAAGGACCGCCCGGACCACACAGCTTCGCGGCGTAACGCGCGGTCACGCCTGCCTTCCGCAGCTCGCGGTTGGTGATGATTCCGGACTCGCTGGTGTTGCTGAGCGCCACGAGTCGAGCGCTTCGTGTAATGGTCATGAATCGAGGATGACCGTTGGGCCGTCCGGGTGGAACCACTTCCGCGAAGTTGTGGACAACTCGCCCGAGCGACGCCGAATTTGGCTCAGTTCCAACGATCCCTGTGGATAACTTCTCAGGCTGCGAAGCCCGGCTGCCACCGTTCGACGATCGCGCGGGCGGGGATCTCGGCGTCGAGCTGACAGAGGATGCCGGTCGATCCGGCGGTCACCCGATGGATCATCAGGTACTCGGGCGGCAGGTTGAGCGAGCGGCCGATCCGGAAGTCCCGGCCCCGGGTGTCGCCGACGCGGCCCGCCTGCCGCTGCATCCAGCGGCGGGTGAAATGGAACGTTTCGCCCGCCAGCGGTTCGGTGAACGGCGCCAGGTAGGCGAGCACGTCATCGGCCTGCAGATCCGCGTCGGCCCGGATGAAGCCGGACTCCCTGAGCAGTCGCATGAGCTTCGAAGACTCACCGTCGAGCGCCAGCCTGGTCATCTCGCCGAGGTGCTGCGGAATCCCCTCGGGCAGCCGGGACACACCGCCGAAGTCGATCACGCACAGCCTGCCGTCGTCGGTCAGCATGAAGTTGCCCGGATGCGGGTCCGAGTGCAGGAGCCTGGCCCGTTCCGGCGACGAGTAGTGGAACTCGGTGAGCAGGCGGCCCGCGCGATCCCGCGCCTCCTTGTCCCCGCCGGCGATGATTTTCGACAAGGGAGTGCCGGTGACCCACTCCGTGACGATGACCTTCGGCGCGCTGGCGACCACGCGGGGGATCAAGAACCCGGGGACGCTCTCGAAGGCCTTCACGAAAGCGCGCTGGTTCTGGGCTTCCGCCTGGTAGTCGAGTTCCTCGTTCATCCGCTCGGCGAGTTCCGCCAGGAGGGGTTTCACCTCGGTCCCGGGCACGAAGGCCTGGAACAGCCTGCTGAAACGCTGGAGCTGCCGGAGGTCGCTCCGCAACGCGTCGTCGGCTCCGGGGTACTGGACCTTGACGGCGACTTCGCGGCCGTCGTGCCAGGTCGCGCGGTGGACCTGGCCGATGCTCGCGGACGCGGCAGGCTTGTCGTCGAAGGCGGCGAAGCGCTGCTGCCAGGTGCGTCCCAGCTGCTCGGCGAGGACCCGGTGGGTCTGCCGGGTGGGCATGGGCGGTGCCGCGGCCTGAAGCTTCGTCAGGGCTTCGCGGTAGGGCTTCGCCATCTCATCCGGCACCGCTGCCTCGAAGACACTCAGCGCCTGGCCGAACTTCATGGCGCCGCCTTTGAGCGTGCCGAGGACCTCGAAGAGCTGCTCCGCGGCCTTGGCGGACAGCGTCGCGTTGACCTCTTCGGCGCTCTGCCCGGTCAGCCGCCTGCCCCAGCCTCCGACCGCCCGGCCCGCTATGCCGAGCGGAATACTGGCCAGCTTCGCCGTTCGCGCCGCCCCGTTGCGGGGGATGGCTGAGTCACGGTCCTCGGCGTTGCGGGAGTCGGTCACCTTCGCGATTCTGCCTTGATTCACTCCGCCCGCGCAGCCTGTCGAGGGCGTGTGTGTGGGCTACGTCGCTTGTTGTGTCAGCGAGCGCCGCATCCGCATCCGGAATGCGGCGGCCAGTCGCGATGGCGGATCGTGCCGTCGAAGAAGTCGATTTCCATGGTGGCGTTCCACGAGGGCGGTGCCTGGTCGCTCGGCGAGAGAAGGCGGAGTGCCTGTGCGGCGGCCAGTGCGGCGCACGCTTGCACGGCGCCGAGGTCCGGCCGTTGCACGCGTCCGGCGAGCTGGCTCGCCACCCTGGGCCAGGACTCGTCGAGACCGGCGCGGTGCAGGTCTGCGCAGCGCAGGCAGCTGCTGCGGCCGGGCACCACCAGCGGCCCGACGATGCCGACGCCGTCCCGGACGCGCACCGGAAGGTGGCTGACGCCGTCTCGGACGAGCTCGTCGACCACTTCGGGAGCGGGCACCACGGCGTCGGTGAGCAGCACGAGTTCCGGCTGACGGTCCGAGTAGAGCCGGGTGGTCGACGTTTCCGCCCCGGCCCGGTGCACCACCTGTGCCATCGCCTCCCGGCGGGGCATGCCGATTTCGGCCTCGGTGTAGCCCGAACCCAGGTCACGTTCGAGCACCGTGCCCGACGCCCGGATGTCGATGTGCCCGATTCCGCCGTTCGCGAGCAGGACGGCGATGGCCACGGCCAGTCGGCCGTCGCCGTGGATCGCCACCGCGGTGTGTTTGCGGCGCGCCGTCATGGCCGCTTGGTGGTGGCGGGCCCGGAGGGACCACAGCCCCGTTTCCAGCCTCGGTCTCGGCTGCTGTCGAGACTGCCCGGCATCGGTCAAGAGCCCGCGCGCCGTCAGGTCCGTCATCAGGTCCCGCAGCTGCTCGTCGTGTTCGCTCTGCGCGAGCACGATGTCGTCGGCGGCCTGTTTCCCGTCCAGCTCGCGGAGCGCTCGCGCCACCTCGGTGGCGACTCCGGCGATCACCACGGCGTGGGCGGGGTCCAGGCCGATCTGGATCTCACCGTTTCCGCGTTCCAGCACATCCAGGCCGGGAAGCAGGGCGGGGAACTCCGGCAGGATGATCGATCGCAGATCCGGTTCGCGAAGGTTCATGATCGCAGCATCGCACTGGGCCACTAACCAACCGCTAAGAAAAACGCGAGTTATCCACAGGCTGGCCTTGTTGTGGACAACTCGAGGCTGTGACCTTTCGGCTCTCGGACTTGTCGGTGACTGGCCTTACCGTGGTCGAGTGGTCGAAGCACGGACGCCCTCATTGAGGGGCCGGGACACGACGAATCCGTCGGACACTCCCGAACACAAGGTCGAGGTACGGCGTAGCCAGCGCCGCCACCGGACCGTCACCGCGTACTGGGACGAGGACACCCTCGTCGTGCTGATCCCCGCCCGGATGACCCGGGCCGAGGAGAAGCACTGGGTAGCCGAGATGCAGCGCAAGCTGTTACGCAAGGGCCCGAGGCAGGCCGCTCCGCCAAAGGCCTCTGACGAGGCGCTGCTGGCGCGCTGCGCCGTGCTCTCGGCGAAGTATCTGGACGGAAAGGCGATACCCGCGAGCGTTCGCTGGGTGCCGCCGATGCGCACGAGGTGGGCGTCCTGCACGCCGGTCGACGCGACGATCAGGGTCAGTGATCGCCTGCGCCGGGTGCCGGCCTGGGTGCTGGACTACGTCCTCGTGCACGAACTCGCGCATTTGAAGGAACCAGGGCACAACGCGGCGTTCTGGGAGCTCGTTCGCCGTTATCCCAAGACCGAGCGCGCCATCGGCTATCTGGAGGGCCTGTCCTCCGCCGCCGGATGGGGCATCGCGACGGAGGACTGACGTGCCTCAGCTCTTGTCTTCGTCGTCCTTGGGCTTGTTCTTCTCACGCTCGGCGCGCTCGATCTCGGCGATCGGGTCGATGCCTTCGAGGGTCGACTCGCCATCGCCGAGACGCTCCGCGAAGTCGAGCGGCTCGTCGAGGTCCTCGGCGGTCGGCATCAGGTCGGGGTGGGACCAAAGGCCGTCCCGCTTCTCGATGCCGTGCTGGTCGCCGACCAGCTTCCACAACGCGGAGGCCGCACGCATCCGCCTGGGCCGGAGCTCGAGCCCGACCAAGGTGGCGAAGGTCTGCTCGGCCGGGCCACCCGTGGCCCGGCGGCGCCGCAGCGTCTCGCGAAGCGCGTCCGCGCCCGGGAGACGGTCTCCGATGGCCTCGGCGACCACGACGTCGACCCAGCCTTCGACCAGCGCGAGCAGGGTCTCCAGCCGGTTCAGTGCCGCCTTCTGCTCGGGCGAGGTCTGCGGCTCGAGCAAGCCGGAGGACATGGCCTCTTCGATACTGGCGGGGTTCGACGGGTCGATCTGGCCCGCGAGCTGTTCCAGCGCAGAGGTGTCGACGGAGATACCGCTCGCGAACTCCTCGACGGTGGCCAGCAGACGCTGCCGCAGCCAGGGAACGTGGGCGAACAGCCGTTGGTGGGCGGCCTCGCGCGCGGCGATGAAGACCAGCACCTCGCTGGTCGGCAGCTCCAGGCCCTCGGTGAACTTCTCGATGTTCGCCGGCAGGAGCGCGGAGGTGGCCGCGGGGCCGAGCGGAAGACCGACCTCGGTGGAGGTGAGCACTTCGGAAGCCAACTGAGCCAGGGCATTACCGAGCTGGGAGCCGAAGGCCATCCCGCCCATCTGCCCCATCATCGACAGAAGCGGTCCGGCGGCCTGTTTGGCCTCCTCGGGCAGGGCTTGCACCCAGGCGCCTGAGACCTGCTGGGCGACGGGGTCGCAGAGGCGCTGCCAGGTGGGCAGTGTCTTCTCGACCCAGGTGCGCGCGGACCAGGCGACTGTCGTCGTGGCACCGGCGGGCAGGATCGTCGCTGCGTCGAGCCACAGCTCTGCCAGGTGGGCGGCGTCACGGACGGCCGTACTCGAGTCTCCGCCGCTGGACGACGAGAAGCCGAGCTGGACGTCACTGTCGCTGCTGCTGAGGTTCTGCAGCGCGATCTGTTTCGCCAGGTCGTAGTTGACCGGCCCGGTCGAGCTGCCGGCCTGGCTGAGCATCTGGCCCAGCTGGCTGAGCATCTGACCGAGCTGATTGAAGGCCTCGGCGCCGGAGGGCTGGCCGCCGGAGTCCGACGGCTCGTTCTCGCCTCGTTTGTCGGGATCGGGCGGTCCGAAGCCGAACGGGGGTTTGCTCATGGCACCACCGTACGCGGGTCCCGGGACCCAGAGCTCGTCAACTGGAGTGATGCGCGTGGCCTTCACCGAGAAGCGAACACCGTCACCGTACGCTGTCACGCGTGACAGAGCCCTCGGAGGAGACCACAGCAGCGCGGAGCCGTGCGGGCTCCGCGAGTGACCAGGACCGCTCTGAACGGCGGCTGACCCGGCGCGGCTGGACGTTGCTGGTCAGCGGCGCGTTGTTCGTCGCCTTCGCGCTGGTCGGGTTCTTCATCCCGGTGCCGTACGTGGCGATCAGTCCCGGCCCGACCTACGACACCTTGGGCAAGGACGCCGCCGGGCAGTCGGTGATCCAGGTCAACGGGCACGAGATGTTCCAGACCTCCGGTGAGCTGCGGATGACGACGGTCTCGCTGCGCGATGGCGGCATCACGCTGTTCAACGCGCTCGGGCTCTGGGCGAGCGGCCGGTACGCGCTGGCGCCGCGCGAGGAGTACTTCAAGCCGGGTGAGACCAACGAGCAGGTCCGCCAGGAGAACATCCAGCAGCTGCAGGACTCGCAGACCGCCGCTCAGGTCGCCGCGCTGCGCCGCAAGTTCCCGGTGAAGGTGCTCGCGAAGACGATCGTCTCCGGCAGCCCGGCGGACAAGGTGCTCGCCCCCGGGGACCGGTTGCTGGTGGTCAACGGGAAGACGGTCACCGAGGCGACCGAGGTGCGGGCCGCGCTGAACGGGACGAAGCCCGGGCAGACCGTCCAGATCACCTTCAAATCCGACGGGCAGGCCGAGCGCACCGTGCCGCTCACGCTCGCGCAGCGGCCCGACGGCCCGGAAGGCTTCATGGGCCTGACCGCGGTGGACCGCGCCGATGTCCCCTTCGACGTGAAGATCTCGCTGCAGGACGTCGGTGGCCCGTCGGCGGGCCTGATGTTCGCGCTCGCGATCGTCGACAAGATGGAGCCCGGCGACCTCGCCGGTGGCAGGCATATCGCCGGGACGGGCGAGATCTCGGAGAAGGGCGTCGTCGGGGCGATCGGCGGCATCTCGTTCAAGGTGGTCGGCGCTCGCGAGGCCGGTGCCACCGACTTCCTCGTGCCCGCGCACAACTGCGCCGAGGCGAAGACCGCCGCGCCCGACGGCCTGAACCTGATCAAGGTGGCCACGCTGGACGAAGCGATCGCGCAGCTCGAGAACCTCAAGGCGGGACGGCCCACCGCCTCCTGCTGACCGCCGGGGGAGCAAGGGACCTTTGGTATCGCCCGCGAGGTCGACCGACGAGAGCAAGGGACCTTTGCTATCGCCCAGCCTGCTTCCTGGGGCTGGCGATAGCAAAGGTCCCTTGCTCTCTTTTTGCAGGTCAGGGCTGCAAGGTTGCCCTCAGGGCTTCGAGCAGGTTAGGGGCCAGCTCCGGGTTCTCGATGATTTCGTCGACTGGGACGTCACCGGGTTCTTCGGCCTGTCCGGCACCGCGAAGCCGCATGACGCACGCTCCGGAACCGTCCCGCAGTACCGCGGCCACGAGCCGGGCTTCGGTGCGGCGCGGGTGGTCGGCGGCCGCTTGGCGAAGGCGTTCGGCATCGGTCTCGGGCTCGGCCGGAAGTTCGGCCTCGGCGTCCGGCGGCAGCACGATGATCTCCTGCGCGAGCGCGCAGCCCAGCACCAGATCGGGCCACGCGATCTGCGCCAGCGCTTCCCCGAGGTCGCCATCCGGCAGGGATTCCTGGGCGACCGGCGTCAGCGGGGCCGACGGGTCGAGTTGCCCGGCCAGTTCGGGCTGTTCGTCCAGCAGTGCGGCGGTCGGGACCAGCGCGAACAACTGCGGCGGCTGATCCCATCCTCCGGAGGCGACGAACTCCTCGACTTCGCGGGCCAGGCCGGCCACACCCTGCTGCTCACTCGGTGCCATGGGCACATCGTTCCAGGCGGCCCGGACCACGGCCTTCCGAGTCCGGTTTGGGCGGGTTCCGGGAACTTCCGACGGCATCCGTAGAGTTAGAGCATCAGGGGCCGCACGCGGTACGCGCGCCCCCGCGAAAAGTTCACCAAACCAGGAGCGTGTGCAGTGGCCACTCGGCCCCCCGTGAGCCTGCCGAAGCTGTCCCGGCGCAGCCGGATACTGCTCATCATCGCCGCCGTAGTCATCCTTGCCCTGCTGCTGGGCGCGAGACTGCTCGACACCTATGTCGACTGGTTGTGGTTCGGCGAAGTCGGCGCTCGCACCGTGTTCAGCACGGTGTTGATCACCCGTGTCATCTTGTTCTTCGCCGTAGGGCTCTTGGTGGGAGGCGCGCTCGCGATCAGTTTGATGATCGCGTACCGGAGCAGGCCGGTCTTCGTGCCGATTTCCGGCAACGACGATCCGCTCGCGCGCTACCGGTCCGCGATCGTCGGCCGGATCCGCCTGTTCGGCATCGGCATTCCGGTGCTCACCGGGCTCATCGCCGGTGCGTCCGCGCAGAGCGACTGGCAGGTCGTGCAGCTGTTCTTGAACGGCACGCCGTTCGGCCAGACCGATCCCGAGTTCGGCAACGACGTCGGCTTCTACGCCTTCGACCTGCCGTTCTACAACTGGCTCCTGGGCTGGCTGTTCATCGCGGTCGTCATCGCGTTCTTCGGCGCGCTGATCTCGCACTACGTCTTCGGCGGCATCCGGCTCGCGGGCAAGGGCGGTCAGCTCGCCGGCCCGACCCGCGCCCAGCTCGCCATCACCATCGGCATCTTCGTGCTGCTGAAGGCGGTCGAGTACTACTTCGACCGCTACAACCTGCTGCTCTCCGACCGGGGATTGCCGCTGTTCGTCGGTGCGACCTACACCGACCTGAACGCGGTCCTGCCCGCGAAGCTGATCCTCCTGTGCATCTCGGTGATCTGCGCCGTCGCGTTCTTCGCCGGGGCGTTCCTGCGCAACCTGCAGCTCCCCGCGATCGCGCTGGTGCTGCTGATCCTGTCGAACGTGCTCGTCGGTGTCGCGTGGCCCGCGGTGCTCGACCAGTTCTCGGTGCGTCCCAACGCGAACGAGAAGGAATCCGCGTCGATCCAGCGCAACATGGACGCGACGCGCCAGGCGTTCGGCCTGACCAACGTCGAGTACAAGGACTACACCGGCAAGTCCGAGGCGACCTCCGCGGAGATCAAGGCGGACAAGGGGACCGTCCCGAACATCCGGCTCCTCGACCCGAACGTCCTCAGCGACACCTTCACCCAGCGCGTCGGCCGTGAAAACTTCTACGGCTTCCCGTCCAAGCTGGACATCGACCGCTACACCCTCAACGGGGTCACGCAGGACTACATCGTCGCGGCCAAGGAGATCAAGACCGAGGGCCTCACCGGCAACCAGACGAACTGGATCAACAAGCACCTCGTCTACACGCACGGAAACGGTTTCGTCGCCGCACCGGCCAACACGATCGACCGCGCGCTGAAGGACGCCAACTCCGACGGCGGCTACCCGATCGCGACCACCAGCGACACCCAGAACCCGGCGGGCGCGGGCTCGACCGACCCGACCAAGCCGGGCATCAAGGTGGACGAGCCCCGCATCTACTACGGCGAGCTCGCGAGCGACGCCGCGTACGCGATCGTCGGTGGCACGGCCGGACAGGCGCCTGGCGAATACGACACCGCCGTCGACCGCGCCTACATCTACAAGGGCTCCGGCGGCGTGCCGATCGACAACTGGTTCAACCGGCTCGTCTTCGCCGCCGAATACGGGGAACGGAACATCCTCTTCTCCGACGCCATCGGCGACGGATCCAAGATCATGTTCAACCGCGAGCCGCGGGAACGCGTCGCCAAGGCCGCTCCGTGGCTGACCCTCGACGGTGACCCGTACCCGGCGGTCGTCAACGGCAAGATCATCTGGATCGTCGACGGCTACACGACGATGAACAACTTCCCGTACGCCCAGCAGACCCAGCTCGGGCAGGCGACCAACGACTCGCTCAGCGGCACCACCCGCCAGGCGAACTCCTCGATCAACTACATCCGCAACTCGGTCAAGGCCACCGTCGACGCGTTCGACGGCACCGTGACCCTGTACGGGGTCGAGGACAACGAGCCGGTGCTGAACGCCTGGAAGAAGGTCTTCCCGGGCCTGGTCAAGCCGAGCAGTGAGATCTCCCCGGACCTGCGGTCGCACTTCCGCTATCCCGAAGACCTCTTCAAGGTGCAGCGGGAACTCCTGTCGAAGTACCACGTGAACAACCCCGCCGAGTTCTACGCTCAGCAGGCCTTCTGGAGTGTTCCGCAGGATCCGACGCAGGAAGGCGGCGTGAACGCGTCCGCCTCCGGCATCGCCAACCAGCCCGGTTACTACGTCCTGGCCACCGCGCCGGGCGACACCAGGTCGCGGTTCCAGCTCACCAGCTCGCTCACCGGTCTCCAACGTCAGTACCTGGCGGCCTGGATGTCGGTGTCCTCGGATCCCGAAGACTACGGGCGGATGAGGGTGCTGAGACTGCCCACGGGGGCGAGTGGGTCGACCCAGGTCGACGGCCCCGTCCAGGTCCAGAACAGATTCCAGAGTGACCCGCGGGTCGCGCAGGACCGGACGCTCTTCAACAACCCGAACGTCACGGTCACCTACGGAAACCTGATCACGCTGCCCGTCGCCAACGGCTTCCTGTACGTGGAACCGGTCTACATCCGGCAACGGAACCAGCTGAGCTATCCGCAGCTGGCCCGCGTCCTCGTCTCCTACGGCACCAAGATCGGCTTCGCACCGACGCTCAACGAAGCCCTCGATCAGGTCTTCGGCGCTGGTACGGGTTCCGGTGTCACACCGCCTCAGACCGGCGGCACCCCAGGACCCACGACGCCGCAACCGCCGGGCACGACGACACCGCAGCCGCCTGCCGGCGGCAACCCGGCGCTCGACAAGGCCGCGGGCGACATGCACGACGCCTGGATCAAGTTCCGCGCCGCCCAGCAGTCCGGCAATTACGCCGACCAGGGAACTGCCCTGGCCGCACTCGAAGCCGCCTCCAAGGCCTACGAGTCGGCCAAGGCCAGCCCCCCGGCATCCGGTGCGCCGCCCACCTCCGGCCAGCCCGGAGGGTGACGTCGCTTACCTAAAGGGCACCTGCTTTGCGCCTGCTGGAAACGCAGGCGTAAGGTAGGTGTCACGACGCGGGGTGGAGCAGCTCGGTAGCTCGCTGGGCTCATAACCCAGAGGTCGCAGGTTCAAATCCTGTCCCCGCTACAGAGGAAAGAGGCGTGTGTCCGCGGAAGACGCGGACACACGCCTCTTTCGCATTTCTACGGGGGTCGAACCCCCGGACCCCTGCCAGGAGGGCTTCGCCCCCTGGACCCCCAAGTGGTCGGTGGCGCAGGTGCCCGGAGCTGGGCCGGGGTAGCGGGGGACCTTTGGTGTCGCGGGGGAGCGAGGGACCTTTGGTATCGCCGGTCGGCGGGGTAGCGGGGGACCTTTGCTATCGCGCGGGGGTGGGGGCGGTCCAGCAGGCGTAGCCGTCGGGGCGGTACAGGACGGCCTCGGTGGAGGGCCAGGGGAGCTGTGTGACGAGCTGGGTCGTCAGCCGTGTGGAGTGGGCGCGGGCGGCCTCGATGTGGTCCTGAGTGGTCGTCAGGAGCACGAAGTCGCCCTTGTGGAAGAGCGAGCTGGGGCGAAGCGGGCCGGTCGCGGTGGTGACGTCCTGGTCGGTGAGCCGCGAGCCGAGCGCCGGATGCGACGTCCCATAGGTCGTGTAGCGGATCCCGAGACCGGAGACCATGCCCGCCAGGTACCGGTTCACCTCGGGCAGCTCGACCAGATCAGCGAAGAAGGCGCGAAGCGCGCGAGTCTCGTGAGACCGCGGAGTCAGTCCTAACTGCGCGGCGACGTTATGGAGCACCTGAGCGCCGACAGGGTGCCGTTCGGCCTCGTACGTGTCGAGCAGCTCGTCACCGGCCCCGCCGCGCACCGTCGCGGCGAGCTTCCAGCCCAGGTTCATCGCGTCCTGTACGCCCAGGTTCAACCCCTGACCACCCGCGGGGAAATGGATGTGCGCGGCATCGCCCGCCAGCAGGACCCGCCCGGCGCGGTAGTGCGCCGCTTGCCGGGCCGCGTCGGAAAATCGTGACGCCCACCGGATTTCCGCCACCGTCGAGGAGGCGCCGTACGAGTCGAGCACCGCCTGCCGGACCTCGTCGTGCGAGACGGCGGACCGCATGTCCGCAGGCCGCGAGGCCCTGTCGCCGTACGTGAAGCGGTAAAGACCCGGTTCTCCCAACGGAATCAGGCCTTTGAACGTCGTTTCGCCGGTCGGCTCACCGATGTTCCGCATCGTTCGCCACTGTTTTTGCGCACCGTCAGGCACTTTGTCGAACAGGACATCCGCGACCACGCCGAAACCTTCACCGTCCACACCGGGAAAGTCCACGCCGAGTCCTTTGCGTACAACACTTCGAGATCCATCGCAGCCGACGAGGAACTTCGCGCGCAGCAAGTTCTCACCACCGTCTGTTCGGTACCGGACAGTCACAGAGTCCTTGTCCTGCACGAAACCGATTACTTCGCTGTCGCGCAGCACCTTCGTTCCTTGTGCGGCAAGCCGTTCCTCGAGGTGCTCCTCGATCTCCGCCTGCGGAATCCCCAACTGGTACGGGAATCGCGTGCCCCAGCCGTCGTAGCCGACGGGGATCATCGCGAAGTGCCCGTCACCGACAGTGGCGTACGAGCGGTCTTCGGCGCCGTCCAGAAGTCCCCGTAGTTCCAGCATTTCCGCAGTACGCGGCTGCAGGTTCAGCGCTTTCGACAGGCCGGTCCGCCGTGGATCCCGTTCCAGTACCACCACGTCGACGCCGGCGAGCGCGAGTTCGTTGGCGAGCATCAGCCCGGTCGGCCCCGCTCCGGCCACGATCACGTCCGTCCCCAGGTTGTTCATACCACTCCTTAACGACGTTAAATTGACCTGCGCCCAGCGTGCCCTTAACATCGTTAAATTGTCAAGGCGGTACAGCGGGAAGAGGGTTCAAAAGTGGGTCTGACCAGGCAGGACATCGTCCGCGCCGGGCTGCGGCTGCTCAACGAAGTCGGGCTCAACGGGCTCACGCTGCGCCTGATCGCGCAGGAACTGGGGGTCAAGGCGCCGGCGCTCTACTGGCATGTGAAGAACAAGCAGGAGCTGCTCGACGAGATGGCGACGCTGATGTACGCCGACGCCATGCCCGGTCGCACGCCGGGAGTCGTGGGAGAGCGGGAGTCTCTCGAATTGGCGTCACGGCAGATGCGCCGGATGATGCTCGCTTACCGTGACGGCGCGAAGGTCTTCTCCGGAACATTCCTGACCGACGACACCCTGCTCACCGACAATCCGTTGCAGCCTCGTGTCGACGCGGGACTGAAGCAGTACCTGGTCGGACGAGCGTTGTTCACCGTCTACAGCTACGTCATCGGCTTCACCATCGAAGAGCAGGCCGTTTACCCGGTGCCGGGCGAGCGGGACCCGCGTTATGACACGACGTCCACGGTCTGGGTCTTCGACGAGGACGTCGAGGGCAGGTTCGGCGACGGGCTGACGATGGTGCTCGACGGCGTCTTCGCTTGGCTGGATGACAAAGTTTCGCCATAAAGGCAGGTCAAGGGCCCTTCGGAAAGTTAAGGGTACCCCCCTGAAACCCGGTTTCGCCCCCATGTAATCTATTAACACAACGACGCGGGGTGGAGCAGCTCGGTAGCTCGCTGGGCTCATAACCCAGAGGTCGCAGGTTCAAATCCTGTCCCCGCTACAGAGAAAACGAGGCGCGGGTCTGCGGAAATCGCAGACCCGCGCCTCTTTGTTTTCCGGTTTCGTGGCGCGTGTGCCCTCCGGGGCGATCACCCGCCGTCGTTGGTCGGGGCGGGGGACGCGTACCGCTGTCCGTGGCGAAGGCCGGTTGCGCAGCGTGTCCGGTCCATTGTGGACAGGCGTAGTGCGTTGGGCCGAATGAGCGCATATCACTAGCCACA
Organism: Amycolatopsis sp. BJA-103; assembly: GCF_002849735.1. Lineage (GTDB taxonomy): Bacteria > Actinomycetota > Actinomycetes > Mycobacteriales > Pseudonocardiaceae > Amycolatopsis. The sequence goes on from NZ_CP017780.1 coordinate 9,000,774, forward strand.
ATGGACAGATGTGCTGACCACAGTGGACACAGGTTCCGAAAAGTGGGACCGTAGAGTACGTGTCCGAATTGAATGCAACAGCCGCCGCACTGCTCGGTCTTCTCCACGACGGTCCCGCCACGGGCGGGCAACTGGTCGCGGGGGCGGGTGAGCGTTTCGGCGCCTTCTTCAGCGTGACCCGCAGCCAGGTGTACCGGGAGCTCCCCGCCTTGTCGAAGGAGGGCCTCGTCCGCCTCGGCAAGCAGGGCCCGCGGTCGAGCCAGCAGTACCTCATCACCGCGGCGGGCAAGAAGGCGTTCAAGACGTGGCTGTCCTCCGAAGCCGGTCCTGACCACCTCCGCAGCCCGCTGATCCTGCGTCTCGTGCACGCCGGTTCGCTGACGGTGAAGCAGCGCTCGACGCTGCTCGAGTCAGCGCGTACCAGCTACACCCAGCAGCTCGACGAAGCCAAGGCCGCCACCAAGAGCGCTGACGGTCCCTACGCCAAGGCAGTCGCCGAGTTCGCACAGGCGCAGGCGAAAGCGGCACTGAAACTGCTGGATTCCATCCCCCAGTCCTGACCCGGACAGGTACCCACGGCCGGTTCCCCGCAACCGGCCGTGGGTTTTGCCGTAACCTTGTCCGACGTGAGTGATGAGTTCGATGCGGCCCTGAAGGACCTGACCGGCAAGCTGACGCAGATCGAGTCGGTGATGGACCTGGACGCGCTGCGTGCCCAGGTGGCCGAGCTGGAGGAACAGGCGTCCAGCCCGAACCTCTGGGACGACCCCGAAGCGGCGCAGAAGGTCACCAGCCAGTTGTCCCACCGGCAGAGTGAGCTGCGACGCATCTCCGAGCTGCGGCAGCGGCTCGACGACCTGGGCGTCCTCTATGAACTGGCCGAGGCCGAGGGCGACTCCGCCAGCGTGACCGAGTCCGAGTCCGAGCTCACGGCGCTCACCAAGGACATCGACGGCCTCGAGGTCCGCACGCTGCTGTCGGGTGAATACGACCAGCGGAACGCCGTGATCACCATCCGGTCCGAAGCGGGTGGAGTTGACGCGGCCGACTGGGCCGAGATGCTGCTCCGGATGTACCTGCGCTGGGCGGAGCGGCACCACTACCCGACGGACGTCTACGACATCTCCTACGCCGAAGAAGCGGGCATCAAGTCCGCCACGTTCAAGGTGACCGCGCCTTACGTCTACGGCACGCTCTCGGTCGAGCAGGGCACGCACCGGCTGGTGCGCATCTCGCCGTTCGACAACCAGAGCCGTCGCCAGACCTCCTTCGCACACGTCGAGGTGATGCCCGAGGTCGAGGAGGTCGACCACGTCGACATCCCCGAGAAGGACATCCGCGTCGACGTGTACCGCTCGTCCGGCCCCGGTGGCCAGAGCGTCAACACGACGGACTCGGCGGTGCGCATCACGCACATCCCGACCGGTGTGGTCGTTTCGTGTCAGAACGAAAAGTCGCAGCTGCAGAACAAGGCGGCCGCGATGAAGGTCCTCCAGGCGCGGCTGCTGCTGCGGAAGAAGGAGGAGGAGCGCGCCGAGATGGACGCGCTCAAGGACGGCGGCTCCAGCTGGGGCAACCAGATGCGCTCCTACGTGCTGCACCCGTATCAGATGGTCAAGGACCTGCGGACCGAGTTCGAGGTCGGCAACCCGTCGTCCGTTCTCGACGGTGAGATCGACGGTTTCCTGGAGGCGGGCATCCGCTGGCGCAAGCAGTCCGGAGCCGCGTAACAACCCTGCGTGAGAGAGCAAGGGACCTTTGCTGTCACTTTCCGGAAGAGAGTGAGAGCAAAGGTCCCTTGCTCGCTTGGCCGCCGGGACCGGGCTACCCGGGCTTAACGACCGGCATGGGTAGTATGCCGAACCGTGATCCGGCTCGAAGAGGTTTCCAAGGTCTACAAGACCTCGACCCGTCCCGCCCTCGAAAGGGTGTCGGTCGAGATCGACAAAGGTGAGTTCGTCTTCCTGATCGGTCCCTCGGGGTCCGGGAAGTCGACCTTCCTGCGTCTCCTGCTGCGCGAAGAGGTGCCGAGCAAGGGTCGCGTGATGGTCTCCAACTTCGACGTCGCCAAGCTCGCCCGTCGCCGGGTGCCGCGTCTGCGGCAGACCATCGGCTGCGTCTTCCAGGACTTCCGACTGCTGTCGAACAAGACCGTCGCCGAGAACGTCGCCTTCGCGCTCGAAGTCATCGGCAAGCCGCGTCCCACGATCCGCAAGGTCGTGCCCGAGGTCCTCGAACTCGTCGGCCTCGACGGCAAGGCCGACCGCCTCCCCAACGAACTCTCCGGTGGTGAGCAGCAGCGTGTCGCGATCGCCCGTGCGTTCGTGAACCGCCCGCTCGTGCTGCTCGCCGACGAACCGACCGGGAACCTGGACCCCGACACCAGCCAGGACATCATGTTGCTGCTGGAGCGGATCAACCGCACCGGCACGACGGTGCTGATGGCCACCCACGACCATTCGATCGTGGACTCGATGCGGCGAAGGGTCGTCGAGCTTCAGCTCGGCAAGGTCATCCGTGACGACGCCCGAGGCGTCTACGGCATCGGCCGCTGACCGGCCCCGCCCTCCTCCGTAACCCACGACTTCCAAGGGACATCAACCCCGATGCGCGCCAGTTTCGTCTTCAGCGAGGTAGTCACCGGCTTGCGCCGGAACGTCACGATGACCATCGCGATGATCCTCACCACCGCGGTCTCCCTCGCCATGCTCGGCTTCGGTCTGCTGGCCGTCGGAACGATCGACAAGATGAAGGCCAACTTCCTCGCCGACGTCGAGGTTTCGGTCTATCTGGTCAACGACATCAGCTCGGGTGACCCGAACTGCTCGCAGTCCGCCTGCCAGTCGCTGCGCCAGGACCTCCAGGGCAACGACGGCGTCGAGTCGGTCGTGTTCGAGAACCGCGAGCAGTCCTACGAGCGGTTCAAGAAGATGTTCGAGAGCCAGCCGGAACTGCTCGCGCTGACCGGGCCGGAGGCGCTGCCCGCGTCCCTGCACGTGAAGCTGAAGAACCCCGAGCGCAGCCAGGCGATCATCCAGGAGTACACCGGCAAACCCGGCGTCAGCAAGGTCGACGACCAGCAGAAGGCACTGGACCGCGTGTTCAACGCGCTCAACGGTGTGCGGAACCTGGCCTTCGGTGCCGCGCTGATCATGGCGATCGCCGCGCTGATGCTGATCGCCAACACGATCCAGGTGTCGGCGTTCACCCGGCGCACCGAGGTCGGCATCATGCGCCTGGTCGGCGCGACCCGGTGGTACACGCAGCTGCCGTTCCTCCTGGAGGCGGTGGTCGCCGGCCTTGTCGGTGCGATCATCGGCATCGTCTTCCTCGTGCTCACCAAGGTGCTGTTGCTCGACCTGGTGCTCACGGGTGACGTGTTCCCCGCGGTCGGCATGCTCGAATTGCTGTTCCCGGTGGCGCCGATCCTGCTCGCCGTCTCGGTCATCATTTCGGCCATCACCGGCTACGTGACGCTGCGCCTGTACGTGCGCCACTAACCGCCCCGATAACCACCTGCCCGAACACAGAAACTCACGTAGAGTCGCCGCTATGCCCAAGGAACGTGGACACAAGGTGATCGTGTCGAACCGCAAGGCTCGCCACGATTACTCCATCCTCGATACCTACGAAGCCGGTCTCGTGCTCGTCGGTACCGAGGTGAAGAGCCTGCGTGAAGGACGGGCATCGCTGGCCGACGCGTTCGCCACGGTGGACGACGGCGAAGTCTGGCTGCGCAACGTGCACATCCCGGAGTACGTGCAGGGCACCTGGACGAACCACACGCCGCGGCGCACCCGGAAACTGCTGCTGCACCGCCAGGAGATCGAGCGGCTCATCGGCAAGACCAAGGAGAGCGGTCTTTCCCTGGTCCCGCTGTCGATGTACTTCAAGGACGGCAAGGTCAAGGTCGAGATCGCGCTGGCGAAGGGCAAGAAGTCCTACGACAAGCGCCAGGACATCTCGAAGCGAGACGCGGACCGCACCATCAGCCGGGCCTTGGGCCGGGCGCTGAAGGGCCGGTACAACGATTGATCCACGGACCCGCCTCGGACGCCGAGATCCCCGGATGGATCTCGGCGCTGGGCATCGACGGGCTCGTGGACCTTCACCTGCACTTCCTGCCGAAGCCGGTGATGGACAAGGTGTGGGCCTACTTCGACCAGGCCGAAGAGCACTACGGCATGGCCTGGCCGGTGCACTACCGGACCTCGGAAGAAGAGCGGATCGCCACGCTGCGCTCGTTCGGCGTGCGCAAGTTCGCGCCGCTGGTCTATCCGCACAAGCCGGGGATGGCCGAATGGCTGACGTCCTGGGCGCTGGAGTTCGCCGAACGCGTCCCGGACGCCGTGCCGACGGGCACCTTCTACCCGGAGCCGTCGGCGTTGTCCGTTGTGGACGGTGCGCTGCGCGCGGGTGCCCGCTGTTTCAAGGCGCACGTCCAGGTCGGTGCCTACGACCCGCGTGACGAGCTGCTGGACGGCGTCTGGGGCGCTTTGGCGGACGCGGGCGTCCCGGTGGTCGTCCACTGTGGACACGGACCGTTGAAGGGCGCCTACACCGGGCTACGACTGTTCGAAGAGATCCTCGTGCGGCATCCCGCTCTGACGCTGGTGCTCGCGCACGCCGGCATGCCGGAGATCGACTTCGCCTTCGAGCTGGCGCGGAAGTATCCGCGCGTGTACCTCGACACCACGATGGTCGGGGTGGAGTTCACCGAGCGCGGCAACCCGCTCCCGCCGGACTGGACGGACCTGCTGGCGGAGTTCCCGGACCGCGTCGTCCTCGGCACCGACTTCCCCAACATCCCGTACTCCTACGCCACACAGCTGCAGGCGATCGCCGGCTGGGCCGCCGACGATCGCCTGGGTGAGCCGTTCCTGCGAGCGGTGCTGCACGACACCCCCGCGAAACTGCTCAGCGTTTGAGCTGGGCCACCTCGGTGACGGCCACCGCGCGGCCGAGCAGCCGCGCTCCCAGGTCCGAGACCGGGATCTGCTTGCCCGCCAAGAGGAATCCGCCCGTCGCCAGCGCGACCCACGGCACCGGGCCCTGCGCGAGACCGTCGCTCAGCGGGGCGAAACCGTGCGCGGCCAGTCCGAGCAGGCCGCCGGCGATCGCCAGTCCGGCCACGACGAGCTGAGGCGTCTGCGCGGTCGAAGCCGGGCCCGAGCTCTGCGTTTCGAAGCGAGCGAAGAGCCGCAGGAGGCCGAGCAGCACAAGTCCGCAGGCGCCGAGCCAGGCCGGGACCATCGTCAGCCACAGCACGGAACCCGGTTCGGGGGTCTCGTAGCCCAGGCCGTAGACCGCGACGCCGGAGACGACGATCAGGGCGGGCATGTGCCACAGGTAGACGCTCATGAACCGCGGGCCGATCCACTTCAGGGCGGCATCGAGGTTCGGGCGGGCGGCCAAGGCGTTCAGTTGCGGTTTGAAGGCCAGCAGGAGGCCGATCTGGCCGATCGCGAGGAAGGCCAGCAGCACGGTCGGCGGGCTCATGTTGGACACCGGGGCGCCCGGCATGCCGATCATGCTCGCGGGGTACGGGCCGAAGGCGACCATCAGCGCGGTGATGCCGAAACCGGCGGCGGACATGCCCAGCGCGGCGTTGCGGCTCAGTGCGCCGAGACGGCCCTGGGTGTAGTGGAAACCGAGCTGGTGCACGGCCATCCAGACGAAGACGGCGTTCGCGAAACCGATCAGGCCGAGGTCGTTGAAGCGGGCGACGTCGACGAGGACGGCGGCGGCGAGCATCACGAGCGGGACCTTGAGACCCCAGCGGCGATGCGCCGCGGCCAGCATCGGGGTGAGCAGCACGGTGAGCACGTACACGGCCAGGAACCACAGCAGCTGCGCGGCGATCGCACCGCCGACCTGAAGCGGTTGCTCCGGGATCCCCATGCCCCGCAGGATGTCCGGGACGAAGAGCCAGACGGCCACGAGCGGCAGCACCGGGATCATCAGCCGCTTGAGGCGGGCCGCGAGCCAGGAGCGGGAACTTTCCGCGCGGGAAAGGGAGATCAGGTTCGCCGCGCCACCGGCGAAGAAAACCAAGGGCATTACTTGCGACAGCCAGGTCAAAACCCACCAGCCGGGCGTCGCGAGGGCGTTCCCGGTGGAGAGATGGCCGTCGGCGTAGGAGAGCACCGGCATGCCCCAGTGCTGGACGACGACCGCGAGGATCGCGACCGCTCGGACGATGTCCAGGAACCTGTCCCGGCCCTGTTTCTGGCTCGTGTGCATGGAAATGAGCCTGGTGCTTCAGGGCTGCGAAAACAGCGGGGTGGGCCGCCGTATCGATCTTCCGGTTTTCGCCCTTCGAAGGTGGAGTTTTCCCTACCCCACACCGTCCGATTCGGGCTCCGGTCGTGGCGCGGGCTCCGGAACCGGGGCGGAACACAGCCGGAACTCCCAGCAGTCGTCCTCGGCGCGGCCGAGTTCGTACCGGGTTTCGATCTTGGGCCCGTCGTGCAGATGGACGTGTTTGAGGACGGTGCCCGCGACCGGCTCGGTGTCACCGAGTTCCTGGACACGTCCGTCGAGGGGCCCGCCGAAGAAGCGGGCGCTGTGGGAGGGCCGGTCGGTCATGGGTCCTCCTCGGTTCGGCTCGTCACTCACCAACAGTCTGCCCATGTTAGGTGAGTGACGGCTTCGCCACCAAGAGCTACTTCAGCGTCCTAAGTAAGTGAGGACCGCGCGGACGCGGCGATGTTCTTCGGAGCTCGCTTCGAGGCCGAGCTTCGAGAAGATGTTGCCGATGTGCTTCTCGACGGCGCCGTGCGAGACGACGAGCGAGTTCGCGATGGCGTTGTTGGACAGGCCCTGCGCCATCAGCCCGAGCACCTCGGATTCGCGCGCGGTGAGCGCGTCGAGGGGGTTCTTGCGGCCTCGGGCCATCAGCTGCGCGATGACGTCCGGGTCGATGGCCGTGCCGCCGCCGGCGACGCGCTTGACCGCGTCGAGGAAATCCCCGACGTCGGCGACGCGTTCCTTGAGCAGGTAACCGACTCCGCCCGCGCCGCCGGACAGGAGCTCGACGGCGTAGCTCTCTTCGACGTACTGCGACAGCACCAGAACGGGCAGCCCGGGGATCGCCTCACGGGCGCCCAGCGCCGCGCGCAGGCCCTCGTCGGTGAAGGTGGGCGGCATCCGTACGTCGACGATCGCGAGATCCGGCCGGTGCTCCTTGACCGCGCCCAGCAGATCGTCGCCGTTGTCCACGGCCGCGACGGTCTCGATCTTCTCGTCGGCGAGCAACCGGATCACCCCCTCGCGCAACAGAACCGCGTCCTCGGCGATGACAACCCGCATCCTGCCCCCAGCGTCGTGAGTGAATGGCAGAGCCTATTCACTCACGAGCGGGTCACCATTGACACGGCAGGTCCGCGCGAATCACCGTCGGGCCACCGGGCGGGCTGACGACGGTGATGACGCCGTCGATCGTGGCCGCGCGGTCGGCGAGACCGGCGAGACCGCCGCCGGGCCGGACCTCGGCGCCACCGTGGCCGTTGTCGGTGATCTCGACGATCACCATCGAGTCGGAGCGCCACACCTTTACGCCTGCTTCGGTCGCTCCGGCGTGCTTCGCGATGTTCGTCAGCGTCTCGCCGACGATGAAGTACGCCGTCGTCTCGACCGCGGCGGGCGGCCGCGGCTCGACGTCCACCTGGACGTCGACGTGGATCGGGGACTTAGCGGCCTGAGCGGACAGCGCCGCGTCGAGGCCCCGGTCGCCGAGGACGGCGGGGTAGATGCCCCGGGCGAGGTCGCGCAGTTCCGACACCGCGAGCTTGGCGTCGAGGTGCGCTTCGTCGATCAGGTCGCGGACGGCGTCCGGATCGTTGTCGAACTTCGACTTCGCGCGGCCGAGGCTCATCGCGACGGCGACCAGGCGTTGCTGCGCGCCGTCGTGCAGGTCACGCTCGATGCGGCGGCGTTCCGCCTCGGCGGCGTCGACGCCACGAGCCCGCGACGCCTGCAGCCGCTCGGCCTTCTGCTCCAGCCGCTGGGTGCGGTTCGGGCCGAGGAAGCTGAACGCCAGGTTGCCGTGCAGCCAGCCGATCCACGGCGTCACCCAGATCGCCATCGGCAGCAGCACGATGGACGCCAGCGCGATGGGGAGTTCCAGGCAAGCCAGCGGGAACGCCACCATCAAGTAGGCGAGGTCGCGCCAGGTCGTCGGGTCGGTCAGCCGGGTCAGCCAGCGCTTGACGAGCGAAAGGCCCTCCAGTGGGAGGCGTTCGACCGGCTCCAGCGGGGTGCCGAGCATCTTCCGCGCCCAGCCGCGCTCGCGGTCGGCGGACCAGCGGATGAAGTTGGTCGTGGCCAGGAGGATCGGGAAGCCGATCCACACCGCCACCGTCGCGATGCCGACCGACAGGCCGACGATGATCAAGACGAACTGGAGCAGCCGCAGGACGAAGCTGACGATCATGTAGACGATCGACTTCAAGGGCCGCGGCCGCGGAATCTCGACGTGCTGGATCTGCTGGTCGATCGTCATCCGTTCACCGTGCTCATCTTCGGAACCTCGCCCCATGAATCCTCCAGACGGCGGCGCTGGGCGTGAGTGGGCCCGAGCAGCGCCGTCGCCAGCCGGGCGTGCATCCCCGCCAGTGCCTTCGTCAACGCTACCGAGAGCGCGATGCACAGCACGCCGAGAGCGGCCCAAGGCAAGGCCGAGACCGTCGAGTCGACGGTGAACCACGGAACGTCCCAGTTCGGGAAGCGGTACTCGCCGCCCGGCAGGAACCGGTAGTAGATCGGCAGGCCCGCGAGACCGAGACTGGTCGACCAGAACGCCGTGACCAGGACGAACTCGATGATCCCGAGCGGGAAGAGCAGGAAGAAGTAGCCGAGGTCGCGCCAGGTCGAGCCGTCCTTCAACCGCGCCTTCCACCGCACGGACTGGCCGGCGGCGGGCAACGGGAGGTACGGCAGGTCGATGTAGCGGTCGAGCAGCGCGTACACCCTGGCGCGTTCCATCCGGGCCGCCCCGCGGACCGACAGGATCACCAGCGCGAGGATGGGCAACCCGATCCAGACGATCGCCGTGCCGATGCCCGCCCAGATGAACGCCATCAGGAGCGCGAACGCGCACACGCCCATCGGCAGGTTCATCAGCAGGTAGGCCAGGGAGCCGCCGAACGACGGATCGGACCTGCTCAGCTCCCGCTCGGCCGCTAGCGAACTCATGGTCGTGCTCCTCTCCAGGGTCGATGGCACAAGCATCGTCCCCAGGAGGGGCGGGCGACATGGTGCCCGCGGGCATCTCCCGGGTGGGGTTAGCCCCACCTGCGGGATTAACCCGGTTGCCGTCCGCGTTATGCTGTACAGGTTGTGTCCCACCAAGGGGGTGAACGGTTTCGACTTTGGACGTTGAATCAGGAGAAGCGTGCCGGTGCAGGCGAGAGACCACCGTAAGCGTCATCGCAAACCAATAAGCGCCGAGCCTAAGAGCCAGCGCGAGTTCGCTCTTGCTGCCTAAGCAGTAGAGTGACTCTGTCGGTCCGGGGTTGCCTCCGACCCGGTCACCGGCATCAGCTAGGAGGCTTACCGCCGCACTCGGCTACGGGGTGTGGTTGGGAATCAAACAGTGGCTGGGCTCGTCACTTCAGCTCGTTCGCGTGACTGAAGGGGCCAAGTAGAGACATAGCGGACTGCGCACGGAGAAGTCCTGGTGACACGCCAGAGGACCCGGGTTCAATTCCCGGCACCTCCACTGGTCGACGGAAGCGGCTCTGCCCCTCGGGGCGGGGCCGCTTCTTCATGCGGGTCGTGCGGCGGCGTGGTGCCGCTGCCGCTCTTGTTCCCAGATCGACTCGGCGTCGAGGTCGCGGTACTCGGCCCGCAGGCGCCGGGCCAGAAGGTAGAAGCCCGAGCTGGGCTGTCCGGTCACCTTGGAGACGACGAGCGCGCTCCACAATGGTTCGGTGCGGTCCGCGGCGCGAATCGACGCTTGTCGATAAGGCGGTTGTCGGCGTTACAGTTCGCGAAGCGCCTGAAGGTGTCTACGGTGCTCTATAAAATCCCAGTTTTGACCTCTTTGGGTGATCGTGCTCGAGGTGATGTCACATGAATATGCGATAGCACACCTGTTCGATTCGACGTATCGTTGATGTCGTGGCCAGCGACGATGCATCCCAGACGACACCCGCCGAGTGGTGGCGTGTCGATACTGCGACGCTGCATGCCCGCAAACAGGAACTAGAAGTTCTGAAGCGGCAATTGGATGCTGAGCAGAACGCGATTCTCGCGGAAATCAATATTCGTGGGGTTCGTGGGTGTTCGGGTCATGCGACGTTGTCGGCGATGATTTTCGAGGACCTCCTTGTGACTGACAAGGAGGCCGATGCTCGTGCTGATCGGGTGCTGGCGTTGCATGCGGGGGTGGCGGTGGGTGGTGATCGGGTACCGCCGCTGGCTCCGTTGACCGCTGATGCCGCTGCGGAGGGTGCGATCGGTGGTTCGCAGATCGACGCGATCATCCGCACTCTGGCGCGTATCCCGTCGTTTGTTCCGGAAGAGGACGTGCGGGGCGGGGAGAAGATCCTCGTGGATCTGGCCCGGCATGCCGGGCCTCGCACGATCGCCCAAGCCGGACGGAGACTCCTGGACAAGCTCGATCCCGATGGGAAAGCACCCCGGGACGAGAACCCGAAGGACGCGCGGCCGGAGTTGCGGTTCGTCAAGCACCGCAACGGCACCTTGGGTTTGAAGGGCACGCTCGATCTGGAGACCTACGCACGGTTGAAGTCCGACCTCGACCCCATGGCCAAACCCCACAAAGCCATCGACGGAGTCCGGGACTCCCGCACCCAGGACGAACGCTACGGGGACGCCTTCACCGACTATGTGCGGTTGAAGACCACGAGCCGGAACCTTCCCGGCCAGGCGGGCGAGGCCACGCACATCCTCGTGACCATGTCTTACGAGGACCTGATCAGTGACTTGGGTGAAGCTCATTTGGATCTGGTCGGGCCGATCAGCGCCACCGACGCAAGGATCCTCGCCTGCGATGCCCGTGTCCGGCCCGGTGTTCTGGGCACAGCTGGGGAACCCCTCGACATCGGCCGCTCCAAACGCACCGTTTCCCTTGCTCAGAAATACGCGCTCACCATCCGCGACGGCGGGTGTGCCTTCCCAGGCTGCGACATGCCCGTGCCCCGCTGTACGGCACACCACATCGTTTTCTGGCGACACCACGGCGAAACCAAAATTGACAACCTGGTCCTGCTCTGCACCAAGCATCACCGGCTCATCCATCACAGCGAATGGAAAGTCCAGATCGCCCAGGACGGACTCCCCGAATTCACCGCCCCGGCCTACCTCGACCCCATAGGAGAACCGAGGCGCAACACCATGCACCTCAGGACATGAACCGACCCGCTTGGCCGCCTATTCGGGCATCAGGGAAGCAATTCTCCGGGATACGCTCGCGAGCATGCGGCTTCACGTACATCAATGGGGATCAGGACCTCGCGTCGTGCTCGTCCACGGCGTGCTGCTCGGCGGCCGGGAGGCGTGGCGGGCTCAGCGCCCGTTGACCGAGCGGTGGACGTTGCTCGCACCCGACCGCCTCGGCCACGGGAAATCGCCGGATGGTGTGCAGGATTTCGAGGTCGACGCGGGTTTGATCGCGGAGCAGGTGCTCGACGAGCCCGCACATCTGGTCGGGCTGTCCTATGGCGCGATCGTCGCGATGCTCGCGGCCGCGCGGAGGCCGGAGATGGTCCGGACGCTCACGGTGGTCGAGCCGCCCGCGACCGGGGTCGTCCGAGGTGACGAGGTCGTCGACGCGTGGGACGGCGAACTGCGGCAGCTCCTCGCGGGCTCGCTGGACGACCCTCGCGAGGTCTTCGAAGCGTTCTTCCCGCTCGCGGGTGTGCCGCTGCCCATCCCGGATCCGGTGCCGGAAACGTTGCGGCGCGGTGCCCGCGCGTTGCTCGGGATGCGGCCGCCGGGAGACGCGGAAATACCGCTCGATGTGTTGGCCTCAGCGGATTTCCCGATGCTCGTGATCACGGGTGGCCATCGGCAGGAGTACGAAATCATCGCCGACGCGATCGCGGACAGGACCGGCGCGGACCGCGACGTCGTGGCGGGGATGAGCCATTTGGTGCCTGACACGGGTGCGCCGTTCAATGACCGACTCGAGTCCTTTTTGAATCACGGAGCGTAGCCAAATCTAGATCATTTTCATCTCAATTCACCCGCGCCGGGAACTGTCGAGGGGTGGGATGTCATGCTAGGTGTCCGACCATGGCCCTCTTTCGAACCGACCCCGTGTCGCCGGAGGGCCGGAAGAAGGTGGCAGATGACCTGGGCTAGGCATTCCAGTCGTCCCGACCCCGCTGAAGACCAGAGCCGGATGGCGGGTGTGCGCGCGGAAGAAGAAGTCCGCCTCACCCTGCAGAACGGCAGAGCCGCGCGAACCGTCGCCGGGCACTCTTCGAGTGCTCTCGACTGTGCGGAACTGCTGGCGATGCTCGGTCTTGAGGGAGTCCAGAAGAGGCACGCTCAGCGCACCTGACCCCCGATCCGGGTGGTCAGTTCGGCCGCGGTCAGACGGACCTCTTCCGCGAGGTCAGGCCAAGTTTCCTTGCATCCCTCGGCTCCCGGGCAGAGGTGGCGGAGGGTCACGCTGATCGCGGCCATCGGCCGGCCGCCGTGGTCGAAGACCGGGCAGGCCACCGAGGCGAATCCTTCGGTCACGTGACCGTCCTCGACCGCCCAACCGAGTCTACCCTCAGCGTTCAGCGTGCGGCGTAGCTCGGCGAGGGTGCGCGGGCCGCGGCCGGTGCGCAGGACGAACGCCGACGCGGCCGGGAAGAGCGCACGCACGTGTGGTGACGGCAGGTGCCGCAGCATCGCCCTGCCCGACGCCGTGAGCTGGCCGGGCAGCCGGACGCCGACCTCGGTGACCAGGGTTTCCGGTCGTGTGGGGCGCTCTTTGACCAGGTAAAGCGACTCGTTGCCGTGCAGTACGCCGAGATGAGCGGTGTGGCCGACCCGGTCGGCCAGCTTGCGCAGCAGCGGGACGGCGAGCCGTTCCAGCGGGTCGTGCCGCAGATATGCCGAGCCCAGTTCGAACGCGGCGATGCCGAGTCCGTAGCGGCGTTCGGTGGGTAAGTGCGTCACGAAACCGGCGGCCTCCAGCTCGGCGAGCAGGTGATACGTCGTCGAGCGCGGCAGATTCAGCTCGCGCGCGATCGCGGCCGCCGACACCGGCCCTGGCCGCGCGGCCAGGGCGCGAAGGATGCCGAGTCCGCGTCGTAGCGCTGGCACTTCGCTGCTCTCACCCATGCCGACCTCCTGTCTCGCTCAACGGCGATAGCAGGGGACCTTTGCTCTCGCTTCTCTCAATGTTGAGGCAAGCGAGAGCAAAGGTCCCTTGCTCCCGCGGGGTGTGTCTTGGATACCAGACACAACCACCGGTTGGGGCCGCCCACCAGCGGGCATGGCGTTGTCCAATGGGGCTATGCCGGAAACCGTACTTCTGGGGTCCGAATCGCTTCGGCCCGAACAGGTCGTCGCGGTCGCCCGTGACCACTCGCCCGTCGCGGTCAGCGAAGCGGCCGAGAAGAACCTCACCGCGACGCGTCAGCACATCGACAACCTCGCCCACGCCGAGGCGCCGACGTATGGCGTTTCGACCGGCTTCGGGGCGCTCGCCACCAGGCACATCCCGCTCGAGAGCCGTACCGCGCTCCAGCGGTCGCTGATCCGTTCGCACGCGGCGGGCGCGGGCCCGGTCGTGGAGACCGAGGTCGTGCGCGCGTTGATGCTGCTGCGTCTCCGCACCCTCACCAGCGGTTACACCGGCGTCCGCCCGCAGACCGCGCAAGCGCTTGCGGCCCTGCTCAACGCCGGGATCACCCCGCTCGTCCACGAGTACGGCTCCCTCGGCTGCTCCGGCGACCTCGCGCCGCTGGCCGCTGTCGCGCTCGCGCTGATGGGGGAGGGCGAAGTCGAGTACAACGGCGAAGTCGTCCAGGCCGCCGTCGCGCTGAAGCACGCTGGGATCGAACCGGTCGTTCTCGCGGAGAAGGAGGGCCTCGCCCTCACTAACGGGACCGACGGCATGCTCGGCATGCTCCTGCTGGCCGCAGCAGACCTGCGCAAGCTTCTCGACACCGCCGACATCACCGCGGCGATGAGCGTCGAAGCGCTCCTCGGCACCGATCGCGCCTTCGCCGCCGACCTCCAGGCCCTGCGCCCGCACCCGGGGCAGGCGTTGAGCGCCCAGCGCATGTGGACCACGCTCCAGGATTCGAAGATCGTCGAGAGCCACCGCGGCCCGGACTGCAACCGCGTCCAGGACGCGTACTCGCTCCGCTGCTCGCCGCAGGTGCACGGAGGCGCACGGGACAGCCTCACGCACGCCGAGCTCGTCGCCGAGCGTGAGCTTCACTCCGCGGTCGACAACCCGGTCGTGTTGTCCGACGGCCGCGTCGAGTCGAACGGCAACTTCCACGGCGCCCCGGTCGCGTACGTGCTCGACTTCCTCGCCATCCCGCTCGCGGATGTCGCCAGCATCGCCGAGCGCCGCACGGACCGCATGCTCGACAAGGCCCGTTCGCACGGCTTGCCGCCGTTCCTCGCGTTGGACCCGGGCGTCGATTCCGGTCACATGATCGCCCAGTACACGCAGGCGGCCGTGGTCAGCGAGCTCAAACGCCTCGCGGTGCCGGCGTCGGTCGACTCGATCCCGAGCAGCGCCATGCAGGAGGACCACGTCTCCATGGGCTGGTCCGCCGCGCGCAAGCTGCGCAAGGCCGTCGAGGGTCTCAACACCGTCCTCGCCATCGAACTGCTCACCGCCGCGCGGGCACTCGACATGCGCGCGCCCCTGGTCCCGTCGCCGGTCACCGGCCGGGTCCGGGATCTCGTCCGCACCAAGGTCGAGGGCCCCGGCCCCGACCGTCATCTGGCGCCGGAGATCGCCGCCGCCGAAGAACTCGTCGCGTCGGGTGCCGTCCTCGCCGCGGCCCAACTGGAGGTCTGAGCCCATGACCCGCACGGTGCGTGCCGCCCGAGGCACCACGCTCACCGCGAAGAACTGGCAGACCGAAGCCGCGTTGCGGATGTTCCACAACAACCTCGACCCCGAGGTCGCCGAGCGCCCCGAGGACCTGGTCGTCTACGGCGGCACCGGCAAGGCCGCCCGCAACTGGGCCAGTTTCGACGCGATCACCCGCGAACTGACCACTTTGGAGGGTGACGAGACGCTGCTCGTCCAGTCCGGCAAGCCGGTCGGCGTGTTCCGCACGCACGAGTGGGCGCCGCGCGTGCTCATCGCGAACTCCAACCTCGTCGGCGACTGGGCGACCTGGCCGGAATTCCGCCGCCTGGAAGCGCAGGGCCTGACGATGTACGGCCAGATGACCGCGGGGTCCTGGATCTACATCGGCACGCAGGGAATCCTGCAGGGCACCTACGAGACCTTCGCGGCCGTCGCGAAGAAGCGGTTCGGAGGGAGCCTCAAGGGCACGCTCACCGTCACCGCCGGGCTCGGCGGCATGGGCGGCGCGCAGCCGTTGGCCGTCACGATGAACGACGGCGTCGCGCTCGTCATCGAATGCGATCCGCAACGCGCCCACCGCCGCGTCGAGACCCGCTACCTCGACGAGGTCGCCGATGACCTCGACGACGCGATCCGCCGCGTGGAAGCCGCGAAGAAGGAGAAGCGCGCGCTGTCCGTCGGCGTGGTCGGCAACGCCGCCGAGGTGCTGCCGGAACTGCTGCGCCGCGGCGTCGAGGTCGACATCGTCACCGACCAGACCTCCGCGCACGACCCGCTTTCCTACCTGCCCAAGGGCATCGGTGTCGACGAGTGGCAGGACTACGCGGACAAGAAGCCCGACGAGTTCACCGAACGCGCCCGCGAGTCGATGGCGGAGCACGTGGAGGCGATGCTCGGCTTCCTCGACAAGGGCGCCGAGGTCTTCGACTACGGCAACTCCCTGCGCGGTGAGGCGAAACTCGGCGGCTGCGAGCGCGCGTTCGACTTCCCGGGGTTCGTGCCCGCCTACATCCGCCCGCTGTTCTGCGAGGGCAACGGCCCGTTCCGCTGGGCGGCGCTGTCGGGTGACCCCGAGGACATCGCGGCGACCGACCGCGCCATGCTGGAACTGTTCCCGGAGAACGAATCCCTCGCCCGCTGGATCAAGCTGGCAGGCGAGCGCGTCGCGTTCCAGGGGCTCCCGTCGCGGATCTGCTGGCTCGGCTACGGCGAGCGGCACCTCGCGGGGCTGCGGTTCAACGAAATGGTCGCCAGCGGTGAGCTGAAGGCGCCGGTCGTCATCGGCCGCGACCACCTCGACTCGGGCAGTGTCGCCTCGCCGTACCGCGAGACCGAGGGCATGGCCGACGGCTCCGACGCGATCGCCGACTGGCCGCTGCTGAACGCGCTGGTCAACACCTCGTCGGGGGCCAGTTGGGTGTCGATCCACCACGGCGGCGGTGTCGGCATGGGCCGCTCCATCCACGCCGGCCAGGTCAGCGTGGCCGACGGAACCCTGCTGGCCGCGCAGAAACTCGAGCGGGTGCTCACCAACGACCCGGGGATGGGCGTCATCCGGCACGTCGACGCCGGATACGACCGCGCGGCCGACGTCGCCGACGAGCGTGGCGTCCGCGTGCCGATGCGGGACGCCGAGTGACCGCGTCCTCGCTGCTGGCGGAGATCTCCGACGTCGGCCGCGACCCGAAGCGTGGCGGTTACTCGCGCCACGCCTTCGACGCGGGCGAAACCGAACTGCGCGCGTGGTTCGTCGAGCGTGCGGGGCGGCTCGGGCTGGGCGTCGAGACGGACCGCAACGGCAACATCTGGGCCTGGTGGGGCACGCCCGGTCCGGACGCGGTCGTCACCGGCAGCCATCTCGACTCGGTTCCCGGCGGCGGCGCCTTCGACGGCCCGCTCGGCGTCGCCAGCGCGCTCGACGCGGTGGAGAGCTTGCAGGCCAAGGGATTCCGTCCCGCCAAGCCGTTCGCGGTCGTGGTCTTCGCGGAAGAGGAAGGTGGCCGGTTCGGCGTGCCGTGCCTCGGCTCGCGGCTGCTGACCGGGACCATCGACGCGGACAAGGCGCGCGGTCTGCGCGACCCGGACGGCGTCACGTTCGCCGAAGCGGCGGCGAAATCCGGCCTCGATCCCGAACGCGTCGGCCGCGATTCCGAGCGGCTCGGCCTGATCGGGCGATTCCTCGAACTGCACGTCGAGCAGGGGCGCGGGCTGATCGATCTCGGCTCTCCGGTCGCCGTCGGCAATACGGTGATCGCGCACGGCCGATGGCGATTCTCCTTCCAAGGTCAGGGAAACCACGCCGGCGCGACGCTGATCGGTGACCGTCGTGACCCGATGATCCCGGCGGCCGAGACCGTCCTCGCCGTGCGGAAACTGGCGAGGGCGAAAGCCGACGCCAGGGCCACGGTCGGCAGGCTCGTGCCGGTCCCGGGCGGGACCAACGTCATCGCGTCCACCGTGGACCTCTGGCTGGACGCGCGGGTGCCGGGTACGGACACGCCCGAACTGGTGGCGGAGATCGCGAAACTGGCCGAAGACGCGGCAGGTCAGGAAGGCTGCCGGGTCGAGGTGACCAGGGAGTCGTACTCGGACGACGTGATCTTCGACGACGCGCTGCGGCGCGACCTGGGCACCTGGCTGGGTGGTCCGCCGGAGCTGCCGACCGGCGCCGGGCACGACGCGGCGATCCTCGCCGGGTTCGTTCCGTCCGGGATGCTCTACGTGCGCAATCCGACCGGGATCAGTCATTCCCCGGAAGAGTTCTCCGAGGCCGAGGACGTCGACCACGGTGCTCGCGCGCTCGCGGACGTCCTGGAGAAACTGTCGACATGACGACATATTGGTGTGAGCGCGCCTGGTTGCCGGGCGGGATCGCCGATGCCGTCCGGCTCGAGGTCGGCGGCGGGAAGATCACGTCCGTGACGGCGAACGCGCTCCGCGAAGGAACCGTCCTGAACGGCCTGACCTTGCCGGGTTTCGCCAACGGGCACTCGCACGCGTTCCATCGGGCGCTGCGGGGGCGGACGCACCATGACCGCGGGACGTTCTGGACGTGGCGCGAGCGGATGTACTCGCTCGCGTCCCGGCTCGATCCGGACTCGTACCACCGCCTGGCGCGCGGCGTCTACGCAGAGATGGTGCTGGCCGGATACACGAGTGTCGGCGAGTTCCACTATCTGCACCACGCGCCGGGCGGAAAGCCTTACGCGGAGCCGAACGCGATGGGCGAGGCACTGCGGCAGGCCGCCGAGGACGCCGGAATCCGGCTGACGCTGCTCGACACTTGCTACCTCGCGGGCGGTATCGGTGTGGAACCCGACGAGGTCCAACGGCGATTCTCCGACGGCTCGGCCGCGAAGTGGGCGCAACGAGTCGGCGACTTGCGGGAGAAAGAGACGTTCCGGGTGGGCGGCGCGATTCATTCGGTGCGCGCCGTTCCCGAACCTCAACTGTCCGAAGTGGACAACGGTACGCCCGCGGATCGCCCACTGCACATCCACCTTTCCGAGCAGCGGGCCGAGAACGAGCAGTGCATGGCGGCCTACGGCTGGACACCGACGGGCTTGCTCCACGACCACGGTGTGCTCAGCGAACGGCTCACCGCGGTGCACGCGACACATCTGACGCCGCTCGACATCGAGCGACTGGGCGCTGCCCGCAGCCGAGCGTGTTTCTGCCCGACGACGGAACGTGACCTCGGCGACGGCATCGGTCCCGCGCGGACGTTGCTGGACGCCGGGGTGAGGTTGTCACTCGGCAGTGACAGCAACGCTGTCGTCGACGCGTTCGAGGAGACCAGGGCGCTGGAACTGAACGAGCGGCTCGCCAGCGAGCAGCGCGGCCGGTTCACCGCGGAGGAACTGCTCGCGGCGGCGACGGATCACGGCGCGATCGGCTGGGACGAGGTCGGTTCGCTGGACGTGGGGGCGGGTGCGGACTTCGTGACCGTCGGCCTCGGTTCGGTGCGGACCGCGGGGATCGAGCCGTCCGGGGTGGTCTTCGCCGCCTCCGGGGCGGACGTCCGGGATGTCGTCGTCGCCGGGCGTGAGATCGTCCGCGACGGTACGCATCAGCTGATCGACCGGCCGGAAACGGTCTTGGCCAAGGAGATCGAGGCATTGTGGCAGTCCTGATCACGGGTATCGGCGAGCTCACCACGAACGACGACGAGCTGGGCAAACTCCGCGACGCGGCCGTCGTCGTCGAGGGCGAGACGATCGTTTGGGCGGGCTCCGCGACGGACGCGCCCGACGCGGACGAGCGGATCGACGTGGACGGCCGCGCGGTGCTGCCCGGCTGGGTGGACAGTCACACGCACCTCGTCTTCGCCGGGGACCGGACGGCCGAGTTCGAGGCGCGGATGGCCGGGAAGGCGTACAGCGCCGGGGGCATCGCGGTCACCGTCGACGCGACGCGGTCGGCCTCCGACGAGCAGCTGGCGGCGAACCTGCGGCGTCACGTCGACGAAGCGGCGAGGCAGGGGACGACCTGTCTGGAGACGAAGACCGGGTACGGGCTCAACGTCGAGGACGAAATGCGGTCGGCGCGGATCGCGGCCAGTGTGGCGGACGAGGTCACGTTCCTCGGCGCGCATCTGGTGCCGCCGGGTGCGGACGCGGAGTCCTATGTGGATCTGGTGTGCGGCGACATGCTCGAAGCGGTGGCGCCGCTGGTGCGGTGGGCGGACGTGTTCTGCGAGACCGGAGCTTTCGACGAGGCGCAGTCCGGGCGGGTGCTGAAGGCGGCGCGGGAGCGTGGCCTCGGGCTGCGGGTGCACGGGAACCAGCTGGGGGAGGGGCCGGGAGTGCGGCTCGCCGTCGAGCTGGGGGCGGCGAGTGTCGACCACTGCACGTACCTGAGCGAAGCGGACGTAGAGGCTCTCGCCGCTTCGGACACTGTCGCGACCTTGCTGCCCGCGTGCGACCTGTCGACCCGGCAGTCGCTGGCGCCGGCGCGGCGGCTGCTGGACGCGGGGGCGACGGTCGCGCTGGCCAGCAACGCGAACCCGGGCAGCTCGTACACGACGTCGATGGCGTTCTGCGTCACGACCGCGGTGCTGCAGATGCGGATGACGATCGACGAGGCGGTCTGGTCGGCGACGGCGGGCGGCGCTCGCGCTTTGAGGCGTGACGATGTGGGCTTCGTGCGGCCAGGAGCGCGTGCCGACCTTCACGTGCTTGAGGCGCCTTCGACGACCCATCTGGCGTACCGGCCGGGGGTGCCGCTGACGGCCGCTGTCTGGCGGCGCGGTGAGCTTCTGACCAGCGGTTTCGCTTCAAAGTGATAGCAAAGGTCCCTTGCTCTCCCCGCCGGGGTCAGGAGGCTTGACCGAGGGTTTCTTCGACGCGCTCCCGCAGCTCCGGCGGGAGTTCGCCGAGCAGGTGGGACCACTGCTCGATCCGCTGCTCGCTCAGGTGGGTGAGCAGGTCGAGCACCGGCGCCCACAGGTCCTCGTCGGCGGCCGCGACCCGCAGGAGGCCCCGGAACCGGCTCTCGGACAGCAGCCCGAGGACGTGATCGATCCGGCTCTTGTCGTCGAGGACGAACGCGATCCGGATCAGTGCCTCGTCGCCGATGACGCCGAGAGCCCTTCGCACTGTCGGATCGGGCAGGTGGCCGACGAACCGGCCGACGGTGATCCAGTCCTCGCGGCGCACCAGTTCCCCGGCGACCGCGACCACGGTGTCGAGTGGGATCCGCGCGATGATCGCGCTCGCCCGGCGCGGGTCCAGTTCGGCCGCGACGTCGGACAGGAACTGCGGTTTCAGCCGCTTCGCGACGTCGACACCCCGGGAGGCGTCGACCAGCCCGGCGATCCGGGCGCACAGAAGCGGGCCGAAGACCTTCTCAGCGATCTTCGCGAGAATCGGGCTCGGGACGAGCTTGCTCGCCATCGCCATCCGCTCGAGGGCGGCGAGATTGGCGTCGAACAGCGTGTCCGTGACCTGCTCGCGGAACGTCTGGAGTTCGGCCGCGTCCACGTTCTCCAGGTAGGAAAGCCGCTCCGGGGTGGTACCGAGGACGCGGGCGAGTTTGAGGATCTCCGCCTGCGAGGCGAAGTTCTCCGTGCTCACAGGCCCACCACCTTGCGGACGGTGCCCCGCAGCAGCGCGGGTACGTATTTCAGACCCTCTTCGCCCGCTTCGGCCAAGGCTTTGGCCTGGCGGTGGCGCGCGTCGCGCAACGCGTCGGAGAGGTCTTGTTTCTCGTTGTCGGCCAGCGCTTCGATACCTGCCGGGACAGGACCGCCTAGCTGACCGGAGAGTGTGCGCTCGGCCATGGTCGATCATCATGCCTCATCACCCCTGTGGAGGCCGGGTGATCGGACCTTCTTGACTTTCGTCCATGGCGAAGCGGCTGTCGCGGCTTGTAGCGTCCGATCCCGTGAAGGATGCGGAGGAGCCTGTGCGGCGTGGGCGGCGGCTGGCCATGGACGTCGCGCTGTGGCTCGGTCTCTGCGGTTGGGTGGTCATCGACGCGGGATCCAGCACGAGACACTGGGAGCTGATCGTCGGGCTCGTCGCGACCACGGCCGCGATCGGGTTGTCACGCCGGTACCCGGTGGTCTCGCTCGCCATCGCGATGGTCGCGAGCTTCGTCATCCTGGGCAGTTTCGGCGGCCGGGTGCCGATCTGGGAAGGGTTCGTCCTGGTCACGGTGAGCTATCTCGCCGGCTACCGGCAGCCGATCGCGAAGCCGATGTTGCGCGTTTTCACCGTCGTCACCCTGGTCGCGATCCCCGTGGCGCTGATCTGGGGCGACGACGGGTTCGCCGACTGGGGCGCCCTGCTCGGACTCTTTGTCTTCGCTTCGGTGACGCCGTGGCTGCTGGGCAAGTACATCCGGCAGCGCGAGGACATGGCGCGCGACGGCTGGCGTCGTGCCGAGGAGATGGAGAGCCGTCAACGGCTCATCGCCGATCGGGCGCGGCTGCGCGAGCGCACCCGGATCGCCAGTGACATGCACGATTCGCTGGGACACGAGCTCAGCTTGATCGCGGTCCGTGCCGCGGCGCTAGAGGTCGCGGGCGGCCTCGACGAGAAGCAGCGGGAGGCCGCCGGTGACCTGCGGCAGAGCGCGGCGACGGCAACCGAACGGCTGCGCGAGATCATCGGCGTGCTGCGTGAGGACGACGCGCCGACCGAGCCGGTGGACGAGAGCATCGACGAACTGCTCGACCGGGCGAGGACGTCGGGCGTGCTGATCAAGTCCTTTGTGGACGATCCGGCCGACGGTGAGCCGCGGATGGTCGACCGCGCGGCCTATCGCGTGGTGCAGGAGTCGGTGACGAACGTCGTGAAGCACGCGCCCGGCGCCGCCGTCACCGTCCGGGTCGTGCGATCCGAAGGGCGGACCGACGTCCTGGTCACCAACGCGCCGCCACCGGCGGGCCCCCTGCCCGGCCGGGCCTCGGGACGACGCGGGTTGATCGGTCTGCGTGAGCGGGTCCGGCTGGTGGGCGGGACCTTGCGGGCGGTACCGCACGACGGCGGATTCGAGGTCAGTGCGAGCTTGCCGCATGATGCCGCGCCGTCGGAGGAGTCGCCGGAAAGCCAGGCGGCGATGGACGCCGAAGTGGGACAGTCGACGTCGGCGAGGGAACTCGAACGCGCCCGCCGGGATGTCCGGCGCAGCCTGATCCAGGCGATCGTCGTGCCGATCGGGCTCTTCGGGGTGCTGGTAGGGATCAGCGGGGCGGTGTTCCTCGTCCAGTGGTACAGCTCGGAACTCCCCAAGGGGGACTACGACCGCATCCGGCTGGGCCAGCCGAGGGCGGAGATCGCGTCCGTCCTGCCCGCTGGTCAGCGGATCGCGCGACCTCGTCAGGCGGAACCGCCGGTGCCCGCCGGGGCGACCTGCGAGTACTACGGCACCGAGCGCACCCTGTTCCACAGGTACTACGAGGCGTACCGGCTGTGCTTCGCCGACGGGAAACTCGTGGCGAAGGACGTGATCAGTGAAGACGAGCAAAGGGGGAACCCGGATGATCCGGGTGGTGCTGGCCGATGACGAGGCGATGATCCGCGCCGGGGTGTCGGCGATCCTGGCCGCGGACGCCGGGATCGAAGTGGTCGCGGAGGCCGAGGACGGCCGCGCCGCCGTCGAGCAGGTCCGTGCGACCCGGCCGGACGTCGTGCTCCTCGACATCCGGATGCCGGTCATGGACGGGCTCAAGGCGGCCGAGGAGATCCGGCGGCTGCTGCCCGAGATCGGCGTGATCATGCTGACCACGTTCGGCGAAGACACCTACATCGAGCGTGCGCTGGGCCTCGGCGCGAGTGGCTTCCTGCTGAAATCCGGGGATCCCCGCGAGCTGCTGTCCGGGATTCGCGCGGTCGCCGGCGGCGCGGCGTTCCTTTCGCCGAAGGTCGCGCAGCGGGTCATCGCCCGCTTCTCCGGCAATCGGGTTTCCCGGGCCGAAGAGGCGAAGGCGCTGATCGGCAAGCTGACCCCGCGCGAACAGGAAGTGCTGGCGCTGCTGGGTTCCGGACTGTCCAATGCGGACATCGCCGGGAAGCTGTTCGTGGTCGAGGGCACGGTGAAGGCCTACGTGAGCACCATCCTCAACCGGCTCGGCGCGCGGAACCGGGTGCAGGCGGCGATCACCGCGTACGAGGCGGGGCTGGTCGGCGGGGAACGGGAGGAATCCAGCCGCTGACACCGGCACCGGCGCGGGCGGTGAGCGCGCCGGGGAGCAGGCGGGCCACGCCGTTGCGGACGGCGACGGCGAGCGGGTTGCGCAGCTGCGGGCCGAGTTTCCCTGCCTGGACCGAGGCTTTGGCGACCGCTTGGCTGCGCGGGCGGCGCTGCTCGTCGTAACTCTTCAGCGCCGCGTCGACGTCTTCGGTGTCGCTGAGCGCGGCGGCGAAGACGACGGCGTCCTCGATCGCCTGGCAGCCGCCTTGGCCGAGGAACGGCGGCATCGCGTGCGCCGCGTCGCCGAGGAGCGCGACGCGTCCCCGCACGTACGACGGCAGGGGAGTGCCGAGCAGGTAGAGATCGTGGTGGAGCAGCGCCTCGGGCGCGGTCGCTTCGATGAGCTCGGGGATGGGTTCGTGCCAGCCGCCGAAACGGCTCCGCAGGTACGCCTTCGGATCTTCGTGCCGGATTCCCGGTTCGGTGACATAGCTCGCCCACCAGTAGACCCGGCCGTCGTGCAAGGGGATGACGCCGATCTCGGCGCCGTCGTCCCAGCTCGTGCTGAGGTCGGCCGCGTGGGGAAGGGCGGTCACCGCGCGGAAGGCCGTGCTGCCGCTGTAGACCGGTTCGGGATGCCGTGGCCACAGCTGTTTCCGGAGTGCGCTGTGGATTCCGTCGGCGGCGACGATGACGTCCGCGTCGAGATCGTCGAGGCCGGTGACCTCGGTGCCGGTGCGGACGCAGCCCGCGGGAAGGGCGTCGCGGAGCGCGTCGACGAGGTCGGCGCGGTGGATGGCGGCGAGCGGGCGCCCGTGGTGCCGGCGGAACGCCTCGGCATCCCAACGGGTGATGCGGCGGCCCGCGCGGTCGTGGAGGCCGCCCGACGCTTGTTCCCGCAGCTTGCCGAGGTGGATGCCCAGTGTTTCGAGTGACCGCAGGGCGTTCGGCCACAGGGAGATGCCCGCGCCGGCGGCGGTGAGTTCCGGCGCCCGTTCCAGGACGGTGACCTCCCAGCCGATACCGTGCAGTCCGATGGCGGCACTCAGTCCGCCGATTCCTCCGCCGACCACGATCGCTTTGCGCATGTCGACCTCCTCTACATTTGTAGAGTACTACTACACTTGTAGAGTGCGAAAGGCGACGATCGGGGACGCGGCCATCGAGGTGATCGCGGCCGAAGGGATGCGCGGGCTGACGCATCGGGCCGTCGACCGGTTCGCCGGGCTGCCCGCGGGTTCGACGTCGTACTACGCGCGGACGCGGGCGGCGCTGCTGGAACTGGCGATCTCGCGGATGGTCGAACTCGACGACGTCACTCTGGATCCCGCGCCCGGGCAGCTGGCGGAGTACGTGGCGGGGTTCGCCCACGCGGCGATCACGCGAGGGCGGACTCGGATGCTCGCGCGGTACGAGTTCGCGCTGGAGGCGACGCGGCGGCCGGAGTTGCGCGAGGCTTACGACCGCGGGGGGCTGGTCATCCGGCGACGGTGCGCCGAGGTGCTGGCCGGACGCGGATCGGCCGAACCGGAGCGGCACGCGCGGGTGCTCGTCGCGTGGCTGGACGGGACGATCTTCGACGCGCTGGCCGGGACCGGCTCGCTGCGGCCGCCGGATCTCGCGGAGCTGACGCGGGGAGCGCGGGAGGTCCTGGCGGGGCTCGGAGTGGCGGGGTAGCGGGGGACCTTTGCTATCGCCTGGGCGCTGACCTGCGGTTTTGGCGCGGAAGAGAGCAAGGGACCTTTGGTGTCGCTTGCTTGGGGCAGGTGCGTTGGCCCGGGGTCAAGGTGTCGCGAAAGCCACTTTCGGGACATCAGATGTCCCGAAAGTGGCTTTCGCGACATGCCGGGTGAGAGGCGAGAGCAAAGGTCCCTTGCTTCCCCGCTCAGGCGTCGCGTCGCCGGAGCACGGTGGAACCGGCGGCGAGTCCGGCCGCGGCCCAAGCCGTGCAGAGCACGATGCCGACCCAGGGCGCGTAGGGCGCGATGCCGCCGAAGATGGGGTTCGGCTCCCCGGCGGAGAGCATCGCGTTGACGCCCGCGAAGCCGGGGAAGTAGTTCAGGATGGCTTCCCCGCCCAGTGAACCGGCGAACATCGGGACCATCACCAGCAGCACGAACACCGTCACGAGCGTCCCCGCCGTGCTCCGCAGCGCCGTCCCCAGGCCGAGGCAGAGCAGGCCCAGTAGTCCGAAGTAGCCACCCATGCCCGCGGCGGTCGTGAGGACATCGCCCACCGAGGAGTCCCGTTCGGGGATCAGCGGTGCCGAGACCGCCACGCCGAGGAGCGTGTTCAGGACGCCGTAGCCGAACAGGACCGGCAACAGGACCGCCGATTTCGCCGCGAGAAGCCGGTTCCGCACCGGGACCCACTGCAAAGTCGAGCGGATGCTGCCGCTGGCGTATTCGCTCGTGATGAACAGCGCCGCCAGCGCGACCACGGCGAATTGCGTGAGGTAGAAGGCCGCCCCGGTCACCACGGCGTGCGGGGCCATCGAGCGTTCGACGCCCGCGTTCGAGGCCAGGCCCAGCGCGCCGGAGTAGGCGAGCATCAGGACGACCCCGATGCTCAGGCACCACCACGTCGAGCGGACCGACCAGAACTTGGTCCATTCCGAAGAGATCGCGTTCATCGTGCGCTCCACTGCTTGAAGAAACCGGTCAGCCGGTCACGGAAGAAGTCCAGCGCCTTCCGGGAATCGATCGAGCCGTACTGGTTCTCGACCTCGGTCGGCGGAATCTGCGGCCGCAGCCCCAGTTGGTCGATCAGGATCGCCGCGTCGGTCACCGACGAATGGCCGCTGTCCTCGACCAGGAACCGCTCTTTCGGCCCGGTGAGCCGCGGCCAGGTCTCGTCCCAAGTCGGGCCGAAGTGCTTCTCGCCGATCGGACTCGTCAGGAGAAGCAGCGGCCGGTCGAGGGAAACAGTGCCGTAGAAGGGGCCGTCGATGTTCACGCCCGCTTTGATCCGCCGGTCGGCGGCCATCGCGGCGGCGGTCGCCGAACCACCGGCGGAGTGACCGGCCATCCCGATTTTCGCGGCGTCGATCGACCAGCGCGAGTCCTTCAGCAGGGTGTCGATGACGAACGACGTGTCGATCGCGCGGTTCGCGATCGCGGCGGGCCACGGGTCGTCCGGACGCCCACAAGCGACACACTGACGCAGCCCGTCGGGGAACTCCGTTGCCCAGGCTTCGTGGGCGTGGTCGATTCCGGCGACCACGAATCCTTGTGAGGCAAGGCGTTCGGCCATCGCGGTGAGGGTGATCCGGTTGTTGCCCGCGCCCGGCGACAACAGCACGAGCGGACGCCGTCCCGGTAGGGAAGGCGCGTTCTCCCTCGAGTGGACCCGCACCTTGCTCAGCGTGTCCGGCGGCAAATCGAGCTTCCGCCCGGCGACCGCGGCCGCAGACTCCGCGTGCGTCATGTACAGCGGCGCCCGCCCGACCGGGAAGGCCGGGTACCAGACGTTGACCATCAGCTCTCGGCGCTTCTCGGGCACCCAAGGATCAGCTCGCGCCCGATCGGTGAGGTGCAGCGTGCGCAGTCCGATCGGGACCGGGCCACCCGGTGCGGGCAGCGACAGGTCCGGTGCCGCCGACGCGGCCGCCGGCACCCCCAGCAGGCCGGCGATCACCGCCACCAGGACCATGAGTGACTTCATGCCGCGACTCCCGTTCCGTATTCGACCGACGACGCGGTCAATTCCATGTAGGCCTGTTCCAGCGACGCCGTCTGTTCGGTCAGCCCGTGCACGCGGATCCGGAGTTCGTGCACCGCGTCACCGACACGGTGGACGGGCAGGTCGTGCACGATCAGTTCGTCCCGGTCGGCTTCCGTGGTCGCGCCGAGCGCGCGCAGACGCTGTTCGAGTGCCCGGAGTTCCCCGGGAACGGGCACCCGCACCGCGACCGACGTCCGTGAATTGCCCGCGATGAATTCGTCCACCGGCGCGTCGGCGAGCAGCTTTCCCTTGCCGATGACGATCAGCCTGTCCGCGGTCAGCTGCATTTCGCTCATCAGGTGGCTCGAAACGAACACCGTGCGGCCCTCCGCCGCCAGCGACCGCATCAGGTGCCGCACCCAGCGGACGCCGTCGGGGTCGAGGCCGTTGACCGGTTCGTCGAACATCAGCACGCCCGGGTCGCCCAGGAGCGCGCCGGCGATGCCCAGTCGTTGCCCCATGCCGAGCGAAAACGTCCCGGCTCGTTTGCCCGCGACGTCGGTGAGACCGACCGTCGCGAGCACCTCGTCCACCCGGCTCGCCGCGATCCCGTTGCTGCGCGCCATCGCCAGCAGGTGTTTGCCCGCGCTCCGCCCGGGGTGCAGTGCCTTGGCCTCCAGCAGCGCGCCGACCTCACGCAGCGGATATCGCAGGTCCGCGTACTTCTCGCCACCGATGTGGACCTCGCCGCCGCTCGGCGTGTCGAGGCCGAGCGTCATCCGCATGGTGGTCGACTTGCCCGCGCCGTTGGGACCGAGGAAACCGGTCACCTTGCCCGGCTCGACGGCGAAGGTCAGCCCGTCGACCACCGTCTTCCCGCCATAGCGCTTCGTGAGTCCTCGAAGCGTGATCATCCGCGCCCTCCTTCGTGTACCGAAAGTTTCCGACGCGGGGACACGTGCGGGCATCGCCCCGAAGTCATCGGTCATCCCTTACTTTCGACAGGTGCCGCTCGGCACGAGTCACCCCGGAAAGGCAGAATCGGCGCCATGACCACCCGCGAACAACGGCGCGTCAATCCGCTCGACCTGGTGATGCTCGTGCTCGCCGTGTTCTCGGTCGGGCTGCTCGTCTACGTGACGTTCTTCCCGCATTCGGACGAGACGGCGCACACCGTCTTCATCATCGACACCGTGGTGTGCGGGATCTTCGCGCTGGAATTCCTGTGGCGATGGCGGCGCAACGGCTGGGAGAAGTGGTTCCCGCTGCGCAACTGGTACGAAATCCTCGGCATGATCCCGATCGCGCATCCGGCGCTGCGCGGGTTCCGGCTGCTGCGGATCCTGGTCGTGCTCGTCCGGCTCGCGCGCACGGCCGACCGCGCGTTCGGGGAGCGGTTCACCCAGCGGCTGGTCGAACGGCTTTCGCGGCCGATCGTGCTGGCGATCAAGAAACCGATCACGATCGCGGTGCTCGACGAGGTCGTCAAGGTGCTGGAAACCGGGAACTACCCGCAGAACCTCGCGCGGTCACTGGGTGACAACCAATCGCTGCTGCGGGGGATCATCGCCGAGAAGCTGAAGAACGACCCGCAGGCGGGACGGCTTTCCAAGCTGCCGTTCCACGACGAGGTGGTGCGTTCGGTGATCGACACCGCGATGCGCGTGATCCTCGAAGTGCTGACGGACCCGCGGATCGACGAGTTCTTCGCGCATGTCGTGCGGGAGAACCGGGAGCAGATCCGGAGCGCGGTGCAACTCGGGCTGAACGAGAAAGAGGACGACGAGGAGCTGGCCGCGCAGCTGCCGACCAGGCCTCAGCACCAGATGATGGACTGAGCGGTCACGTCCCGCCGCGCCGCGTGGTCCGCCGCGTGGGCGCGGCACCCAGCGGGTCTTCCGGCCAGGGATGCTTCGGATAGCGCCCGCGGAGATCGGCGCGTACGGCCGCGTAACCGTTGCGCCAGAACGACTCCAGATCCGCGGTGACCGCCGCGGGCCGACCGGCCGGTGAGAGCAGGTGCAGGACGACGGGGACGCCCGCAAGCTCCGGTGTCGCGAGCCAGCCGAAGGTCTCCTGCAGTTTCACGGCCAGCACGGGCTGCTCACCCGAATAGTCGACCCGGATCCGCGAACCCGACGGCACCTCCAGCCGGTCCGGCGCCAACTCGTCCAAGCGCGACGCTTCGGGCCAGGGCATCAGCCCGCGCAGCGCGGCGCCCGCGTCCAGCGAAGCCAGGTCCGACCGGCGGCGCGCCGAGCCGAGATCGAGCCAGCTGTCCACAGTGGACAACAGGGCGGCTTCGTCGACCGCGGGCCAAGGCGAGCCCAGCACCCGATGCAGGAAGGAGAGCCGTTCGCGCAGTCGCCGCCCGTCCTCCGACCAGCGCAGCAGGCCGAGCCCCTCGGTGCGCAGGCCGTCCAGCAGCGCGGCGCGGATCGCGTCCGGCGCGGGGGAGCGCAACGGCTTCTCCGACAGCACGATCGCCCCGAGCCGCCGCACTGAACGCGCCACGACATCCCCGCCCGCCCAGTGCACTTCGTCCACCGTCGAAACGAGATTCGGCGCCGCGCGCACGGCGAGGGCCTCGTCGGCGGGGGCGGCCAGCCGGATGATGCCCTGCGCGCGGCCGGGATCGCGGGTCGCTTCGGCCACCGCCAGCCATTCGACGTCCGCCAGCCCGCTGCCGCGCGGCAGTTCCGCCGCCGTGCCGCCGGCCATCAGGTACACCGGCGTGCCCGCGGAACGCCGCCGTGCGAGCCGCTCGGGATGCGCCAAGGCCACTACCAGCGCAGGATCGGACGCCTTGCCGCCGTCGGGTACCAGCTTGGTCAGCCGCCGCACGTCGGACTTCCAGCGCCCGTCGTCCCGCACGCGCCGCAGTTCGGCTTCGAGATCGGTCAGCGTGCCGCCGCTGTCCAGCAGCGCGACGACCTCGGCCGCCGAACGCGCGTTGGTCCGCGCCGCGCCGTCCAGCAGCGCCCGCGCCAAGCGCGGATGCAGGCCGAGCCCGGCCATCTTTCGGCCGCGTTCGGTCACCGTGCCGTCTTCGGTGGTCGCCCCGAGCGTGGTCAGCAGCGCGCGACCGGCGGCCAGCGCGCCTTCGCCCGGCGGGTCCCACCAGGAGAGGCCGGAGCCGTCCGGAGTGGACCAGCACGCGAGTTCGAGTGCGAAACGCGCCAGTTCCGCCGTCCTGATCTCGGGTTCGGGGTAGGCGGGCAGGGAACCTTGCTCGTGCGCCGCCCAGCACCGATACGCGCGCCCCGGCGCCTCGCGCCCGGCCCGGCCGGTGCGCTGTTCCGCGACCGCGGCCGAAACGCGGACCGTCGCCAGCCCCGGCAGTCCGCGCCGGTGATCGACGCGGGGGACCCGGGACAGGCCGCAGTCCACCACCGCGCGGACACCCGGCACGGTCAGGCTGGACTCGGCGACCGACGTCGAGAGCACCACCCGGCGGCGGGCACGCGGGCGCAGCGCGTCGTCCTGGCTCGCCGCCGAAAGCCGCCCGTGCAGGGGCAGCACGTCCGCGTCCAGGCCGCCGAGCATTCCGCTGACCCTGGCGATTTCACCGGCGCCGGGAAGGAAGGCGAGGACGTCACCGTCTCCTTCGGACAGTGCTTTGTGGATCGCCCGGACCACGGTCGTCTCGATCCGCTCGCCACGTGCGGGCGGGGAGTACGAGACGTCGACCGGATAGGTTCGCGCGTGCGCGGTGATCACCGGCGCGTCCCCGAGCAGGGCCGCCAGCCGTCCGGCGGCCACGGTGGCCGACGTCGCGAGCAGGCGCAGGTCGTCCCGCAGCCCGGCGCGCACGTCCAACAGCAGCGCGAGCAGCAGATCCGCGTCGAGGTGGCGCTCGTGGCATTCGTCGAGCAGGACGGTCGACACCCCGGCCAGTTCGGGATCGCCCTGCACCCGCCGGACCAGCAGACCCGAGGTGACCACTTCGATCCGTGTCGAAGACGACACCTTCCGGTCTCCGCGCACCGAGTAACCGACCGTCTCGCCGACGCGTTCGCCCAGCAGGGACGCCATCCGCGCCGCCGCGGCCCGCGCGGCCAGCCGCCTCGGTTCGGCGACGATCACCCGGCCTTCGCCGTTGTCCAGTGCGAGCGGCACCAGGGTGGTCTTGCCGGTTCCAGGGGGCGCGACGAGCACGGCGGTGCCATGGGCGTCGAGCGCGGCTTCGAGTTCGGGCAGGACGGCGCGAACCGGCAGATCGGGAAGGATCACTGCTCGGTGACCTGCGGCGGGGGCGGGATCCGGTAGCCGGACGGGCCGATGTTGCGGTTCAGCGAGTCGAGCCAGTCACCGGAAGAGATCATCTTCTGGATGGCCCTGGCCACCGCGGCGCGGCCCTCGATGTCACCCTTGCGCAGGCCGACGCCGTATTTCTCCTTCGAGAACGGCTTGCCGACGACTCTCAGCAACTCCGGGTTCTGCGCCACGTAGCCCGCCAGGATGACGTCGTCGGTGGTCACCGCGTCCACCTGTCCCGCGAGCAGCGCCGTGACGCAGTCCTGGTAGCGCGGGTACTCGACGAGCTGGACGGCTTGGGCGAACTTGTCGCGCACCTGCTCGGCCGAGGTGGTGCCGCCCACGGCGCACAGTTTGCGGCCGTTGAGGTTCTCGGGACCGGTGATGTCGGTCGACCGGAGGCGGACGAGCAGGTCCTGGCCGGTGTCGAAATACGGCCCGGCGAAGGCGACCGTCTGTTTCCGTTTTTCGGTGATCGAGTAGGTCGCCACGATCAGGTCCGTCACCCCGGATGTTATGTCCGTCTCGCGCGACGACGGCTTGCTGTCGTGCCAGGTGATGTGATCCTGGTCGACACCCAATTCGCTCGCGATGTACTTCGCCACGTCGACGTCGAAGCCGACGTACCGCCCGTCGACCGTCCGTTTGGAAAGTCCCGGCTGGTCGAAGCGGATGCCGATGGTGAGTTTGTTGGACCCGACGGCGCGCGCGACGAGGGAATCCGCCGGACCTGCCTCTTTGCTGCAGGCCGTCGTTGTGACCAGCATCAAACAGACCATCAGCAGGGCGCGTCCCCTCATCGGGTACCTCCGTCCGCCGCCTCACGTTGTTCTCAGGGTCGACGGCTAGCCTAGGCCCGTGCGTAGACCGCCCCAAGTCGTGCTCGACGCCGTGGGCACCCTCGCCCGGCTCGGACTGGCCGCCGTCTGGTTGATTTCCGGAGCGCTGAAGATCAGCGATCCGGGGCAGACCTATGTCGCCGTGCAGGCGTTCGACGTCCTGCCGGACGGGCTCGTCCGCCCGGTCGCGATCGGGATGCCGCTCGCCGAACTGGCGCTCGGCCTGCTCCTGCTCGCCGGGTTCGTGACCCGCTGGGCGTCGGTGCTGTCGGTGCTGCTGCTCGCGGTGCTCATCGCCGCGATCGCCCAATCGTGGGCGCGCGGGCTGAGCATCGATTGCGGCTGCTTCGGCGGTGGCGGTCAGATCGCCGCGGATCAGACGCAGTATCCGCAGGAGATCGCCAGGGACCTCGGGTTCGCCCTGCTGGGTGTCTGGCTGATCGTGCGGCCGCGGACCTGGCTGTCCGTGGACGGCTGGCTCGGGAACTCTCGGGTCCCCGCCGACGACGACTATGTGGGTATCGCTGAAGGGAACGAATAATCGTGGGTGGAGCTGAGCGCAACGCTCGGAAACGCAAGCAGCAGCAGACGGCCTCGCGCTCGGTGGCACAGGCCAGGGGCGTCGCGGGCGGCGACAAGAAGAAGGTCGTCGCGATCACGGTCGCGGTGGTCGTGCTCGCCGCGCTGGTGATCGGTGGCGTGATCTGGACGACGTCCAGCAAGGACAGCACCGAGGGCAAGGTGATCGCGGCGCAGTCGGGCACCTGGGCGGCGGGTGTCGTCGAGAAGCGCGACGGGGCCGTCGTGACGGCCGGCAAGCCCGAGGCGAAGAAGTCCATCGACGTCTACGCCGACTTCCTGTGCCCTGTTTGCAAGCAGTTCGAAGAGTCGTTCAAGGGGCAGATCGAGGAGCAGGTGAACAACGGGACCCTGCAGGTCCGCTATCACATGCTGCCGATGCTGAACCAGCGTTCCGACCCGCCGGGCTACTCGCTGGACTCCGCCAACGCCTCGCTCGCCGCGGCCGACGCGGGCAAGTTCCTCGCCTTCCACGACGCGCTGTTCAAGGACCAGCCGCAGGAAGGCGCGCGCGGATTCGACAAGGCGCAGCTGATCAAGCTCGGCAAGGACGTCGGCATCACCGACCCGGCCTTCGCGACGGCGATCAACACCGGCGTCTACGAGCAGCAGATCCAGGACGCGTACAAGAAGATCTCCACGGATCCGTCGCTGCAGCAGGACTTCGGCAACGGTCCCGGCTTCGGCACGCCGACGGTCGCCTCGAACGGGCAGGTCGTGAAGCTCGAGCAGGACTGGGTGAAGAAGGTCGTCGGCTAGTTTTTCGCCGCGTTTAGTCCTCTAGTTGCGGTAGTTGCGCGTGCAAGGATCGCAACTAGAGGACGAATTGCGGGGGCGTCAGGGGCGCGAAGCGGAGGCGACGGACGCGAGGGCCTGCACGCGGGCTGTCTCGGCGGAGCGCGGCCAGACGAGGCCCCACTCGACGTCGGGTGAACCCGCGAAGGGCACGAAGCGGATTCGCGGGTGGCTGAAGTACTCCTGCGCGTGCGCGGCGAGCGGGCAGATTCCGGCGCCGGTGGCGATCGCGGCGAGCAGTTCCTGAAACGTCGCGAAGGGCTTGCCCCGGGTCACGAGATGTCCGGCAGGCGTCAGCCATTGCCGCGGTTCCTCGAACCAGTACGGCTCCGGCGGATGTGCCGCGCGGAGGACGGTGTCGCGCGCGAGATCGTCCAGGGTGACTGACTTTCGTCGCGCGAAAGGGTGTTTCGACGACACCGCGAGCACCATCGGTTCGGTGTACACGGCCGGTCCGGTCGCGAGATCGGCTTCGTCGACCGGAAGCAGGGTCACCAGGACGTCGACCTCACCCGATCGCAGCATCGCGAACGGGTCGGCGAAGTCGGCCTCCCGGATGAGCAATTCCGTGCCGGGATGACGCTGCCGGAAGCGATTCAGGAGATCCTCGGTCAGATCGGCGACGCCGGGGGCCTCGAAGCCCAGCCGCAGCACGCCGCCGATCCCGCGCCCGGCCGCGACCGCGCGTTCGATGCCTTCGTGCAGCGCGCGGTACGCGGGGCCGAGGTCGTCGCGCAGCCGTTTGCCGATCGGGGTGAGCTGGACCCGCCTGCTGGTGCGGGCGAACAGCGGGGCGCCGATCCGGCGTTCCACCTGTTTGATCGTCTGGCTCACCCGTGCCTGCGAGACGTGCAGCCGCTCGGCGGTGCGGCCGAAATGCAGCTCGTCGGCCAGCGCCAAGAAGATCTCGATGTCCCGCAGTTCCATAATCCCCAGGTTATCGATCCGGGCCGGTGTCGGTCACCGGGAACCGTCTTTTCCGCAGGTCTAGACCATGCGACCTCCATCATGCGTTAATTCAAGCCTTGAACTTACGCATGGTGTCGAGGAGGACCCGGATGCGGAGATTCACCCTGGGGATAGTGACGGCCGCGCTGGTGCTGGGGTCGCATACCCCGGCACTGGCCGGAAACGGCCCCGCTTACCGGGACGCCTGGCGGCCGGTGAAGGTGCGCGTGGCCGATCTGCTTTCGCGGATGACCCTCGACGAGAAGATCGGCCAGATGACGCAGGCCGAGCGGCTCGGGATCAAGGCGCCCGGCGACGTCACCAAGGGCATGCTCGGTTCCCTGCTCTCCGGCGGCAGTTCCCAGCCGACCCCGAACAACGCGGTCACGTGGGCCGACATGTACGACAACTTCCAGAAGGAAGCTCTCGCGACCCGGCTCGGCATTCCACTGATCTACGGTGTCGACGCCGTCCACGGCCACAATGGGCTCTACGGCGCCACGGTCTTCCCGCACAACATCGGCCTCGGCGCGACGCGCGATCCCGCGCTGGTCGAGAAGATCGGCCGCGCGACCGCCGAAGAGGTCTCGGGCACCGGAATCGACTGGAACTTCGCGCCGTGCCTGTGCGTCGCGCGCAACGACCGGTGGGGACGCACGTACGAATCCTTCGGCGAGGTACCGGAAATCGCGTCCGCGATGACGACGGCCATCGACGGTATGCAGGGCCGTTCGCTGTCCGCGCCCGGATCGGTGCTCGCGACCGCGAAGCACTACATCGGCGACGGCGGCACCACCGGGGGCGACGACCAGGGCGAGACCGACATCAGCGAAGCCGAACTGCGCGCGGTGCACCTGCCGCCGTTCCGCGAGGCCGTCCGCCGCAACGTCGGCTCGGTGATGATCTCCTACAGCAGCTGGAACGGCCTCAAGATGCACGCCGGTTCCTACCTGATCAACGACGTGCTCAAGAAGGAACTCAAGTTCTCCGGCATCGTGATCTCGGACTACAACGGCATCGACCAGATCGACCGGCAGCCGGGCTTCACCCCGGCCGAGGTCACCGCGTCGATCAACGCCGGCATCGACATGGTGATGGTGCCCTTCGAGTACCAGAAATTCATGGACACGCTCAAGGCCGAAGTCCTCGCCGGGCGGGTCACGCAGGCGCGGATCGACGACGCGAACAAGCGCATCCTGACGAAGAAGTTCGAGCTGGGCCTGTTCGAACGGCCGCTGACCGATCGCCGGTTCCTCAAGACCGTCGGCAGCGACGAGCACCGCGCCCTCGCGCGGCAGGCCGTCCGGCAATCGCAGGTGCTGCTGAAGAACGAGAACCGGGTGCTGCCGCTGGACAAGTCGCGCAACCGGATCTTCGTCGCGGGCAAGAGCGCCGACGACATCGGGAACCAGAGTGGCGGCTGGACGGTCGGCTGGCAGGGCAAGAGCGGTCCGGTCACCGAGGGAACGACCATCCTGCAAGGGATCCGGCACACCGCGAAGCCGTCGTCCACGGTCACCTTCGACAAGGACGCGAACGGGATCGACAAGTCCTACGACGTCGCCGTCGCGGTGGTCGGGGAGACGCCGTACGCCGAAGGCCGCGGTGACAAGCCGGAGGGAATGGGGCTCGACGCCGAAGATCTGGCGACCTTGAAGCGGCTGCAGGACAGCGGCGTCCCGACGGTGGTGGTGCTCGTTTCCGGGCGGCCGCTGGACATCGCCCGGCAGGTGCCGGCTTGGGACGGGTTGATCGCGTCGTGGTTGCCCGGCTCGGAAGGCCAGGGCGTCGCGGACGTGCTCTTCGGCGACTACAACCCCACCGGCAAGTTGCCGGTGACCTGGATGCGCAGTGCTGACCAGCAGCCGATCAACGTCGGCGACGGAAAGTCCGGGCTGTTCCCGTTCGGGTTCGGCCTTCGCTATCGGCATGGGTGGTGAGCAAGATGAAGAAAATCGCGGTCCGGCTCGCTCTGCTGTTCGTTTCGTGTCTCGCACTGGCGCTGGCGCCGGTGACGGCACAGGCGGCACCCGCGTTCAAGGTGCTGGCCTTCTACAACGGCACCTACGACGCGGCGCACATCAGCTTCGTCAAGGAAGCCAACCAGTGGTTCCCGAACACCGCTTCGCAGAACAACTTCAGCTACACCGCGACCAACAACTGGAACCAGCTGAACTCGCTGCAGCCTTCGCAGTACCAGGTCGTGCTGTTCCTGGACGACCTGCCGCAGACCTCGTCGCAGCGCGCGGGCTTCGAGCGCTACGTGAAGGCGGGCGGCGCGTTCTTCGGTTTCCACGTGGCGGCGTTCAACACCAATCCGTCCACTTGGGACTGGTACCACAACAAGCTCCTCGGCACGGGCGCGTTCAAGTCCAACACCTGGGGACCGACGACGGCGACGCTGAAGGTGGAGAACCGGCCGCATCCCTCGACCACGCGGCTGCCCGCGACGTTCACCTCGTCGGTGAGCGAGTGGTACGCCTGGAACAGCGACCTGCGCAAGAACCCGGACATCCGGATCCTCGCGTCGGTGGACCCGGTGAGCTTCCCGCTGGGGACCGACCCGAACCAGTCCTGGTACAGCGGGTACTACCCGATCCTCTGGACCAACAACAAGTACAAGATGCTGTACGCCAACTTCGGCCACAACAAGATGAACTACGAGACGAACCAGCCGCTGTCTTCGACGTTCGGCAGTGAGGTGCAGAACCGCTTCGTCATCGACGGTCTGCTGTGGCTCGGCGGCGTGAAGACCTCGTAAGTCCAGTCCGTGAAGGCCTCCTTGCCTACCCTGAAGGTAGGGAAGGAGGCCTTCACGGACAGCTCCGCCCGGTGCCCCCAGCACCCAGTCGCGCGGGCGATACCAAAGGTCCCTTGCTACTCCTCGATGGCGCCGCCGACCGATCGCAGGTGTTCGCGGAACGTCAGCGAAGGCGTCTTCGCGCGCTCCGCGAGGAAGTCGGCGAAGCGCACCTGCTCGCGAAGGGACTCTCCGGCGCGGATCCGCTCGGCCTGGAGCCGTTCGGTGTCGCGGATGCCTTCGGCGCGGTCCAGGACCTCGTCGGCCCGGTCGGCCGCGATGAACAGGACCCCGTCCTCGTCGCCGAACACGAGGTCGTCCCGGGTCACCGTCCATTCGCCGACGACGGCCGAGTCCAGCGCGCCGTCCGGGCGGGCCGAGACCGAGAGCGGGCCGGTCGGGATCGAGCCGAGGCTGAACACGGGCAGGCCGATCTTCTTGATGTCGGCGGTGTCGCGGTGCAGGCCCCAGATGACGACGCCGCTCAGCCCGGCCGCCTCCGCTTCGAGGACGGCGAGGTCCCCGACGCAGCTTTCGTCGAGCCTTCCGCGGTTGTCGACGACGAGGATGTCGCCGGGGTTCGCGGTTTCGTACGCCTCCAGGAAGACGTCGACACTGCCGACGTGCCGGGCGGGGGTGACCCGCCCGGCCACGCGGCCGCCGGGCACGACCGCGTGCGTGCCGGCGGGCGCGCATCGGACCGGTACGCCCGCGCGGACGCAGCCGTCGGTCAGATGCGCGGTGGTCAGCTGGGAGAACCGCTGACGAAGCTCCTCGGGATCCATATCCCGACCTTAGCCACGGCGCCACACCACAGGAGCGTTCTCGTAGCCGCCCTGCAGCGCGCCCGCGACCTCGCCGTTGTCGCCCACGACGACGCCGTGCCCCTGAATGGGCGCGGGGAGCGTCGTGATCGTGCCGCCCGGTGACCACACCGCGGGGGTCCTCGGTGAGATGTAGCCCGTGACCAGCCCGGATCCGTTGAGCGCCGTCGTGTACATGCCGCCCGGGATCTCCTCGGAGGTGTCGATGGACGACCAGAGCCGGTCGCCCAGCTGAGTCGACGCCAGCACCTTCCCGTTCCGGATCGCGATTCCCCTCGATTCGCGAAGGCCCTCGGGGAGGACGAGTTGCCGCAGCACGCCTTCCTTCCAGAGCCAGGTGCCGCCGAACTGTTCGTTCAGCAGGATGGTTCCGTCCTGGTCGATGTCGACGGGGGAGAGCAGCGGCGGGACGTCCAGCAGCACCGGGTGCTCACGGTCGCCGGACGGCCAGAAAGCGGCGGTGGAGCCGTAGCGGATGTCGTTGAACACCGTGCCGACGACGTCGCCGCGGTCGTTCGTGCCGAGGGCTTGCGTGTTGTAGTAGCCCGGAACCTTCCCCAGGAACCGGAAGCCGCCGTTCTCGAAGGCGAAAGCGTGCTTGCCCGGGTAGCGGCTCCCTTCCGGGTAGTAGACGGCGTTGCCGAGGACCGACCCGGACGCGTTCTCGTCCACCGCTTCGACCGAGGTGTAGCCCGCCGGGAGGCCGCGGTCCTGGAAGGTCCCGCCCGCCCAGGTGATCAGCCGCCCGTCGTAGGTCCCCGCGTAGCCACCGGCGCCGTCCGTCGTGGTCACTCGCGCGGCGGCGCCGCCGGGCGGCAACGGCAGGTAGCTCATCGTCCATTCGCTCGCCGACGCGGTGCCCGCCGACAGCAGTCCGGCGGCGACGGTGGCCGCCATGACCAGGCTCGTACGTTTCATCGAAACCCCCTGTGAGTCGTGTCCACCCTGTTTAACGGGGGTGCGAGCCGGCCGTCTGCGTCACCTGACACTGAGCGTGCCGTAAGTAACATCCGTGCAGGATTGTATGTAAGGGGTTGATAAATACAGACCTGTCTGTATCTTCAGTTCCAGTAGCGACCGGCAACGACAAGGAGCGTCGTGGTGGCCAACAAGGTGTACGTCGTCGGCGTGGGCATGACGAAGTTCGAGAAACCCGGACGCCGCGAGGACTGGGACTACCCGCAGATGGCCAAGGAGTCCGGGACCAAGGCGCTCGCAGACGCCGGGATCTCGTTCGACGAGGTGCGGCAGGCTTACGTCGGCTACGTCTACGGCGAGTCGACCTCAGGGCAGCGCGCGGTCTACGAGCTGGGCATGACCGGCATCCCGGTGGTCAACGTCAACAACAACTGCTCGACCGGGTCGACCGCGCTGTACCTGGCCGCGGAGGCGATCCGGGGCGGCCGCGCGGACTGCGTGCTCGCGCTGGGGTTCGAGAAGATGCAGCCTGGATCACTCGGCTCGACCTACGACGACCGCGAGCAGCCGATGGGCAAGCACCTCCAGGCGCTCGCGGAGATCTCCGAGGTGCTCTTCCCGCCCGCGCCGTGGATGTTCGGCGCGGCGGGCCGTGAGCATATGAAGACCTACGGCACGACCGCCGAGCACTTCGCCAAGATCGGCGAGAAGAACCACCGGCACTCGGTGAACAACCCGTACGCGCAGTTCCAGGAAAGCTATTCGCTGCAGGACATCCTGGACTCGCGGATGATCTACGACCCGCTCACGAAGCTCCAGTGCTCCCCGACTTCGGACGGTTCGGGCGCGGCGATCCTCGCCAGCGAGTCCTTTGTGGACTCGCACGGGCTCGCGGACCAGGCCGTCGAGATCGTCGGGCAGGCGATGACCACCGACTTCGCCAGCACCTTCGACGGGACCGCGAAGAACATCATCGGCCACGACATGAACGTCCAGGCCTCGCGCCAGGTCTACGACCAGGCCGGGCTCGGACCGGAGGACTTCCAGGTCATCGAGCTGCACGACTGCTTCTCCGCCAACGAACTCCTGCTCTACGAAGCGCTGGGACTCTGCGCCGCAGGGGAGGCCGGGAAGCTGGTCGACTCCGGGGACACCACCTACGGCGGGAAATGGGTCGTCAACCCGTCCGGCGGGCTGATCTCCAAGGGGCACCCGCTCGGCGCCACCGGCCTCGCGCAATGCGCCGAACTGACCTGGCAGCTGCGGGGAACCGCGGACAAGCGCCAGGTCGACGGCGTCGAAGCCGCGCTGCAGCACAACATCGGACTCGGTGGCGCCGCCGTCGTCACCGCCTACCAGCGCGCCGTGCGCTGATCTCACCGAAAGGAAGAACCATGGGCAAGATCAGTGCCTCCGTCGAACTCCCCGCCGCTCCCGACAAGGTCTGGGCGGAGTTCTCCAACCCCAACAACTTCGAGAAGTGGCTGACCATCCACACCAAGTGGAAGGGCGAGGTCCCGGCCGAGTTCTCCAAGGGGGCGCAGGCTTCCGAGGTCGTCACGATGCTCGGGATGCCGAACACGATCACCTGGACCGTCGACGAGTTCGAGGCGCCCTCGAAGCTCGCGATCTCCGGGACCGGGATGGCCGGGGTGAAGGTCAAGTTCGAGCTGTCCGTGGAAGCGTCCGGCGACGGCTCGCTCGCCAGCATCGACGCGGAGTTCGCGGGCCAGATGATCATCGGCGCGCTCGGCAAGGCCGTCGAGAAGGACGGCAAGAAGAACCTCGACGCCTCCCTCGAGAACTTCAAGGCGCTGGTCGCGTGACCGACGAGCGGTTCGATCCCGCCGGGCTCGGCAAGTGGACCGACGAGTCCCGGTTCGAGGTGACCCGCGAACGGCTGATCGAGTACGCGAAGGCCACCAACGACCCGATCCCGGCGCATCTCGCCGGGGACGTCGCGAGCCCCGTGTTCGCGATCGTGCCGGTGTTCGAGTCGCTGATGGAACCCGCGCTGGAGGTCGTCCCGGTCGGGCTGTTCGGCCGGATCGTGCACGGGGAACAGGAATTCCGCTTCCACCGGCCGATCAAGCCCGGTGACAAGCTCGTTTCGCGGGCGCGGATGACCGGGTACGAGGGTCTCCCGAACGGCACCCGCGGCACCATCCACCTCGAATGCCGGACCGAGGGCGGCGACCTCGTCAACGAGCAGTACGTGACGTTGTTCGTCCGCGGGTTCGACACCGGCGAGACCCGGGGCGAACTCGGGCCGGAGCACAAGTTCGACGACGCGCTGCGTGCACAGGCACCGGTGGCGGAGGTGAAGCAGCACGTCGACGACGACCAGACGTACCGGTACGCGCCCGCCGCGGGCGACCCGATGCCGATCCATCTCGACGAAGAGGTCGCGAAGGATTCGGGACTGCCGGGGATCATCGCGCACGGCCTGTGCACCATGGCGTTCACGTCCTGGGCGCTGCTGACCGAGGTCGCCGGGTCCGATGTGGACAGACTGAAAAGGTTCGCCGTCCGGTTCGCCAAACCGGTACTGCCCGGCCAGGACCTGACGACGCGGATCTGGCGTGCCGGCGCCGGGAGTCACGCGTTCGAAACCACCGTCGGCGAGACCGTCGTGATCAAAGACGGTCTCGCGGAATTCGCGGAGTAGGAGCCAAAGTCATGGGAGCACTCGACGGGCGGGTCGCCGTCATCACCGGCGCCGGTCGCGGGATCGGCCGCGAGCACGCGCTGCTGTTCGCGCGGGAGGGCGCGAGCGTCGTGGTCAACGACCTCGGCGGGGCGAACGACGGAAGCGGCGCCGATGTCGGCCCGGCACAGGAGGTCGCCGACGAGATCCGCGCGGCGGGCGGGAAGGCCGTGGCGAACACGG
The DNA here is from genome assembly GCF_002849735.1 of Amycolatopsis sp. BJA-103. Lineage (GTDB taxonomy): Bacteria > Actinomycetota > Actinomycetes > Mycobacteriales > Pseudonocardiaceae > Amycolatopsis. Next base: position 9,042,949 of record NZ_CP017780.1, read on the forward strand.
CCAATGTCGCGGACTGGGCGGGCGCCGCCGAGCTGGTCGCGCAGGCGGTGGACGAGTTCGGCAGGCTCGACGTCGTCGTGAACAACGCGGGAATCCTGCGCGACGCGTTCATCGCCGGGCTCGAGGAGTCCCAGTGGGATTCCGTGATCGCGGTGCACCTCAAGGGGCACGCGGCGGTGCTGCGGCACGCGGCCGCGTACTGGAAGACGGCGAGCAAGGCGGGCGAGCGGGTGGCGGGCTCGGTGATCAACACCGCGTCGGCTTCCGGGGTCACGCTGCCGAATGCGGGACAGGCGAACTACGGCGCGGCGAAAGCGGGGATCGCCGCGCTGACCCTGGTCGCCGCCGAGGAACTGGAACGCTATGGCGTGCGGGTCAACGCGATCGCGCCGATCGCGCGCACGCGGCTCACCCTGGCGACGCCGGGGATGGGCGCGATCTTCGCGCAGGAGGTGGAGGAAGGGGAGTTCGACGCGTTCTCCCCGGCCAACATCTCCCCGCTGGTGGCCTACCTCGCGACCGAGAAGTGCCCGCTCACCGGCAAGGTGTTCGCGGTGCAGGGTGGCGCGATCTCGGAACTCGCGGGCTGGCACGACGTCAAGGTGATCGAAACCGAGGAAGCCTGGGAGATCGACGACATCGCGGCGAGGCTGCCGTGATCGAGTGGTCCGAGACCGAACTGCTGATCCGGGACGCGATCCGCGAGTTCGTCGACAAGGAGATCCGGCCGCACGTCGACGAACTCGAAAGCGGGACGCTGCCGCCGTACGACCTCATCCGCAAGATGTTCGCCGCCTTCGGCATCGACGCGCTCGCGCGGGAATCGGTGACGAAACTGCTGGCGAAGGAGGGTGGCTCGGGATCCGGTGGTGGCGGGCTCGCGTTCGGTGGGCAGGAGGCGATGGCGCTCATCGCGGTGAGCGAGCTGGCCGGGGTGAGCCTCGGCATCGTCGCTTCGCTCGGCGTGAGCATCGGCCTGACCGCGCAGACGATCCTGACCAAGGGCACGCGGGCGCAGAAGGAACGCTGGCTGCCCGGGCTGGCGACGTTCGAGAAGGTCGGCGCGTGGGCGATCACCGAGCCCGACTCCGGCTCGGACGCTTTCGGCGGCATGAAGACGTCGGTGCGGCGTGACGGCGACGAGTACGTCCTCAATGGACAGAAGACGTTCATCACCAACGGCCCGTATGCCGACACGATCATCGTCTACGCGAAGCTCGACGAAGGCGACGGCGCCGCCGTCCGTGATCGCAAGGTGCTGACCTTCGTGCTCGACAAGGGCATGCCTGGGCTCACGCAGGGCAAGCCGTTCAAGAAGATGGGCATGATGTCGTCGCCGACCGGCGAGCTGTTCTTCAGCGACGTCCGGCTCGGGCGCGATCGGCTGCTGGGCGAGTCCGAGAACAGCCGAGACGGCGACAGCAAGGCCGAGGTGAAGTCCGGCTTCGCCGTCGAGCGGATCGGGGTGGCGGCGCTGGCGCTCGGGATCATCAACGAATGCCACCGGCTCTGCGTGGACTACGCGAAGAACCGGAAGCTGTGGGGCCAGGAGATCGGGCGGTTCCAGCTGATCCAGCTCAAGCTGGCGAAGATGGAGGTCGCGCGGATCAACGTGCAGAACATGGTGTTCCAGCTGATCGAGACGCTGCGCGCGGGCAAGATGCCGACGCTGGCCGAGGCTTCGGCGATGAAGCTGTACTCGTCGGAGGCGGCGACCGAGGTCGCGATGGAGGCCGTGCAGTTGTTCGGCGGCAACGGGTACATGGCGGAGTACCGGGTGGAGCAGCTGGCCCGGGACGCGAAGTCGCTGATGATCTACGCGGGAAGCAACGAGATCCAGGTGACGCACATCGCGAAGGGGCTGCTGGGTCGCTGAGCGGGAGCAAGGGACCTTTGCTATCGCGTGCGTCAGGAAAGGGTCGTTCAAGACGAAAAACGTCCTGAACGACCCTTTCCTGACACTGGGCGGAGGTCACCCGAGGACGACTGACCGGCCCAGTCGCACGGAGTCGGCGAGCGACTCCAGCACCGACACGGTGCTGCCCAGGTCGAGACAGGCGTCGGTGATGCTCACCCCGTACGGCGCCGGATGGTCCTGTCGTCCCGCTTCGAGGAACGACTCCATCATGATCCCCGCGATTCCCCGCTCACCACAGGCGATCCGGCGCGCGATGTCGGCGACGACACCGCCCTGGCGACGATGGTCCTTGCGGGAGTTGCCGTGCGACGCGTCCACGACGACACGGTCCAAGGACTTCGTGGCGCGTAACCCCTCGATGGCCGCGTCCACGTTCTCCGGGTCGTAGTTGGCCCCGGCCGCGGTGCCACGGAGGATCAGGTGTGCCGCCGGGTTGCCGGGCGAACTTCGCACGACGAGCGCGCCGTGTTCGTTCACCGCCGGGTGGCGCTGCGCGGTGCGGGCGCAGTGGATCGCGGCGGTGGCGACCGGCAAGTCACCGTCGAGACCGTTCTTGATCCCGATCGGCATCGGCAGCTGGGACGCGAGTTCCCGGTGCGACTGGCTGGAGACCGTCCGCGCTCCGATGGCACCGTAGCTGAGGAGATCGCTCACATAGGGGGCGAGCATCGGCTCGACGAATTCCCCCGCCAGTGGCAGACCACTCTCCGCGGCCATGGTCAAGAACCGGCGGCCGGTGCGCAGGCCACCGGCGATGTCTTCGGAGCCGTCGAGCCAGGGATCGTGGAGCAGGCCCTTCCAGCCGACCCCGGTTCGCGGTTTTTCCAGGTACGCCCGCAGCACGACGAGCAAATGGTCCTTCATCGGTTCGGCCGCCTTCGCCAGCCGTTCGGCGTAGTCGAGGACAGCGACCGGGTCGTGGACGGAACACGGGCCGACGACGGCCAGCACCCGTCCGTCACGACCGTTGAGCACGTCGGTGATCTCCGAGCGGTGTTCCCGGATTTCGTCGATGACCTGGCTGGGAACGGGATGTTCGGCGGTCAGTTCCGCCGGGCTCGGCAACAGTTCGTGATCGGGGATCGTGGTCACTGCGCTCTCCGTTTCTTGGTCCGGGAAACGCCGACGCCGGCAAGGCACAGAGCCCCGCCAAGGACTGCGAGCAGAGTGGGAACCTCGTCGAGGAACAGCCAGGACAGCGCGATCACGATCACCGGGACCACATAGGTGGTCACACCGAGCTTTCCGGCGGGCGTCCGGGACAACGCGTAGGCCCAGGTGTAGAAGGCGAGCGCGGTGGGCAGCAAGCCCAGATAGACCACCGACCAGGTGGCCGATGCCGGTGCTGTCGCCACATCGTGGATCAGCTGACCGCTGAACGGAAGACAGGCGACGGCGCCGACGACGCAGCCGAAGGTCGTGGCCTGCAACGCGGTCGCGTGGCTCAAAGCCGGTTTCTGGGAGACGACTCCCACCGCGTATCCCGCCGCCGCCAGCAAGCAGAGCGCGACGCCGAGGGCACTGGAGGAGCCGTGCTGCGAGGCGAGCCCCACGATCGCCGCGCCGGTGAAAGCGACGACGAGCCCGATCACCAGAGGGCGGGGGAGCCCTTCCTTCAGGACGATCCCGGCGAGGATGGCGGCGAAGACCGGGCCGATCCCGACCAGGAGCGACGCCGTCCCCGCGTCGGTATAGCGTTCGCCCCAGTTCAGCGCGACCATGTACAGGCCGAACCAGAAGACCCCGGCGCCGGCGATGCCGGGCCAGGCCTTGCGCGGCGGGAGCGGCATTCCCTTGATCGCCGCGATCGCGCCCAGGGCGAGCGCGCCGACCAGGAGCCTGCCCAAGGCGAGCGACCCCGGCTCGTAGTGCGCACCGGCGAAGCGGATCCCGACGAAGGCGGACGCCCACAAGACCAACGTGACGGTGATCGCGGCGACGGCCTTGATGTCGAGCCCGGCCTCGGCCTCGGTCCGGGTGCTCATCGGACGGCCGCCAGCGTCCGGAGCGCCCGGCGGTCCAGCTTGCCGACCGGAGTGCGGGGAAGGGATTCGACGACGATGATGTCCTCCGGGATCTCGTACCAGCTCAGGTTGTTCTGCGTCAGGGAACCGATCTCGGCGATCACCCGGTCCGGCTCGGCGCCCTCGTCCAGTTCGACGTGGGCGCGCAGTGAGGTCGTGGAGGATTCCCGGCGCACCGAACAGACACCGGCCGCGCGGACGGCGGGGTGACTCACCAGGAGATCTTCGATTTCGGCGGGATGCACGTTCTGCCCGCCGACGATCTCGATGTCGTCCAGCCTGCCGTGCAGGCGGACGAAGCCGTCGGGATCGACGGTGGCGGCATCGCCGGTCACGTACCAGTCGTCCGGCGTGCGCAGTGGCGTGTCGGAACCGCGAGGGACCCCGGGCGCGATCGTCGGGCCACGGACCTCCAGCTTCCCCTCCACACCGGCCGCCACTTCTCGGCGCAGCTGGTCGACGATCCGCATGCGGTACGGCGGGAGAATCCGGCCGATGCTGCCGTCCCGTTGCGAGGACAGGGTGTTCGCGATCAGCGCGTGACCTATTTCAGTCGTGCCGAAAATATTGAGGAACCTCGCCCCGAGCGTTTCGCGGAGCGTGGTTTCGACGCTTTCGGGCAGGGGTTCGCCGGCGACCAGCGCCAGCCTCAGGCCGCGGAGCACCGCGGCGAACGGCTGCTGGAGCAGCCGGGCGTAGAAGCTGGGCTGTCCATAAAGGACCGAAACCTGATGCCGGGTGATCAGCTCCAGGGCCGCGGATTCGGTGAGACGCTCGCGGCTGAGCACCGTCGAGCCTCCGCGAAGCAGCGGCAAGAGGATGGAGTTGCCGAATCCGTAGGAGAAGTACATTCGCGAAACGGAAAGGGTGATGTCGTCCGGGGTGAGGTCCACCACCGAGCCGATGGCCTGGTCGTAGATCTCCGGGTCACCGTGCGTGTGGAAGCAAAGCCGGGGAGTCCCTGTCGTGCCGGAGGTGAAGAAGGCGAACGCCGGCGTATCCGCGTCGGCCGCGGCGTACCCGGTCACCGGCTCATGGTCGCGCAGCCGGGCCGGTGGGACCGGGTCGACCTGGTCGAGCCCGGGTGTCCCCGGTTCCGCGATGGTCAGGAAAGGGCTCGCGGTTTCGGCCGCACGACCGATGGCCGCCTCGTGGATGAAGGTGTTGAGAGGGATCGCCACGGCCCCCAGCCGGATCGTGCCGAGGACGGCTTGCACGAGTTCGACACCGTCGGGGAGCACCAGCAGGACACGGTCTCCCGCCTTCACCCCGTGTGCGGCCAGTCCACCGGCGTAGCGTGCCGAACCGGCGTACAACTCCGTGTAAGACACCTTCGTATCTTCGGTATGGTAGGCGGTTCGCCCTGACCAGCCTTTTTCTTCGGCGAGTGCGGCAAGATGACGGGCCAGATTCATTGGACTATCGCCTCGATTTCGACGAGCAGATCGGGGCGGCAGATGTCGACGTTCAAATAGACGACCCGCGCATCGGGAGAAAAGACTTCCTTGCACCGCGAGCGGACGAACGGGATGTCTTCGGAACGGCTGACGTAAACCTTGATCAAGTCGAGGTCCTGGAGGGTGTAGCCGCCTTCCGCCCGGACTTTCCCCAGGTTTTCCGTGCTGATCAACGCCGCGATGTTCTCCAAGGTGACGTCGACCTGGCCGGAGATGTCCCCCTTGTGCACGGTTTCGTCGCCGATGATGCTGGCGGTCCCGGAAATGTACAGGATTCCGTCGGCGAAGGTGGCTCGCGCGAAACTCGGCGCCTTGGGGCCATAGCTGTCCGGGTAGTGGTAGGCAGGAGTCTGCCGGGGGTTCTCGAGGTGGTGCACGTCGGCATCGGCGCGCCCGGAGATGAAGTAGAGGTACACGCCATTGCCCCGGGTGCCGATCCCGGTGGCCGCCGGGATGTGCAGGATTCTGCCTGACCACAAGGCGAAGGCTTCGGACCGTCCCGCGCAGAAGTCGCGGTAGACCTCCACGCCGTCGGCGTTGTCGTCGATGATGCCGCCGACCAGGTTCCACATGCGCAGGATGTTCGGGTAGCCGAGACGCGTGGCGAGCTCGAAGGCGGAGTCGTAGGCGATCCGGGCCGCATCGCGATAGACGCCGCGCTCGCTGACCTGAACGGAGCAGAACAGATGGCGGCCGTCCACGGCGTAGACCAGGCCGCCTTCCTTGCCCGCCACGACCGGGCCCGAAGCGGCGAAAACCTCGTGGAATCCCGGCTCGGTCTCCGTGGTCATCGGTACGCCCACCGTCGGCACGCCCTTGTGCAATTCGGGGGCGAACCCATTCTTTTCGAATGCGACGCGGGCGAGAATGTTCTGACTGTCCGATTGTTCTCCTGGCTGTTCGAACTTTATGTTCGGTCGCGTGTCTTTCGGTGAGTTGAGCAGGTCGACAAAACTCGACATCCGAATTCCCCTCAGTACAAGAGTCGCAGCTCTGCTATCCGCGTCATTGCGTGAAGTGTCTGGGCCGAGCTGGCCGATCGGAAATGTATCCGCAGCCCGGCCGCAAGGTCAACTGGAAACAAGGAAAATGGGAATCGCCCGAATGGACTCTTGAAATGCCGGGACGCCGGAGTTCGGATGAGGTTCCCGAGTCGTCATGCCCTGGATCCCTACGATTTCGGCAACGAGGCCGAGAGATCTATGCTGAAAACGCCGCGTGGCCTGGGCGCTCAGGTGAGCGAAGGTCCCAGGCTTGCCTCTTAGGGGCGCAGACAGTGCCCTCATGTCTTACGCCATCCGCAGGCAGACGGCCGTCCGGCACAGGAAACCCCCTTGCTCGCGCCGGGCGCGAGCAAGGGGGCAGGAGGCGTTTCGCATTCAGAGGACTAAATGCGGCGACGGCCTAGGTGCGTTCGATGAGGTGACCCACGACCTCGGGACCCGGGTGCGCGTGGCCGGAGCCGTCGCGGCGCGGGTCGATCTCGGGCAGTTCCACGGGGTCGCCGTTGCGGGCCGCGCCGGCCGGGCGCGGGCCGATCCAGCCGACGATCAGTCGCGTCTCGCCCTTGAGGAACCGCTGTGCCCGGACACCGCCGGTCGCGCGGCCCTTGGCCGGGTACTCGTTGAACGGGGTCACCTTCACGCTCGCGCCGGTCGCGGTGACGACCATCGGCTCGCCGTGCTCGGCGTCGTCGGTCCGGATCGCACCGAAGAAGACCACTTCCGCCTCACCGCGCACCACGATCCCGGCCATGCCACCGCCCTTGAGGCCCTGTGGCCTTACCAGCGAAGCGGCGTAGCGCAGCAGTGACGCTTCGGACGACAGGAACGCCAGTGTCTCGTTGCCGTCGGTGAGCCAGGTGGCGCCGACGACCTCGTCGCCGTCCTTCAGGCTGATCACGTCGAACTCGTCGGAGCGGACCGGCCATTCCGGCGCGCACACCTTCACGACTCCGAGTTTCGTGCCGAGCGCGAGGCCTGGGGAGCCGGCCGCCTGCTCGCCGAGCGGAGCCAGCCCGACGACGTGCTCGCCCTTTTCCAGCGGTACCAGTTCCTTCGCGGCCATCCCGCCGCGCAGGGAGACGGTGCCCGCCTGCTCGGGCAGCACCGGCAGCGGCAGCACATCGGTCTTGAACGCACGTCCGCGGTTGGTCACCAGCAGCACCTGACCGCGCGCGGTCGAATGCACGACGGCGGACACGGAGTCGTGTTTGACGCGGCCGTTGCGGCGCCGTACTTCCGACGCCTCCTCCGATTCCGCGGCCGTCCGCGCGACCAGGCCGGTGGCCGACAGGATCACCTGGCACGGGTCGTCGGTGACCTCCAGCGGACCGGACGGCTTCGACGCGGCGAGGACCTCCTTGAGGTCGCCGTCGATCAGCGCGGTGCGGCGTTCGGTCGGGGAGTCCTTGGCGACCTTGGCCAGTTCGGCCGAGACGACCTTCTTCAGCACCGTCTCGTCGTCGAGGATCTTCGACAGCTCGGCGATCTCTTCGCGCAGCTTGTCCTGCTCGGCCTCGAGTTCGATGCGGTCGTACTTCGTGAGCCGCCGCAGCGGGGTGTCCAGGATGTACGTCGCCTGGATCTCCGAGAGCTTGAACCGCTTCATCAGGCCGTCCTTCGCGGCCGCGGCGTTCTCGCTCTCGCGGATCAGCTTGATCACCTTGTCGATGTTGAGCAGGGCCGCCAGCAGGCCCTCGACCAGGTGCAGACGCTCTTCGCGCTTGCGGCGGCGGTAGCGCGTGCGGCGGGTGACGACCTCGTAGCGGTGGCTGAGGAAGACCTCCAGCAGCGCCTTGAGCCCCAGCGTCCGCGGCTGTCCTTCGACCAGCACCAGGTTGTTGATGCCGAAGGACTGCTCCAGCGGCGTCAGCCGGTACAGGTCCGCCAGCAGCGCCTGCGGGTTCACGCCGACCTTGCATTCGACGACCAGCCGTGTGCCGTTCTCGCGGTCGGTGAGGTCCTTGACGTCGGCGATGCCGGTGAGCCGCTTGGACTTGTTGACCTCGTCGGTGATCTTCTCGATCACCTTCTCCGGGCCGACGCCGTACGGCAGCTCGGTGACGGTGATCGCCTGGCGGCCGCGGCTGCCTTCCAGCGGGCCGGTCTCGGCGCTGGCGCGCATGCGCACCACGCCGCGGCCGGTCTCGTACGCGCGGCGGACCTCGTCGAGGCCCAGCAGCGAACCGCCGGTCGGCAGGTCGGGGCCCGGGACGAACTCCATCAGCTTGTCGAGGGTGGCGTTCGGGTGGTTGATCAGCCACCGCGCCGCGCCGATGACCTCGGTCAGGTTGTGCGGGATCATGTTGGTCGCCATCCCGACCGCGATCCCGGAAGTGCCGTTGACCAGCAGGTTCGGGAAGGCCGCGGGCAGCACCGACGGCTCTTCGAGTGAACCGTCGTAGTTCGGCCGGAAGTCGACGGTGTCCTCGCCGAGTTCGCCGACCAGCAGCATCGCCTCCGGGGACAGCCGCGCCTCGGTGTATCGCGAGGCGGCCGGGCCGTCGTCGGGCGAGCCGAAGTTGCCGTGCCCGTCGACCAGCGGGACGTTGAGCGAGAAGTCCTGCGCGAGCCGGACCATGGCGTCGTAGATCGCCGTGTCGCCGTGCGGGTGGTACTTGCCCATCACGTCGCCGACCACGCGGGACGACTTCACGTACGCGTGCGTCGGCCGGTAGCCGTTCTCGTTCATCGAGTACATGATCCGGCGGTGGACCGGCTTCAACCCGTCTCGCGCGTCCGGGAGCGCCCGCGAGTGGATGACGGAGTAGGCGTACTCCAGGTACGAATCCTCGATCTCCGTCTTCAGCGAGTTGTCGAAGACGTTCGCGCCGGGCCGGTCGAACGCGGAGGGGTCGACCTTGGTGGTGGTGCCCTTACGGCGTGCCATTGCTCAAAGCTCCTTGAATAGCAACGAAATCAGGCGTCGATGGCTTCGCGGTCGACCCGGTCGGAGGATTCGACCAGCCAGTTGCGGCGCGGCTCGACCTTCTCGCCCATCAACAGTTCGAGCGCGTTCTCCGCGGCTTCGACGTCGTCGAGGGTGATACGGCGGACCGAGCGGGTGGCGGGGTTCATCGTGGTGTCCCACAGTTCGTCGGCGTCCATCTCGCCGAGGCCCTTGAACCGCGGCACCGGCGTGACGATCTGCTTGCCCGCGCGCTCCAGCGCCGCGAACTTGGTCTCCATCTCCTTCTGGCTGAAGGTGAAGTGGGTCTCCGGGTTGCGGCCCTTGGTGACCAGTTTGTGCAGCGGCGGCATCGCGGCGTAGAGCCTGCCGTCCTCGATGACCGGCCGCATGTACTTGGCGAACAGCGTGATCAGCAGTGTCCGGATGTGCGAACCGTCGACGTCCGCGTCGGCCATCAGGATCACCCGGCCGTAGCGCATGGTCGTCAGGTCGAACGTGCGCCCGCTGCCCGCGCCGAGCACCTGCACGATCGAGGCGATCTCGGCGTTCTTCAAGGTGTCGCCGAGCGACGCCTTCTGGACGTTCAGGATCTTGCCGCGCAAGGGAAGCAGCGCCTGGTATTCCGACACGCGCGCCATCCGGGCCGAACCGAGCGCGCTGTCACCCTCGACGAGGAACAGCTCACTGCGGGAGACGCCGGTGGTGCGGCAGTCGACCAGCTTCGGCGGCATGGCCGCGCCTTCGAGCGCGGTCTTGCGCCGGGCGGCGTCCTTCTGCTGCTTCTGGGTGAGCCGGACGCGTGCCGCGTCGACCACCTTCTGCAGCACGATCTTGGCTTCGGACTTGGTCTTGCGCTCTTCGGTCCAGGCGCGGATGTGCTTGTCGACGACGCCCTGGATGACCCGGGTGATCCCGGCGGTGGACAGTTCGTCCTTGGTCTGCGAGGTGAACTGCGGCTCCGGCAGCCGGACGTGGACGACCGCTGTCATGCCTTCGAGGACGTCCTCGACGGTCGGCATGTCCTCCTTGGGCTTGAGTAGCCCGCGGGTCTTGGAAATGGCGTCCTGCAAGGACTTCAGCACCGCGCGGTCGAAACCGCGGCGGTGCGTGCCGCCGTGCACGTTGCGGATGGTGTTGGTGAAGCACTCCACCGTGCGCTCGTAGCCGGTGCCCCAGCGCAGCGCGACCTCGATCTCGGCGTGACGCTCCACATTGGACTGCATGACCCCGCTGGCGTCCGCGGCGTTCTCCTTGTACGTGCCCTCGCCGTTGATGATCAGCGTGCCGCAGACGGGTTTTTCGCTGTCCGGGGCGAGGAAGTCGACCATGTCGGCCAGGCCGTCGGGGAAGTGGAAGGTCTCTTCGCTGATCGAGTCGTCGACGGCGGTGCGCAGGATGTACGTGACGCCCGGGACCAGGAACGCGGTGTTGCGCATCTTCGCGCGGACGCCTTCGACGTCGAGCACGGCGCCCGTCTCGAAGTAGCGCGAGTCGTACCAGTACCGGATCGAGGTGCCGCCGCGCTCGCCGCGCTTCATCTTCCCGGTGATGTTCAGCCCGGACTTGCGGGTGAACTTCGCCTTCGGGCCGGGCCCGTCGAACACGCCGGGGACGCCGTGCGCGAACGACATCTGGTGGACCTTGCCGTCCTGCTTCACCGTGACGTCGAAGCGGTGCGACAGCGCGTTCACCGCCGAAGCGCCGACACCGTGCAGGCCGCCGGAGGTCTTGTAGCCCGAGCCGCCGAACTTGCCGCCGGCGTGCAGCCTCGTCAGCACCAGCTCGACACCGGACAAACCGGATTTGGCGTGCGTGCCGGTGGGGATGCCGCGGCCGTCGTCGTCGACCTGGACACTGCCGTCGGCGTGCAGGGTGACCACGATCTTCGCGGCGTGACCCGCCACACCTTCATCGGTCGAGTTGTCCACGACCTCGGAGAACAGGTGGTTGATGCCGCGGCTGTCGGTGGAGCCGATGTACATCCCGGGACGCTTGCGGACCGCTTCCAGACCCTCGAGATGCGTCAGGTCGTCGGCCCCGTACAGGGTCTCAGCAGTCACTGGGTCTTTCTCCTGGAGTCGTGGCTCGCGAACTTGCTCGTGACGGTGGCGTTCAACGCGACACCGTACTGGAGGATATCCGGCCGCCCCGACAGTTAGTCTTCCCGAGCGCCCTCGGTGTGGCGAACCACCTGTCCCGATGGCCGGGTCATGGCCGCCGCGAGCGGCTTTCTCCTTCTTCGGATGAGGCGTTATCGTTTCTCGTGTCACAGGGTGACGGGGGGAAGCAGTGGTCGTCGGAATCGGCCCCACACGTGCGTCGACCGCACAGCGCGTGGTGAGTCTCTGGTATTTCGTGGTGGCGGTAGGGTCACTCGGCGTGTTCGCGCCGCTGGCGTTCGTGCACGCCGCGTGGCGGCTGCGACGGGCCGCCCTGTGGTTCTACGTGCTCGGCTACAGCCTCATGTCCTTCTTCATGACCTACTCGCTCGCGCGGGCGGGCGACGCGGACAACACGGAGATAGCGTTCGGCTTCTTCTGGTTCTTCGGCACGATCCTGTTGGTCACAGTGTCCTGTGTGCACCTCGCTCTGCTGCGGAAGAAGATCCTCTATCCGCCGCCGACGGTGTGGGTGGCGTCCGGCATGCACTGCGGGCTGTTCTCGATCGACATCGCCGGCTTCGGGCAGGTCGGGCGCAGCAGCGAGATCTTCGTCCAGGTCCGGCGGATGCTCTTCGGCCTGCTGGAGAACGCCTTCACGGGCAGCGGGATCGCCTGGGAAGTCTGCCTGAAGAGCGACACCGGGGACGGGATGATCGTGGTCATCCCGCCGCAGTTCCCGAAGTTCAGGCTGCTGTACCCGCTCCTCGCCCAGCTCGCGGCGGACCTGGCCAGGTACAACGTGGTCACGGCGCCCGAGCTGCGGATCAGGGTGCGGGTCGCGATCCACGCCGGCGAGGTCACGCTCGACGAATACGGCGTGACGGGGCGGCCGAAGGTGCTGCTGGCCCGGCTGCTCGATTCACGGGTGTTGCGTGACGCGCTGGCCGAGGCGCCGGACGGTTCGCCCATGGTCGTGCTCGTCTCGGACCGGTTCCACGAGGACGTCCAGGACCAGGGCGGCCCCGGTCTCGACACGATGAGCTACCGGCAGGTGCTCGTGCACGAGAAGGAGACCGAGGTCCGCGCCTGGCTGCACGTCCCGGATCCGGTGATCAGAGTGCTGCCGTGAGTACCTCCAGCGCGCTGTGCTGACGAGCGGCGTCGACCTTGTCGACCGGTCCCGACCAGCGCAGGCCGTGCTGGTCTAGCGACGTGCGGTTGTGCGCGATCGTCGAGTTCGCTTGGCGCGTCAGGTAAGCGCGGTACGGCCTGCCCGTCAGTGCCCGGTCCAGCTCGCCGAGGTTGCGGGCGTACGCGCCCTTGAACGACGGTCCGTCGGCGCCGCAGTCGCCGGACTCGCACGGATCGCGCAGGATCCCGTTCGCGTGCAGCAGTGACGTCGTGGTGGAGGCGTCGGCGAGCCGGCGGGCACGGGTGAGCAGGGCGGTGTCACCGGTCGCGCGGTTCAGTTCGAGCAGCGCGCCGAGGACGATGCCCTGGTTGTAACTCCAGACGGCTTGCCCGTTGTTGGCGCAGGAGGCGTTCAGGCCGTCGTTGATCAGGGCGTTCCCGTTGATCATGCCGCTCGCGCGGAACCAGTCCCAGACCTCGCGTGCCCGCGCGAGCTGGCGTGTGTCGCCGGGGAGCCGGTTGTGCAGTGACGCGGCGACCTTGACGTACAGCTCGTTGGTGACGGCGTTCTTGTACGTCTTCGCCGTCGACCACCAGAGTCCGCCGCCGCAGGTGCCGTCGCGGTAGGAGTACATGTAGTCGGCCGCGATGACGGCGGTGTCGAGGTAGCGGCGGTCCTTGGTCAGGTCGTAGGCGCGGATCCAGGCGAGCGCCCACCAGCCGGTGTCGTCGATGTACTCGTTCGTGAAGTTGTCGCCGCGGTTGCGGTCGAAGGTGTTGGCGATGGCGTGGCGGTAGTTCCGCGAGCCGGTGCGGGTGCTGTAGTCGAGGATCGCGGTGAGCGCGTTCGCCGAGTTCCACCAGCCCGTGGTCTGCCAGAGGCCGGTGCCGTTGTCGTAGAACTGCATGAGCGCGGTGGCCGCGGCTTCGGCGCGGTCGCGCGCGGCGACCGTGGTGCGGAACCACGGTGTGCAGGCGATTTCCGGCCGGTTGCCCGCCTTCCCGCACGCGCGCAGGGCGCCGAACCGGTGGGTGGTGGGGTCGTCCACGTTGAACATCAGGGTCCGCCAGCCGCGCTGACCGTCGGGGATCTCGGTGTCACCGATCCGGCTGTCTCCGGCCCACGTGCGGCCGCCGTCGAAGGAGCGGTCGAGCCAGACCTCGTCGCCGGGGTCGCCGTTGCCGATGCTGCCCCAGCCCATGTCGTCGCCGTCGGAGAGATGCAGTGTGATGCCACGGCCCCAGACGGTCGCCGTACTGGGTCTTCTTTCGCCGACGGCCAGTGCGGGATCGCGGCTGTCGCAGTACTTGGCGCAGATCGTCGCGGCGACGGTGGGTTCGGGAGTGGTGGTGGCCGGCGTGAAAGCGAATGTCAACGTTGTCACAAGCAGGGAGGTGAGCCACATGGATTCGAGTGTGAGGGCGGCCACTTTCCGGGACTGATCAAGTCACTCGATCAGCTGGCGCCGAACGTCTGGAATACTTCTTGCGCGCGTAAGGTTGAACGCTCAAGCAACAGTAACCCGGTCTAGGGAGCAGGTCATGCAGTTCGGAATCTTCACGGTGGGCGATGTGACGACCGACCCGGCCACCGGGGAGGCGCCCAGCGAGTACGAGCGGATCAAGGCGATGGTGCGGATCGCGCTCAAGGCCGAAGAAGTCGGCCTCGACGTCTTCGCGACCGGCGAGCACCACAACCCGCCGTTCGTGCCTTCTTCGCCGACGACGATGCTCGGCTACATCGCCGCGCAGACGTCGAAACTCATCCTTTCCACCTCGACCACGCTGATCACCACGAACGACCCGGTGAAGATCGCCGAGGACTTCGCGATGCTGCAGCACCTCGCCGACGGCCGCGTCGACCTGATGATGGGCCGCGGCAACACCGGCCCGGTGTACCCGTGGTTCGGGCAGGACATCCGGCAGGGGATCCCGCTCGCCATCGAGAACTACCACCTGCTGCACCGGTTGTGGCGCGAGGACGTGGTCAGCTGGTCCGGCAAGTTCCGGACGCCGCTGCAGGAGTTCACCTCGACCCCGCGGCCGCTCGACGGGGTGCCGCCGTTCGTCTGGCACGGTTCGATCCGCAGCCCGGAGATCGCGGAGCAGGCCGCTTACTACGGCGACGGGTTCTTCGCGAACCACATCTTCTGGCCGAAGGAGCACTTCCAGGCGCTGATCGAGCTGTACCGCGAGCGGTACGAGCACTACGGGCACGGCAAGGCGGACCAGGCGATCGTCGGCCTCGGCGGCCAGGTGTTCCTGCGGCCGAAGTCGCAGGACGCGGTGCGGGAGTTCCGGCCGTACTTCGACAACGCGCCGGTGTACGGGCACGGGCCGTCGCTGGAGGAGTTCACCGAGCAGACGCCGCTGACCGTCGGCAGCCCGCAAGAGGTGATCGACAAGACGCTGACCTTCCGCGAACACTTCGGCGACTACCAGCGTCAGCTGTTCCTGCTGGACCACGCCGGGCTGCCGTTGAAGACCGTGCTGGAACAGCTCGATCTGCTGGGCGAGCACGTGATCCCGGTGCTGCGTAAGGAACTCGACTCCCTTCGTCCTGCTCACGTGCCTGAGGCTCCTACGCACGCTTCGCTTCTTTCGGAGGCTTCTTCGGCGGTGACCGCATGACGACGATCGCTGTCGTGACCGCGGGGTTGAGCCAGCCGTCCTCGACGCGGCTGCTCGCGGACAAACTGGCCGCGGCGACTTCTTCGGTGCTGCCGGACGTGAAGATCGAGGTGATCGAACTTCGTGACCTCGCCCTCGACGTCACGAAGAACATGCTGACCGGGTTTCCCTCCCCGGCCCTGCGCGCGGCCATCGACACGGTGACCGCCGCGGACGGCCTGATCGCCGTGACACCGGTGTTCACCGCGTCGTACAGCGGACTGTTCAAGTCGTTCTTCGACGTGCTGGAGCAGAAGGCGCTCGACGGGAAGCCGGTACTGATCGGCGCCACCGGCGGAACCGAACGGCACTCGCTGGTACTCGATTTCGCGCTGCGTCCGCTCTTCGCCTACCTTCGCGCCGAGCCTGTCGCGACGGCGGTGTACGCGGCTTCGTCGGACTGGGCGTCTCCCGGGGATCTCGACGCGCGGGCTTCGCGGGCTGGGCGGGAGTTCGCCTCGCGGCTCTCGTCGGAGGGAGCGGTTGTGGCTCCGAGCAGTGGGTTTGTGCCGTTCGAGCAGCTGTTGGGCGCGGGGGAGTGAGCAAGGGACCTTTGCTATCGCCGGGGTGAGGTGATCCACCCCGCTCGGCCGGATCGCGCGGCCAGCCGACCAGCACAAGGGTGGCGATTCAGCGTGTGCCGGAGTCGACGACGAAGGAATCGGGACGTTGAGTGTCCCGATTCCTTCATCGTCGATGGATCGCTTCGTTGATCAAGACCGTGCCTCCATCCTTCGACCGGGCGGGACCAGCGCGTTCCCGGCACAATCAGTCTCAGGAACGACGGCGAGGAGAATGACGTGGGCATCGGAAAACCCGTGAGGCAGGTGCTGATCCTGATCGCGGGCGTCATTCTGCTGCTGGTCGGCATCGCGCTGCTCGTGCTGCCAGGACCCGGCCTGCTGCTGGTGCTCGCGGGGCTGCTCGTGCTGGCTTCGGAGTTCCCGGCGGTGGAGAAGTACGTCGATCCCATCCGCGACAGGGCGATGAAGGCGGCCGAGGACAGTGTTTCGTCTCCGCTGCGCATCGCGGGTTCGGTGCTGGCCGGGCTGGGGCTACTGGCCGCGGGAGTGGTCTGGGGACTCGTACCCGGGCTGCCGCTCGGCGGATGGAGCACCGGTTCGAGCCTGATCCTGTCCGGGCTCATCCTGTTCGCTTTGCTGATCTGGAGCTACAAGCGGGTGCAGGCCCGGAGGGCCGCGAAGGCCGAATAACAGCCGGGTGGTCTGGTACCGTGCGGCGCGTGTCCCCCGACTTCCAGCGCGCACGGCGGCCGGAACAGGTGGAGGCGCGGCGCACGGCGATCCTCGACTCGGCGCGCGAACTCCTGGCCGAGCGGCCTGTCTCGCAGATCAGCCTGCGCGAACTGAGCGATCGCGTCGGCCTGGCGAAGTCGAACGTGCTGCGGTACTTCGACAGCCGCGAGGCGATCTTCCTGGAGGTCCTCGACTCGATCTGGGTCGCGTGGCTCGACGAGCTCGAAGACGAACTAGGTGCCCCGAGAGATGCGAAACCTGGTTACGAGCGCGAAGTACGCGTCGCGACCGTCATCGCGACGTCGATTTCGCGGCAGCGCCTCCTGTGCGAGCTGATCAGCACGATGGCGGCCGTGCTCGAACGCAACATCTCCGTCGAGACCGCCCGGGCGTTCAAGACCCGGGCCGGCGAACGCACCGAACGGCTCGCGGACGTCGTCCGGGCCCAGGTCCCGTTGGACGCCGCAGCCGCCGGACACTTCGCGAAGGCCGTCTTCATCCTCGTCGCTGGACTGTGGCCCTACGCGAACCCTGGTGAGGCCGTTGCGACGGTCATGGCCGAACGGGGAGCACCCGCGGGTCGCGAGATGTTCGTCGACGGGCTGGCCGAAGGACTGGCGAACCAGCTGGTCGGCCTGGTCGTTCGCGCAGGTCAGAGCCTCGGGCGATAGCAAAGGTCCCCTGCTCCCTTCCCGCGCGCGCCGAGGCGGCCGACCCTGCATAGGGTGAGCCGGGAACCACGACCAAGGAGCGATCATGAGCCCAGGCGGCACCCTCACTCTCGGCGATCTCACCGTGAGCCGGATGGGCTACGGCGCCATGCGGCTGTCCGGCCCCGGCATCTGGGGGCCGCCGGAGGATCGCGAAACCGCGATCGCCGTCCTCCGCGCGGCGGTCGAGCTGGGCGTGACCCACATCGACACCAGCGATTTCTACGGGCCGCACACGACCAACGAGCTGATCCGCGAGGCGCTGCACCCGTACCCGGAGAACCTGCACCTCGTCACGAAGGTCGGCGCGAAGCGGACTCCGGACAAGGGCTGGCCTTCGGCGCTCTCGCGTGAGGAGCTGACCTCCGCGGTCCACGACAACCTGCGCAACCTCGGCGTCGACGTGCTCGACGTCGTCAATCTGCGGCTCGCGGGGGAGCACGGCGTCTTCCCGATCCCGGTCTCGATCACGGAGCCGTTCGAGGTCCTCGCCGAACTTCAGCAGCAGGGCCTGATCCGGCACCTCGGCCTGAGCCACGTCTCGGCGGAGCAGGTCAAGGAGGCCCGCTCCATCGCGCCGGTCGTCTGCGTGCAGAACGAGTACAACGTCGCGAACCGCGTCAACGACGGGCTGCTCGACGCGCTCGCGGCCATCAACATCCCGTTCGTGCCGTACTTCCCGCTCGGCGGGTTCACCCCGCTGCAGTCCGGCGTGCTCGACGACTGCGCCCGCCGCGTCGACGCGACGCCGATGCAGGTCGCGCTCGCGTGGCTGCTTCAGCGGTCACCGAACATCCTGGTGATCCCCGGTACGTCGTCGCTGCTGCACCTGCACGAGAACGTCGCCGCCGCGAAGCTGGAGCTGCCCGAGGACGTCGTCGCGGACCTCGACACCCTCGCCTGATCCCGAGTGAAGGCCCCCTTCCCGCGGCTCTGCTTGTAAAACCCAGCAGAGGGAAGGGGCCTTCACGCGCTTTCAGCGGACATCCCGGCGTCGCAGCAGCCAGCCGCCGAGAACGGCGAAGGCCACCAGGTAGCCGGCCACCACCAGCGTCGCCTGGGAGACGCCGACGAGTTCCCCGATTCCCGGCGTCGCCCCCGAAGCGCCGAGCGACGCGGCCAGCGAACCGGCGTTGGCTCCCGGCAGAGCCAGCTGGAGCGTGCCGACCCAGTCCAGCAGCGGGGCCGCGACGCCGAACAGCAGGTTCTGGACCACCAGCAACCACACCAGGCCGAGCCCGATCGGCAGTGCCACTCCGCGCATCGCGATGGCGAGCGCGGCGCCGAGAACGGCCCAGGTCATCGCGATCAGCCAGCCCGCGCCGATCCCGGTGACGAGCTCGCCGAACGCGGGCCAGTTCATCGGTTCGCCTTCCGAGGAGGCGATGATCGCGCTCGTGGCGGCTCCGGCCACGAAGCTCGTCAGCACGACGGCCAGGGTCGCGACGGCCAGCGCGAACAACTTTCCACTGTAGACGGTCAGCCGCGAAGGTCCTTGTGTCAGCACGGTCTTCCACGTGCTCCAGCCGTATTCGGTGCCGACGGCCAGCACCCCGAGCACGAGCACGATCGCGCCGAGGAACACCGGCAGCCCGCCGATCGAGTTGCCGACCAGGTTCGACGGCATGGTCGCGGCCAGCCCGCGATCCGTGCCGGGCGCCCCGCTCGACGAACCCGCCGCGCCCGCGAGCGGCAGCAGATAGGTGAAGGTCAGGCCGAGCACGACCGCGATCCCCAGCATGAACCAGTTCGCCGGACGCCGGACGAGTTTCGCCAGCTCGGCGGTGCAGCTACCCCACATGACTTGCCACCTCTCCGGTGAGCTCGAAGAAAACCTGCTCCAGATCCCGTTCGCGGACGTGCAGTTCGCGCACCGGGATCCCTTCCGTGACGAGCTCGCGGTTCAGCCACGACGCGCGGTCCGGGTCGACGGTCAGATCGAGTCCGGTCCCGCTCGCGCGTACGTTCTCCGCGCCGATCCAGTGCTTCACCAGGTCGGCGGCACGCAGGATCTCGTCGGTTTCGATGTGCAGCACCGTGCCGCCGCGGAGTTCGGTCACCGTGTTCTCCGCGACCAGCCGTCCCCGCGAGACGACGCCGACCCGGTCGCAGATCTGCTGGACCTCGCCCAGCAGATGGCTCGACAGCAGGACGGTGCAGCCTTCCGCGCCCAGCCGCCGGATCAGCACGCGCATGTCGGCCATTCCCGCCGGGTCCAGGCCGTTGGTCGGTTCGTCGAGGATCAGCAGCCGCGGATCCTTCAACAGCGCCGCCGCGACCCCCAGCCGCTGCTTCATCCCGAGGGAGTAGGTCGAGTACCGGTCCTTGCCGCGATCGGCGAGATCGACCAGCGAGAGCACTTCGCCGACGCGGAGCGGATCCGTTCCGCTGTACCGGGCCAGCACCTTGAGATTGTCCGCGCCGGACAGATACGGGTAGAAGCCCGGCGATTCGATCAGCGCGCCGACCCCGTCGAGGTCTCCGGGCGGCCTGCCGAACAGCCGCACGCTGCCGGACGTCGGGCGGACGAGCCCCAGCAGCATCCGCAACGTCGTCGTCTTGCCGGCGCCGTTCGGGCCGAGGAAACCGTAGATCTCGCCGGGCAGCACGGTCAGTTTCATCCGGTCGACGGCGAGATGTTCTCCGTACCGTTTCGTGAGTTCGTCTGTGTCCACGGGAAGGTTCATGGTGACGAATGGTGGCTCTCGCGAGGCCTCACCACATCCGTTCACAAGCGGCACCCGGCGTACGTCATCGGACGTAGCGCATGGCCGGAATCCTGCGACATCCGTCGAAAACACCCGTATCGAGCGCCGGGGTGATGATCTTAGGCTCGGCGGGTGTCGAAAGTACTTTTGATCCTCCACGTGCTCGCCGCCGTCATCGCGGTCGGTCCGGTCACCGTCGCGGCGAGCATGTTCCCGGCCGCCGCCCGGCGCGCGTTCGCCGAACCGGGTTCCGGGCTGTCCGTCCTGCGCATGCTCAACCGGATCTGCCGGGTGTACGCGATCTTCGGGGTGGCCGTGCCGTTGTTCGGGCTGGCGACCGCGGGCAGCATGCGGGTCTTCGGTGACGTGTGGGTGATCGTGTCGATCGTGCTCACCGCCGCGGCCGCCGGGGTGCTGGCGTTGCTGGTCCTGCCCGGGCAGAACGCGATTCTCGCGGTGCTGGACGCCGAGCGGCCGTCGGAACCGGTGACGGCGGGGCGCGTGGCGATGTACACGGGGATGTTCAACCTGCTCTGGGCCGTGGTGACGGTGCTGATGATCGTGCGGCCCGGGTCGACGACCGGCGCGTAAAAGCTCGTGAGTGGTACGGACGGTTAGAACCGTCCCTACCACTCACGAGCTCTTGGACTACGTGCTCAGCAGTTGATTGAAGAACGAGCGGTAGCGGCGCAACGCGATCCGCAGATCCTCGGTGGCCGGTTCGCCCTGGCTCCACGCGGATTCCAGTTCCTTCTTGTGGTCCGCGAAGGTCGTGGCGAGGTTCTGGATCACGACGGCGACGAGTTCGTCGGCCTCCTTGACCGCCCGCTGCGGATCGTCCACAAAGGCCGTCTGGATGCCCTGCCAGCTGTCGCGGAACCTGTCCACGTCGACGTTGTCGAACAACGTCTGCGCCTTGTCTTCGTGATGTTCGGTCGTGGTCCCGGTGGTGCGCTCGGGTTCGGCGGCCACCAGGTCCTCGGTGCTCAGCGTGTGCCCGGAATCCTCGTCGGCCCGGGTGTCGCCGAGACCGTCAGCGGTCGGTTCCCCGTCGAGCCGATCCGTCGTCCCCGCGACGCGTTCCGTGCTCCGCGGTTCCGTTCCCTCGGTTCCCAGAGGCCTGCTCTCCATGACTTTCCGCTCCTTCGCCACCATCGGTCAACAGATCTTCGAACACCTCGCGGTAGTGCTTCATCGCTTCACGCATGTCCTCCGTGGACATTTCGGAATCCCGATGGCGCACCAGCGTGTCGTGCCCGGCGCGGTAGTGCCGCAACGCGTTCGCGTGCCGGACGGACAGATCCGCGAGCTGCTGGTCGTACCCTTCGGTCGGGTAGCCGCGCTCGGCCATCAGGGAGACCAATACCCGGTCCGCGTCGACGACGGCACCGGACGGGCGGTCGACGAACTGTTCCTGGATCAGTGCCCATTCCTGCGCGTACCGGTCCTTTGTGGACGACGGCAGCGGCCGGATGTCGAGGTCCGAGTGGCGTTTCACTCGCGACGACAGCTCGCGTTCCGCTTCTCGCGGGCTTTCGTGTTCCTTGACGGCCCGGTCGTATTCGGGCCCGAACGTCTCTCGCAACCGCCGCTTGCGTTGCTCCGCGACGACGAACCAAGCGGCCGCTCCCACCACCAGGACCGCGGCGATGACGATGATGATGACCAACCACGTGGGCATCGTTATCTCCTCCGGATGTTTTGCCAGGCAACCCCCGACGAGCCGTGAGTTCCCCGGCCTTCGTGGCCGGAAACCCTTGTGCCACAAGTATTTTTGGATCTTAGGCCGGATGGCGCAGTGGGCTCTGCCGGGTCCGCGCGTGGCTTCCGGCCGGTTTCCCTTCCCGGGCAAGGGATTCGTTGATGATCTCGGTCCCGCTGGCGGATCGGAGACGGCGTACCCCCCGTTCGGCCATTCGGCGCAGGTCGTGAGGTTCGCTAACTAGGCGTCCCCCTTTTGGGTGCCGCCGATGACTCAGTGTAGGTAAAAACTCCCGATCACTGCTCCGTTGTGGCACTATTGCCCCGTTCGCAGGAAGAGGGCCTGCGAATCAGAGGGGGCCTGGTGTGACGGGGCTGCCTGGTACGACAAAGAAAGATCATCAGGGGAGGAGATCGTCAAATGTCGACGCCTACGGACGTCAAGGATCCCATCGGTGAGGAAGAGCCGGTCGACCCGGCTCAGCCCAAGCCCGACCAGGGAGAACACCAGCACAGCCCCGACTGCGAGCACCAGAACGAACGAGTCTGGGACTGCCCTGGCGGATGCGCTCAGACGCCGCCGCCCACTCCCTGAGCACACTCCTGGCTGAAGAGGTTTCGCCCGTCACCCGGGTAAGAACCGGTGGCGGGCGACTCTCGGCTACGGAGTGTGCTGTCATAGATCAGTGGCGGTTACACAGCTCGATCAAGCCGATGTCATTCGCAAGGCGCGCGAACTCCAGCGCGCCGGTATCGATGCCGCGTGTTCGGCCCGTCAACGTGAGGGAATTCTCCTGCTGCGGCGGGGGATGGCTCTGCTCGATTCGATCCATCCGGTCGCCGAACGGATGAGGAACGACTGGCTGGCCACCCGGATCCGGCTGGCTTCCAGCATCGCGACCGTGGGCTCGGAGACCAGCGGGGGCGTGGCTTCCGGCCTCGCGGGCCTGGACGACGTCCGGTTGTTGCTCAAAGCGGTGGACGACCCCCGGCTCCACGCGGAATTGCGCGGTCAGCTCGACCACAATTACGGACTCCTGCTCATGGCGGTGGGGCGGAACGAGGAAAGCACGGGGTATTTCGATTCCTCGCTCGCGCACAAAGAGGCCCTCCTGGCCATGGAAAAGGATCCCGCGCCCTCGCTCGATCCGTACCTGGGCACGTTGACCACGCGGGGGCTGGCCTACACCAGGCTCGGCGACATCCGCCGCGCCAGGCGGGACCTCGCCAACGCCGTGGCGCTCGCGGAACGCAACGGCCTGCACGCCCAGGCCGCGGACGTCCGCCGCCCGCTGGGCACGCTGGAACTCCGCGTCGGGAACGTGCCCGCTGCATTGCGGCTCTACGAGGAAAGCGAGCGGATCTACCGATCTCTCGACCTGGAGATCCCGCCGCTGCTGCGGTGGGAACGGGCCGAAGCGCTGCTGACCGCGGGCCTGGCCGAAGAGGCCGGAGTCCATCTCGACGAGATCCTGCCGGTGATGCTGGAACAGCGGAGCATCACCAGGGATCTGGGCGGGGTGGAGCTGTTCCGCGCGTCCGCGGCGCTGATGACCGACGACCTGGAGCTCGCCCGGACGTACGCCTCTTCGGCCCGGCGCCGGACGCTGCGCTGGGGATGCCAGACCTGTGTCGCCAACGCGACGATCGTCGGCCTTCGTGCCGACGTGCGGGATGCGTTGCGTACCAACGAGATCCCGGCCAACCTGACGGCCCGCGCACTGCGGGCGGCGAACGCGATGCCGATGCCGAGGCTCGCCGATCAGGCGGCCTTGGCGCGCATGCTGGCCGTCCGGGTCGAGCTGCGGAAGGGAAAACGCAAGCGTGCCGCCGAACTGCTGGCGCGGATTCCGCAGCCGGGCCGGTTGACCACCGTCGATTACCGGATGCTGCGACGGCTCTGCCGCGCGGAACTCGCGGTCGCCGAGGGGGACAAGGCCAGGGCGCTGGCCGAGATCAGGGGCGGGCTCACCGAACTCGACCGGGTCCGCGACCGGATGGGCGGCCTCGAACTGGTGTCCGGGACGGCGTTGCACGGCAGGGAGCTGGCGGATCTGGCCGTCAAGATCGTGCTCGAACGCGCGGACGCGGCCCGGTTGTTCGGCTGGACGGAACGGACCCGCGCGCAAAGTTACCGGTACGAACCTGTTGCCGCGGACGATCCGGATCTCGCCGAGCGGGTCGGTGAGGTCCGGGGTCTCGATCAGGCGATCCACCAGGCGCAGCACGACGGGCACCCGACGGCGGCCTTGCGCGCGAAACACGCCGAGCGGTTGCGCGAGGCGCATCGGCTCGGGTGGCACACCGGACGCTGGGGCAGGCCGCGGCCGGTCGCGCGGCTCGCCGAGGTCGCCGACGAGCTGGGCGAACGCGCGCTGGTGAGCTTCGTGTCCTCCGGAGACGACCTGGTGGCGGTGGTCGTCGCGGGCAGGCGGTGCGAACTGGTGCGGCTCGGCTCGGCGGCATCGGCGGCGGAGTCCGCGCGGATGCTGAACGTCGATCTCGACGCCCTCGCGCCGGATCACCTGCCGCCGCCCCTGGTACAGGCGGTACTCGGTTCGGCGCGGAAACAGGCCGAACGGCTCGACGCCCAGCTCATCCGGCCGCTGGAGGGGCTGCTCGGGGACCGCGGCCTGGTCGTCGTGCCGACCGGTCCGCTGTTCGCCGTCCCGTGGGGAGTGCTGCCGGCGCTGCGGTCGCGGCCGATCGTGGTCGCCCCGTCGGCGACCGCCTGGCTGGGAGCCGAACGCACGACGGTCCCCGAGGCGCGGAAGGTCGTCCTCGTCAGCGG
Source organism: Amycolatopsis sp. BJA-103 (assembly GCF_002849735.1). Lineage (GTDB taxonomy): Bacteria > Actinomycetota > Actinomycetes > Mycobacteriales > Pseudonocardiaceae > Amycolatopsis. The sequence goes on from NZ_CP017780.1 coordinate 9,067,329, forward strand.
ACCCGGCCTCGTGGGGACCAGGGGTGAGCTGGCCAAACTCGCCACGCACTACCGGACGGCACATACGCTGACCGGGCCGGACGCGACGGTGCGGTCCGTCCTCGGCGCGCTGGACGGCGCGAAGCTCGCGCACATCGCCGCGCACGGTGCGCACGAGCCCGAGAACGCCTTGTTCTCCCGGCTGGAACTGGCCGACGGCACCCTCTTCGCACACGAGATGGCCGGGCTCGCGCAGCCGCCGTCGCAAGTCGTCTTCGCGTCGTGCGAACTGGCGCTGAACCGGATCCGGCCCGGCGACGAAGTCCTCGGTTTCGCCAGCGCGCTGCTCGCGAGCGGTTCGCGGACGGTGATCGCGCCGTTGAGCCGAGTCGGTGACGAAGCCGCCGCGGCCGCGATGGACGACTACCATCGCGGACTCGCCGACGGTGCCGGCCCGGCGACGGCGCTGGCGGACACCATCGCGGTTGATCCGTTCCGGCGACCGTTCGTCTGTTTGGGTGCGGGCTGATCGCACGACTTGACAACCCTGTTCGATCTTCACGACTCCAAGTGCCCGGTTGGTTACTCTTGACCGAGTCGTCTGAACCAATTATGGTCTAGACCACATTCGCCGCTCGGCGCTTCGGCGGATGTGGTCCCAACCTTCATTGGTTTTTCGCTCGCCGTGGCCCAGGAACCTCGAGTTCCACGGACGGTTCCGCCACCCGGGTCAGCGGTGGGTGCACAGATGGGAAAGGGGTAGGCATGAGCTTCAAACGACGGCTTTTGACCCTGGCGGCAGGTGCGGCAACGGTGCCGGCGGTTCTGGTCGCGATCCCGGCGGGTACCGCCAGCGCGCACGGCTACGTCTCCTCACCTGCCAGCAGGCAGGCGCAGTGCGCTCAGAACACCGTTTCCTGCGGTGACATCAAATGGGAACCGCAAAGCGTCGAGGGCCCTAAGGGGCTCATGAGCTGTAGCGGCGGCGTCGGCCGTTTCTCGGATCTCAACAATGACAGCAAGGGCTGGAAGGTGCATTCCCTCGGCCGTACCACCACGTTCCGGTGGACGATCACGGCTCGCCACCGCACCAGCACGTGGGAGTACTTCGTCGACGGCGCGAAGGTCGCGACCGTCAACGACAACGGCGCGCAGCCGGGCGCCACGGTCACGCACAGCGTGAACCTGCAGCAGAGCGGGCGGCACAAGATCCTCGCCCGCTGGAACGTCTACGACACGGCGAACGCGTTTTACGCCTGCATCGACGCCAACATCAGCTAAGCGTCGGCCTCGTGAGTGGTACGGGCGGTTAGAACCGTCCGTACCACTCACGAGGCTTTTGTGTCAGGCTCACCGTCATGAGCGATGACGAGCGCGACGGGGTCAAGCTGACCAACCTCGACCAGCCGTTGTTCGAGGGTGCGACGAAACGCGACCTCGTCGATTACCTGGACTTCGTCGCGGGCCGCCTCCTCCCGGTACTGGAGAACCGGCCGCTGTCGGTGATCCGCGTCCTGCGCGGCCAGGACCCGTTCATGCAGAAGAACCTGCCCAAATACACACCCGGCTGGGTGAAGCGGCACGAAATCTGGGCGGAGACCTCCCATCGGCAGGTGTCGTACGCGCTGTGCGACGACCGCCGCACGTTGCTGTGGTTCGCGAACCAGCGCGCCGTCGAGTATCACCCGACGTTGATGACCGCCGGGGACGTCGCTGGCCCGACCCATCTCGTCCTGGACCTCGACCCGCCGCCGGGTGACGATTTCGCGCACGTGGTGAAGGCCGCGGGGCTGGTGCGGCAGGCGCTCTCCGATTCCGGGCTCGCCGGTGCGGTGAAGACCAGTGGTTCCAAGGGAGTGCACATCTTCGTCCCGTTGGTGCCGGGGCAGACCTTCGAAGACGTCGCGGCCGCGACCCGCGCCCTCTCCGCTCGCGCGGAGCAGGTCGACCCCTCGGTCGCGACGACCGCGTACATCGTGGAAGACCGCGAGGGCAAGGTGTACCTCGATTCGACGCGGGCAGGCGGGAACACGGTCGCGGCGGCGTACAGCCCGCGCTTGCGGCCGGGACTGCCGGTGTCGTTCCCGGTCGCCTGGGACGCTTTGGCGGACGTGGTCCCCGCCGACTTCACCGTCTACACGGCGCCGGGTCTGCTCGGCGACAAGGATCCGTGGGCCGAGGCGATGCCCGCGCCGCAGACGTTGCCCGCCGACCTCGTCGAACAGGGGCACACGATCCCGATCGCGCGTGTCGTGGCGATGCACGAAGGGAAACGCCGGGCAAGGTTGCGTGCCCAGAAGGGCTGAACATCCCCCGGGTGAACGCACTTTGTGTACCGTGGATCGCAGTGGGGGAGGGCACGGGCACGGGGGGCTTTCGTGGGGAAGAACGACGCCGATGTACTGATCGTGGGCGCGGGTCCGGCCGGACTGGTCGTGGGAAATCTTTTGCGCGCGGCCGGAATCGACTGCCTGATCCTGGAGCGGAAAAGCCGGGAGTACGTCGAAAACCGTGCCAGAGCTGGATTCCTGGCCGCGAACAGTGTCCGTGTCCTCGACGGGAACGGCCTCGCCGACGGCCTTCTCGCCAACGGCGTCCGGCATGACACCTGCGCCTTCCGTGCCGAACAAGGGGAATTCGAGCTCAAGTACGGCGAACTCGGCGGCGGCGAGGTGCACACCGTCTATCCGCAGCAATTCCTGGTCGCCGATCTGATCGCGGAATTCCTCGCCCGCGGCGGGGAGATCCGGTTCGAGACCGAGGTTTCGTCGGTGTCGGGGACGGAGGCCACCATCATCGCCGACGACCGCCTCCTGCGCGCCGAGTACATCGCCGGCTGCGACGGCAGGCACGGCGTCTCGCGGAGATCCGTTCCCGCCAAGGTCTTCCAGCGAGACCACGCGATCTCGTGGCTCGCGATCCTCGCCGAGGCGCCGCCCAGTATGTCCGCGATCGGTTACGCGCTCCACGAACGCGGTTTCGCCGGGCACATGGCGAGGACGCCGACGGTGACGCGCTACTACCTCGAAGTCCCGCGCGGCGAGGATCCGGACACCTGGACCGACGACCGGGTCTGGGACGAACTGCACCTGCGGATGCGCGGCGAGCGGTACGGCGCGCTCAAACGCGGCCCCGTCATCGAACGCCGGATCGTGGACCTTGGTTCGCACGTGATGGACACGATCCAGCGCGGGAAACTGTTCCTCGCGGGCGACGCGGCGAGCCTGATCAGTCCCGCCGCCGCGAAAGGCGCGAATCTCGCGCTGATGGAGGCCGAGATCCTCGCCAAGGCGTTGATCGCCGCCCACGAAACGGACGACACGACGGCGCTCGACCGCTACTCCGCGGAGTGCCTGCCGCGGATCTGGCGCGCGCAGGAGTTCTCGCACTGGATGATCGGCCTCCTGCACAGTCCGGCCGGATACGACGACGAGGCCCTCTTCCAGCGGGCCCTGCGGGACGCGCGGCTGGAGAGCCTGCGGGTTTCCCGTGCGCACCAGGACTTCTTCGCCGAGAACTACGTGGGGATCTGACCCGATCCGGGGATGGGGTGAACCGGTGGATCAGTATGTCCGTATCTCCGTGCGAAGGTCCTTCGCGGCGTGGAAAGGACGAACGACGATGCCGGTACGCATCCGCTGGGCGCCGGGGAACCCGTGTCCGCCCCCGAACCGACCAGGACCTTCGGACGAACCCGACCCGGAACCGCTAACCTGCGCGCACTGTGGGCGCGCCGGGCCGGTCGACCGGGAGGAGCCGGACGTCGCCTGAGCGGCCTCTTCCCGGCTCCTCTTCGGTGACGAACCGCAGCGCCCCGGTGACCTCGCGGGTCACCATCCGCGCGCCGTGCCAGCCTGCCGGGACCCAGCCGGCGCGCAGGTCGCGGCGCACCTTCTCGGCCCTTCTGACGTGACGGGCGAACGACCGCGGCCGGATGACGCGCCCGCGCGCGACCTGGCCCGCGCGGGCCTCCTCCGGGGTGACGTCGAGCCACAGCAGCCGGACCGGGCGGCGGCTCACCAGGCCGAGCAGGGCCAGCAGCCCGCGGGTCGTCGCGCGGGTCGACGGCTCGTGCACGACCAGTGGGCCACCGTCCGCCAGCGCGGCCCGGACGACCCGCGCGCGGTGCCACAGGTGGACCAGCGGCCGGTAGCACCGGTACGGCAGCGCGGCGGGCAGCCGTCCGCGCAGCCGCGCGCGGACCTGGTCGGAATCGAGCACCGGCATCGCGCCGGTCGCCGCCCGGGCCAGGAGCGTGGTCTTGCCCGCCCCGGGTATCCCCGCGACCACCAGGAGGTCGCGGCGGCCGAGCTGGAGTGCGATGCGCTCAGTCATACCGCGTCAACGACCCGGCCGATGATAAAGGTTCCTTTACCTTGATCGGCCCGGCTCCGGTACAGGTCAGGCCGTCACCCGCGTTCCCGCCGTCACGGTCTTGTCCGGCAGCAGCGTCCCGCCCTTGGTGAGCCACGCGACACCGAACGCGAAGATCGCCACCGACTCCAGCCACAGCGCCGGGTAAAGCGACTTCGTCAGCTCGTCGAAGACGAGGCCGCAGAGCACGATCAAGGCCAGGCACACCAGCATGATCACGCCGGAGGTGACGTACAACCGGTTCCGTTCGGGTTTGCGGGCGCCGGGGATCTCCTTGTCCGACTTGGTGAACAGCACGATGCAGAAGAACGCCAGGGTGAGGAAGAAGACCGCGGCGAACCCGAGGTGCAGCAGGCCGAGGATCTCGTCCGTGCGGTCACCGTTCGACGGTGTCGTGGGGAACAGCGCCACGCCGACCGCGGCCACCGCGGCGATGTTCCCGGCGATGTCGTCGATCCGGCCGTAACCCCGGTAGGACAACAGGAAGACACCGATGGCGCACATGACGCCGACCCAGACGTCGCGCATCCCCGAGTAGTAGTAGCCGCTGATCGAGTTGAGCAGGCCGCCGCCGTCGACGGCGATCTTCCCGAAGATCAGCACGAAAGGCAGTCCGATCCCGAGGAAACCGATGGCACGCCGCAAGAACAGGTAGTTGTGGACGAGGTTGTCGGATGCCGTTCTCGGGCTCATGGCCGCCTCCGTGCCTAGTGCGTATCGCTACTTGGCAGTATCGACCCGATGAGCACCGAATATGACACTTCGTGACGACGTTGAGACCGTGTGTTATCGAATAGGAGTCAGGCGGCGTCCAACACGACTGCGGCGACGTACCCGCCCATCCCGATCGACGTCTTGACGGTGAGCCCGCTTTCCGGCCGGGAGGGCCCGTCCATCAGCTGCGGATGCCCGTCCGCCACCGGTTTCGGCGCCGGGACGAGGTCGTGCTGCGCCGCGAGGCAGGTCGTCGCGATCTCGGTCAGCGCGCTACCGGACTGGCTGTGGCCGGTCAGCGGTTTGATCGAGTAGATCTCCGTACTGCCGGGGAAGACCGCTTCGAGGATCTGGGATTCCGTGCGGTGGCAGAGTTTCGTACCCGTTCCGTGCGCGTTCAGGTAGCGGACGTCCTTCGCGGCGGCGTTCGCGTTCTCCAAGGCTCCGGTCACCGCCGAGATCGCGTTCGCCGGGTTCGGGTCGAGCGCCATCGCGTTGTGCGCCTCATGGGACATGGCGCCGCCCAGCAGGGTCGCGTACGAGTCGGTCTTCCGCTGGGTCAGCACCACCGCGACCGCGGCCTCGGAGAAGGTGAATCCCCTTGTGCCCTCTTGGAAAGGGCGGCACGCGTCGAGCGGGGGAGTGTCGGTGATCGCCACCCCGCAGTGCACGAAGTTGCGCACCATCGCGCGGGTCGCGGACAGATCGGTGGTGACCACGACGACGTCGTCGGCCATTCCCGCGTCCAGCCACATCTTCGCGGTGAGGACGGCGGCGCTGCCGGTCGCGCACATCGCGGAGGTGGCCATCGACGGGCCGTGGAAACCGAACTCCGACATCAGCGAGGCGATCGGGGTCGAGGGCATCATGCCGATGAACTCGCGCCGGTACATGAGTTCCTCGCCGAGATGGGTGAGCCTGTCCCAGGTCCGCAGGTCCTCGCGGACACCGCCGGAGATGACGCCCACCCGCCGTCCCGGCGACCAGCCGCGGGTGCCCGCGTCTTCGATCGCTTCTCGCGCGGCGGAGAGCAGGGCGCGGGCGTGCAGGCTGCCGTCCCTTGATCTGCCGCCCTCGGGGATGTGGGCCACCCAGCCGGGCAGTTCCGGGGTTTCCCCGAAGCCGTCGGTGTACTGGGCGCAGGGGACGCCGCTCGCGAGGCCCTCCCACAGCGATTCGCGCCCCCAGCCGTAGGCGGTTACGGCGCCGATGCCGCAGATGTCTGTTTTGCTCCGCACGTGTTTCCCTTCAACTACATTCCGTCAACGCTGGGGTGGAAAAGCCGCACCGATCAGCTGGACGAGGAGGACGGCTACGTCGATTTAGTGATCTAATCGGAAGCTACATCAGTCGAGTAGGGGGTTTGGATCACATGGATCCTGACGATCTCGACGGTGGGACCCCCGACACCCACCGGCCTTCGGATCAGGATTCCTCGCCAGCGAACGGCACCGCGACCTGCACGGTTGGAGAACCCGACCGTCATGCTTCGCTCGTCCGCCTGCTGACCGAGTTGTCCGCCGAGAGGGATCAACGTGGTGAACCCGCGCTTGCCTTTCTCGGCAAGGGGTACCGCCTTTTGGAGCAAAATTCCGACGGCGGGACTTTGGGTACGCAATACCTCACGATGGTCGAAGCGAGCCCTTACGGGATCTGTGTCCATCAGCGGGGCAAAGTCGTCTTCGTGAACTCGGCCACGATGCGCTTCGTCGGCGCGAGTGTGTCGACCGAAATCATCGGGATGCACATCACGGACCTCGTCGACGACGGCTCGCAGGACGCGTTGCTGGCGCGGATCGGTTCGCTGGTCGCGCCCGGCTCGTTCAGTGAGCCGACCGAAATGATGCTGCGGACCCTTCAGGGCCACAAGGTCGCCGTCGAATCGCAGGCGGTGCTCACCACCTGGGAGGGCAAACCCGCCTATCAGGTGATCATGCGCGATCTGACCACGCAGAAGGCGGCGGAAGCCGGTCTGCGGTTTCAGGCCGCGCTGGTCGGCCACGCGAGCGACGCGATCATCGCGACCTCGCCCGACGGCCTGGTGACGAGCTGGAACCCGGCGGCCGAGGCCGTCTACGGACACGAACTCGACCAGGTCATCGGGGTGCCGGTGTCCGAGGTGGTGGGCGCGCCGATGAATCCGCGGCAGGTCGTCGCGGCGGGCGGTGTGGTGCAGGCGACGCATTTCAGCGCCGACGGCACGGCGCTCGCGGTCCGCGTCTCCGCGGCCGAGATGTTCGACGGCTACGTGCTGCTGTGCGCCGACGAGACCGCGCAGCGCCGGGCCGAGGCCGAATTCGCCACCGTCGTCGAAACGCTCGACGAAGGGGTGCTGCTGGTCGGCCCCAGCGGGCGGATCGAACTCGCGAACTCCGCCGCGCACCGGATCTCCGGCGTGCCGGAGGGTTCCCTGGTCGGCCTGGAAAGCCGGACGTTGCGGCTGCACGACGAGCACGGCGCCCCGGTGCCCGTGGACGATCTGCCGTCGGCGCGCGTGCGGCGCTCGGGGAAGGTCGAGACCGGGCGGGTCGTGCAGGTGCGGCGGCGCGACGGTGCCCATCGGTGGCTTTCGCTGACGTCCGGTCCGCTGATGGCGCCGGGACAGAGCGTGCCCTCGGTGCTGACGTCCTTCGCCGACATCACCGAACGGCGGGCGATCAGCGAGCGGCTGGCCTACGAGGCGACCCACGATCCGCTGACCCGGCTCGCGAACCGCACGCTCGCGCTGAACCATCTGCGCCTCACGATCGCGGATCCGTCGCAGACGACCACCGTGCTGTTCATCGACCTCGACAAGTTCAAGATCATCAACGACTCGCTCGGGCACACCGTCGGCGACCAGGTGCTGCGCATCATCGGCGAGCGGCTGCGGGCCGTCGCCGGGCCTTCGGACCTGGTCGGACGGCTCGGCGGGGACGAGTTCCTGGTCATCACCACCGGTTATCCCGAAGCCGCCGAGGTGCGGGCGCTGGCCGACCACCTCCAGCGGCATCTGGCCGAATCGCTCACCGTGCACGGCAGGGAACTGCATATCAATACGAGCATCGGAATAGTGATCGCAGAACCCGGCGATACCCGCAGTGCCGACGAATTGCTGGAAGACGCCGATTTGGCGATGTATCAGGCGAAAACATTCGGACCGGGCCGCTCTGCTTTCTATGCGCCGATCATGCGGAAACGCGTGCAGGACCGTTTCATCCTGGAGCAGGATCTGCGGAACGCCGTCGCGGACGGGCTGGTCGAGACCGTTTATCAGCCCGTCGTCGATCTGCGGACCGGCGACATGGTCGCGGTGAAGGCGAAGTCCTGTTGGGACCATCCGGTCCGGGGGCCGATCGATCCGGCGGAATTGGCCGAGATCGCCGACGACGGCGATCTTTTGACGATCATCGGTGCGGAGGTCCTTGCCAAGGCCGCCGGTGAGATCTCCCGATGGCGTGCCGATCATGGTGTGCACTGTAATGTGAATGTGAGTCTTTCGGTCCGCCAACTGGGCGATCCCACCTTGCTGCAATTGGTTCAGACCACACTGGAGGACGCGGGGCTGGGACCGCACGATCTGAGCCTCGACGTCGACGAGACGGCGCTGAAGGACGCGGCGGACGCCGTCGACGCGCTGCGGAAGACCGGGGTCAGGGTGACCGCGGAACGGTTCGGCGCCGGGTACTCCTCGCTCGCCCAGCTGTGCCGCCTCGATCTGAACGTGATCGAAATCGACCGGTCGTTCGTGGCCGATCTCGGCAGGTCGAGCGACGCCGAGCCGATCGTCGCCGGGATCATGGCGATGGCGCACGCCGTCGACCTCGTGGTGGTCGCCGAGGGAGTCGAAACCGCGCGGCAGCTGAAGGTCCTGCACGAACTCGGCTGCGATTGGGCGAAAGGGCCGCTGGTCGCGCCGGCCGGTCCGGTCGGGGACCTGAAGTCCGCGTACGAACACGTCGTGCGATGAACCGTGCGGCCTCCGCGCACGTGATCCCGGGTGAGAACGTTCCTCGCCGCTGACAGGGACCAAAGCCTCCTATCTCTCCGGCTCTTCCCGGCGCAGTCTTGTCGGTGGGGAACCGGCGAAGGAGGCCCGTCGTGTCGCTTCTGTTCCTGTGGCGCCGGATCCGTCCCGGCCGGAATCCGCTCGCGCGGATCTGGGACCGGATCGAGGCGGTGATCCTCGTCGGAGGCGTCGCGGTGGCGCTGCTCGGCGTCCCGCTGGCCGCGGCCGCCGGTTCGGAGGCTTACGCGGCCATGATGGAGCGCTCGGCGCTCGAGACGGCCGCGCGGCACTCGACGACCGCGTTCCTGCTCGAAGACGCTCCGCAGGCGCGCGTCGGCGTCGATGGGACCCCTTCGGCCGAGACCGCTTCGGTGGTGGCCCGGTGGGCGTTGCCGGACGGGACGTACCGAGAGGAGCCCGTCACCGCCGATCTCGGCGCTTCGGTGGGTGACGGGGTGACAGTGTGGCTCGACGAGGCCGAAGCCGTGGTCGATCCGCCGGTGACGCCGATGGACGCGACCAGTACGGGGGTCGGCGTCGGGGTGGGCGTGTGGCTGATCGCGGTGACACTGCTGGCGGCGGGGTACCTGATCGCGCGGCACCTGCTGGACCGGGCGCGGCGCGCGGCCTGGGACCGGGAGTGGGAGCGGTTCGGGCAGGACTCGCGCCCCTGAGGCGCGTTTAGCCGACTAAACGCGTTCCGGCGGTGCAAAGGTCCCTTGCTCCCGCCGCGCCGGTTTGCGCTCTGTACCTACTAGTATGTACGGTCTCGGTGTGGACAAGAGGGAACAGCTCATCGAGAGTACTCGCGAACTGCTGTGGGAGCGCGGGTACGTCGGCACCAGCCCGAAGGCGATCCAGGAGCGCTCCGGCGCCGGCCAGGGCAGCATGTACCACCACTTCCAGGGCAAGTCCGGCCTCGCGCTCGCCGCGATCGGCCGCAACGCCGAAGAGCTGCGGGCGAGGGCGGAGGCCGAGTTCACCGGATCCGGCACGGTCGTCGAACGGATCACCGTCTACCTGCGCCGCGAGCGCGACGTGCTGAAGGGCTGCCCGGTCGGCAAGCTCACCCAGGATCCCGACGTGATGGCCGATCCGGACCTGCGAAAGCCGGTCGAGGACACCTTCGGCTGGCTCACCGGCCGTCTCGCAGAACTGCTCGAAGAGGGCCGCGTGAACGGCGAATTGGACGCTTCGCTCGATTCCACCGCCACGGCGACCGCGCTGGTCGCGGTCCTGCAGGGCGGTTACGTCCTTGCTCGTGCCGCCGGATCCCCGGACGTGTTCGCGAAAGCCGTCGACGGCGCCCTCGGCCTGCTCGCGACCAAGGAGAACTGACATGCCCTTCGTACGCATCGACGCTGTCGGGACCGACAGGCTCGAAGCCCTCGGCAACGCCGTCCACGACGCGATGGTCGAGACGCTCGGCATCCCGGCCGACGATCGCTTCCAGGTCCTCAACGGCCAGGGCACCTTGAAGTACGACGACTACCTGGGGATCCACCGGGACGAGGGGGTCGTGTTCGTCGCGATCACCATGCGCCCGGGGCGCACCGACGAACGGAAGAAGGCGCTGTACCGGCGGATCGCGGAGCTCGCGGAGGAGTACTCGGGTACCGAGCCGCGGAACGTGCTCGTGACGATCAACGAGACCGATCTGATCAACTGGTCGTTCGGAAACGGAGAAGCGCAGTACGCGTGATCACGCGACGTCGGCCGTCACACGCCGCGTGCCACTGAAGGCGTGCTGCTCCAGCAGCCACCACGTGTCGCGGCCGAAAGACCAGGTCAGCAGCCCGAGCGCGCCCAGCGTCACCACGAAACCGGCCCAGAGCGGCAGGATCGTCGAAGCCGCCGCGACCAGCACGATGCCCTGCACCGCCGCGACCGTCTTGCGCGCCAGGCTCGGCGGCAGCGGAGTGTTCAGCCACGGCCACAGCCGGCTCGCGGCGACGAAGACGTACCGCATCGCGCCGATCGTGAGCACCCACGGACCGAGCGACTGGGCGACGACCACGCTCAGGATCAGGATCAGATACGCGTCGACCTCCATGTCGAAGCGCGCGCCGAGGGGCGACGCCGTACCGGTGCGGCGCGCGACCTGGCCGTCGACGGCGTCCAGGGCGAGCGCGACCGACGCGATGACGACCATCGTGACGATTTCCCCGCCCGCGGTGTCGACGACGAGGGCGGTCACACAGCCGACCAGCCCGGAGCGTCCGAGCGTCACGGCGTCGGCCGGGCCGAGGGAGCGCGCGGTGCTCCGGTTCAGGCCGTAGGTCAGGAATCCGCCGACGGCGATGCCGTAGGCCGCTCCGGCGATCCAGCCCGGCGGGCCCAGTCCGGTGACGGCGTCCAGCGTTCCCAACAGTGCCAGCTGGACGAGGACCCCCAGGAAAACTCCGGGGTTGATCACGAGGCCTCCTCGTTATGGTGACGGCGACCCCGTCTCCAGGGTCCGACATGAGAGGACACGATGGAACGCGCCTTCTGGTTCAGTGGTTCCGGTGACGGCGAGCTCCTGCCGGTCACGCTCCCTCCGGTCGGGGACGGCGAGGTGCTGGTCCGCACCCTGTACACCGGCGTGAGCCGGGGTACCGAGACACTCGTCTTCCGCGGTGAGGTCCCGCCGAGCCAGCGCGAGGCCATGCGCGCGCCGTTCCAGGAGGGCGACTTCCCCGGACCCGTGAAGTACGGCTACCTCAACGTCGGCGTGGTCGAACATGGTCCGGAGCATCTGGCCGGGCAAGTGGTTTTCTGTCTCTATCCACATCAGACCCGTTACGTCGTCCCGGCGTCGGCGGTCACGCCGGTGCCGCACGGGGTGCCGCCGGAGCGCGCGATCCTCGCCGGGACGATCGAGACCGCGGTCAACGCCGTCTGGGACGCGTCGCCGAAACTCGGCGACCGGATCGCCGTCGTCGGCGCCGGGATGGTCGGCAGCAGCGTCGCGAAACTGCTGGCGGGCTTTCCCGCGACCCGTGTGCAGCTGATCGACGTCGACCCGGGGCGCGCGAAGATCGCCGAAGCGCTGGGCGTCGAGTTCTCGACACCGGAGGACGCGCTGGGCGACTGCGACCTCGTCGTGCACGCCAGCGCGAGCGAGGCCGGGCTGGCGCGGTCGCTGGAACTGCTGGCGCCGGAGGGCGAGGTCGTCGAGCTGAGCTGGTACGGCGACCGCCGGATCAGTGTCCCGCTCGGCGAGAACTTCCACTCACGGCGCCTGACGATCCGCAGCAGCCAGGTCGGCATGGTCTCGCCCGCTCGCCGCACGAACCGGAGCTACGGCGACCGCTTGGCTCTCGCTTTGCGAATTCTGGCCGATCCGGGCTTTGAAGTGCTGGTCAGCGGGGAATGCCGGTTCCAGGAACTGCCGGACGTCGTGGGGCGTCTGGCCGCGAATGAACCAGGAACGCTCTGCCTCCGTGTCACCTATCAGATGGAGGACATGCGTTAAGGGCACGACCGGAGGAGGTCCGTTGTTCAGTATCACCGTCCGCGACCACGTCATGGTGGCCCACAGCTTCCGCGGCGAGGTCTTCGGACCCGCGCAGAAACTGCACGGCGCCACCTTCGTGGTGGACGCGACGTTCCGCCGGTCCGCGCTGGACGCCGACAACATCGTCGTCGACATCGGCAAGGCGACCGAAGAGCTCAAGGCGGTGCTCGCCGACCTGAACTACCGCAACCTCGACGACGTGCCCGAGTTCGCCGGGATCAACACCTCGACCGAATTCCTCGCCAAGGTCATCGCCGACAGGCTCGCGGACCGCGTCCACGCGGGAGCGCTCGGCGAAGGGGCGCGAGGGCTCGAGGGGATCACCGTCTCGCTGCACGAATCCCACGTCGCGTGGGCGAGCTACGAGCGTGTGTTGTGAACGGCCTCCATGTCGTCCTGCCCAACGACGTCGACGACCTGAGCGCGCCGAGCGGCGGCAACGTCTACGACCGCCGCCTGTGCGACGGCCTCGCCGCGACGGGCGTGGAGGTCCGCGAGATCGCCGTCCGCGGGAACTGGCCGCGGCCCGACACCGAGGCGCGCAAGGTCCTGGCGCGCAAGCTCGCCGAACTACCGGACGGTGCTGCGGTCCTGCTCGACGGGCTGGTCGCCTGCGGAGTGCCCGAGGTGATCGTGCCCGCGGCGCAACGGCTGTCGATCGCGGTGCTGGTGCACCTGCCGCTGGCCGACGAGACGGGCCTTTCGCCCTCGCTCGCCGCCGAACTGGACCGTCTGGAGCGAGAGACGCTCGGCGCTGTCGAGGCCGTGGTCGCGACGAGCGACTGGGCGGCGCGGCGGCTGATCGAGCACCACGACCTCGCCCCGCATCGCGTTCACGCGGTGCCGCCCGGCGTCGACAAGGCTGAAGTCTCGCCCGGAAGCCTGAACGGGACGCACCTGGTCTGTGTCGCCAACGTGACCCCGCGCAAGGGCCAGGGCTTGCTCGCGGACGCGCTGAAGTCGCTCACCGATCTCCCGTGGATCTGCGAATGCGTCGGCGCCATCCGCCGCGAGACGCGCTACGTCGAGCGCCTGCGGCGACACACTCTCGGCGAGAGGTTCACCCTCACCGGCCCCCGGTCCGGCGAAGCGCTCGAAGCGACGTACGCGGCCGCAGACCTTCTCGTGCTGCCTTCGCGTGCGGAGACCTACGGCATGGTGGTCACCGAGGCGCTCGCGCACGGCGTTCCCGTGCTCGTGACCGCCGTCGACGCGCTGCCGGACACGCTCGGCCGGTCGCCCGACGGCAGCGTGCCCGGGATGCTCGTACCCGGCGAGGACGTCAACGCGCTGGCCGCCGCCCTTCGCCGCTGGCTCACCGAGCCTGAACTGCGTGACCGTCTTCGCGCCTCCGCCCGCCTTCGCCGCGAGACGCTGACCGGCTGGGACGCGACGGCCCGCGGCGTCGCCGCCGTGCTGCTGAACGAAAGGACGGCGGCATGACCAAGTACGCCCCCAGCTGGCTGCAATTGCGGGAGGACGCCGACGCCGCCGCGCGCGCGACCGAGCTGATCGAGCCGGTCCGTTCCTTCTTGAAGACACAGGACGAGGTCGTCGTCCGGGATCTCGGCTGCGGCACGGGATCACTCGGCCGCTGGCTGGCCAGGCGGCTGCCCGGCCGCCAGCGCTGGATCCTGCACGACCGCGACACCGATCTGCTCACCCACGCGCTGGCCCGCACCAGCCGTCCGGAGCACGCTTTGGACGGAAGCGAAGTCACCGTCGTCGCCGAAGAACGCGACATCACCGAACTGCGTGCCGAGGACCTCGCCGGGACGTCGCTCGTGGCGGCGTCCGCGCTGCTCGACCTGCTCACCGCCGAGGAGATGAGCAGGCTGGCGGAGGCGTGCGTCGAGGCCAATTGCGCGGTCCTGTTCACGTTGAGCGTGTCGGGCCGGGTCGTGCTGTCGCCCAAGGACAAGTTCGACGTCGAGATCGCCGACGCCTTCAACGCCCACCAGCGCCGGGTGACCAACGGCCGGTGGCTTCTCGGCCCGGACGCGGTGGACGTCGCGTTCGGCGTCTTCGAACGGCTCGGCGCCACCGTGCGGCGAGCCCCGAGCCCGTGGCGGCTCGGGGCGGACCAGGCCGCGCTGACCGCGGAATGGCTCACCGGCTGGGTCGGTGCCGCCCGCGAGCAACGGCCGGAGCTCTCGGCGGACGGGGACGCCTACCTGCGGTGGCGGCTCGCGCAGTGCGCGGCGGGCGAGCTGAACGCGGTGATCCAGCACGAAGATCTTCTGGTGGTGCCGTCGTGAAGCGATTTTGGCCTTGGCTGAAGATCCTCGGCGCGCTCGGCATCCTCGCCGTTCTCGTCTGGCAACTGGGCACCCGGGCCTTCCTGGACGGGCTGCGCGAGGTCGACGCCACCGGTGTCGCCGCCGCGCTCGGGATCGGCTTCGCGACGACGGTGTTCAGCGCCTGGCGCTGGTGCCTGGTCGCGCGGCGGCTGAGCCTGAAGCTGTCGCTGTGGAGCGCCGTCGGCGAGTACTACCGCGCGTTGTTCCTCAACGGTGTCCTGCCGGCGGGAGTCCTCGGTGACGTCAACCGCGCCGTGCAGCACGGCCGCGAATCCGGTGACGTCCCGCGCGGGGTCCGCGCGGTGGTGCTGGAGCGGACGGCGGGGCAGGTCGCGGTGATCGGCGCTTCGGTCGCCGTCGTGCTCAGTGCGCCTTCCGTGGTCCCGCCGCCGATCGACGGGGTCGTCCTGGTCGCCGCGATCGTGGTCGTCGTCGTTGCTTTCACGGCCGTCGTCACCGGGATGACGGCGGGGAAACACTGGATCCACAGTGGATCGAAGTGGCGCCGCGGTTTCGCCGTCACCCTCGCCGACGTCCGGCTCGGCCTGCTGACCAAGGAGACCTGGCCAGGGGTGAGCCTGCTTTCGGTGGCCACCCTCGCCGGGCACCTCGCCCTGTTCGTCGTCGCCGCGCGGGCGGCCGGGGTCACCGCGCCGGTCGGCGAACTGCTGCCACTGATGATCCTCGCCCTGCTCGCGATGGGGCTGCCGCTGAACATCGGCGGCTGGGGCCCGCGCGAAGGCGTCTGCGCGCTGCTGTTCGGCACGGCCGGGCTCGGTTCGGCGCAGGGCGTCACCGTGGCCGTCGTCTACGGCGTGCTCGCGCTCGTCGCGAGCCTTCCCGGCGCCGCCGTACTGCTGGCGCGCTCTTTCAAGACTCATACGCCCGCCGCACCGCGCCTCGGGGTACCTGTACGGATAGGAGAAACGCGATGACCGTGGAGAGGGTCGTAGAGACCAGATTGCCGACCCATTACGGCGTTTTCCGTGCGTACGGCTACCTCGACGCCGACGGCACCGAGCAGATGGCGCTGGTGCACGGCGACATCGAGGGCACCGGCACGCTGGCGCGGGTCCACTCGGAATGCCTGACCGGCGACGTGTTCGGCTCGATGCACTGCGAATGCGGCGACCAGCTCGCCGCCGCGCTGCGGGCGATCGTCGAGGAGGGCGCCGGAGTCCTCGTGTACGCGCAAGGGCATGAAGGACGCGGCATCGGCCTGCTCGCGAAACTGAAGGCGATGCGGCTGCAGGACGAAGGACTCGACACCGTCGAGGCGAACATCGCGCTCGGGCTGCCGGTGGACGCGCGGGACTACCGTGCGGCGGCGGAGATCCTGGCCGACCTCGGGGTGCGGTCGGTGCGGCTGCTGTCCAACAACCCGACGAAGGTCGACCAGCTGAAACTGCACGGGGTGCGGATCAGCGAGCGGGTGCCGCTGCTGGTCACGCCGAACGACGAGAACCTGCGCTACCTGCGGACGAAACGGGAGCGGATGCACCACTTCCTCCCGCATCTGGACTCGGTCGGCTCGATCGGCACTGTCGGCTCAGTCGGCTCCTGAAGCTCCGTTGTTCCCGCGGCGGATGCAATGAAGGGGACTTTCATTGCAAAATTTGCAATGAAAGTCCCCTTCATTGCACGCGCGGGTGGGTCAGGCGAGCGCGGTCAGGGTGTCTCCGAAGCTCCGCACGAGCGACTCCAGCACCAGCCGTCCCTTCTCCGCCGTCGCCAGCGAAGGACGCCCCACCACACCGGACTCCGAGTACGGCCGCAGCCCCGTCGTCAGCAGGTGCCGCCGGTCGTCGGCCAGGTGGTCCGCCTCCGCGAAACCGGGCCGGACCAGCGCGGGGTGGGCGTGCAGCAACAGGGAGGTCTCCAGCTCCCCGGCGTGCATGTCGCTGTCCAGCGACGTCTCCAGCCCGGCCGCGTCGTGCGCCGCCTGCCAGCCTTCGACACCGGGGAAGAGCGCCATCGGCGACGTCGATTCCTGGACCACGTTCGACAGGACGTAGTTGCCGCCATGCGCGTTCACCAGCACCAGTTTCGGCACCCCGGAACGGCGCAGCGAGGCGGCGACGTCGTTCACCACGGCGTACAGCGTCGCGGCCGAGATGCTGACCGTTCCCGGCCAGTCCGCGTGTTCGTGTGAGCAGGCGATCGTGATCGGCGGGAGGCGCAGCACCGGGTACGCCGAGGCGAGGGCGTCGGCGATGGTGGTCGCGATGATCGCGTCGGTGGCCAGCGGGAGGTGCGCGCCGTGCTGTTCGAAACTGCCGACGGGCAGCACCGCGACGTCGGCGTCCCGGGCGCGTTCGTCGGCCGTCGTGGTCGTCGGGAACAGATTCACCGGGCTACGGTACCCAGATGACCGACCACGCCGCATTGTTGTCCGTCGCCCGCGAGGCCGTCGCCAAGGCGACCGGGATCATCCGCTCGATGACGTCGTTTTCCGTTGCCGCCAAGGGTGATCGCGACATGGTGACCGACGTCGACCTCGCCGTCGAGGACGCCGTGCGCGAGTTCCTGGCGCGCGAGACCCCGGAGATCGGCATCCTCGGCGAGGAACGCGGGCACCAGGGCGACGAGAACCTGTGGTGGGCGCTCGATCCTGTCGACGGCACGGCCAACTTCGCGCGCGGCATCCCGCTGTGCGGTGTTTCGCTCGGTCTCGTCGACGGTCTCAAGAGCACGGTCGCGGCCATCTCCCTGCCGTTCCTCGATGTCACCTACACCGCTGTGGAGGGCCAGGGCGCGTACGCGGGCGAAGAACGCCTCGAAGCCTCGAAGGCGACGAAGCTGTCCGACGCGATCGTCTCGATCGGAGACTTCGCTGTCGGCGAGGGCGCCGAGGTCAAGAACCGCGTCCGGATGGCGTTGCTGGCCGAACTCGGCGGCCGCGTCCAGCGGGTCCGGTTCCTCGGCTCCGCGGCGATCGACCTGGCCTGGGTCGCGCACGGCAAACTCGACGCGAGCGTCATCCTCGCCAACAAACCGTGGGACACGATGGCGGGTGTCCTGCTGGTGCGCGAGGCCGGGGGAGTGGTCGTCGACACCGACGGCGGCGACCACACGGTGCGCTCGGCGGCCACCATCGCGGTCGGGGCCGGACTGCGTGACGAGATCGTCGCCGCGATCGCCCGCGTGCGCGGCTGAAATTTCTGCCTCCAGATGTGAACCGTCCAGGCTCCGCGTCCGTGTCCCCTTATAAGGCGCCCGCACCTGGAGGTAACCGTGTTCACCTCGAATGTCCGCGTGACCGAACCGGTCGTCTTCGTCCTGCCGGGGGAAGCCGGGGAGACCAGCGGTGAGTACGACCGGCGGATGTGCCAGAACCTCCCGGCCACCGGCCTCCCGTTGCTGGAACTGCCGATCGCGGGCGACTGGCCGATGCCGGGGCCACTCGCCCGGTCGAGATTGGCGCGCTCGCTCACCGCGCTGCCCGACGACACCGTCGTCCTGATCGACGGCGCGGTCGCCTGCGGGGTCCCGGAGATCGTGATCCCGCACGCCCGGCGGCTGCGGCTGGCCGTCCTGGTGCATCAGCCGCTCGCCGACGATCCCGCGCTCGACCCGGCGCAGGCCGGTGAACTCGACGCGTGCGAACGGGAGACCCTGCGGCTCGCGGGAATGGTCGTCGCCACCGGGCCGTGGCTCGCGCGGCAGCTGATCGACCGGCACGACCTCGACCCCACCCGGGTCTACGTCGCGACACCCGGCACGGACGCGGCGCCGCTCGCCGCCGGCGCCGACGGCGTCTCCCGGCTGCTCTGTCTCGCGCCGATGACCGCGCGCCACGGCCAGGACGTGCTGATCCAGGCGCTCTCGATGGTCGACGAACTGGCATTCAAATGCGTGTTCGCCGGGGCGACGCACCACGATCCCACCTACGTCGACGAACTGCGCTGGACGGTCGAACGGCTCGGGCTCGGTTCCCGGATCAGCCTCATCCGGCCACCGGACGACCTCGACCTGGTCTACGACGGCGCGGATCTGCTCGTCCTCCCGTCGCGGGGCGGCACGTCCGGGCTGGTCGTCGCCGAGGCGCTCGCGCGCGGGATCCCCGTGGTGGCCACCGAAACCGCCGGCACGCACGACGCGCTCGGCATGGCGCCCGGCGGCGGGGTCCCCGGCATGCTGGTGCCGCCGAACAATCCGTCCGCGCTCGCGACGGCGTTGGCACGCTGGTCGCTCGACGCCGAACTCCGGCATTCCCTGCGGACGTCGGCGCTCGCGCGGAGCAGCGTCCTCGAGGAATGGGACGTCGCCGCGGGCAGGCTCACCGACGTTCTTTCCCGATTGCAGGCCGCGCCGCGTCAGCTGGCTTGATCATCGCCCGGAAGCAGCTATCGCCGACGATCATCGGCTCGCTTGACTGGGCGGCATGCGAATCGTCGATCTTGCGTCCCGTCCCGATCTCCTCGACCCCGCACTGAATCTCGGCGATGTCGGGGGTGAGTTCATCTACCGGGGTTTCAGCGGCAAGATGATCACCCCGGAACGGTTCCTGCGGCACTGGGCCCGCTACTTCCTGATCGCGCTGGACGACGACGGTGTGCCGATCGCGCGGGCGCTGTCGGTTCCGCTGACCTATCCCGCCGAGGATCGCCGGGAACTGCCGGAACACGGCTGGGACGAGGCGATCCAGTGGGCCGCGCAGGACCTCATGGACGGCCGCGAGCCGGACACGCTGTGCGCGCTCGAAGTCGTCGTGGCACCGAAAATGCGCGGGACGGGCCTGTCCACGCCGATGCTGAAGGCGCTCAAGGCCCGTGCGGCCGAGACGGGGTTGAAGCGGCTGATCGTCTCGGTGCGCCCGATCGGCAAGGAGGACGAGCCGGACGTGCCGATGGAGGAGTACGCCGTCCGGCGCCGTGAGGACGGCCTGTTCGCCGACCGCTGGCTGCGCACCCACGAACGGCTCGGCGCGCGGATGATCAAGGTCTGCCCGTTCGCCGTGACCATCTCGGGCTCGATCGCCGACTGGCATGACTGGACAGGCGTCAAACTCGCCGACGGCGACAACGTGATCCCCGGCGGGATCGCGCCGGTGCACGCGAACGTCGAGCGGGACTGCGGGGTCTACGTGGAAGCGAACGTGTGGATGGTGCACCCGTTCTAAAGCCTCGTGAGTGGTAAGGACGGTTATTGGGGGGGTAGGGCAAAGGTGGCGTTGTGGCTGAACCGAAGGTGAGCGAGGGCGTGACTCGTGTGATTGGAGACGGATCTCGCGTGATCAGACGCCGAACTCCCTGATCGCCGCCCGATCACACGTGAACGCCCATCCCGCCTGAACACGACACGCTCGACCTCCCCCTCAATAGAACCGTCCCTACCACTCACGAGGGGCATTCCTCGCGATTTCCGGCAGGAACATCTCATCGTCCACACCGGTTCGCGACCCTGCGGCACAGTGGGTCCATGGGTATCTCACGAGTCGGTTTCGCGGGGCTGGGCAGTATGGGCGGGCCGATGGCACTGAACCTGGCGCGGGCCGGAATCCCTTTGCTCGTCTGGAACCGCACCCCCGGCAAGACCGCGGAGCTGGTGGCCGCGGGCGCGGAGGTCGCCGAGGACGCGGCGGAGCTCTTCACGCGGTGCGAGGTCGTGTTCCTGATGCTGAAGGACGCGGCGGCCGTCGATGCCGTGCTCGACCGCGGACGGCCCGCGCTCGCCGGCCGCACGATCGTCCACATGGGAACGACGGCGCCGGAGCACTCCCGCGGGATCGAGGCCGAGCTCCTCGCGGCCGGGGCGAAGTACGTGGAGGCGCCGGTTTCCGGCTCGAGGGTTCCGGCCGAGGCGGGTGAGCTGGTCGCCATGCTCGCGGGTGACCCGGGCGCGATCGGGGAGATCCGGTCGCTGCTCGGGCCCTTGTGCCGGGAGGCCGTGGACTGCGGGCCGGTACCGAACGGGCTCCTGATGAAGCTGGCGGTCAACGTGCAGCTGACCGCGGTCGTGACCGGGCTGGCCGAGACCGTCCGCTTCGCCAGGGCGCACGGTCTCGACCTCGGCCTGCTCACCGACGTCCTCGGCGCGGGGCAGCTGGCCAGCCCGATCCTGCGGGTCAAGGTGCCCAAACTGACCGAAGAGGACTTCACGCCGCAGGCGTCGATCGCGAACGTCCTGGCCAACGTCGAGCTGATCGCGGCGGCGGCAGGGCGAGCGGGACTCACCCTGCCGCTGCTCGACGCGTCCCGTGCCCTCTACGCAGAGACCGAGCGGCTCGGGTTCGGCGCGGAGGACATGGTCGCCGTCGTAAAGGCGCTCTGAACGCCGTGACGTCAGACACGCCGCAGCACGCGTAGCAGGTATTCCTTGCGCTCCAACGGGTTGTGATCGGTCCGCGACCGCGACCGTGACGGTGCCGCGCCCCGGACGGGCCGGTAGCCGTGGAAGGCGGTCTCCATCGTGCCTTCGCCCCTTGTCGCCGAGGGCAGGAGTTGGTGCACCTCATGGGTTTTCGCCGCCGGGATCTCGCCGTCGAGTTCCGCCGTCCCGCCTCTCGTGAGTGTCGTGCGCGGGACGGCCCAAGCCTGCGCCAGCAGCGCGGTGACCGGGCCGAGCGTGTCGGCCGGGGCCTGGAGGGTGAACCGGTGCATCGGCTCGTGCACGGTCGTCCCGGCCTGTCGCAGCGCCGCCATCAGCACTAGCGGCGTCAGATCGCGGAAGTCGCCCGCGGTACTGGACATGCTCTTGTCGAACGTGCCGTGGGCGTGGCTTTGCCTGGCGTGGTAGCCGGAATGCGTCATCGTCACCACGCAGTCGAGCACCTCCCAGCCGTGGACGCCTTCGCGCAGTGTCTCTTTCACCGTGTCCTCCACGGCCTTGATGAAGGAATACGGCATCGAGCCGAGTTCGACCTCCAGCCGGAACGAGATCCCGCTTCCCGCCGGGCCTGGTCCGACGCGTAATCCGACCGTGGCGAGGAAGGGATTCGGCGCTTTGTCGATGATTTCGGCGGCCGACCCGGTGCCGGAGACGCGCTCGACGCAGATCGTGGTCGTCTCGCTGAACGTGACGTCGATGCCGTACTCCTCCGCGAGCGTCGCTTGAATGACCTCCTTCTGCACTTCGCCGTACAGCGAGACCGAGGTTTCCCCACGGATCTCGTCGTGCCGCAGG
Source organism: Amycolatopsis sp. BJA-103 (assembly GCF_002849735.1). Classification (GTDB taxonomy): domain Bacteria; phylum Actinomycetota; class Actinomycetes; order Mycobacteriales; family Pseudonocardiaceae; genus Amycolatopsis. The sequence continues at coordinate 9,089,308 of NZ_CP017780.1, forward strand.
CCGATCAGCGGATCCTGTTCGGTCAGCCGGGTCAGCGCCTGATGTAGCGGTCCGCGATCGACCGCGTGCACCGGGGAGACGACGGTTTCCAGCGTCGGAGGTGAGAACAGAGCCACTTGCGCGTGCCTTGGCCTGGTCCCGAGCACGTCACCGATGCGGACATCGAGCCCCGACAGCTTCGCGATCCGCCCGGCACTAGCCGATCCCGAAGACACGGCCGAGCCGTTGTCGAAGACGCTGATCGCGGTGACCTTGCCTTCGCCGTCACCGAGCAGGACCTTGTCGCGGACGGCGACAGTGCCGGAGTACAGCCGGACGTAGGCGATCTTTTCGCCGCCCGGAGCGCGTTCGACCTTGAACACCGTGCCGGACAGTGGCCCGTCGGCGTCGCCTTCCTCGGCGGGCAGCAGATTCTCGATGCCGTCGCGGAGTGCGTCGATACCCGCTCCGGTGATCGCCGAGCCGAAGTAGACCGGATAAGCGAGCCCTTCGGCCACTTTCGCGGTGAGTTCGGCCTGCAGTCGCGACGGTGTGAACGCGTCCGGGGCGGTGAGGTATTCGGTCAGGAAGTCCTCGTCGAGCGTCGCCAGCAGGTCGGCCACCCGATCGGGTGCCACGGGGTCCATCGCGACGACCGACGGCGTGAGTTTCTCGGCTATCTCACGGAACACGCGGTCCGGGTCGGCTCCGCGGCGATCCAGTTTGTTCACGAACAGCAGCGCCGGGATCCCCAGCCGTCGCAGGGTCCGCATCAGGACGCGAGTCTGCGCCTGAACGCCTTCGACCGCGGACAGCACCAGGACGGCGCCGTCGAGCACGCCGAGCGCGCGTTCGACCTCGGCGATGAAATCGGGGTGGCCGGGGGTGTCGATCAGGTTGACGATGACGTCGCCGACGGCGAACGACACCACGGCCGCCTTGATGGTGATCCCACGGGCGCGCTCCAGCGCCAGCGTGTCTGTCTGGGTACTGCCGTCGTCGACACTGCCCAACTCGCCGATGATCCCGGCCGTATGCAGCAGCCGCTCTGTCAGGCTGGTCTTCCCGGCGTCAACATGCGCCAGAATCCCCAGATTGAGGGTCTTCACGAAGTGTCATGTCCTTGAGGTAGGCGGAAATTACCTGAGGGAAGAACATGGACACTGGCAAGACGATCATCTCCTGGGCCGGGAACCGATCTTCCCGACTACACACCCCCGCCGCCCGCTTCGCAACCGAATAACGCCCCAACGCAATTCGTCCTCGGGCTGCGGTAGTTGCACGTGCAAGTACCGCAACCAGAGGACGAAACGCGAGAGAGGGTCAGGCCAGGTACTCCGCGGCGGCGCGGAGGCTGACGTAGGACCCGCTGAACGTGTCGATCCGCGGACCTTCGGTGCCGGGGCCGGGAGCGCCGGTCTCGACCCGGATGTAGTCCACGCCTGCCTCACGAAGCCAGCCGAGGAACTCGCGGACCTCGGGGTGCCGGTGCGCCTCACGGGTCACCACGACGATGTCGCGCGCGCCGTGGACGGCGTCGATCGCGGTCGCGATCTCGTCCGAGGTGACCTTGAGCGCGCGGGTGCCCGGCACGAGTTCGGTCAGATGCGCACCGAGCCCCCACGGCATCGGGCCCGCGGCGATGATCGGCTCGGTTTCGATGTCGATCACCAGCGGCGGCCCGTCCAGCTTCGGCGAGCCCTGGATCCGCAGCGCCTTGCGCGCCGCCTCCAGGCCGAGCCGGTGGTCGACCGGCGAGATCGGCGTCGACACCGGGGGAGTGCCGAGCGCGGCGACCCGCTCCGACGCCTCCACAAGCCGCTCCATCGGCAGCTCACCGGATTCGACCGCGGCCGCGATGACCGCCGCGATCCGGTTCAGTTCGTCCTCTTCGAACGAGACACCGCCGAGGCAGAGCGCGTCGGCACCGGCGATCAGTGCCCGCACCGACGCCCGGCCGACACCCTCGGTCTTGCCGAGTTCGCCCGCGATGGCACCCATGTCGAGCGCGTCGGTGATCACCGCGCCGGTGAAGCCGAGTTCGCCGCGCAGGACGTCGGTGAGCGCCTTCGGGTTGAGCGTCGCGGGCAAATCGCCCCACGCGGGTACGACGAGGTGCCCGGTCATCACCGCGCGCACCCCGGCCGCGATCGCCGCCTTGAACGGGACGAGTTCGATCTCGTGCAGTTCCGCCTCGGTCCTGGGCAGGACCGGCAGCGAGTGGTGCGAATCGTCGGTCGCCGCCCCGTGCCCGGGGAAGTGCTTCGCCGACGCGGCCACGCCGTACTTCTGCAGACCGGTGATGTACGCCGCGACATGCGGCGACGCCTTCACCGGATCCGAACCGAACGCGCGGACTCCGATGGAGGGATCCTCCGCCGCCAGGGTCAGATCCGCGCACGGGGCGAAGTTGATCGTGACCCCGCACGCGGCCAGCCGCTCGCCGAGCGCCGCCGCGACCGAGGTCGTCAGCTCGACGTCGTCCGCGGCGCCGAGCGCGAGTGGTCCCGGGACGAACGAGCCGGTGGCGACGTCGAGCCGCGTGACGTCACCGCCCTCTTCGTCGATGCCGATGAGCACGTCGGGCCGCTCCGCCCGCAGCTGCGCGCTGAGCGCGGCCACCTGCTCGTCGTCGACCACGTTGCGGCCGAACAGGATCGCGCCGCCGAGGCCGTCGGCGACCTTGCGCCGCAGCCAATCCGGTGCGGTCGTGCCGTCGAAGCCCGATACGAGAACGGAGCCGGCGAGCTTTTCCGGTGAAGACAAGGATTATCCCTTCACTGCGCCTGCGGTCAGGTTGGACACGAGTTTGCGCTGAACCAGGATGAAGAACACCAGCGCGGGTACGGCGTAGATGACCGACGCCGCCATGATCCCGCCCCAGTCCACGGAAAACGCCGTCCGGAACGACGAAAGCCACACCGGCAGCGTCTGCTTGTTCTGGTCGCGCATGAACACGAACGCGAACAGGAACTCGTTCCACGCGGTGATGAAGCTGAACACCGACGTGGTCACCAGTCCCGGCGCGAGCAGCGGCAGCGTCACCCGGCGGAACGCGCCCGCCCGGCTGCAGCCGTCGATCATCGCGGCCTCTTCGAGGTCGTACGGGATGCCGTTGACGAAGCCGTACAGCATCCAGCACGTGAAGGGCAGCGTCGCGGCGAAGTACACCAGCAGCAGCGAAGGCAGCTGGTTGAGCAGCCCGGCGTCCCGCATCAGCAGGTACATCGGGATCAGCAAAGCCTCGAACGGCGCGAGCTGGGCGATCAGCACCAGCATCAGGAACCCCTTGCGCCCGCGGAATCGCATCCGGGACAGGGGAACCGCGGCGAGCACGCCCGCGACGAGCGAGCACAGCACCGCGCCGATCGTGACGATCAGGCTGTTGGCGAGATAGGTGGTGAATCCGGGCTTCGTCAGCGCCGTGACGAAGTTGTCGAACGTCACCGAGAGCGGGATCAGGTCGTAGTTCGGCGACAGGACTTCGCCTGGCGTCTTCAGCGCGGACGTGACCATCCAGTACGTCGGGAAGACGAACAGGAAGGCCACGATCACGCCGAAAGTGCCGAGGCCGATCCGCTGTGCGAGGGACTTCTTCATGACAGGTCGGCCTCCTTCGTGCGCACCAGCAGCTGGACGTACCGGGCGGTGAGCAGGATCAGCACGAGCATCATCAGCAGGGCGGCGGTCGCCGCCAGGCCGAAGTGGTTGCCCGCGAGGCCCTTGAGGTACATGTAGACCGGCAGCGTCGTGCTGGAGCCGTCCGGCCCGCCCTGGCGGATCGCCCACACCTGGGCGAACAACTTGAAGTCCCACAGGACCGACAGGAACGTGACCATGGTCAGGATCGGCCGGATCGCCGGCCAGCTGACCGCCCAGAACGCCTGCCAGCCGTTCGCACCGTCGATGCCCGCGGCCTCGTACTGCTCCTTGGGGACGCCGAGGAGCCCGGCGTAGAGCGTGAACGCCACGAACGGCACGGCCTGCCAGATGACCAGCAGGCCGATCACGGTCAGCGTGCTCGGTCCGGTGGCGAACCAGGAATGCCCGATGAATCCCTCGAAGCCGAGTTTCGCGAGCGTCTTGTTCAGGATCCCGTACTGCTGGTCGAAGATCCACTGGAAGATCGTGGTCGTCGCGAGCACCGGGGTCGCCCACGCGAGGATCAGCGCGACCTGCAGGATCACCCGGACCACCGGGTTGAGATGCCGCATCAGCAGCGCCATGAACAGCGCGAGCAGCAGGGTGGTGATCACGACCGCGGCGGTGAACACCAGCGTGCGGACGGTGATCTCCCAGAATTCGGAGTCGGACAGGATTTCGGAGAAGTTCTCGAATCCGACCCAGACCATCTCTCCGGAGACCAGCTCACGGAGGTCGAGCTTGCGGAAACTGATCCCGATCAGCTGCAGTGTCGGCCACCCCAGCAGGACCAGGATCGCGATCAACGCGGGAAGGATCAGCAGGTACGGCGCCGTCCGCTCGCCGAGGCGGAGGCGCCGGTTCGATTTCGGGGGCTTGATGCGCGGCGAAGCCGGCGGGGTTGCCCCCGCCGGCGTCGTCACATCTTTGGTCGTGGTCATCCGCCGATGAGCTTGTCGAGCGCTGCGTTGGCGTCGGCGGTCGCCTGGTCGAGCGATTTGGTTCCGGTCAGGTACGCGGTCAGCATGTCCTTGATCGGGTTCTGACCGGATTCGACGTCACCCCACTTGGGGCTGGTCGGCACGGCGCGGCCGTTCTTGGACGCCTCGGCCATGACCTTGGTGAGCGGGTTCGCGTCGAGCGCGGACACGTCGGTCGAGGTACCGGGGACGTAACCGGCCTTGGCCAGCTCGGTCTGGTACTTCGGGGTGGAGAACAGCTTGACGTAGTCCTTGGCCGCGGCCGAGTTCTTGCTGTTGGCCGGGATGACCAGGTTCGAACCGCCGAGGAAGACCGGGGCCGACTTGTCGGCGGCCTTGCCGGGGATCGGGAAGGCGCCCGACTTCTCCTTGATGGACTTGTCGGTCTTCGCCGCGGTGTCGGCCTCACCCGGGACACCGATCATCATCGCGACCTTGCCAGCGCCGTAGATACCGGCCTGCTGCGGGGTGGCCTCGTCGGCGTCCTTCGGCGCCTTGGTGCCCGAAGCGTCGGTGAGCTGCTTGTAGAACTCGAGCCCGGCCTTGGCCTGCGGGGAGTCCAGGGTCGCCTTGAAGGACTTCCCGTTGGCCTGGGCGATGTCGCCGCCCTCGTCCCAGATGAACGACAGCAGCTCGTACCAGTTCTGGCCCGGCTGGTAGAGGGCCTGGAACTCGGGGTCGCTGCCGAACTTGGCCTTGAGCTTGGTGATCGCGTCGAGCCACTCCGCGCGGGTCTTGGGCGTCGCGGTGATGCCTGCCTGCTCGAACATGTCCTTGCGGTAGATGACCTCACGGTTGGCCGCGTAGAACGGGACACCGTAGGTCTTGCCGTCGAACTCGCCCGAAGCCTTGAGGCCCTGGAGCCACTGCGCGCCGTTGAAGTCGCCCACGCTCGAGGTGAGGTCGGCGAGCACGCCCTGGTTCGCGAACGCGGGGGTCTGGGTGTTGCCCAGCTCGATCACGTCCGGCGGGTTGTCACTGGCCAGCGCGGTGGTCAGCTTCTGCTGGATGCCGTTCCACTGCTGGATCTCGTACTTGACCTTGACGCCGGGGTGCGCGTCTTCGAATTCCTTGTGGAGCGAGTTCGTCAGTGCTTCCGGGGCGGTCCCGGTCATGAGCCAGACCGTGAGCGAGCCGTTCGAGGCCGGAGCGCTCGAATTCGTGCTGTCGCCACTGCCGGAACCGGCGCAGCCCGCCGTCGCGAGGGTGATGGCCGCGGCGCCCGCAGTCATCTTGAGCCAGCGCTTCACTCGTGCCGTCCTTTCGATGCCCGGCCACTGTGCCGGGCTCCCACAAAATGGTGTAGACCAATGCGGGCAGCGTGGTACGTACCACTCCGACTGTCAAGCAGGTGGCCGGTTCGTTGTAAACGAGCCGCAATCTTTCACCTTGAGTGAGCGCGTGATCACGCTGATGATCGGTTTTCGGCGCTGTCGACAAGCGCTCGCGAGGCGCGCTGACATGCGGTTTTTCGTTGACTGTTCCGGTGATCGGTGCATTCGGCGGGAGGCCGTTGCGCCGTTCGGAGGACGGTGGCCTGGCGTTCGCCTAGTGGTGGTCCTCGTCGTCTGCGGGAGGCTCGATTCCGAGGAGCGCGCGGGTCTGATCCTGCAGGAACCACGCCAGGGTCGCGGAGACGATCAGCAGGATCAGGGGGAGGACCGGGCCGCCGTTGGTGAGGATGAACAGCTCGGTGACACTCGCGCCCACCATGACGCCCGCCAGCAGCAGCGCCGCGGGCCCGCCGAGGCGGGGGACGAGCAGGCCGATCGCTCCGCCGGCCTCCAGGACGCCGGTGACGTACCGGAGCCACTGCCCGAGCCCGATCTCGGCGAAGGTCTGTTCGGTGTGGCCGCCGGCGAACAGCAGGTAACCGCTGTAGAGGAACTCGGCCGCCAGCGCGACGCGCACGATCCACAGCACGATCGAGCCGAGGGACAGGCTTCGGGTACCGCTGGCTGCGTCGGGCATGACGGGCATTTTTCTCCGGGTCGCGAGGGCTGGCAAGGTCGCCTGAAGTACGTGAAGGGGACCTTCACGCGCTGCCGTTGCGACTGACGGGGCCAGAGTTGCTGTTCCGGTGTCCGTGAAGGCCTCCTTCCTTACCTTGAGCGTAGGGAAGGAGGCCTTCACGGACCTGTGATCGCCCCGGTGCCAGCGTCTGGGAGACGTCGCCGGTGGGGCCTTCACGCGCTAACCCGAACAGCATCTAGAGGACTAAACGCGACTCAGGCCGGGACCGGCGCCTGCCACGAGTCTCAGGAATCTTCTGGTCATGTCTAGACCGGCAGGAGTCCCAAGCGGCGAATGGTGAGCGTGTCACTGACAGAGCAGGACACTTCGTCACTTTTGTTCGCCGAGAAGTATTTGTTCGAGCAGCAGGTCGACGTCGCGGGCGGACTCGGCTTCGCCTATCCGGTGGAAGGTTTCGGCGGCGCGGAGCGCGCGCCGGGCGGCTTCGCGGATCCGGCCCGCGGCGCTGAGCACGTGGGCCGCGACGTGATCGAGCTGGGCGATGAGATGGTCCCTGGCGGGCGCGGTTTCGGTTTCCACGGCGTGCACGGCGGTTTCCGCGGCGTCGAGCGCGGTCAGCGCCGCGTCCAGGTCGCCGGACCGCAGCCGGGAAAGCGTCGCGGCGTTCCGGCAGGTGGCGGCCACGTATCCGCCGCCGATCGCCAGCGCCGCGTCGGCCGCCCGCGCGTAGAAGTCGGCGGCGTTCGCGCCGTAACCGAGCAGGTCCAGTTGTTCGGCGGCGGCCATGCTCACCGAGATGTACGAGTGCCCGGTGTCGCCCGACTCCTCCAGGATTTCGGCGAGGACGGCGTATTCGTTGAAGGCGCGCGAAGACTCGCCGAGCGCGCGGTAGGTGTCGGCGTACATCCACCGGCAGCGGTGGCCCCAGTCCGGTAGTCCGGTGAGCAGGTCGATGGCGTGGGGTGCGACGTCGAGGACCTCGTCGTAGCGGCCGGCGCCGTGCAGCGCGGTGACGAGGACGTACCAATGTTCCGCGTTGTCCTTGCCTTTCGACGCGGCGACGCCGAGAGACGCGTAGGCGTCGTCGACGGCTTCCGCGAATCGGCCGGTGCCGATCAGGGACAACGCCCGCAGCTGGCGGAGATGCCCGCGCAACCGTTCCGGGCCGCCGACGGGCAGCGTCACCAGCAGGTGCTCCACGAAGACGTCCAACTCGTCGAGCGATCCTGCTCGTTCGTAGGCGATCCGGACCTGTTCGACGGCTTCGACGGCCTTCTCGCCGACGTTGCCGACGATGAAGGCGTCCGTCGCCGCCTGCGCGAGTTCCAAGGTGGTCGCCGGATCCTCGCCGTCGCCGTTCCGCAGCGACGCCTCCAGGCACAGAAGAGTGCCGTGGAGCAAGGGATCGCCCGCTTCACGGGCCCGTTCGGCGCCACGCCGCAAGGCCTCGTACGCCTCGGGAGTGCGTCCTTGCCCGGAAAGCACGTGCGCCAGCCAGTATTCGCCCCAGCAGGCGGCGCGATCGTCGGTGCCGGCGCGCAATCGCGCCGCGGCGACCGTCGTCAACGCGACCCCGGTCTCCGCCTGATCGTCGAAGACGAGCCACAGGCCGAGCCAGCATTGGTTGAGCAGGAACCGGATTTCGTCGCCGTGCCGCCGGAATCCGGCGGCCGCGCGGCGCAGCCGTTCCTCGGTGTCGTCGCCCTGGAAGAAGATCGCGCGCAGTTCCGCCAGCCGCGGGGCGATCTCGTCTTCGACGGTGCCGATCGCGGCGAGACAGGCCCGCGCCTCCTCCGGTTCGGACCGGTGATTGTGGATTTCGGCCCGGACGACGAGTTCCTCCGCCGACAGGTCCGGCGGGGGCAGGATCGGGACCCGGGGGAGCGCGGCAGGCAGGAGCGGAACGAATTCGGTGACCGGTTTCGCGGCCATCTTCCGCTCGGCGTGCGCGGTGAAGTAAGCGGTCTGATCGCGTTCGTCGAGTTCCTCGGCCTCGACGAACGCCGCCGCCCGCATCCGCCGGTGCAGCAGCCGCAGGGAAAGGCCGTCGTACGGGCCGTTGAGAACGAACCGGGTTTCGCCGTATCCGGTTTCCGTCAACCGCCGGGTGAGCAAAGCGGCCGACGCGAAGAACTCCAGCCTGCCGACGGCGTCCGAATGGTCGCCGACACCGTCCAAAAGCGACAGAAGATCGAAACCGGTGTGCTCGTTGCCGGTGAGCGCGCAGAACTCCAGCCGGAGCGCGTGGTCGCCGTACTGGCGCGGAGCACCCATGGACGCCCTGGTCACCCACCGGTAGGTCGACGCGGCCTCGGCGTGCTTACCGGCGGCCGCCAGCGGCACCAGGGTCCGGCAGAGCCGGGTGATTTCGGCCCCGTCCCCGTCGGAGCCGCCCGCGTCCGCGCGGCGTGATTCCACTTCCATGGTCCTGCCCCCAGAACAATGACGTCGACGCCGGATCTTAACTCCCGGAGTTCCGTCATGACCCTGCTTTCGGGTGGATCAGGGGACGCGCACGGCGGCAATTTGGGTGGCTTGCCCGATCAATCGGTTCTTTTCGTCCCAAAGTTCCGCGACCTCGTCCATGCGGTCGCCGCCGATCTCGCCCGCCCGCATCCGCACCCGGACCGGGCCCGGCGCCGGGATCCCGCGCAGGTACGCGGTGAACTGGACGGTCGGCGCCCAGCCCGCGATGCCGAGGTCGTAGGAGATCGGGGGTACCGGGTCGAGCGCCACGAGCAGGCTCACCGGATCCCAGTCGGTGCCGTCGGCGAGCCGCAACCAGGACGAGATGACGCCTTTCCGGGACGGCTGTCCCACCGCGAAACCGGCCGAGGCCGGGTCGAGCCGCTGCTCGACGACGTCCATCAGGCCGATGCGGAACCCGCCGCCGCCGTCGGCTGGTACGGGAAGGCAGTCCTGCTCCGGCGGGATCTCGACCGGATCCACTCCGGACCACCACGCGTCGCCGTCCGTCAGGACGCCCTGGGTGATCAGGGCCTCGGTGCAGGGCGCGCCGTGCTGGCTCAGCCGCGCGCGCAGCTGGGTGAGGCCGCGGCCTTCGCGCAGGACCTCGACCTCGACGACCGCGGGGCCGGGCTCCGGGGCCACCGAGAACGAGCCGCTGATCGCGGTCAGATGCGGATGCGCGGAGACCGCCGCGGCGGCCTTGGCGAGGACGGCGAGCAGGTAGCCGCCGTGCAGCTTCGCCCCGATCGTCCACTGTGGATCGAGTTCGGTGTCGAACACCGGGCCGTCGCCCCGGCGGCCCAGGGCGGTCGCGGTCTGGAAATGCGCCATACGCTCAAGCTGACATCGTCAAGTTGACGGTGTCAAGTCAATGCTGGCAGCATCACGGCATGGGCGCGAAGCGGACGAAGGCGCGGCCGGGCGAAGGGGAGAAGCTGCGGGGCGAGATCCTGCGCGCCGCCGACGCCCTGCTCGCCGAGACGGGGACCGACGAGGCGCTGACGCTGCGCGCGGTCGCGCGGCGGACCGGCGTCTCCACACCGTCGGTCTACGCGCACTTCCCGAGCCGTGACGCGTTGCTGGAGGCCGTCTGCCTGGGGGTCTGGGACGAACTCGCGCAGCGGATGCGCGAACACGCCGCCGAAGTCGCCGATCCCATGCGCGCGCTCAGCCGGTGCGCGCGGGTGTACGCGCGGTTCGCCCTGGACCATCCGGTGCAGTACCGCGTACTCCTGATGCGACCGTCCGGCGGCTCGTCTCCCGGCGCGGTCGCCTGTTTCCGGCACCTCGCCGACGCGACGGCCGCCTGCGTGCGCGCGGGCATCCTGCGTGGTGAACCGGAAGTCCTCGCGATGGGCCTCTGGTCGGCGATGCACGGATGCGTGAGCCTGCTGATCGCCCAGCCGGGATTCGACTGGCCGGAGGAGCCGGAAGCGCTGATCGACACCGTCATCCGGATGGCGGGGCTCGGCACGGCGCTCGCCTGCCGGGTCCCGAGGGACGCGATTCCGCCGAGTGCCGAACTGGCCGACAGCCTCGACGGATTGGCGGCGGGCTGGACGACATCGCGCCGTCGGACTGGCTAGGCTCAGCGCATGTCCGGGACTTCGACCGCCGATGACCGGCTTCGGGTGCTCGAGGCCATCACCGACACCGCGCTGGGGCATCTCGATCCCGAAAGGGTGATGGCCACGATTCTCGGCCGGGTGCGCGAAGTGCTCGGCGTCGACACGGCAACGGTGCTGCGGCACGAGCCGGAAGCCCAGCAGCTGCACGCCATCGCCGCTTCCGGCATCGAGGAAGAGGTCTTCCAGGACGTCCGGATCGCCGTCGGCGCGGGGTTCGCGGGCCGGGTGGCCGCGGAACGGCGTCCGGTGATCCTCGACCACGTCGACGAGACCACCGTGGTCAACGCGCTGCTGCGGGAACGCGGGCTCCGTACCCTGCTCGGGGTGCCGATGGTGGCCGGGGACGAGCTGATCGGCGTGCTGCACGTCGGATCCACGACGCCGCGCGAATTCCCCGAGGCCGACGTCGACCTGCTGCGGCTGGTGGCCGCGAGGCTCGCGCTGGCGTTGCAGATCGACAACTCCGCCACCGACCGCGCGGCCGCGGCGGCGCTCCAGCGGAGCCTGCTGCCGGGACGGCTGCCCGCCGTCGCCGGGATGAAGTTCTCCGCGCGGTACGTCCCGGGTACCGAACCCGGGGTCGGTGGTGACTGGTACGACCTGTTCCCGCTGCCGGGTGATCGCCTCGGCGTCGTGATGGGCGACGTCGCCGGGCACGGCCTCAACGCCGCCGTGATCATGGGACGGCTGCGCAGCGCGCTTCGCGCCTACGCGCTCGAATCGGACGATCCGGCGGAGGTCCTGTCCAAACTGGACCGGAAGGTCCACCATTTCGAGCCGGGGGCGCTGGCCACCGTCGTCTACGGATTGGTACCGGCTTCGCGGGACAGCGTGGCGATTTCGCTGGCGGGACATCTCCCTCCGGTGCTCGCGGTGCCCGGCCGCCCCTCGGTGTTCGTCGAGGTCCCGGTCGACCCGCCCATCGGGGTCACGGGACTGACGCGGCGAAGAACGGTGATCGAGTTGCCACCCGGCGGCGTGCTCGCCTTCTACACGGACGGTCTCGTGGAGCGCCGGGATCGCCTGATCGACGTGGGTCTGCAGCGGCTCGCCGGGGTGATCACCCCCGAACTGCCCGGGGTGGTGTGCGCGCGGGTGATGGCCGCGCTCGTCGGCTCGAGGCCGGCACAGGACGACATCGCCCTCCTCGTGGCCCGGCGGGACGAGCTCTGAGTCACCGGACAGGGTGATTGGCGCGGAGGTTCACGGCCGCGAGTTCGACTGTCCTGGCGATCCGCCGCTCCCGGGTCTCCGGCTTCTTCGCCGTCAGAATCCATTCCAGGATCAGCCTTTTCGACGACGGCGGGAACTTCGCGAAATGGGTTCCGGCGGCTTCGTCGGCGTCGAGCCGGACGCGCAGATCCTCGGGGACGCCTTCGCCGTCGGGCACCATCTGCCAGCGGCCCTTTTCCTTGGCGAGATCGATCGTCGCCTGACCCCGCGCGGTCATCAGCCCGTCGGCGATCAGGCGGGCGGCCCGCTCGCGGTTGACCCGGCTCCACGAACTCCGGGAGCCGCGCGGGGTGAACCGCAGCCGGGAACTGGTCGCGTCGTTCTTGCGGTGCAGCCCGTCGATCCAGCCGAAGCACAGTGCCTGCTCCATCGCCTCCTCGATGCGGACGCTCGCGACGCCGTTGCCTTTGTGCTGGATGATCAGCCAGACCTCCTTCGCGGTGCCGGCGTTTTCGGCCAGCCAGGCGCGCCATTCGGCGGGGGTGGCGGCGGTGAAGGTGGTCTCGTCCATGACCGGGTTCCTCTCGTCGTAACGTCTGTGACCATCATCGGAAGCAAAGTGCTCACCGACTGAGCACTTTTGAAGGGAGGCGGTCTCGGATGGAGATCTGGGTGAACCCGGCGTGCGCCAAATGCCGGTCCGCGGTGTCGATGCTGGACGAGTCCGGGGCCGAATACACCGTGCGGAAGTACCTTGAGGAGCCGCCGACGGCGAAAGAACTGAAGGCCGTCCTCAAGCGACTCGGCCTCGAACCGTGGGACATCACCCGCACCGCCGAAGCGATCGCGAAGGAACTCGGGCTGAAGACCTGGGGGCGCACGCCCGCCGACCGCGACCGGTGGATCGAGGCGCTGGCGACACATCCGAAGCTGATCCAGCGGCCGATCATCACCGCCGACGACGGCACGACCGTGGTCGCGCGGACCCCGGAGGCCGTGCAGTCGGTGCTGCCTGGCTGAGCCGCGGCGGTGAGGCGTTTGGTCTCGTGAGTGGTAGGGACGGTTCTAACCGTCCTTACCACTCACGAGGGCAGAGCAGCACCAGCGCCAGGATCAGCGCCGCCGCACCCGCGAACACCGGCCGCAGCCCGACGACCTCCGCGAGCAGTCCCGCCGCCAGCGCGCCCAGCGGTTTGGTGCCCCAAGCGACGAGCCGGTGGCCGCTGGTGCCCCGTCCCAGCAGGTGGTCCGGGATGATCCGCTGCCGCAGCGACACGACGACGACGTTCCACACCACGACCCCGGCCCCGCCGAGGAAGAACACCGCGCCGATCACATACGGATTCGTGGTCACCGCGGGGATCCCGACGAGTGCGGCGCCGGTGAGCAGGCTGAGGACCAGGGACCGCGTGCGGCCGAGAGCGAGTTCGATCCGCTCGGCCGCGAACGACGCCGCGAAACTGCCGAGGGCGATGGCGGACAGCAGGAAACCGTAGGCCTGTTCCGACAGGCCCATCGCCGACGACGGGCCCACCGCGTGGAGCACGAAGATCGTGATCATGGCGCTCGTGGCGAAGTTGAACCCGCCGACCATGATCGCCAGGATCCGGAGAATCCGGTTCTCCCAAAGGAAACGCAGTCCTTCGACGAGGTCTTCGCGCACGCTCGTTTCGCGGGTCCGCTCGGCGCGGAACGATCCCGGGACGAAGAAGAGCGCGACGATCGCGACGATCCAGAGCGCCGAGGGAGTCGCGAACGCGGCGAAAGCGCCCGCGGCCACGAGAAAGCCGCCCACCGGTGGCCCGGCGAACTCGTTGGCGGTGAGTTCGGCGGCGTAGAGGCGGCTGTTGGCCCGCGTCAGCTGATCGCGGCCCACGACCTGGGGGAGGATCGCCTGAGCGGCCGTGTCATGGACGGTCTCGGCGAGCCCGAGTCCGAGCGCGACCACGTAGAGCAGCCAAATCGACCCGAAGCCCAGTGCGATCGCGGCCGTAAGCGAGGCGAGCAGGCCCGCGCGGATCACGTTGGCGGTGAGCATCGCGCGACGGCGGTCGACGCGGTCGGCGAGCACCCCGGCGTGCAGGGCGAACACCAGCCACGGCAAGGACAACACGGTCGCCAGCCCCGCGACGAGCGCCGGAGACCGGGTGTACTGGACGGCCACCAGGCCGAGCGCGACCTTGACGATCCCGTCGGCCAGATTCGACAGCCCCGACGAGCTCCACAGCCGCCAGTAGGCGGTCCCCAGCGCGGTCACCGATCGAGGATCGCACATCGATGGGGAAAACTCCATCGATGTGTATTTCTCCCATCACTCGGCTACGCTGCGGTCATGGACGATCAGGTCGCCGCCAGGGTCGCGGACCGGCGGCGTGAGGCGACGGCGCGCGAGGCCAAGGCGCTCGGTCACCCGGTGCGGTTGCGCATTCTCCGGCTCTGCGGGGCGCGGGAACTGACCAACAAGGAGCTGGCCGACCGGCTCGGCAAGGATCCCGGCACGGTGCTCCACCACGTGCGGCAGCTGGTCGACGCCGGGCTGCTGGAGCAGGCGCCGGTGCGGACGGGCGCGAGCGGCGCGCTCGAGAAGCCGTACCGCAACGCCGGCAAGACCTGGTGGCTGGACGGGCCCCTGAACGAGGAAAACGAGGACACCCGGTTCGGGCCGATCGAGGCGTTCCAGGACGAACTCCGCGAGGCGGGCCCGGCTTCGGTGCGGGTCGTCGAGCGCTTCGCGCTGCACCTCTCGCCCGAGGAGGTCACCGAACTCGACAACCGCATCCTCGACATCCTCGACGAGTACATGACCACCGACCACCAGCGGCTCGACAGGCCGTTGCTGAACGGGATCTTCCTGCTGCACCGCATGGCCGAGTGAGCCTCACGAGTCCCTGATGGCCTCGATCAGCAGGCGGGCGGCGGTGCCGACGGAACCGTCCGCGAGATTGCCGTAGCCGAGGACGAGCCCGGGGGTGCCAGGAGTCGCGCGGTAGTCGTCGAGATCGGCGACGCGCAGCCCGCTGACCGCCGCTCGTCGCACCACCTCGGCCGCGGATCCGCCCGGCAGGTCCAGCACGAGGTGCAGCCCCGCGGCGACGCCGGAGAGGGGCAGCGGGCCGAGCGCGCCGACCAGCGCGTCGCGCCGGGAACGGTAGCGCCGCCGGGCCGCGCGCAGATGCCGGTCGTACGAGCCGCGTTCGAGGAAGGCCGCGAACGCGAGCTGGTCCAGCGCGGGCGGGGACGGCGAGGGTTCGACCAGCTCTGTCCACTGTGGAGGCAGGGCGTACCAGCCGAGACCGAGCGCGGGACTGAGCGTCTTGCTGACCGACCCCAGCAGCGCGACCCTCGCCGGGTCCATGCCCTGCACCGTTCCGACCGGGCGCCGGTCGTAGCGGAACTCGGCGTCGTAGTCGTCCTCGACGATGAGCCCGTCGACGTCGCGCGCCCAGTTCAGCAGCCCGGCGCGGCGGGCGGGGGACAGGACGGTGCCGGTGGGGAACTGGTGCGCCGGGGTCACGAGGACGGCCCGCACGCCGGGCGGGATCTCGTCGACGCGGAGGCCGTCTTCGTCGACAGGGACTCCGACGACTGCAAGACCGGCCCTCGTAGCGACGTGGCGGAGCGTCAGCCAGCCGGGCTCCTCGGCCGCGACACGGGTGATCCCGGCCGCGAGCAGCGCGCGGCACACGCGGCCGAACCCGTCGGTGACACCGGACGAGATCCGCACGTCGTCGACGACGGCGCCCCGGCAGCGGCGGAGGTAGTCGGCCAGCACCGCGCGGAGATGCGGATGTCCACCCGGGACGGGGTAGCCGAACTCGCCGTGCGGCATGTTCGAGAGCACTTCGCGGACCGCCTCCACCCAGCGCTGCCGGGGGAAATGGCGGAGATCGGGCAGACCGGGCGCGAGGTCGATCTCCGGCGGCGCGGCCCGGCGGTGAAGGGGTTTCGCGGGCTCTGTACCCGGCGCCACCCAGCGCACGACGGTGGCCGAGCCGGTGCGCGCGGCGAGGTAGCCCTCCGCGATCAGCTGCTCGTACGCCTGCGTGATCACCCAGCGGGAGAAGCCCAGATCCGCGGCGAGGGTGCGGCTGGGCGGCAGCGCGGCGCCGGAGCCGAGCGCGCCTTCGCGGATCACCGTGCGGAGTGCCCGGGTGAGCCGCTCGTGCCGGGGACCCGGTCCGGAGAGGTCGAGGAGCACGTCCCAAGCCAGATTGGTCTGGGATTTCGTCATGTCAATGGACTGTAGTCCCGGACCGATCTTTTCGTAAGGTCTAGACCATGGAAAAGGTGGAGCTCGGCCGGACGGGCCGGAAAGTCAGCCAGGTCTCGCTCGGGTGCATGACGATGGGCACCGCCACCGACGAGCGGACCTCGGCACGGATCCTGGACGCGTACCTCGACGACGGCGGCGACTTCCTCGACACCGCGAACTGCTACTCGTGGTGGGTGCCCGGCGCGGCGGGCGGGGAGAGCGAGGAATTGCTCGGGAAACTGCTGAAAGGCAGGCGGGACAAGGTCTTCCTCGCGACGAAGGTGTCGGCCGGGGTCGCCGACGCCGACAGCGCGCGCAAGGGGTACCACGAAGACGGCAGCGCGGACTGGGACTACATCGGACGGCATTTCGAGGGCGCGGGCGGCGACGTGATCCGGCGCGGCGTCGACGAAAGCCTGCGGCGGCTCGGGACCGACCACATCGACCTGTACTACATCCACGTCGACGACCGGGCGACGCCGCTGGAGGAGACGCTGGCCGCGCTCGACGAGATCGTCCGCGCGGGGAAGGTGCGGCACATCGGCTGGAGCAACGTCCGCTCCTGGCGGCTGGAACGGATCCGCGCGCTCGCGGAACGGAACGGCCGGGCGTCGCCGGTGGCCGTCCAGCTGCAGCATTCGTATCTGCGGCCGGTGGCCGATTCGGCGTCCCTCGCCACCGGGGACATGCTCGATTTCCTGCGGGACAACGAAGACATCGCGCTCGCCGCGTACTCGTCGATCCTGCGCGGGATCTACGACGACTCCGCGCGACGGCTCGCGCACCCCGTGTGGCAGTCCTACGCCGGGCCGGACGGCGAAGCGCGGATGGCCGCGATCGAGGCGGTGGCGGCGGAGACCGGGGCGACCGGGAACCAGGTCGCGCTGGCGTGGCTGCTGCGTCAGACGTCGCCGCGAGTGCTGCCCCTGATCGGACCGCGGACCTGGGAACACTACGAGGCGATCCGGCCGGCCTTCACTCTGGAGCTGAGCGCGTCGCAGCTGGCGGTGCTGGACGGTGCCGGAGCCTGACGAACCTCGTGAGTGGTAAGGACGGCTATTGAGGGGTAAGTCAAAGGTGGGGTGACCGAGCCTCTGCGATGAAGGACCCCTTCGCTGGCTTCAAGGCTGAGAGGTGGCCTTCGCGGCACAGTTCTGGACCGGCCAGCGGGCGCCAATCGTTCCTTAAGTGTCCACGAGGGCACTCTCTGACGGCTGAATGTCCGGTTGATGGCTGGATGTGCGGTTTTGAGGGGAGTCGTGAGTGTTAAAGAGGGTTAGAACGCGCATTACCACTCACGACCCCGCCTACAAAGCGTGCAAATAGGCACCAATCGGACACTTGCTCACCCAAAGATGTCCTTTGTGGACAGTCAGGGTGCGGCCGGCTCTCGTCGGACGGCCAGATCCGCGACGCTGGCGGTGCTGGACGGTGCCGGAGCCTGACGGGTCTCGTGAGTGGTAAGGACGGTTAGAACGAACCGGTATTTGCCTACCCACACCTGACCAGTGCACATGCTAAGTGGCAGCGGCGGCACGGTCGAGCGTGAAGGAATCGGGACGTCGAGTGTCCCAAATCCTTCATCGTCGAGGTGTGTTCCGGTTCTCTTGATCAAGCCCAGACCACTCCGCGTACCCGTCGAGCGGGGAAGATTCCGGACGTTCAACGTCCCAAATCCTCCCCGCTCGCCCACATCGGCAACCAGAACATGGCATCGGGATCCGGTGGGCAGGCAAACGCGGGTCCGCCAGAACCGCCCTTACCACTCACGAGCCGCTACGCCAGCTTGCGGAAGAACGCCCGGATGTCCCCGAGCAACAGGTCCGGCGCGTCCTGGGTCGCCCAGTGGCCGCCGCGGTCGAATTCCTGCCACGAAACGATGTTCGTGTGGTCGCGGTCGGCGAAGCGCCGCAGCGGCCGGAAGTCGTAGGCGAAACTCGCCAGCCCGGTCGGCGCGGTCGTCGGCTCACTCGGGTGCTCGGTGTGCTTGTCCTCGTAGTAGAACCGCGCCGCCGAGGCCGCCGTGTTCGTCAGCCAGTACAGCGTGGCGTTGGTGAGCACGTGGTCGTCGCTCGTCCCCGACAGCAGTTGCGCGCTCCAGGCCAGCTGCCCGGTCGGCGAGTCGGCGAGCGCGTGCGCGAGGTTCTGCGGCGCGCTCTCCTGCAGCTTCGCGTAGCCGGACATGTCGTCGTTGAAGGTCTGGAGGAACTGCATGTACTCCAGTTCCTTCTCCGTCATGCCCTCGAACTCCGCGGGGTCACCACTGGGGAAGGAGAACAACTGCGTGACGTGCACCCCGACGACGTGCTCGGCGTCGACGCGGCCGACCTCGGGGGCGACGAAGGAACCGGCGTCGTTCCCGTGGGTGCCGTAACGCTCGTAGCCCAGCCGCCGCATCAGCTCGGCCCAGGCGCGGGCGGTGCGGTACCGGTTCCAGCCCTTCTCCCGGGTGGCGCCCGAGAAACCGAACCCGGGCAGGGACGGGATGACCACGTGGAACGCGTCGGCCGGATCGCCGTCGTGCGACCGCGGGTCCGTCAGCCGGTCGATCAGGTCGAGGTATTCGAAGACCGAGTTCGGCCAGCCGTGCGTCAGGATCAGCGGCGTCGCGTCGGGCTCCGGCGAGCGGACGTGCAGGAAGTGGACGTTCTGCCCGTCGATCTCGGTGGTGAACTGCGGGTACTCGTTGAGCTTCGCTTCCCACTTCCGCCAGTCGTAGCCGTCACGCCAGTAGGCGACCAGGCGCTGTACGTAGTCGAGGGTCACGCCGTACTCCCAGCCCGGCGTGACCGGTCCACGCTGCACCCCGTCGGTGACCTGATCGGCGGGCAGTTCGTTCGCCCACCGGACCCGCGCGAGGCGGTCGGCCAGATCGTCCAATTCGGACTGCGGGACGTCGATGCGGAAGGGTCTGATCTCGGTGTTCTCGTTCATGAGACCAAGGTAAGCTCCTATTAGGAACATTCCGTTCCTAATAGGAGGGCAACCTGAAAATATGTTGGACACTTCTGCTCGACTGCTCCGTTTGCTCTCCCTCTTGCAAACACCCCGTGACTGGACCGGCACTGAACTGGCAGAACGCCTCGAAGTGAGCTCCCGGACGATCCGCAACGACGTCGAGCGGCTGCGCGGGCTCGGCTACCCGGTGAACGCGACCCGCGGTTCCGTCGGCGGCTACCGGCTCGGCGCGGGCGCCGAACTGCCGCCGCTGCTGCTGGACGACGAGGAGGCCGTCGCCGTCGCGATAGGACTCCGCACGGCGGCAGGCGGCACCATCGCGGGCGTCGAGGAGACGTCGCTGCGCGCGCTCGCGAAACTGGAGCAGGTGCTCCCTTCGCGGCTGAGGCGCCGCGTCAACGCGCTGCAGGCGTACACGATCCCCGTGCCCAGGGACGAGCCCGGCCCGAGGGTCGAGGCGAAGACGCTCACCGTGCTGACGGCCGCCTGCCGCGACCACGAGCAGCTGCGTTTCGGCTACCGGGCCCACGACGGCTCGGAGACCGCCCGCAAGGTCGAGCCGTACCGCCTGGTCAACTGGGGACGCCGCTGGTACCTCGTCGCCTGGGACCTCGACCGCGGCGACTGGCGCACCTACCGCGTCGACAGGCTGACCCCGCGCGTCCCGATCGGACCCCGGTTCACCCCGCGCGACCTGCCCGAGGACGTCACGGACCGGGTGCGCCGCGGCGTCTCGTCCGCCGCTTGGCGCCATCGGGCCGACGTCACCGTGCACGCGCCCGCCGACGAGGTGACCGCGCGGATCAACCCGGCCGTCGGCACGGTGGAGGCCGTCGACGCGAAGACGTGCGTGCTGCACACCGGCGCCGACAGCATCGAGACCCTGGCCGTCCATTTAGGACTCCTCGGGTATCCCTTCACCGTCGAAGGACCGCCGCAATTGGTCGACTGCTTGCGTACCTTGGCCGATCGGTACCGCGACGCCGTCGGCTAGCGCGCGAAAGTCGTCAGGAACCGGTCCCGGAACGTGTGCATCGGCCAGACGGTCGCGTTCCGGTCCGGGTTCAGGCCTTCCTGCCAGTTCCAGCCGACGATCTTACCGAGGACGGCCTTGTCCCGCGTGACGACGGTGATCGGGACGTCGCGATCCGCGCCCTCGCCCGCGACGATCGGGTTCGGCTGGTGGTCGCCCAGGAACACCAGGACGAGATCGTCGTCGCCGTACGTCTCCACGTACGAGATGAGCGAGTTCAGCGAATAGACGATCGAGTCGCCGTACGCGCCGCGCACCTTGGCCGGGTCGGTGAACACCTCGTCGGGCGTTTTCCCTTGTGAGGGCATGGGTTGGTAGATCGAGCCGTCGCCGACGGCGTCCCAGCCGACCATGCGGGGGAGCGGGGTCCACGGCCAGTGACTGGTGACGAGGTCGATCTCCGCCATCAGCGGCGGGTGGCCTGCCTTCGCGCGTTCGGCGCGCTGGAAGGCCGAAAGCGTGAACTGGTCCGGCATCGTGGCGTAGGAGAACGGCGGGCCGTGGTAGCCGATGCCGCGTGAGTCGTAGTAGCGGTCGTAGCCGTAGACCTTGCCCTCGGGCCAGTCCTCGGTGTGCGCCGGGACGACGCCGACGGTTTCCCAGCCCGCCCGCTTGAACGCGCCGCCGAGGGTGAACCGGTCGGTCTTCACGAAGTCGTCGTAGCGGTGCTGACTGTCCACCCAGACCCCGGACTGGAACGTGGAGTGCGCCAGCCAGCTTCCCGCGCTCGTCGTCGGCGACGTCAGGAACGCGCTGCGCGAGCCGTATCCGGCGTTCTTCAGCCGCGCTGTCCCGGCGTCGAGGACCGCGTCGACCTTGGGCGCGATGTCGGAATCCTGGACGGCCACCCGCCCGTAGCTCTCGATGAAGGTGAACAGGACGTCCTTGCCCCGCAACGCGTTCAGCAGCCCGGACGGTGGAGTGTCGCGAAAGGCGTCGACGGCGACTTCTTCGGCGAAGGACTCCCGGTCTCGGATGCCTGCCCGCACCTGGCGGAGGTCGTCGTAGGCGAACGCGACCGCGCTGCGCGACGCGAGCGGCTGCCCTGGCGCGAGCTGCGCGCCGAACAGCGCGCACCCGATCCAGGCCACGCCGAGCACGGCGACCACCCGGGTCGACGCGGTGCGGCGTCCGGCCACCACCCGGCTCAGCCGCAGCGTCGCCAGCGCCATCAGCACGATCACGGCCACGGCCAGCAGGGTCAGCCCGGCGAAGGACGCGATCGCGCCCGTCCGGCCGATCGACGTGCCGAGCAGGTCGACGCCGTTGCCGAGCACACCCCAGTCGAACACCGGGTTGAACCGCCGGTCCAGCGCGAGCCCGAACCCGATGTCGATGGCCTTGACGACGGTCAGCAGGCCGAGGACCGCGCCGGCGGACACCGCGACGGTCCGCCGGGCCCCGTCGCGCAGCATGAGCACGACCGCCACCCCGAGCAGCGCCTCGACCGGCAGCCGCACGAACGCCTCCGGCGTCAGCCTGTCGAGGTCGTTCGGCGCGAGCAGGGCGAACAGCACGAGGACCGCGGAGAGGGTGGTCACCGCGCTGGACGCGATTTCGCGAGCGGTCGTCCGGTCGCCCGGCAGACCCACCAGGGCGGGAGGCGTGAAAACCGACAACGCAGGTTCCTTCCAAGGGGGCAGCCTTCATCCGGTTACACGGACGGCGGGCCGAACCGGTTCAGTCGGTAATCTGCGCCCGTGAGCGACAAGATTTGGGCCGCCCTCGCGGCGACACCCCTCCAAGAGGTGCGGCGACGTGCCGCGATGATCGACGCGATCACCGAGATCACGCCTGTCGAGGTGGACGGTGCGGAGCGGTTCGCCTGGAACGACGGTGGCGGACAGTCGGCCGTCTGGTACTTCACACCGGACCAGCGTGCGCTGTTGCTGACCTTCGACCACGAGTCGGACTTGAACCTGTTTGCCGAGGAGGACTACTCGGTGCAGGAGGCGCTCTATGGCGGTGTCCCCGAAGACCTCGTCAGGCTGGTGCGGAATCGTCCCGAGAACTACGAGTCCCTGAACCTCGTCGACGCGGAGACGGGAGCGACGATCCTCTACGCCGGTGGCGTGTTCTGGTTCGACGGTGAACAGTGGCGGCAGGCCGAGGGCTTCCTCGACCACTGCCGCAGGGAAGGCCTGGATCCGCTGAGCGAGTCCGGGTTCTCCTACTGCCTCGGCGTCTACCGGTTCGGCGAGGAGCTCACCCCCGACCAGCACGGCTGACGCTCAGCGGACGATCTTGGCCCGGCTGTGGCACCGTTTCAGGAATGAGCTTGCTCCTGGGTCCCCTGCTGAGACACGTCGACGAGACATCGGCGACGGTGTGGGTCGAGACCGACACCGCGAGTGAGGTCGAAGTCCTCGGCGCCACCGCGAGGACGTTCGAGATCCGCGGTCACCACTACGCCCTGCTGGTGCTGACCGGGCTCGAACCCGGCACCCGCACCGAATACGAAGTCCGCGTGGACGGCGAGAAGGTGTGGCCGGAGCAGGGATCGGAGTTCCCGCCCAGCGTCATCCGGACGCTGCCGGAGAACGAGTCCCGGGTCCGGCTCGTGTTCGGTTCCTGCCGCAAACCGCACGACGGCGACGTCTACGGCCCGGACGCGCTGGCCGCGTACGCCCGCCGGATGGCGGACGGCGAGGAAACCGAGTGGCCGCAGGCACTGCTGATGCTCGGCGACCAGGTCTACGCCGACGAGACCACCGACGAAACGCAGGAGTGGCTCAAGCAGCGCCGGGACACCTCGAAACCGCCGGGCACCGAGGTGATGGACTTCGAGGAGTACACCCACCTCTACTTCGAGGCGTGGGGCGAACCGGCGATCCGCTGGCTGCTCTCCACCGTGCCGACGTCGATGATCTTCGACGACCACGACGTCCGCGACGACTGGAACACCTCGTACACCTGGCAGCGGCAGATGCGCGCGCAGCCGTGGTGGAAGGAGCGCCTGCGCGGCGCGATCATGACCTACTGGGTCTACCAGCACCTCGGGAACCTCGGCCCCGCCGAACTCGCCGAGGACGAGACCTTCCAGAAGGCGATCACCTCCGGCGGCGACAACGCCGAGCTGCTCGTCGCGTTCGCCGACGAGGCCGACAACGAACGCGACGGCACCAAGGGTGCGCGCTGGAGTTACCGCCGCGACTTCGGCGGCGTGCGGCTGCTGGTCATCGACAGCCGCGCGGGCCGGATCCTGGCGGGCGGCGCCCGGTCGATGGTCGACGACGACGAGTTCGACTGGATCGAGGAGAACGCCGCCGAGGCCTGTGACCACCTGCTCATCGGATCTTCGCTGCCGTGGCTGCTGCCGCCGGTCATCTCCCACCTGCAATCCCTCAACGAGCGCGCCTGCAACCGCCCCGGGTGGCGCGGCAGGCTCGCGGAGAAGATCCGGCAGGCCGCCGACCTCGAACACTGGGCGGCGTTCCGAGCGTCGTTCGAGCGGCTTTCCGCGATGATCGCCCGCGAGGGGCGGAAGGAAGATCCGCCCGCGACCATCGCGGTGCTCTCCGGCGACGTCCACCACGCGTACATCGCCGAAGCGCGGTACCCCGAACCGGTGACTTCGACCGTCTACCAGCTCACCTGCTCCCCTGTGCACAACGCGATGCCGCGGCCGCTCCGGCTGGCCTTCGCCGCCACCTGGTCGAGGCGGGTGGCGGCGATCGCGCGCGGCTGGGCACGCCGGGGCGGTGTCGGACCGGATCCGCTGACCTGGGACAAGGTGTCCGGTCCGCATTTCGGCAACGTGATCGCCACGGTCGACGCCGACGGCCGCTCCGCCGTCACGACGATCGAACAGGCCACCGGCGACGGCCTGGTGAAGGTGGGCGGGCAGAGGCTGGCTTGAGCCGATTCCGCGCTCGGTAATATCGCCGCGTGACCACCTCTGCCGAAACACTCGAGTTCCAGTCGGAGGCACGTCAGCTGCTTCAGCTGATGATCCACTCGATCTACTCGAACAAGGACACCTTCCTTCGCGAACTGGTGTCCAACGCCTCCGACGCACTGGACAAACTCCGCCTCGAAGCGTTCCGTGACAAGGAACTCCAGGCGGATACCGACGATCTCCACATCGAGATCGACACCGATTCCGAAAACCGCACCCTCACCGTGCGGGACAACGGAATCGGGATGAGCCGGGACGACGTCGTCGCGTTGATCGGCACGATCGCGAAATCCGGCACCGCCGAATTCCTGAAGAAGCTGAAGGAAACCAAGGATTCCGCGGCCTCGCAGGACCTGATCGGTCAATTCGGCATCGGGTTCTACGCCAGCTTCATGGTGGCCGACAAGGTCACTCTGCTGACGCGCCACGCGGGATCGGACGAGGGCGTCCGATGGGAGTCCGAGGGCGAGGGCACGTACACCATCGAGACGGTCCCGGACCTGCCGCAGGGCACGTCGGTCGTCCTGCACCTCAAGCCCGAGGACACCGAAGACCAGCTCTTCGACTACACCTCGGCCACGAAGATCAAGCAGATCGTCAAGAAGTACTCGGACTTCATCACCTGGCCCATCCGGATGACCGAGGGCGAAGAGGTCGTCACGGTCAACTCGATGAAGGCGCTGTGGGCACGCTCCTCCAGCGACGTCACCGAAGACGAGTACAACGAGTTCTACAAGCACGTCGCGCACGACTGGAACGACCCGCTGGAGACGATCCGGCTCCAGGCCGAGGGCACCTTCGAGTACCAGGCGCTGCTGTTCCTGCCGGGGCACGCGCCGCTCGACCTGTTCATGCGGGAGCGCAAACGCGGCGTCCAGCTGTACGTGAAGCGCGTCTTCATCATGGACGACTGCGAAGCGCTGATGCCGGAGTACCTGCGCTTCGTGAAGGGTGTCGTCGACGCGCAGGATCTCTCGCTCAACGTCTCGCGCGAGATCCTGCAGCAGGACCGGCAGATCCAGCTGATCCGCCGTCGCCTGGTCAAGAAGGTCCTCTCGACGGTCAAGACCTTGATGGCCGACGAGAACCCGTACAAGTACGAGACGTTCTGGAAGGAGTTCGGCCGCGCCGTCAAGGAAGGCCTGCTGGACGACCACGAGAACCGCACCGCGATCCTCGACATCTGCTCGTTCGCTTCGACGAATGACCCGGAGAAGCTCACTTCGCTGCGCGAGTACGTCGAGCGGATGAAGGACGGCCAGGAGCACATCTACTACCTGACCGGCGAGTCCCGCCAGAGCATCGAGAACTCCCCGCATCTGGAAGCCTTCCAGGCCAAGGGGTACGAGGTGCTCGTGCTCACCGACCCGATCGACGAGATGTGGGTCGACGCGGTGCCCGGCTTCGAGGAGAAGCAGTTCCAGTCGGTCGCCAAGGGCGAGGTCGAACTCGACGAGACCAGCGACGAGCAGAAGGAAGAGTTCTCCGGGCTGCTGACCTGGCTGACGACTTCGCTCGCGGAGCAGGTCAAGGAAGTCCGGCTCTCGACGCGGCTGACGACGTCGCCCGCCTGCATCGTCGGCGACACGAACGACGTCACCCCGACGCTGGAGAAGATGTACCGCGCGATGGGCCAGGAAATGCCGCAGATCAAGCGGATCCTGGAACTCAATCCGGGCCACCCGCTGGTCGCCGGGCTGCGGTCGTCGTTCACCGAGAACGGTGAGTCCGAAGGGCTCGCGGAGACCGCGGAACTGCTCTACGGCATGGCTTTGCTCGCCGAGGGCGGGGAACTGGGCGACCCGGCCCGCTTCACCAAGCTCCTCGCGAGCCGCCTCGAAAAGACCCTGTAGCCGGAGCTGAAGGGGCCTTTCCCCGCATAAGACGCGACGAAGGGGCCCTTCACCGCATGCGATGCGGTGAAGGGCCCCTTCAGCTCTCGTCAGGGCCGGGTCCGCCAGAGCACCAGGATGAAGTACGGCGTCCCGACCATCGCGATGACCAGACCGGCGGGGATCTGGGCGGGTGCGATGACCGTCCGCCCGAGGGTGTCCGCGACGCTCACCAGCAGCGCCCCGAGCGCCGCCGCCACCGGGACGATCCGGCCGTGCCGCCCGCCGACCAGCGACCGCGCCAGATGCGGCGCGACCAGCCCGACGAAGACGACCACGCCGATCGCGGACACCGCGGTGGCCGCCAGGATCCCGGACGCCCCCAGGATCACCAGCCGCGACCGCTCGATGCGCATCCCGAGCACCCGAGGCGTGTCCTCGTCGAGGGCGTGCAGGTCCAGTTCGCGGTGCTTGAGCCACAGCAGCGGAGTCAGCGCGATCAGGGCCAGCGCCACCGGCGCGACCTGCTCCAGCGTGCGGCCGTAGGTCGACCCGGAAAGCCAGGTCAGCGCCTTGGCCGAGTTCCACGGGTCGGAGACCACGATCAGCAGCGTGATCAGCGCCATCCCGGCCGACCAGACCGCGATGCCGATGATCACCAGCCGGTCCGAATCCAGCCCCGACCGCCAGGCCAGCCCGTAGACCAGCAGGAACACCACGGTGGCACCGGCGCCCGCGGCACCCGCGATCGCCCAGGCGCCCGCCACCGGGACGACGGTGATCAGCGTGATCGCGCCGAGCCCGGCGCCCGC
The DNA here is from genome assembly GCF_002849735.1 of Amycolatopsis sp. BJA-103. Lineage (GTDB taxonomy): Bacteria > Actinomycetota > Actinomycetes > Mycobacteriales > Pseudonocardiaceae > Amycolatopsis. The sequence goes on from NZ_CP017780.1 coordinate 9,115,938, forward strand.
GGTGATGCCGAGCAGTCCGGGTTCGGCGAGCGGGTTGCGGCTGACCGACTGGATCCCGCAGCCGGACACCGCCAGCGCGGCACCGGCGAGCAGTGCGGCGAGGACGCGCGGAAGCCGTTGGTCCAGCACGAAGGTGAGCGCGGTCCCGGTGTTGCCGGTGACCCAGTTCATCAGGTCGCCGAGCAGCACCACCCGGTCGCCGAACATCATGCCCGCCACGGGGATCACGGCGAGCAGTGCGACCAGCACGGCGGAGATCAGCACGAGCCGCCGGGTCGAGCCGGCGACCCCGACGCGTCCCGCCGGAGCCGGACGGCGCGAACCACTGCCCCGGCCGCGCCGGGCCAGCCACACCATCACGACGGCGCCGATGATCGTGGTCACCACCCCGGTCGGCACCCGCACGGCGGCGGCCGAGCCCATGATCGCCCGCAGGACGACGTCGGCGCCGAGCACCGTCACCACGCCGACCAGCCCGGACACCGGCAGCAGCACACGATGTTTAGCGATCGGCAGCAGCAGCTTCGTGATCACCGGCGCGCTCAGCCCGACGAACCCGACCGGTCCGGCGACGGTCACCGCCGCCGCGGTCAGCGCGACGGTCAGCACGATCGCGCCGATCCGCGTCCGGCGGACCCGCAGGCCGAGCACGGTCGCGTTGTCGTCGCCGAGGGCGAGGACGTCGAGTTTGCGGCCCATCGCGATCAGCGCCACGACGGCGATCACCACGATCGGCGTCATCTGGCCGGTCGCCCGAAGGTCGGACACCGTCAGGGATCCGCTGCCCCAGGCGAACAGGCCCGAGGTCTCCTGCTCGAACAGGAGCAGCAGCAGGATGGTCACCGACTGCAGCGCCAGCAGTACCGCCGAGCCGACGAGCACCAGCCGCGGACTGGCCGAACCGCCGCCCGCCAGGCCGAGCACGATGACGGCCGCGGCGAGCCCGCCCGCGAACGCCGCCCCGCCGACCGGCACGAGCGGCAGCGAGAGACCGAACGCGGAAATGGCCACCACGGCGAAATGCGCGCCCGCGTTGACCGCGAGCGTGTCGGGTGAGGCGAGCGGGTTCCGCGCCACGGACTGCATTCCCGCGCCCGCGACACCGAGTGCGACGCCGAGCAGCAGCGCGGCGAGCAGCCGGGGAACACGCGAACCCTCCAGTACCGCGAGGGTTTGCGCGTCACCGTGGCCGAAGATCGCCTTCACCACGTCCAGCGGGCCGGACGTCGAGGTGCCCTGGGTCAGGTGGATGCCGGCGAGAACGACGATCAGCGCGACCAGCCCCGCCGACACCACCACCGTGCGAATGGCTTGCGGCGCACGTGCGGTTTTCCTGAGCCCTCGGCGGGAAGAAGTACCTCGGACTTCTTTGAGCATCAGGCGGTGAGAGCCTTCACGATCTGGTCGGCGGTGAAGATGATCGACTTCGGGCCGCCGAAGGTCCACGTTCCGGACTCCAGTTTGTGGATCTTCTTCGACACCACGAACGGCAGCCGCTGGTAGACGGCGTTCTGCGCGAGCCCGGTGGTGAAGACGTCCTCTTCGGACGCGCTGTAGAACAGCATGGTCTTCGGGTCGGTGATCGCGGTCAGGCCCTCGACGTCGGTCTGGCCGAGACCCCACTGCGGGTCGACCTGGCCGGTCCAGACGTTCTTCGCGCCGACGGCCTCGGCGGTGTCGGAGACCAGCGAACCCTTGCCGAACGGGCGGATGCTGACGGTGCTGCCTTCGAGGTAGGCGTCGGCCATCAGGAACGGGGTGCCCGCGGCGCCCTTGGCCTCGACGGCCTTCTTGCCCTCGGCGAGCTTCGCGTCCATTTCGGACAGTTGCTTGTCCGCCTCGGCCTCCTTGCCGACCGTCTTGGCGATCAGCTTGAAGTCCTCGCGCAGGCGGTCGAAGTTCCGGCTCGCGTCACTGGTCTTGGTGACCACGACCGGGACGTACTTCTCGATCTGCGGCACCAGGGGCGAGTCGCGCTCCTCGGCGATGATGACGACGTCGGGGTTCAGCCCGACGATCGCGTCGACGCTGGGCTCGTTGCGCTTGCCGACGTCCTTGACCTCGGCGGTCAGCGGAACGGCCTTGTCCCAGACGTTGTAGCCCGCGACGTCCGCCGCGCCGACCGGCATGACACCGAGCGAAGCGACCATCTCGGCCTCGCCCCACTCGAGCGCGACGACGCGCTTGGCGGGGGCCTTGAGGGTGACGGCCTTGCCGCGCGCGTCAGTCACCGTGACCGGCCCGGTCGCGGCGGCGGACTCACTCGGCGCGGCCGTGGGGGTCTCGGTGGTGCCGCAGGCGGACAGCAGCAACGCCGCCGTCGCGACGAGGACGGCAGGGGTCAGCAAACGCATGGTTCTTCCTGGTTTTCTCAGGCGGGCCTGGGCGAATGCCGCCCGAGTGGCCTGCAGTGGATCGCGCCCGTCACCGGGTCGTTCGCGACGTGGACGGTGACGCCGTAGGCCTGGGAAAGGTGCTCGGTGGAGAGCACCTGCCCGATGTCACCCGTGGCCACGATGGTTCCCTCGCTCAGCAGCACGACCTCGTCGGCGATGATCGCCGCGTGGTCGAGATCGTGCAGCACCACACCGACCGCGACGCCTTCGTTGGCCAGATCGCGGACGACGTCGAGGATCTCGACCTGGTAGCGCAGGTCGAGATGGTTGGTGGGCTCGTCGAGCAGCAGCACCGACGTCTGCTGCGCGAGGCAGGACGCGAGCCAGACACGCTGGAGCTCGCCGCCGGAGAGTTCGTCGACCCCGCGTTCGGCCATCGGCGTCACGCCGGTCAGTTCCATCGCGCGGCGGATCGCGGTGGCGCCGTCGGTGTCGACCCCGCGCCAACCCGAGCGGTACGGGTAGCGGCCGTAGGAGACGACGTCGCGCACGGAGACCCCGCTGGGGGTGGGCCGGTGCTGGGTCAGCAACGTGACCTGGCGGGCGAATTCCTTGCCGGACAACGCGTTCCCGCCCCAGACGGTGCGGTCGCCCAGCTGGACGGTGCCCTCGCGGGGCTTGTGCAGCCGCGCCAGCGAACGCAGGAGCGTCGACTTGCCGGAGCCGTTCGGCCCGACCAGCGCGGTCACCGTCCCGGCGCGCAGCGACAGGGACACGCCGTCCACCACGGCCCGCTCATGGTGCGCGAGCACCAGGTCATGGCCGGTGAGCAGCGCGTCTTCCGTAGACATGAGGGGAGCCTAACCTAATCGTGCGGTCAGGCCGATGTCGTGAGTGACACAGAGCGCGGGGTGATTGTCCGGTTACCGCAGGCGCCGGTCGCCCCCACGCCTCGCGAGAGCTGCTGCCCCCAATGCGGCATTGGAGACGCTCAGCGCCGTCAGGGTGAGGGGAACTTTGAGGGACCCAGGGGCCCTCAAGGAGTCCTTCACGGACCTGCGCCCGGCGCGGGTCCCGCCGCTACCCCGTCCGGGCGGTCCAGAAAACGTCCAGTCGTCGTCCGTAGCCTTCCCAGCGACAAGGCGGGGGAGGGGACATGGAAGGTCTCTACAAACTGCTGTGGGACCGCGTGGACCACAACGCGCGGCGGGCCGTCGACGTCTACCTGAGCGAGGTGCCCGATTTCCGGGCGGCGGCACGGATGGACGGGGCCCGCGCCTCGATGCTGGACTTCGCCGTCCTGCTCAGGCGCCGGGAGGTCGAACTCGCCGCCGACGGCGCGCCTTTCACCGGCGAGGATCTGGCGGTACTGGCCGCCTTTGGCGAGCAACGCGGCGCTCAGGGCGTTTCCACGGCTTCCGGACGGCGCGTGCTCGACCTGCACGACGTGCTCACCCTGCGGGAGATCCACGAGGCGGCGGGCCTGCACGAGGTCGCCCACGTGACCGAGATGATCGGCTGGCTGCCCGGCAACGGTCTCGCCGGGCAGAACGCCTATCTCCGGGGTTTTCTGGCCGGGCAGCAACGCGCTACGCCGTTCGTCAGACGAGCGCGGGAACTCGCCGAGACACTGCTCGACGACAAGGCGGTGCTCCCCGGTCTCCCGGAAAGCCTCGGCCTGGGGTCCGCCGGCCGGTACCTGATCACGGTCGTGCGGTTCTCCGGCGGTCCCTTGCCGACGGAGGAACGGCGCGAGGAGATCATCGGCGCGTTGCTGAAACGCGAGCGGGTGCCGATGACCTGGCCCGAGCCCGGTGAACTGATCGCCCTGTTCCCCTGTGAGGACCCCGAAACGGTGCGGGAACGCGCGCTGGGTCTCGTCCGGGAGTGCGCGGAGCTGACCGGACGGCCGTGCGCCACAGGCGCGGCCTCCGGCCGGATCCGGGCGCTGCGGGACACCGCCGCGCTCGCCCGGCGGATCAGCCGGGTCGCGCCCGTCGAGGCCAGGCCGGGCAGGCTGCCCGTGATGACCGACGTCTTCGTCGAACTCGGTGTCTCCCGGTTGCCGCAGGTCGACGACTGGTTGCGCGGGGTCGCGCGGCGGCTGGAGGCCGGGCCCGATCTCGTGACCACGCTCGACGCCTACTACCGGCACGACATGAACCGGCTGAACACCGCCGGGGCGTTGCACATCCACCCGCGGACCCTCGACTACCGGCTCCGGCGGATCCGCGAACTCGCCGGGATGGACCCCGGTTCCTACCAGGGCGTGCGGGCGCTCGGCGCCGCCGTCGCCCGGGTGCGCGCCGGCCGCTGGAACTGACGCGTCACGCCACCCGCGCCGCTTCCCGCCTGCGCTTGGCCAGCCGTTTCCCGACGATTCCGTGCCGCGGCCCGAACAGGTACACGAGCGTGAACCCGGCGCCCTGCACCAGCACGATCATCCCGCCGGACGCGGTGTCGAGGTGGTAGCTCAGGTACAGCCCGATCACCCCGGCGAGCACCGAGAACGACGGCGCGATCACGAGCATGCGGCCGAACCGGTCGGTCAGCAGGTACGCCGTCGCGCCGGGGATGATCAGCATCGCCACCACCAGGATCACGCCGACCACCTGCAGCGCGACCACCGCGGTCAGCGCGAGCAGCCCGAGCAGCGCGGCACCGAGCAGCCGCGGGTTGAAGCCGATGGCGTGCGCGTGCGTGGGATCGAAGGCGTACAAGGTGAAATCGCGGCGTTTGAGCACCAGCAGGGCGAGCGTGATCACGCCGAGGACGCCGATCTGGATCAGATCCGAGGTGTCGACGCCGAGCAGGTTGCCGAAGATGATGTGGTTCAGGTCGGTCTGGCTCGGCGTCACCGAAATCAGCACCAGGCCGAGCGCGAACAGCGTGGTGAACACGATGCCGATCGCGGCGTCCTCCTTGACGCGGCTGGTGTCGCGGACGACACCGATCAGGGCCACGGCGAGGAAACCGAAGACGACGGCGCCCAGCGCGAACGGGGCACCGAGGATGTACGCGAGCACGACGCCGGGCAGCACCGCGTGCGAAACGGCGTCGCCCATCAGCGACCAGCCGATCAGCACCAGCCAGCAGGAAAGCACCGCGCAGACCGTCGAAGCGACCACTGTGGACGCGAGCGCCCGCACCATGAAGTCGTAGGAGAGCGGTTCGAGGAACAGGTCGTAAAGGCTCACGCGAGTTCGTCTTCCCGTTGCAGGACATCGAGTCCGAAGGCCAGCGCGAGGTTTTCCGGCCGGAGTACCTCGCCGGGGGAGCCGTGCGCGAGCACCTTGCGCATCAGCAGGATCGCCTCGTCGGCGAGGCCGGGCAGCGCGTGCAGGTCGTGGGTGGAGATGAGGACCGCGGCGCCGTCGGCCGCCAGTTCCTTGAGCAGCCGCGTGATCGTGGCTTCGGACCGCTTGTCCACCCCGGCGAACGGCTCGTCCAGCAGCAGGACGCGGGCGCCTTGGGCGATCCCGCGCGCGACGAACGCGCGTTTGCGCTGCCCGCCGGACAACTGCCCGATCTGACGTCCGGCGAGTTCGGTCAGTTCGACCCGCTCCAGCGCCAGTTCGACGGCCTCGTGGTCGGCGCGCCGCGGCCTCCTGGTGAAGCCGAGATGTCCGTAGCGCCCCATCATCACGACGTCCCGCACCGACAGCGGGAACGACCAGTCGACGTCCTCGCTCTGCGGCACGTACCCGATCGCGCCGGTCTTGCGCGCGCGGACGGGCGGGCCGCCGTCGACCGACACCGTGCCGGAGTCCGGCCGGACCATGCCCATGATCGTCTTGAACAGGGTCGACTTCCCCGAGCCGTTCATCCCGATCAGCCCGCAGACGCGGCCGTGTTCGAGGGAGACGTCGACCCCGTCGAGGGCCAGGACCTCGCCGTAATGGACGGTGACGTCCTCGACGCGGATCGCGGCGCTCACGGCTTCGCTCCGGTGAGGGCGGCCACGATCGTCTTCGAGTCGTGGCGGATGAGGTCGAGGTAGGTCGGCACCGGGCCTTCGGGACCGGACAGGGAATCGACGTAGAGGACACCGCCGAACGCGGCACCGGTCGCGGAGACGACCTGGCGCATCGGGGCGTCGGAGACGGTCGACTCGCAGAACACCGCGGGGACCTTGTTCTCCTTGACGAACCCGATGGCGCGGGTGATCTGCTGGGGCGTCGCCTGCTGTTCGGCGTTGACCGCCCAGATGTACTGCTCGGTGAGACCGGTATCGCGCGCCAGGTAGGAGAAAGCGCCCTCACAGGTGACCAGCGCGCGCTCGTTCTGCGGCAGCCCGCTCAGCGCGCCGGTCATCTCGTCCTGGACCGCCTGCAGTTTCGCCTTGTAGGCGTCACCGTTGGCCTTGAACACGGCGGCGTCTCCGGAGGAGACCTCACTGAACGCCTTGACCATGTTGTCGACGTAGATCCCGACGTTCTTCGGCGACATCCACGCGTGCGGGTTCGGCTTGCCCTGGTACGCGTCTTCGCCGATGGCGATGGGCTGGACACCCTCGCTGACCACCTTGTGCGGCGCGTCGCTCTCCGAGACGAACCGGGCGAACCAGGCCTCCAGGTTCAGCCCGTTGTCGAGGATCAGATCGGCCTTCGCGGCCTTCTTGATGTCGTCCGGGGTGGGCTCGTAACCGTGGATTTCGGCGCCGGGTTTGGTGATCGATTCGACCCGGAGCTTGTCGCCCGCGACGTTCGCGGCGATGTCCGCCAAGACCGTGAACGTGGTCAGCACCACCGGCCGCTTGTCGTCCGTGCCGCCGCTCGTTCCGTTGCCCGCGCCGCACGCGGTCAGGGCGAGCGCCGACGCGGCCAGCGCGCAGACGGTCTTGCGGAGATTCGCCATCCCGTGAGTCTAGAGTTCGGTATGCCGAACTTCCAACTCTCGTGTGCCTCAAATCTCGGTCGCGGTCCGGTCTCGTTCACGCACGGTCTCCAGCAGTAGCTGGGAGACGTCGCGCACGGTGACGTTCTCGCCACGCTGCTCGCTTTGCCGCTGCACGAGGCCGTCGTTCAGCATCACGCGGCAGAACGGGCAGCCGGTGACGATGGTTTCGGCGTCCGTGCCGAGCGCTTCGTCGACGCGTTCGAGGTTGATGCGCTTGCCGATCTGCTCCTCCATCCACATCCGCGCGCCCCCGGCGCCGCAGCAGAGCGAGCGGTCGGCGTGCCGGGGCATCTCGCTGAGCGTGGCGCCGGTCGCGCCGACGAGTTCACGCGGCGGCTCGTAGACCTTGTTGTGGCGGCCGAGGTAGCACGGGTCGTGATAGGTCACCGGGCCGGCGTCGACCGGTTTGACCGGGGTCAGCTTCTTGGCGCGGACCAGGCGGTTCAGCAGTTGCGTGTGGTGCAGGACCTCGTAGTGCCCGTCGAGTTGCGGGTACTCGCGGCCGAGCGTGTTCAGGCAGTGCGGGCAGGTGGTGACGATCTTGCGCGTCCCCGGTTCGCGGCCCTCGAACACCGCGTTCAGCGTCTCGACGGTCTGCTGGGCGAGCATCTGGAAGAGGAACTCGTTGCCGGACCGGCGGGCCGGGTCACCGGTACAGGACTCGTCGGTGCCGAGGATCGTGTACTCGACCCCGGCCAGATGCAGCAGTTCCGCGGTGGCTCGGACGGTCTTGCGGGCGTTGTCGTCGAACGCGCCCGCGCAGCCGACCCAGTAGACGTACTCGACGTCGTCGGCGAGTTCGCCGTCGAAGATCGGTACCTCGAAGCCGAGGTCCTTGGTCCAGGCGAGGCGGTCGGAGTTGTTCTGGCCCCAGGGGTTCCCCTTGGTCTCGAGGTTCTTGAACAGGACACCGAGCTCGCTCGGGAAGGCCGATTCGATCATCACCTGGTAGCGGCGCATGTCGACGATGTGGTCGACGTGCTCGATGTCCACCGGGCACTGCTCGACGCAGGCCCCGCAGGAGGTGCAGGACCAGAGGACCTCCGGGTCGATGACGCCGAAGTCCTCCTTCTTGCCGACGAGCGGACGCTCCTGGGGAGGCTCCTTGCCGTCCAGGATGTAGGGCGCGCTGTCAAAAAGGTGGTCACGCAGATCCATGATCAAAAGTTTGGGGGACAACGGTTTCCCGGTGTTCCACGCCGGGCACTGCGACTGGCAGCGGCCGCATTCGGTACAGGTGGCGAAGTCGAGCATGCCCTTCCAGGTGAAGTCCTCGATCTTGCCGCGGCCGAAGGTGTCGTCCTCGCCCGGATCCTCGAAGTCGATCGGCTTGCCGCCGGACTCCATCGGCAGCAGCGGGCCGAGCGCGTCGGGGAGTCGTTTGGCGGTGACGTTGATCGGTGCCAGGAAGATGTGCAGGTGCTTGGAGTAGAGCACGATCGACAGGAACGCCAGCATGACACCGATGTGCAGCAGCAGCCCGACCGTCTCCAGCGGCTCGGTGACCGAGGGGCCGAGCGGCTCCAGGAGTTCGCCGACGCCGAGGGAGACCCATGCGCCCGACTCGTACGGGAAGACGCCGACCGCCGCCGACGCGCCGCGGAAGAGGAACATCGTCCAGATCACGTTGAAGATCATGAACAGGATCAGCCAGGCGCCGCCGGTGTGCGAACCGAAGAACCGGGACGCGCGGTCCTTGCGTTCCGGGGCCTGGCGGATCCGGATGACCGCGAAGACCACGAGCGAGGCGACGACCGCGACAGCGATGAAGTCCTGCAGGAACCCCAGCACCGCCCAGTGCCCGATGAGCGGGATGTGGAAGTCGTGGTCGAACAGGGCGCCGTACGCCTCGACGTAGACCGAGCCGAGGATCACGAAGCCCCAGAACGTGAACAGATGCGCGAGCCCGGGGACGGACCACTTCAGCAGCTTGCGCTGCCCGAAGACCTCGGCCAGATGCGTTTTCGCGCGCACGGCCATGACGTCCGACCGTTTTTCGTCCGGCTGGCCGGATCGGATGAGTTTGGCGAGCCAGACGGCGCGGCGGGCGGCGAAGGCGAGACCGGCGACGGTGATGAGCAGGCCGAGGATGAGACGAACGAGCACGAGTCCTCCGGGGGAGAATCGGCTCAGTGAGAGCCGGTGTAGTACCGGCACGCCTTGCAGGCGTACCGCATTTTGGCCACTCGCCACCGTTTTCGGTAGGCCTCGAGGTGTCCCGGCCGTGGCGGATGCACGCCGAGCCTGCGGAGGCGGCGGATCCGCCGTCCCGCTTCGAAGAGTTCGGTCGCCAGTCCGAGGTAAGCGCGCCTGAGCGCGATACCGGGTTCCGCGGCGAGGTTGTCCCGGCAGAACCGGTGCAGCAGGGCGAGGTCGGGCAGGCCGGGCGTTGTCGAGCCAGGGAGGTGCTCGACAACGCCGAGTCCGGGATGTCCCACGGGGAGGGCGAATCCGGCCGGAAGTCCACAATGGACGCAGGTGAGCGTGCAGCTCAGACATCGGGTGACGTGGCGGATCCGCCGTTCGCGCTGATCCCCGTCGATCACCTCGCGAACGTGCCACCCCATGGAGCCTCCCAAGACCGTGGTGTGTCCTGTGTCACTCTCAATACTGGAGAGTAGGGGGCGCTCCGGTGGCGCGACAGGTCCAACCGGATGGCTTCCGGGCGGCCGGTCGGCGTAACGCTCCGCACCCGCCCGGGCCTCGGGAGTGGCTCCCCTTCGCCACTGGAGGACTACTTGCGGCGAGGGTGACGACCCTCGCGCACGCTTCCGCACACCGTGACCCACTCGTAGCCGAAAACGGCCCGCCCGGTGTCACGCGCTGGTTATAGTCCTGACCCGGGGTAATGGGGGAGGGAACGACGGCGATGGGCGGGTTCGTCACCGCGGCTTTGGGGTTTCCGGCCGTGCTCTTCAGCTTCCTGCTGATCGTGGTGATCGGCTATTGGCTGCTGGCGCTGCTCGGCGCCGTCGACATCGAAGACTCTGTCGAATTCGGCGGTGGCGAAGGGCTCCTGGCGGGCTTCGGCGGGGTCCCACTGTCCATTTCGCTCTCTTTGCTGATCGCATTCACCTGGTTCGCCAGCCTGGCAGGAACGGTTCTTCTCGATGACTTGGAGCTTTCGACACCTTCGAGGATCGGGTTCGGCGTCGGCGTGGTCGCCGTCGCGCTCGTCCTCGGCACACTCGGGACGAGGGTGATCGTGGTGCCACTGCGCCGGGTGTTCGGTCCCGCGAAGGAACCGAGCCGGAGGGACTTCGTCGGTCGTGCCGCGGTCATCCGCACCTCGTCCGTCACCCACGACTTCGGCCAGGCCGAAGCCACCGCCGCCGACGGATCGTCGGCCATTGTGGACGTTCGGCAGGCGGGTCAAGGCAACCTGACGGCGGGGAGCCGCGTAGTTCTCTATGACTACGACTCCGAAGGCGAGCTCTTCTGGGTCGAGTCCTTGGACATCTAAAAGCAGAAAAGGAACACTATGGGTGCCATCAGCGTGGGGGCCGGCGTTCTGATCGCCGTGATAGTTGTCATCCTCCTGGTCTTGCTCTTCACGATCACCAGGTTGTTCAAGAAGGTGCCGCAGGGGAAGGCACTGATCATCTCGAAGGTCCGCCGGGTGGACGTCACCTTCACCGGTGCGATCGTCCTTCCGGTGCTGCACAAGGCCGAAATCATGGACACTTCGGTCAAGGCGATGGAAATCACCCGTACCGGCCGTGAAGGCCTGATCTGCCGGGACAACATCCGCGCCGACATCCGGATCTCGTTCTTCGTCCGGGTCAACAAGACCGTCGAGGACGTGATCAAGGTCGCGCAGGCGATCGGCACCGAACGCGCGAGCGACGAGGCGACGCTGCAGGAACTGTTCAACGCCAAGTTCTCCGAGGCGTTGAAAACCGTCGGGAAGCAGCTCGACTTCGTGGATCTCTACACCAAGCGCCACGAATTCCGCGACCAGATCATCCGCGTCATCGGCACCGACCTCAACGGGTACAGCCTCGAGGACGCGGCGATCGACTACCTCGAGCAGACGCCGATGTCGCAGCTCGACTCCGCGAACATCCTCGACGCGCAGGGTATCCGCAAGATCACCGAGCTGACCGCGATCGAGCACGTGCGCACCAACGAGTTCCGCCGCGGCGAGGAAAAAGAGATCACGCGCCAGAACGTGGACGCCCGCGAAGCGATCCTCGAACTGGAGCGACGGCAGGCCGACGCCGAGATCAAGCAGCGCCGCGAGGTCGAGACCATGCGGGCGCGCGAAGAGGCCGAGATCGCCAAGGTGCAGGCGGAAGAGCGGCTCAAGTCGCAGGCCGCCGATCTGCGCACGGACGAACAGCTGGGCATCCAGCACCAGAACCAGCAGCGTGAGATCGAGGTCGCGGGCAAGAACCGTGAGCGCGTGATCGCCATCGAGAGCGAGCGCATCGAGAAGGACAGGCTCCTCGAGGTCATCGGCCGCGAACGCGAGACCGAGCTGTCCCGGATCGCCAAGGACAAGGAAGTCGAGACCGAGAAGCGGTCCATCGCCGAGGTGATCCGTGAGCGGATCGCGGTCGAGAAGACCGTGGCGGAGCAGGAAGAGAACATCAAGAAGCTCCGCGTCGTCGAAGAAGCGGAGCGTCAGCGCTCGGCCATCATCATCCGGGCCGAGGCGGAGGCGCAGGAAAGCCTCGTCAAGGACATCAAGGCCGCGGAAGCAGCCGAGGCCGCGTCGAAGCACAAGGCCCGCGAGGAACTGACGCTGGCCGAGGCGCGCCAGCAGACCGCCGAACTGGACACCCGCGCGAAGATCCGCCTGGCGGAAGGGATCCAGGCCGAGGAGGCCGCGATCGGCCTGGCCGCGGCGCAGGTCAAGGAACGCGACGCCGACGCGCTGGAGAAGGTCGGCCGCGCCGAGGCGATCGTCGAGCGCGAGAAGGCGATCGTGCTCGCCGACGGCATGCGCGACAAGCTCAAGGGCGAGGCCGAAGGTCTCACCGAGAAGGCCGCCGCGATGGCCGCCCTCGACACCGCCAGCCGCCAGCACGAGGAGTACCGCCTGCGCCTGGAGGCCGAGAAGGAGATCCGGCTCGCCGCCCTCAACGTGCAGCGCGAGGTCGCCGAAGCGCAGGCCACGGTGCTCGGCATCGGTCTGGAGAAGGCCGACATCGACATCGTCGGCGGCGAGACGATGTTCTTCGAGAAGGTCATCGGCTCGATCGGGCTCGGCAAGAGCGTGGACGGGTTCGTCGAGCACTCGGACGTCGTCCAGACGCTGGGGAAGTCGTGGCTCGACGGTTCGGGCAGCTTCACCGACGACCTGACCAAACTGGTCGGCTCGGTGAGCACCGAGGACGTGAAGAACCTGACGCTGTCGGCCTTCCTGGCCAAGCAGCTGCAGGCGGGCGGCCCGGACAGCGACAAGCTGCGTGAGCTGCTGTCGATGGCGCAGCGGCTCGGCCTCGCCGACCAGTCCGTCGCCGCCCTCGCCCCCGCGAAGCAGTGACGACGACCGAACCGGCGGCAGGAACGGAGCAGCTGGACGCGGGCACCTATGAGGTGCTCCGCGCCCGGCTCGCCGCACAGGCCGCCGAACTGGCGAAACGCGCGGACGAGCTCAACACCGCGCGGCTCGGGATCTTCGGCAGCGCGCAGCTCGCGCTGATCGGCACGGAACGGATCCGCACCGCGAACAACTGCGTGCCGCGGGACGTCGTTTCGGTCGGCGGGCGGATGTTGTTCGGCTACAACGTCTTCATCGGGCTCAAACCCGAAACGACGGTCGACGACGTCTTCTCGCTGCACGGGTTCAGCCACGACGAAGAAGCCTTCCGCTTCGACGACGTGCCCGCCGAGGAGCTGCCGGGGCTGCTGCGCGACGAGCAGTTCGTCCGCGACTTCGCCGAGCTGTACCGCTACTACCGGCAGGCGAAACTGCTGCAGCTGCGGCGGGTCGAGGGCAAGCTGCTCGCGGTGTTCCAGATCGGTCCGCGGACCGAGGACATCCGCGTGCTGCGCTGGGCGATCGCCGCCGACGGCTCGGTGTCCTATGTGGACAGCCGAGGCGAACGCGACCACGTCTTCCCGCCGTCGCACGACTTCGAGTGGGTCGAGACCAGCCGTGAGCAGCACGTTCTCGGGCGGCACCCGCACATCTCGATCGAGGACGAGGTGTTCGTCGAGACCGTCGGCGGCAACCTGACGATCAAGGTCGAGAACAACACCGAGACCGGCGAGGGCGTCTACTCCGAACCGGTCGACGAGCCGCTGCAGAGCCTCGCCGACGCGGAAGTCTCCTACGCCAGGATCGGCCCGCTGATCCTGCTTCGGATGCTGCCGTACAAGGAGACCGAGTACCGGTACCTGGTGTACAACACGCGCACCCGGGACGTGGTGCGCCTCGACGGGATCGGGCAGGCGTGCCAGCGGCTGCCCGAGGACCACGGGATCATCTTCCCCGGCGGTTACTACCTCGACACGGGTGTCAGCAAGACGTTCGACACCACTGTCGACGGTCTCGAATTCGAGCGCGTGATCCGCTCGCCCAACGGGGAGGACGTGCTCTACGTCTTCCACGCCAGGGCCGAGGGACGTTCGCTTCTCCTGCCGTACAACGTGATCCGCAAAGAGGTCTCGAACCCGATCCCGTGCCACGGGTATTCGCTGTTCGACGACGGCACGATGGTGCTGTTCCGGGCGATGTCCGACGAGCCGAGCCGGGTGCACCCGATGCAGGTGTGGCGGACGCCGTTCCAGTCGGACACCTATGCGGCGTCGCAGCCTGCCGGGACGGGGCCGCTGGAGCGGGTCGGCAACGCCGATCTGGTCCGCGGGATCTCGGACTGTCTTTCGATCGGCCGGATGGTCGGCGAGATGGCGCCGTCGGCCGCCGTGTTCGAGGCGCTGATCGCCGCGTGCGCGAGGGTTTTCGACCACTATCACTGGCTCGGCGAGGCCGAACTCGGTGATCTGCGATCGCCGCTTTCGGACGTCCGGGTCACCGCTGAGCAGGTGCTCGACGAGTTCGAGACGGTCACCTCGCTCACCGCGCAGGCGGCCGAAGCCGTCGAGGAAGCGGCCGCGGAAACCGCCTCTCTCGTGCGCAAGGTGCGCGGCGAGGCGCTGAACGCGGCCGACGCGTGGGTGCGCAGGCTCGCCGAGATGCACCGCGCGCGAGGACATCTCGTCACCGTGCGGGAACTGCGCTACGTCGACACCGACCGTGTCGACAAGTTGATAGCCGACCTCGACACGGAGTTCGGCGAAGCCGCGCAGCGGGCCGTCCGGTTCCTGCAGGGCGAAGACGCGTTCACGAGCTATCACGCCGAGGTCGACAGGCTGATCGACGCCGCGGGTGCGATCTCCACCGTCGCCGAGGCGGTTCCGGTCGCCGAGCAGCTGGACGAGCAGTCCGGCGGGCTCGAAGTCCTCACCGACGTCGTCGGCGGGCTGGAGATCGCGGACGCGGTGGTGCGGACGAAGATCCTCGAACGCGTCGGTGAGGTCATCGGCGGCGTCAACCGGGCCCGGGCCACGCTCGAGGCGCGGCGCAAGGAACTGCTGGAGACCGAGGGCCGGGCGGAGTTCGCCGCCGAGTTCGCCCTGCTGGCGCAGGCCATCACCGGCGGGCTCGCGGTCGCGGACACCCCGGACCGGTGCGACGAGCAGCTCGGCAGGTTGCTGCTGCAGCTGGAAAACCTCGAATCGCGGTTCGGCGAGTTCGACGACTTCCTGGCTTCGCTCGGCGAGAAGCGCACGGATGTCTACGAGGCGTTCTCCTCGCGCAAACAAGCGTTGCTCGACGAACGCGCACGCCGCGCGGACCGGCTGGTCGATTCGGCGGGCCGGATCCTGTCGAGTGTGACCAGGCGGGTCGGCACGCTCGGTTCGGTCGACGAGATCAACACGTACTTCGCCTCCGACCCCATGGTCGCGAAGCTGCGCAGCGTCGTCGCCGAACTGCGTGACCTCGGTGACCAGGTGCGCGCCGAAGAACTCGAAGGCCGGGTCAAGGCCGCCCGTCAGGAAGCCGGCCGCGCGCTGCGCGACAGGCTCGACCTGTACGGCGAGGGCGGGGAGACGATCCGCCTGGGCCGCAACACCTTCGCGGTCAACACGCAGGACATCGACCTCACCCTGGTGCCGCACGACGGCGGGATGAAGTTCGCGATCACCGGGACCGACTACCGCTCGCCCGTGCGGGACGAATCGTTCGAGGCGACGCGGCCGTACTGGGATCAACTGCTGGTCTCGGAATCGCCCGAGGTCTATCGCGCGGAGTACCTGGCCACGTCGATCCTGCTCGAGAAGCCCGATTTGCCGGACGCCGAGCTGCTCGAGGTCGTCCGGCGCGTCGCGGGGGACCGTTACGACGAGGGCTACGCGCGCGGCGTGCACGATCACGACGCCGCCGCGATCCTGTCCGCGTTGCTGCGCCTGCGGTCCGCCGCCGGACTGCTG
The DNA here is from genome assembly GCF_002849735.1 of Amycolatopsis sp. BJA-103. Taxonomy (GTDB): domain Bacteria; phylum Actinomycetota; class Actinomycetes; order Mycobacteriales; family Pseudonocardiaceae; genus Amycolatopsis. The sequence continues at coordinate 9,131,618 of NZ_CP017780.1, forward strand.
CGCTACCCGCCCGCCGCGAGGGCCGCCGCTCAGCTGTTCTGGGCTTTCGGTGCCGAAGAGGCGGCGAAGTCCGCGTGGACGACGCGTGCCGCGTCGCTCGCGCGGGTGCGGGAGGCGTTCGGGCACACCACGGCGATCGACTCGCTGGCGCGGGAGTTCACCGAGGCGATGACCGCTTTCGCCGCGTCGTCCGGACTGGCGCTGGACCTCGAATTCGCCGGCGAGTACCTGTTCGAGGAACTGGCCGACGCATCGCCGGGATTCGTCACCAGCGGCGGAGCGCGGACGCTGCTCGACAAGTTCCGGCTCGACCGCCGGAGCTTCGCCGAGGACCTCCGTGCCCTCGAAGACCTCGCCGACCGGCACCAGCTCGCCGAAGCCTGGCTGACGTCCTTTGTGGACTCAGCGGGCCTGCCGGGCGACGAACTGGCGGAGGCCGTCGCGATCGAACTGGCCGAACTGCCCCGGTACGATTCCTCGGCCGAGCTTTCGGCCACCGTGGACGGTCTGCTCGGCTCGCATCCGCGGATCGTCAACCGGTCCCTGACCCTGCGGCTCGACGAGACGCTGGCCAGGACGGGACGGTTCCGGCGTGACCGGGTGCCGGGTTTCCGGGCGTATCAGCGGCAGCGCAACGAACTCGTGGCCGCCGAGCGGGACAGGCTGCGGCTCGGCGAGTACAAGCCGAAGGTGATGAGCGCCTTCGTGCGCAACAGGCTGCTCGACGAGGTCTACCTGCCGTTGATCGGCGACAACCTCGCCAAGCAACTCGGCGCGACCGGCGATGCCCGGCGCACCGACCAGTCCGGTCTGCTGTTGCTCATCTCGCCGCCGGGATACGGCAAGACGACACTCATGGAGTACGTCGCGAGCCGCCTCGGGCTGGTGTTCGTCAAGGTGAACGGGCCGGCGCTCGGGCACGACGTCACGTCGGTCGATCCGGCGGACGCGCCCAACGCGACCGCGCGGCAAGAGGTCGAAAAGATCTCGTTCGCGCTGGAGCAGGGCAACAACGTGCTGCTGTACCTGGACGACATCCAGCACACGTCGCCGGAGCTGTTGCAGAAGTTCATTTCGCTGTGCGACGCGCAGCGACGGATGGAAGGCGTCTGGGACGGCCGGACACGGACCTATGACCTGCGCGGCAAGCGGTTCGCCGTCTGCATGGCGGGCAACCCGTACACCGAGCAGGGCAAGCGTTTCCGGATCCCGGACATGCTCGCCAACCGTGCCGACGTGTGGAACCTCGGCGATGTACTGTCGGGCAAGGAAGAGCTGTTCGCACTGAGCTACATCGAGAACTCGCTCACCGCGAACACCGTGCTGGCACCGCTTGTCTCACGCGAACGGTCCGATGTGGACGTTCTCGTCCGGCTGGCGCGCGGCGACGGCTCGGTACGGGCGGATCAGTTGAAGCACGCGTACTCGGCGACCGAACTCGAGCAGATCCTCGCCGTGCTGCGGAAACTGATCCAGGTGCAGCGGATCATCCTGAAGAACAACCAGGCGTACATCGCTTCGGCGGCGCAGGCGGACGCGTCCCGGGTCGAACCACCGTTCCAGCTACAGGGTTCGTACCGGAACATGAACAAGCTCGCCGGGCGGATCGTGCCCGCGATGAACGACGCCGAACTCGAAGCGCTGATCGACGACCACTACGCCGGCGAGGCGCAGACGCTGACCTCGGGCGCCGAGTCCAACCTGCTCAAACTGGCGGAATTGCGTGGACGGCTGAGCGCCTCGGAGACGCAGCGGTGGGCGGACGTCAAGGCGGCTTATCTGCGATCGCAGGCACTCGGCGGGGACGACGAGGACCCGATGAGCCGCGCGGTCGGCGCGATGGGCCTGCTGGCGGACCGGGTCGGTGCCGTGGAAGCGGCGATCGAGCGGGCTTCGGAACGGATGGTCGTGCGGGACGTGATGTAGGGGCCTTGTGGCGTTCTCGGCGGTCGGATTTCGGCTGCCGGGAACGCGTTGCCGGAATTCGGCGACGCTTCACGATGGCCGAATGATTCCGGGTGGCCGTTGGTGCTGTGGTCGGTGTCGGGCCCTGATCTGGTCGGTTCGCCGGGCCTTCATTGCCGGAAATCGGCAACGCGTTCCCGTGGCCGTATGATCGGAAATTGTCGGTGGTCGGTCGTATGTTGATCAGGTGGACACCTGCAAAGCCACACCTGTGGCACTCCTCGAGAAACTCACCGACCCTGGCCTGTTGGAGTCGGTCAACGCTGCTGTCGATTCCTTGGACGACAACGATTCCGTCGCTGTCGCCCAAGCCGCGTCAGCGGGGATCGCGCGATTGGAAGCGGTCCGGTTCCGGGCCCTGGCGCAGCTGAACCGGCATCGCGGCGGCGCCCGGAGTGTCACCCAGGAGGTCGCGTTCGCGTTGTCTCTTGTGGACAATCATGCGGGTGCGATGGTCGCCGCGGCCGAGGCGTTGACCACCCGCCTGCCCCGCACACTGGGGTTGATGGACCAGGGAAAAGTGGATGGTTTCGGGGCGATGAAAGTCGCCGCCGCCACCGCGTGGCTATCCGACGAGAACGCCCTCGCCGCCGACGCTCTACTGGAGGATCGGCTGCCGGACAAGAACTCCGGGCAGATCCGGAAAGCGGCGAGCCACGCGGCACTCACAGTCGACCGCGAAGGCGCCGCTAACCGTACCGAGCGGCATCGTGAAGGCCGCCGGCTGGCGGTCCGCCACGGCGAGACAGGCGTGGCGTCGATCGAAGTCGAAGACGGCCCCGTCGAAAAAGTCACCGCCGCCTACACCCGCATCGACCGCGAAGCGAGGGCACTCAAAACCGGCGACGAGACCCGCACCCTCGACCAACTCCGCGCCGACGTCGCCCTCGATCTCCTGCTGGGTGGTCAGGGCGGGAAAAGTGAACGGGCGGAGGTGTTTCTCTACATGGACCTGTTCACCTATCTCGGGGTGAACGACGATCCGGCGGAACTGGCCGGGCACGGGCATCTTCCCGCCACGTTGGCGCGGGAGATCGCGACCGGGGCGGACACGGTGCTGCGGCGGATCATCACCGACCCACTGTCCGGGCAAGTGCTCGACCTCGGCCGGGACCGGTACCGGCCGTCGGCGGGCCAGGGCGAGTTCGTCCGGGTGCGGGATCGGGAGTGTCGAAGACCGGGCTGTCACCGCCCGGCTCAGGCCTGCGATCTCGACCACTCGGTGCCGTGGGAGGTCGGCGGGCATACCGACGCTGCCGACCTCATCGACCTCTGCCGCCGTGATCATCGGTTGAAAGACGAACCCGGCTGGACCTACCACCTCGCGTCCGACGGCACCCTCACCATCACCACCCCCACCGGACAGAGCCACGACAGCACCCCACCGCCACTACACCAACCCCGCCCGGCAACCGAAGAACCACCACCGTTCTAAACCTCATCGCCGAAAACGGCCACCCCCAGGCTCCCGACGCGACCAGCCGCGGACCGCTCTTCCAACGGAACCGCCCCCGCTCAGAACACCTTCACCGAAAACCGGCCACCGCTCCCGTTCTCAGCACGGCCAGCTGCGCGGTCCTGAGCCACCCCGCCTACGGAACTACCCACTCCACCTCATCGCCGAAAACCGGCAACCGGACACCGTGAACCGCGAAGAGCCCTCAGCCCGCGAGCTGAGGCTTAGCACCTTCGTCATACCCCTCGCTGTTTTACCGTACTGCCAAAGGAGTCACCGGTCGTTTGGGGGATCTCGGCGGCGACTGCTATCGGGGCGTTGAGTTATATCGTGACTCGCACCGGCCCGTCACCACTCTGGTCCTTGCCGAACGGCGGCAACGGTCCTGTTGTAGCCGCTGCCTAGCGGCCATCCGTCGCTGTCTCCGCGCGTTACCGGGAATCGGCCACGCTTTTCCGCGGTGGTGTTTGCCCACCCAGCCGTCACCGCGCCAGCCCTTTGCCGAATAGCGGCAACAAGTCCCGTCGGTCAGCTGTCCCCGCCGCATTGCCGAAAAACGGCCACCACTCATCACCCCAAAGCCGCCAACTGCGCCGCAGTAAGCCGTTCCGTCAGCGCGACCGCGCGATAGGTCCCGTCCTCGACGACCACCGTCACCGGACCGGCGACGTGCGGGTGCTCGACGGCGACCCGTACGGCGGCGGCCACCTGCTCGGGCGGCCAGCCCAAGGCGGCGGAAAGCGACTCCAGGGCGAGCGGTCGTCCCGCGTGCAGCAGGGCGGCGAGTACGGTCACCGCGTCGGCGGCGAAGACCGCCACTCGGTCGTCCAGCATGATTTCGTTGATGCGCGCGTGGAATCGGGAGAGGTCGTCCATGCGGGCGCCCGCCGGCGTCGACGTGCCGAGGACTTCGGCGCCCTGGCGGGCGATCTTGACCCATTCCCGGTTCGCGCGGACGCTCTCGGCCCACACTCGTTGTGGCATTTCCTCGTCGATGACGTACTGCTCGCGCCGCCCGTCCCGTTCCCGTTTGAGCATCGCCTGCGCTTCGAGGTAGGCCACCGCGTTCGAGATCGACGCCGGACTCACCTGGAGCCGCCGGGCGAGTTCGGCCGCGCTGAGCACTCCGTCGTCGCTGACGGCCAGGCACGCGAGCACTCGTGCCGTCATCCGGGGGAGCCCGGTGGCCACGATCATCTCGGCGAACTCGGTTTCGAAGAGGCGCACGGCCGCCGGGTCCCGCCCGTAGCCGTTCTGGACGACGGGGACGGCTCGCGGCAACGGTTTGCGGCGCCGCGCGCGTTCGCCGGTCACCCGGCTCGCTTCTTCGGCGCGGTAGCCGGAGCGCCCGCTGTTGCGCGAGACCTCGCGGCTGATCGTCGACGTCGGGCGCCCGAGCCGCCGGGCGATCTCGGCGTATCCGAGACCGTCCTTGAGCCAGGACGCGATCAGTCGCCGGTCTTCCTGGGTCAGCCTGCCGCCCGGCATGGGCACCTCCGGTGCGTTCAGTGGCAAATCATTGCAACGCATCGTTGCCTTCATCGGCAAGACAGTTGCAACGATTTCAAGAAATCTACCAGCTATTACGAAAGAAAATCCAGATCAGAACTTTGAGCGATCCATGAACGCAACGTAGCCTTTTGTCATGGCTGAAGATCTGGGAGGAACAGCTATGTCGACTTCAGTACCCCATCTCACGGAATTGCCCCTCGACCGGCCGCGGGGCTGCCCGTTCGACCCGCCCGCCGCACTCGGCACGCTGCGTGACGAGCACCCGCTCGCCCGGCTGACGTTCCCCGACGGCCACGAAGGCTGGCTCGCGACGGGGCACGCGACCATCCGGGAAATCATCGCGGACCCGCGCTTCAGCGCACGACAGGAGCTCATGCACTCACCGCTGCCGGGACCGGCGGCGATGGTGGTGCCGCCGCCCGCGGCGCCGGGGATGTTCATCAAGATGGACGGCGCGGAGCACGCGCGGTACCGCAGGCTGCTCACCGGCAAGTTCACCGTCCGCCGGATGCGCCTGCTCACCGAACGGGTCGAGCAGGTGACCGCCGAGCATCTCGACGCCATGGAGCGGCAGGGGGCGCCCGCCGATCTGGTGACGGCCTTCGCGCAGCCCATCCCGGCGCTGATGATCTGCGAACTGCTCGGGGTCCCTTATGAAGACCACGAGTTCTTCCGCCGCAACGTCCTGCCGTTGAACCTGCCGGACGCCTCGCTCGCGGAGCAGGAAGCCGCCATGAACGCGCTGGGGGAGTACCTCTACAAGCTCGTCGTGGCCAAACGGGCCGAGCCGGCCGACGACATCCTCGGCGAACTGGTCACCACGGAACTCACCGACGAAGAGCTCACCGGCATCGCGTTCCTCTTGCTGGGGGCCGGTTTGGACACCACGGCCAACATGCTGGGGCTGGGCACCTTCGCGTTGCTCCGGCATCCGGACCAGCTCGCCGTCCTGCGCGAGAAGCCGGAGAGCATGGAAGGCGCAGTCGAGGAACTCTTGCGGTACTTGACGATCGCGCACACCGGTGTGCGCACCGCGCTCGAAGACGTCGAAATCGGCGGGCAGCTCGTCAAGGCGGGGGAGGCGGTCGCGATTTCGGCGATGGCCGCCAACCGCGATCCGCTCAAGTTTCCGGAGCCCGATCGGCTCGACGTCGGGCGGAAGACGGCCGGGCACGCCGCCTTTGGGCACGGCGTCCACCAGTGCCTCGGCCAGCAGCTCGCGCGAGTCCAGCTGAAGGTCGCCTTCACCGGGCTGTTCGCCAGGTTCCCGGAACTGCGCCTGGCAGTTCCGGCCGACGAGATCCCGCTGCGGACGGACTCCGACATCTACGGGGTGTACGCGCTCCCGGTGGCCTGGTGACCGCGATGAAACTCGAGGTCGACCGCGAACGCCGCACGATGCACGACCAGGACGTCGCCCTGGCCAGGGGGTGCCGGGCGGGGCACCCCCTGGCGCGGGATCAGCCGACGTCCACGAGGACCTTGCCCGCGTCGGCGCTCTGCACGGCGGTGCCGGCGTAGAGCTGCTGGACCCGGGCCTTCTCCTGGGCGTTGGGGTTCACGCTGGCGCAGCTGACGCCACCGGTCGAGCCGGACATCAGCGACGAGCACGGCCCGGGCTTCACGTCGGGCAGGCCGAGGCTGTGGCCCAGCTCGTGCGAGGCGATCCGGGTCTTGTTGTAGCCCTGCTGGACGGCCTGCCTGCCGTACCAGACGGTGACCTGGCCGCTCGGGCGGACCGGCCCGAGGGTGGCGCGCGGCCAGCCGTTGTCGGCGATGATCCGGATGTTGACCCGCTGCCCCGGCGTCGCCTTCACGAGGCGGACGTTGGTGACGTTGGTGTTCCAGACGTTGACGCCTGCGGTCACCGCGTCCTTGAACTCCGCGGCCTGGCTGTCGTCGTAGGTCAGGGTGGTCGCCATGATCTCGGCGGCACCGGCGGAGGGTGCCGAGAGCACCGAGATGGAGAGCGCGGCGCCGGTGAGCACCGCGGCGAAGGTACGTCGAAGCACGTTGAACTCCTCGCGTTAAAGGCGTGCTGGAATTTCGGAGCAGTGTCGACACTTTTGTTCTGGCGGGAGGGATCTCTGAGTAGTCCTCCGTTGCCTCCGCGTGATGTTAGGACCTGTCGAGGTCGTCGGGGTACCCGCCGATAGTCGCCTGTCGTTAACCATGATCTTGACTCGACCGGAAGACTGTGCGGCTATGACGACGGCGCGATTCACCGGACACGAAGAACCCATCCTCGCTGTCGCCGTGAACGGAAACCGCCTGGTCACCGGCGGTACGGACAAGACCGTGCGGGTGTGGGACCTGGAGACCGGCGCGCAGCGGTTCGCCTTGAGCGGGCACGATCGGCCGGTGCTCGCGGTGGGTATCTCGGGTCGGTACGTGGTCGGTTGCGATGGGGCGACGGTGCGGCGCTGGCGGCTCACGGGCCGCGAGGCGCAACCCCCAGAGGTCCAGACCACCAAGCGGACACTCACGGTCGCGGTGGCGAAGGATTTCGCCGTGTCCGGCGCGGGAAGCACCGTCGAGGTCCGGCGGCTGGACGGCGTGACGGTCCGCGGCCTCCGCACCGGCGGCCCGGAGATCGAATCGGTCGCGGTGACCCCGGACGGCCGGGTCGTGGTCGCCGGTGACGACACCGGCGGCGTGCGGCTGTGGGACGGGGAAGTCGTTTCCCACTACCGGTTCGGCGGCGCGGGCGCGGTCCACGTCGTCGCGGTCTCGCCCGACGGTTCGCGGGTGCTGTCCGCCGAGGGGGAGACGGTCCGGTTGTGGGGGCGCAAAGGCGATCCCGCCCTCGTCTTCCCCGGGCACGCCGGTGTGGTGCGGGTGCTGGCCTTCAGCCCGGACGGCGAACTGGTGCTCTCCGGCGGTTCCGGCGGCGAGGTCTGCGTCCGTGAGATCGACAACCCCGCCGACTACACCCTCCTCAAGGGACACGAGGGGAACGTCCGCGCGATCGCGTGCACCGCGGGCAACGAGAAGATCGTCACGGTCGGGGACGACCGCACGATCCGGGTGTGGGACCGCTTCGGCAACCAGGTCGACGGCACCGGCTTCGTCGAGCCCAAACCGGGACGGGCGCGCCCGCGGATCACCCCCGACGTCGAGAGCCCGGTCGACCTGATCGGCTTCCAGGACGACGTGCGCACCCTCGCCGCGGTCATCGCCGACCGCGAGACCAGCCCGCCGCTGTGCGTCGCGCTGCTGGGCCCGTGGGGGTCCGGAAAGTCGAGTTTCGTGCGGCAGGTGGCGGACCGGGTGGCCGAACTGGCCCGGCGCTCCCGCGGCAACGCGGCGAACAGCGTTTTCGCCGGGGAGATCCGGCAGATCCGGTTCAACGCCTGGCAGTACCACGACGACCATCTGTGGGTCGGGCTGGTGGATCACCTGTTCCGGAACCTCGGTGCGCCCGAGACGCACGCGGACGCCGACGAGGTCCGTGCCGAACGCGAGGAGCTGCGGACCAGGCTCGCGAGCCTCCGCGCGATCAAAGCGGATTCCCCGCTCACCTGGCGCTGGCGGCTCCTGGTGTCCGGGGTGGACCGCGCCGAACGCCGACGGCGACGGCTCGCCGTCGCGGGCTACGCGGTCTCCGGCGTGCTCGGCCTCGCCGCGGCGATCACCGGCTGGGCCTTGTGGCACAACGCGATCCTCGCCGCGGCGGGAGCGATCGTCGCGCTCGGTGCGGTGCTGACCCCGGCGCTCACCACCGCCAAGTCGGCCCTCGCGCCGGTGAAGTCCACATTGGACAAACTGCGGCACGACGTCGACAAACGGGCGGAACGGTTCGAGACCGAGCTCCGGGAGACCGAGGAGCGGCTCCGCCGATTGGACGCGGCAACCCGGCTCGGTGAGTTGATCGAAGAGGCGAAGACCGGCAGATACGGTGACTACCAAGGGGTTTTCGCCCGGGTCAGGGAAGATCTCGCGGACCTGAGCGCCGACTTGGCCGACGCGCGGACGGAATGGCTGCTGGCCGGCGGCAAGGGCGAGCCGCCGCTGGAACGGATCGTGCTCTACATCGACGACCTCGACCGCTGCCCGCCGTCGAAGGTGATCGAGGTACTGGCCGCGGTGCACCTGCTGCTGGCCCTGCCCGCGTTCGTCGTGGTGGTGGCCGTCGATCCGCGGTGGTTGCGGCGCTGCCTCGACCAGCATCACGAAGAACTGTTCGGCGCCGGGGAAGCGCGGCGGGCCGAGTATCTCGACAAGATCTTCCAGATCGTCTTCGCGTTGCGCCCCATGGGAGCCGCGGCGGACGAGCTGATCGACGCCCTGATGCCGATCGAAGGACGGGCACCGGCGTCGCGCGGGCACGAGGAATGGCCGGAGGACGGGGACACCCGCGAAAGCGGTGAAAGCGGCGAACAGGCGGAGGTCATCGTCAAGGACACGGCCCCGCCGACGTTCTACAACATGCGGCCGGACCGGTTGCGGCTCACCGAGGTCGAACGCGATTTCGTCCACGTGCTGCGGAAAAGGCTCAACACACCGCGCGAGATCCGGAAACTGGTCAACCTCTACCGGCTCGTCCGCATCGGCATTCCCGACGCGGAACTGACGCGGTTCGTCGGCGGCCCCTACCGGGCGGTGCTCGTCCTGCTGACCCTGCTGGTCGCCGATCCGGACGCCGCGCGCTCGACCTTCGTCGCGCTGTCCGGCGGCGAAGCGCTGTCCGATGCCTTTCCACCTGAATGGCGGCTAGACGTCGAATCCTTCGATGATCTACAGGTGTATCGGAATTGGGTGGGCACCCTCGCCCGCTTCAGTTTCGAAACCTACGATCTGGTGACCGAGGAGACAGAACCGGGAACCGCGTTGTAGCTACACTTGCCCGCTACAACGGCTAGGGGGCGGCACATGCGGAGATCAGGCTGGCTTTCGCTCGTCTTCGGCGCGCTCGTCGGGGCGGTCGTGATCGTTCTCCTTTCGGCCACGGTCACCGCGCCCTCGAACGCTGCCAGGACCGACTGCGTGCGGCTGATCACCAGTTCTTCCACGGAGAAGGGCGACCTGATCGGGGAACTGGCCGAGCGGTACAACAACACCGACCGGACGTTCGACGGCGGCCGGTGCGCGAAGATCGAGGCGTTCAAGAAGACCTCGGGTGCCACGCTCGACCTCATCGCCGACGGCTGGAACGACCTCGACGAACGGCAGCCCGAACCCCAGGTCTGGATGCCGAGTTCGTCGCTCTGGCTCGATCTGCTGCGTCAGCGCGGCAAGGGGGACCTGCTCCAGGGCGGCCCGAAGACCTCGCTCGCGACGAGCCCGATGGTGATCGCGATGCCGGAGCCAATGGCGAAGGAACTGGGCTGGCCCGAGAAGGGCATCGGCTGGCGGGACGTGCTCGAGGTGAACCGCAACGGCGGCTGGGCCTCCACCCGGTCGAAGAACGCGCAGTGGGGGAACTTCACGCTGGGCAAGGACAATCCGCGCCGCTCGACCTCGGGGCTCGCCGCGACCATCTCGACCTACTTCGCGGCGACGGGCGGCGACTACGGCAAGATCGAGTCGGCGGACGCCGTGCAGTTCGTCCGCGGCATCGAGGCGTCGGTCGCCTACTACAGCGACGATTCGGTGGCCTTCCTGAAGACGTTGTACGAAGAGGACCGGAAGAAGCCCACGCCCTACATCAGCGCGATGGCGATGCAGGAACAGATGGTCTACCTCTACAACCACGGCGCCCCGACCGGTGATCCGAAACAGCTGCAGGACAAGCCCGCCCCGCTGAACCGGCCGCTCGTCGCCGTGCATCCGGACGAGGGCACGATGCTGATCGATCATCCCTTCCTGACCACGGCGAAGGCCTCGCCGGAACAGCGCGAGGCGGCCAAGGACTTCTACGCCTTCCTGCGGGAACAGGCGCAACAGGACCGTTTCCGCGATCTCGGCTTCCGCGATCCCGAGGGCCGCGGGAACGACAAGCTCGCCAAGGGCGTGCACACCGACGGGATCGCCGAACCTCAGGCCATCAGGATCCCCACCGGTGAACAGATCCAGAAGATGCTCGACGGCTGGGAGTACACGCAGCGGCGCGGCCGGATCCTCCTGGTGCTGGACCTGTCCGGGTCGATGAACGAACCGTTCGACAAGAACCGCAAGGACAAGCCGTACTCCGAGCCCCGGATCGACCTGTTGAAACCCGCGATCAAGAAACAGCTCGAATATCTGCATCCCGAGGACGAAGTCGGGTTGTGGACGTTCTCGACGAACGGGCCCGAGGAAAAGATGCCGATCGGCAAGGTGAAAGACGTCCGGGGGCCGATGCTGAACCTGGTCGACAACCTGACCCCGAAAGGGGAAACGGCACTGTACAAGTCCGTGGTGGACGCCAACGACAAGATGCGGCGGGAGTTCGACCCGAACCTCATCAACGCCGTCGTCTTCCTGACCGACGGGGAGAACACCGCGCCCGGGACGACCAAGGAACAGATGCTCCAGGCCGTGGACGCGGAGCGGCTGGACAACTCCGTCCGGATCTTCACCATGGCCTACGGCGCGCAGGCGGACAGCCGCGTGCTGGACGAAATCGCGCTGAAGTCCAAGGCGCGCAGCTACAAGGCCGTGGATCCGCAGGGCATCGACAAGATGTTCGTCAACGTCTTCAGTAACTTCTGACATGGCCGATCACGACAACCGGCCGTTCCACGTCGTCGCCGGGGTACTGACGCTGATCGCCTGCCTGCTCGGTCACGCGGTGACCGTGCCGCATCCGCAGGCCTGGCTCTTCGGCGGCGTGGCCGCCTTCGCCGTGCTGTTCCCCGCCGAAGTCGCGTTCTTCGTGTTGAACGGCAAGCGATCGAAGAGGAGGGTGCGCGAGGTCCGCGCGCCGGAGCCCGCCGCCGTCTACGACCACTACAGCCTGCTCGGGCGGGCGCTGACGGCCATCGAAATCGTGCAGCCAGGCGAAACGGAGCTTTCGGCGGTCTTCCGGCGAGCGGTGGCGAGACTCGAAAAGCTGAAGGGCGAGAACTCGTCCGCGGTCGTCGAACTGCGCGTCACGGTGAAGCAGACCACCGAGAAGCTGGAGCGACACGCGCGGGACGAGAACCCGGATCCGGTGATGCTCGTCGAGCGGATGAGGCTGTACCGGGAAGGGCTCGAAGACGCCATCGCGGTGGTCGAACCACGCTGAGTGTTCGGTGCCGAACAGACTACGGCCGTGCGTCATGCTGATCTGACAGCATGCCGTTGATCGGGCGCCGGGTTGTCGAGGGCGTGGAACATGTGGTCGTACCGGTGGAGCACCGGTTCAGCCTGGAGGAAGCCGTGCTGGCGGTGATGGCCGCCAAGAGCACCGTGCGGCCCGCTCCAGGAATCAAGGTCGCTCCGTTGAAGGTGTCGGAGGTACGGTCAGCGCTGCTATACGCGGCGAAGCACGCCGACAGGCGACACCAGATCGTGGACAGCTATTTCGTCGAGGCCGAAGACGGACCGTTGCACCGGCTGGCCGAGTGGATCACGTCGGAGTTGGTCCGGCTGGGCATTTTCACCACCCACGATGGTTCCGCCGCCGGATCGGGTGGCCGATTCGGTTACTCTCCGCGATAGGTGTTCACGACTGCCTGGGAGGGTGTTTCGTGGGTTTGGGCCCAGAGGCCGCCGAAGAGAGAGAACGTCCGTTCCTGGAGCGACTGGACGAACCCGTCCGTGCCCGGTTGCTGGAGATGGGCACCCCGCAGACCTACGAGAGCAGACAGGCGCTGATGCGGGCCGGTGAGCCCGGCGACTTCGTCATGCTGCTGCGACACGGCTACGTGAAGGTGACCAGCGCCGACCGGATGGGGGCGACGGTCATCCTCGACGTCGGGGTGCCCGGCGATCTGCACGGCGAGATCGCGGTGATCGCGGGCGGGATCCGGATGGCCGACGTCGTCGCCATCGAGGAGGTCCACGTCCGGCGGATCGCGGCGAGCGAGTTCAACCGTTTCCTGCTGGACCATCCGTCGGCGATGCGGGAGGTGCTCGTCAGTGTCGCCCGCCGGTTCGTGCTCGCCCAGCGACAGCGGACGCAGTCCTGGAAACCGCAAGCGGTGGCGAGGGTCGCGACGCGACTGGACTACCTCGTCGACGTCTGCGGGATCAGGACGCCCGCCGGCTGGCGGATCGGGATCCCGCTGAGTCAGGACGAACTCGCGCAGTTCATCCCGATGGGACGGACCATGGTCGCGCAGGCACTGGACAAGCTCCGGAAGGCGGGAGTTGTGGCCAGTTCGCGCCGTGCGATCACTGTCGTCGACCGCGAAGCGTTGCGGGTGATCACGGAAAAAGGTGTGACTTAGCTCACTGGCGTTGACCAGGGCGGGGTCAGGTTCTGTTCGGTTCCGAACAGAACTTCCGGTGACGAGTGGGAACACTGCTTTCTGCCGCCAGTTTTCACCGATCAGGGGAGGGGTCGCAGAGATGCAGGTGCTGACCTCAGGCCACTACAACGCGCACACCCACGCCGTACTGTCCGTCGACATCGTCGGTTCGTCCAAGGCCAGTGATGACCTGCTGGACCCGATGAAGACCGAGATGGAGACGCTGGTCTCCCGCTCGTTCACCGCGGTCGGGCTCGCGCCGGGGGAAGCGCGTCACTTCCGGGAGACCGGGGACGGGCTGATGGTCGCGTATCCGGACCGGGCCGTCGGGCAGCTCTGCGAGGTCGTGTTCCACCTGGACCATCTGCTTCGGACCCGTAACCGCTACGCCCGTGTCCCGATGCGGGCCCGGGTGGCGGTCCATATGGGACCGATGGCGGACAACCACCGCTACCACCGCACGTACATCACGCTGACCCGGCTGCTGTGTGCCTCGACCTTCAACGACGCCGTCGGCTACTGGTGCCGGTTGGACCCGACGGGCGACAAGTTCGGCGCCGGGATGATCGTCTCGCAATCGGTGTTCCGCAACGTGGTCGAACCGTTCGGGGTCGCGCTGGTCCCGCCCGCCCGCTGCGCCAGGATCAGCGTCACGACCCCGGATTTCGCGGACAGCGCGTGGATCCACCTGCCGGGCTTGGACGCGGACGCGGTCCTCGCCGAGCTGAACCCCGCCGTCGCGGTGCCGCTCGTGTTCGACCGGGTGAGCCGGTTGTCCACGACGGCCTGACCCCGAGACCGGGCGGTCCGGCTTCCAGGGAGGGAAGGCCGTATCGCTCGCCGGTTTCTGGCCCGGTACCCCTACGCCGGGCCAGAAACCGGACCCCCGGCGCGGGGGGTGGGGGCGCGGGTCATCCCCGCCGCGCCCTCGCTACGAGCCTCGTGAGTGGTAAAGACGGTTAGAACCGTCTTTACCACTCACGAGTTTGTCGTTATTGCCTGCAGCGCTTTCCGCTGTTGACGCATTTCACCAGCTGGTTCATCAACCGCTGCGACATGACGTTCGCGAAGTCGTCGTGGTCGGAGCGCGGGTTGTGCTTCTCCTGCGCGAACGCGTCGACCGCGTACTGCCCGGCGGCCTGGATGTTCGGCGGGATGTTGTACACCAGCGTGATCCGCAGCTGCGGCACGTTCTTGAAGCCGCGCGGGCATTTCCCGTTGCGGTCGGAGAACACGATGTGCGTGCGGTGGTTGGCGCTGTCGGTGTTCTTCCCGTCCCAGCAGTTCGGGAACGCGTGGATGCGCGCGACCTTGCTGCCCCGCGGGCAGATCGGGTACAGCTCGGTGAGCCGGTCCTCGAAGCCGGTGCAGGTCCAGCTGGGCCGGGCGTTGGCCGGGCCGTTGGTGCTCTGCTTGGCGTCGCCGTAGAGCACGCGCAGGAACTTCGGCATCGCGACGACGCGGCGGGCGCCACCGCTGGTGAAGGTCAGGTCGACCTTCTCGGGACGCTGGATCTCGCCTTCGTTGTCGCCGATCTCGTTGTTGTCGTCGACGCCGGGCAGATCGGCGGCGTTCCCGTCGGACTTCTTCTTCTCGGCGTCGCCGGCTTTGCTGACGTCGCTGTTCTGGCCGCCGTTGTCGAGGCCGCCTTCGCCGTTCTGTTTCACCGCGCAGCCGGCGAGCTGGTCTTCGTTCTTCGCGACCGGCTTGCCCGCCTGCTTCATGGCGTCGCTGATCTGCTTGATCGACGGCTTTCGCTTGTTCTTCAGCTCTTCGAGCACCTGGGCGGCCTGTTTCCCTTGTGCCAGCTGGCCGTCCGCGTTGTCGGACTCCTTGTCGAGCTTGTCGAGGTTCTCGTCGATCGCGGGCATGGCCTGGTCGGGGACCTCGTCGAGTTCGCTCGCGACGTCGGGACAGTCGACCTGGGGTGCGGCCTCGTCCTTGGCCGCGTTCGCGCGGTCGGCGGCGAGCTTCGCGTCGGCCGCCCGCTCGTTTTCTTCCTCTTCCTCGGTGTTGATCCGGATGACCGGCCAGAAGTAGGCGGATTTGTCGCCGTTCTTGCAGGTGGTGCCCGCGCGCAGCAGGCTCTTGTTGTTCGAGTCCGCGTTGGTCGAAAGATTCCCGACGTAGTCGTGGAGATGCTCGGCTCCGTTGCGGACACCGGGCTGCGCGATGAAGTTGTCGCCGTTGAAGTGGCCGTTCTCGTTGCGGCCACAGTCGACGGTGAACGTCCCCCGGGCGCCTCGTTTCGCGAGGTCGAGGTTGACGTTGTTGCCGCGGGGGACCTTCGCGATGTCGATGAAGAACGACTTGTCCGCGCCGTCGGCCCTGGCCGCGTCGGGGGTTCCGGTCGTGTTGATCACGACGATCCCGCCGACGGCGAGGGAGAGCGCGATGGCGCCGGTGGCGACCTTGGTACGGCGTGCCATGCGGTGGCGGCCGGCGGATCTTTGGTTACGGGGCATGAACTTGTTCACCTCGTTCGGTGTCGTTGCGCGAAGCCCGGGGGATGCGGCGCCGGCAGCGCCGGCGTCACTGACTCCGCGTTGGCTGAAACGGCCCCAGCGGACAGCCGGTTCAAAACGCGATCTCTCCGTTACCTTTTCGTTATATTAAATCGAGGTGATGCCCCGCACACGTACGGCGACCGGAAGGGGTTCAAACCGTGCGGCGACGGTACGAAAGAAGGCCCGGTCTCGGGGCAGTCGAGACCGGGCCTTCCTTGTGATTCCCACTGGTCAGGCGTCCACCTTGTCCTTGGGCTCCGCCTCGTCGGCGGTGGGACGGGCAGGCAGGAAGCGCTTGATCAACGGGAAGAACAGGATCAGCAGGATGATCACGTAGACCACGATCGCGAACGGGGTGTTGAACAACCCGGTCAGGCTGCCGTCGCTCAGCTGCAGCGCGCGCCGCATCTGCTGCTCGGCGGCCGGGCCGAGGATGACGCCGATGATCGCCGGCAGCACCGGCAGGCCGTAGCGGCGCATCGCGAAGCCGATCAGGCCGATCACGAACATCACCAGCAGGTCGAAGATGTCCGCGTTGACCGCGTACGCGCCGACACTGGCGAAGAACAGGATGCCCGCGTAGAGGTACGGGCGCGGGATCCGCAGCAGTTTCGCCCACAGCGGCGCCAGCGGCAGGTTCAGCACCAGCAGCAGCGTCAGCCCGACGAACAGCGAGGCGATCAGGCCCCACACCAGCGACGATTCCCGCTCGAACAGCAGCGGTCCCGGCTGGATGCCGTACTGCTGGAACGCCGCCAGCATCACGGCTGCGACCGCGGTGGTCGGCAGGCCGAGCGTCAGCATCGAGACCAGCGTTCCGGCGGCCGACGCCGAAGCCGTCGCCTCCGGACCCGCGACGCCTTCGATGGCGCCCTTGCCGAACTCGTCCTTGTGCTTCGAGAGCCGCTTTTCCGTGACGTACGAGAGGAACGTCGGGATCTCGGCGCCACCGGCGGGAACCGCGCCGAACGGGAACCCGATGAGCGGTCCGCGCAGCCACGGCTTCCACGTCCGCTTCAGGTCGGCGCGCGACAGCCACGGCCTGCCGACCGGGATCGGTTTGAACGCGTTGCGCCGCAGGTGCGCGGCGACCCACAGCGACTCGCCGACCGCGAACAGCGCGACCGCCACGATCACCACGTCGATGCCGTCGGCCAGGTGCAGCGAGCCGAAGGTCAGCCGCTGCTGGCCGGTCATCTCGTCCAGGCCGACCAGGCCGATGGTGAGGCCGATCAGCAGCGACGCCACGCCGCGGATCCGGGAGCTGCCGAGTACCGAGGTGACCGCGATGAACGCCAGCACCATGATCGCGAACAGGTCCGGCGCGCCGATGTCGACCGCGTGCTTCGCGATCACCGGGGCCAGCACGACCAGCGCGATCGTGCCGAGGATGCCGCCGACGAAGTGCCCGATCGCGGCCGCCGCCAGTGCTTGCGCGCCGCGGCCCTTGCGGGCCATGGGATTGCCGTCGATCGCCGCCACGACCGCCGCGCTCTCGCCAGGGGTGTTCAGCAGGATCGACGTCGTCGAACCGCCGAACATCCCGCCGTAGTAGATGCCGGCGAACATGATGAACGCGCCCGTGGGCTCCAGTCCGTAGGTCACCGGGAGCAGCAGTGCCACCGCCATGGCCGGGCCGATGCCCGGCAGCACGCCGATCGCGGTGCCCAGCAGGACCCCGATCGCCGCCATCGCGATATGGGTCGGGGTCAGCGCGGTACCGAAGCCGTCGATGAGTTGCTGGAACATCAGAACACCTCCATCAACGGGCCACCGGGGAGCGGGACACCGAGCAGGTTGTTGAAGACCAGGAAGGTCGCGACGGACATGCCCGCCGCGATCAGCGGGTCACGCACCAGGTTCCGGCTGCCGAGCGCGTACGCCGCGCCCCAGAACAGGATCGCGCCCGAGATCGGGAAACCGACCAGGCCGATCAGCGCCGCGTTGGCGAGGAAAGCGGCGCACAGCAACAGAACCGTGCGCAGATCGGCGGGCTCGGTGAGGTCGATGTCCTCGCCGCCTTCGGCCTCGCCCTTGCCGCCGCGCAGCACGTCGCGCGCCAGCAGCACGGCGACGAGCAGCAGCAGCGAACCGACCAGGATCGGCACCGCCTTCGGCCCCACCGGCCCGCGCTGGGCGAAATCGGTGGGAATGCTCAGCGCGTCGGTGAGCACCAGCACGCCGAGCACCAGGAGTACCACGCTCACCCCGAGTTCGGAGCGCTCCTTCAGCCACGTGGTCGTCATGCCAGACCCAGCTCTTTCAGCACCGTTGCCACTCGCGTGTTCTCCTCTTCGAGAAACGAACCGAACTGCTCCCCGGGCGCGAACGCTCCGGTCCATCCGTTGCGCTGCAAGGCTTCCTGCCACTGCGGCGTCTTCTGCAGCCGGTCGAACAGGCTCACCAGCTTCGCGCGGTCCGCGTCCGTGATGCCCGGCGGAGCGACGATGCCGCGCCAGTTGGTGAACTTGACGTCCACGCCGGACTCCGAGAGCGTCGGCGCGTCGACGCCGGGGATCCGCTTCTCGCTGGTCACCGCCAGCACCCGGAGCGTGCCCGCCGCGATCTGGTCGCGGTACTCGCCGATGCCCGAGACACCGAACGCGACCTTGCCGCCGAGGACCGACGCGAGCAGTTCCCCGCCGCCGTCGAACTGGACGTAGTTGACCGCCTTGGGCGCGAGCCCGACGGCCTTCGCCATCAGCATCGGCGCCAGGTGGTCCGGCCCGCCGGGCGACGAACCGCCGCCGACCTGGACCGCGCCGGGATCCTTCTTCCATGCCTCGATCAGCTGACCGATGTTCTGGTACGGCGAATCCTTGCCGACCACGACGATGTCCGACTCTTCGATCAGTTTCGCCACCGGCGTGGTGTCGAGCAGCGAAGACGGCGACTTGTTCGTGAACACGCTGCCGACGACGCCGAGCCCCATGGACATGACGAGCTTGCCGTTGCCGCGTTCGGCCACCGTGCGGCCGAGGCCGACCGTGCCGCCGGCGCCGGGGAGGTTGAACACCTCCGCGTTGCCGAGCAGGTCGGCGTCTTCCATCGCCTTGGTCGCCGTGCGGGCCGTGATGTCGTAACCACCGCCGGGCGCGTTGGGCACGAGTACCCGCAACGACCGGATCTGCGAGCCCTCGTCGGCCTCGCCACCCGGGGTGAGCAACGGTGGCACCAGCAAAACGGCGACGAGCGCCGCTGCGATGGCCAACCAGTTACTGGGCTTCACTGTGATCCCCGCCTCTCTGCCGCGTGGTTGGACATGTTGCACTCGTGTAAACAGAGATGTCCCGCTTGCGGGCCCAATGGTTGTTGTGGTCGTTTTGGTCACGCGGAGGTGGCGATGGGTGCTCGGGGTTCCTTGGCCCGCCAGCTCCTCGTGTGGCAACTGGTTGTCGTCACCTGCCTACTGTGCGCGGTGGGCGTACTGGCCGTCACCCAGGCGGGGAACAACTTCCGCACGACGGAGGGGCGCCGGGTGCTTTCGGTCGCGGAGAGTGTCGCCGCGCAGGGGGTCGTGGGCGACCTCGAGAACGGTCCGTTCGAACTGAACGCCCCCGCCGAAACCGCGCGGAGCTTCTCGGGCGTGGACTCCGTCGTGATCGCCGGCGCGGACCGCTATGTGCTGGCGTCACCGGATCCGGGTCAGCTGAGGACGACGCTCGACATCGGCGAGAGCACCGTCCTTTCCGGACGGTCGTGGGTCGGCGAACTGGACGGCTCGATCGTGGCGCACGTCCCGGTGCTCGACGCGAAGGGCGGCAGGGTGGTCCGCATGGTCGCCGCGGGCTCGAAGTCGCCCGGCTTCTTCGCCGGCGTGCTCGACTCGCCGGACAACGCCCTGCGGGTGCTGGGGGTCGCGCTGGTGATCGGCGTGAGCGGTTCGCTGCTGCTGGCGCGGCGGGTGAAGAACCAGACGCTCGGCCTGGAGCCGCACGAGATCACCGCGCTGGTGGAGAACCGGGAGGCGCTCCTGCACGGGATCAAGGAGGGCGTCGTCGGGCTGGACCCGCAGCACCGGATCACCCTGGTGAACGATCAGGCCCGCGCGCTGCTGGCGCTGCCGGAGGACGCCGTCGGCCGGTCGGTCGAGGACCTCGATCTCAACGACCGGATCCGCGATCTGCTCACCGGCCGCGCGACCGGCGCCGACCAGATCGTGCTGCGGCAAGGGAAGGTACTGACGCTGAACCGGATGCCGATCGACGAACGAGGGGCCGTGGTCACCCTGCGGGACCGCACCGACCTGATGACGCTGCGGGACGAACTCGACGCCAGCAAACACGCCACCGACACGTTGCGGGCGCAGGCGCACGAGTTCAGCAACCGGCTGCACACCATCTCCGGGCTGCTGGAACTCGAGGAATACGAAGAGGTTCGCGGTTACGTGAGCCGGATCAGTTCGGCGCAAGGGGAGTGGCGTGCGGAGGTCGGTTCGCGCGTCGGCGATCCGGCGGTGGCGGCGCTGCTGATCGCGAAGGCGTCGCTGGCCGCGGAACGCGGTGTCGGGCTGCGAATGGCGCCGGACAGCGAACTGGACCGCGTCGAGGACGCGCTTTCCACGGATTTGGTGACGGTGCTGGGAAATCTCGTCGACAACGCGTTGGACGCGCTGAGTTCGGCCATGCGGGTCGGCGAACGGGGCTGGATCGAGGTCGGGGTCTGGCAGGAGGAGGACGAAGTGCGGGTGGAGGTCCGTGATTCGGGTCCGGGAGTCGCCCCGGAGATCGCGGAAGAAGTGTTCAAGCACGGCTTCACCACGAAGGCCGCCGCACACGGTCAGCGTGGTCTCGGGCTCGCGCTGATCCGGCAGGCGTGTGTCCGGCGGGGCGGTTCCGTCGAGGTGCACAACGACGACGGTGCCGTGTTCACCGCGAGGTTGCCGCGATGATCCGGGTCCTCGTCGTCGACGACGATTTCATGGTCGCGAAAGTCCACAGTGGATACGTCGCGCGCACGGACGGGTTCGCCGTGGTCGGGGTCGCGCACACCGGCGCCGACGCGATCCGGCTGGCGCGGGAACTGAAGCCGGATCTGGTCCTGCTCGACGTCTATCTTCCCGATCTGGACGGGCTTTCGGTGCTGCGGGAGCTGCGGGCCACCGAAGACGTCGACGTCATCGTGATCACCGCGGCGACCGATGTGGAAACCGTGCGGCAGGCGATGCGGGGCGGGGTCCTGCACTACCTGATCAAGCCGTTCGAGTACGCGTCCCTGCGGGATCAGCTGACCCACTTCGCCACGCTGCACCAGCGGCTGGACAGGCTCGCCGAGGCCGGGCAGGCCGACGTCGACCAGGTCTTCGGCGCGCGGCCGAGCGCGAAACCGGTGCTGCCCAAGGGACTCACCGCGGAGACCGCGCGGCTGGTGGAGACCGCGCTGCGCGGCGCGCCCGCCGGGATCTCCGCGAGCGAATGCGCCGAGGCGACCGGCGTCGCGCGGGTGAGCGCGCGCCGGTACCTCGAGCATTTCGTGGCGACGGGGAAGGCCGAGGTGACCCTCAAGTACGGCGGGACGGGACGCCCCGAGCGCCGCTACCTCTGGTCCTGACCCCCGCGACTAGAGGACTACTTGCGGGGGTTCAGCAGGCCGTTGAGGACGCCGTAGTCCACGGACTCTTCGAGGCGCGAGTAGGTGCCGGTCGAGAAGAGCTCCCGGGCGCTTTCCCGTGCGACGGCGTACGCGGCCTGGCTGATCCCGGAGCCGACGCTCACCCGCGCGACCCCGAGCGCGGCCAGTTCCTTGACGCTCGGCGCACCGGGGTGGGCCATCACGTTCACCGGCGCGTCGATGCCTTCGACGAGCGCGGCGATCACGGAGGGGTCGGTGGCGCCGGGAACGAAGATCCCGTCCGCGCCCGCCGCCAGGTACGCGGCCGCGCGCTCCAGCGTTTCCGGCACGCCGCCGAGCCCCCTGAGGAAGGTGTCGATCCGGGCGTTGACGAACACGTCGCCGTCCGCCGCGCGGGCCGCCGCGATCCGCGGGACCACCTCTTCGGGTGGACGCGGGCCGTCCTCGATGTTGATCCCGGCCGCACCCGCGGCGACCACGGCCGCGACGGTCTCGCCGACGTCGCCGGGAGTGTCCCCGTAGCCGCCTTCGATGTCCGCGGTCACCGGAACCGTTGCGAGGCGGGCGATCCGGGCGATCAGGTCCACCGCGAGGTCGCGGCCGAGCAGGTCGCCGTCGGGCGCGCCGAGGCTCCACGCCACCCCGGCGCTGGTGGTGGCGATCGCGGCGGCGCCCGCGTCCTCGATGAGCCGGGCGCTCGCGACGTCCCACGCGTTGGCCAGCACCAGCGGGCTCGACGGGACGTGCAGGGAACGGAACAGCCGGGCGTTGTCGGTCGTCATGCCGCCATTCCAGCAGTTATGCGACATCCTGGTCTGGCGGTTTTGCGACATCGACGTCCGCCCGGAGTCCGGCGATCAAGCGGGCGAGACCGTACTCGAAGGAGGCGGCCGGATCCTCGGCATGGTCGACGGCCGAGTCTCCCTCGACGTGCTGCTGTTCGTCGATCGCGCAGCCGAGGGTGTACCGGCTGACGGCGAGGATCGCGTGCGTCGCGTCCTCTTCGGTGAAGCCCGCTTCCCGCAACGGTTTGACCAGCGGCGTCATCGCCGAGCGCCCGGTCGGGCGGGAACCGGCGTGCAGGCGGGCGCCGTCCCGGTAGGACAGCAGCGTGCGGCGGATGGTGCGGGCGCGCCGGGTCAGCCACCCGGCCCAGTCGTCCATCGCCGCGAGATCGTTCAGCGGGGCGAGGTTGTCGTCCAGCATGGTTTCGGCCATCTGGTCGAGCAACGCCTGCTTGCTCTTGAAGTGCGTGTAGAGCGCGGGACCCCGCACGCCGAGCTTCTCCCCGAGCTTGCGCAGGCTCAAGCCGTCCAGCCCGACCTCGTCGAGGAGTTCGAGCGCGGCTCGAACGTAGCCATCCCGTCTCACGACCATGGGCACACTTTCGCCGGTCCGTATCGGACTTGACAACTCCAGTCGATCTTATCACTGTTAAGATCTTAACAGTGATAAGAAAGGCAGGTAGGATGATCGGGCGTGCCGCTGACGAGCGCATTACCCCCGCTTTGTGGGGGATGGCCTCGATCTTGACCCTCGGCGGGTTCCTGTCGATGTTCACCTCGACCGTGGTGAACATCGCGCTCGGCACGATCGTGGCCGGATTCCGTGCCTCGCTCGGTACCGCTCAGTGGGTCGCCACCGGCTACCTGCTCGCGCTCGCCGCGATGGTGCCGGTGAGCGGCTGGGCGAGCCGCCGCTTCGGGACGACCCGGCTCTGGCTGCTGTGCGTCGGCCTGTTCGCGGTGTTCTCCGCGCTCTGCGCGATGGCGACGTCGATCGAGGCGCTGATCGTTTTCCGTGTCCTGCAAGGCGCGGCGGGCGGGCTGCTGGTCCCGGCCGGGCAGATCCTGTTCGCGATGACGGCGGGGCCGGAACGGCTCGGCCGGATGATGGCCGTGCTGAGCATCCCGATCTACCTCGCGCCGGTGCTCGGGACCCTGTTCGGCAGCGTGCTCACCGAAGGGCTCGGCGTGCCGTGGCTGTTCCTGGTGAACGTGCCGCTCGCGGTGCTCAGCCTCCTGCTGGGCCGGAGATGGCTGCCGAGGGAGACTCCCGCCGGCGCTGAACCGCTGGACCTGCGCGGGTTGGCCCTCACCGTGACCGGGCTGCCGTTGCTCGTTTTCGGCGTCGCGGAAGCCGCCCCGGTCCCGGCGATCGCAGGGGCGGTCCTGCTCGCCGTCTTCGTGGTCACCGCGCTGCGGTCGCGGGCGCCGTTGCTCGATCTGCGGCTGTTCCGCGACCGCGCGTTCTCCTCGGCCGCCGCCGTGATCTTCGGGATGGGGGCCGCGCTGTTCGGCGCGATGATCGTCCTGCCGCTGTACTACCTCGACGTGCGCCACGAGAGTCTCGTCGCCACCGGGTTCCTGACCGCCCCGCTGGCGCTCGGCACGGTCGCGGCACTTCCGCTGGCCGGCAGGCTGACCGACCGGATCGGCGGCGCCCGGGTGATCTTCGCCGGGCTGATCGTCACGATCATCGGGACGGTGCCGCTGGCGCTGCTCACCGGATCCGACGACTACTGGTGGCTCTCGGCCGTGCAGGTCGTCCGCGGCTGCGGCATCGGCCTGACCACCACCCCGGCGCTCGCCGCCGGGCTGATGCTGGTGCCCCGGGAGCGGATTTCCCACGCGATGCCGATCTTCGCCATGCTGCAACGGATCGGCGGATCCTTCGGGACGTCGATCCTGACCGTGGTCGTCTCCGTGGGCTTCGCCGCCGCTCCGGGGTCCGCGTCGGTCATCGCGGACACGCATCGGTGGATCGCCGGGATCACCGCGATCGTGCTGATCCCGGCGTGGATCCTGATGCGCGCCGAAAAGTCCACAGTGGACTAGAAGGCTTCCGTGGGTTTGTTCCCGCCAGGGCGTCACCGAAGGTTCCGAATGTCGTGAGCGAGTCTTCGCCGTGGCATTCGGGACACCCCGGGGAGAACGCCGTAGGCTCGGCTGAATGAGCACGGCATCCACCACGGAGCATCCGATGGTCGAAACCCGGCACCAGACCCAGTTGCTCACCCTGCTGCGGGACGAGGGCCCGATGTCCCGGGTCGAACTGGGGGAGCGGCTGGAGCTGCCGCGTGCCCGGGTGGGTGCCGAAGTCGCGCGCCTCGCCGAGGTCGGCCTCGTCGAAACCGCGGGTCCGTCGGCGAGCCGGGGCGGCAGGCGGTCGACGCTGGTGCGCCTGGCGGGAGACCTGCGCGTGCTCTCCGTCGACATCGGCGCGACCTCGGTCGGGGT
The DNA here is from genome assembly GCF_002849735.1 of Amycolatopsis sp. BJA-103. GTDB lineage: Bacteria > Actinomycetota > Actinomycetes > Mycobacteriales > Pseudonocardiaceae > Amycolatopsis. The sequence continues at coordinate 9,156,186 of NZ_CP017780.1, forward strand.
CGCCCTCACCGACGCTTCGTGCGAGGTGCTGGTGCACACCGTCGAGGACTGCGACGTCCGGCAGGGACCGCACGCCGTTCTCAAACGCGTGAGCGCCCTCGCGGAGAAGATCCGCGAGGAGGCGCCGGGCAAGCTGATCGCCGCCGGGATCGGCCTGCCGGGGCCGGTGAGCTTCGCCGAGGGCATGGCGGTCGCGCCGCCGATAATGCCCGGCTGGGACCGGTTTTCCGTCCGCGACCATCTCGGCGGGCTGCTGGGCTGCCCGGTCACCGTCGACAACGACGTGAACTCGATGGCGCTCGGGGAACGGCACGCCGGGGTCGCCCGCTCCACCGACGACCTGGTGTTCGTCAAGATCGGTACCGGCATCGGCTGCGGGATCGTGCTGGGCGGCAAGGTGTACCGCGGTGTCGCGGGGACCGCGGGCGACATCGGGCACATCCGTCTCGACGACTACGGGCCCACTTGCGTCTGTGGTGAGACCGGTTGCCTGGAGGCGTACTTCGGCGGCGCCGCGCTGGCCCGCGACGGACTGACGCTCGCGCGCAGCGGCCGGTCGGCGTACCTCGCCGACGTCGTCGCGGACCGCGGCGCGATCACCGCCCAGGACGTCGGCCGCGCGGCCGCGTCGGGCGACTTCGGCGCGGTCAACCTGATCCGCGACGGTGGGCGGCGGCTCGGCCAGGTGGTGGCCTCGCTGGTGAGTTTCGTGAACCCGGGCATGGTCGTGATCGGCGGTGGCGTGGCGCAGCTCGGCCATCAGCTGCTCGCCGAGATCCGCAGCTCGGTCTACCGGCGGTCGCTGCCGCTCGCGACCGGGAACCTGCCGATCGTGCTGTCCGAACTGGGGGACACCGCCGGCGTCATCGGGGCCGCCTGGTCCGCCACGGACCGTGCCTTCACGCTGAGTAGCTGACCGCGCTCGGCTCTGCGGTATCGCGCGTGCAATGAAGGGGACTTTCATTGCAAATTTCGCAATGAAAGTCCCCTTCATTGCACGCGCTGGCGGCGGAGCGAAGCGGGCTCCGGAAGCGCTGAGTGACCTCCCAGCCGCACGGTGAGCACCCACCTGATTCCGATTAGTAACGTCAAGATCGTACAGACTTTCGCTCGATAAGTACGAAAGTCTGTACCGATCTGGACGGCTATTCGGGTGACGGCGGGCATTTCTGTCCTGTTGTCACCTTGACGAGTGACACGCACCACCCTACTTTCGCTGGCTAAGTAACAAAGTTTGTTACGGCCGATTCGTAAGTGAGGGCAGTGTGGCCGCGACTGATCCACGCACGGCGAACCTCGCCGCGCTCCTGCGTGCGTTGCGTGGGGGGCCGCTTTCGCGCACCCAGCTCGCGGCGCGCTGCGGGATCACCAAAGCGGCCGTCTCCGGGTTGATCACCGAGCTGTCCGAACGCGGCCTCGTCCGCTCCGCGGGACTGCAGGCCGGCGGCAACGGCAGGCCCAGTCAGCTGGTCGAGCTGAACGGGGCGAGCGCCTACGGGCTCGCGCTCAGCGTCGAGGCCGATCGCTTCGCCGCCGTCGTCACGAACCTCGACGGCAGCGTCGTCGCCGAGCGCACGGAGACCGCCGACGTCGCCGCGCTCGGTCTCCACCGGAGCATGGACGAGCTCGCTTTCCTCGCCGGGCAGGTGCTCCGCGACGATCTCCCGGTCGGCGTCACGGTGTCCGTTCCCGGCCTGGTCGATTCGGCCGCCGCGGTGCTGCGGTTCGCGCCGACCCTGCGCTGGCGCGACGCCGAGATCGCCGATCTGCTCGCCGCCCGGCTCGGGCTGCCCGCCGACGCCATCGCGGTCGACAACGAGGCCAATCTCGCCGCGGTCGGCGAGGCCGTCGCCGGTGTCGGGCGCGGCGTGCGGGAGCTCTTCTACCTCAGCGGCGGGATGGGCGTCGGCGGCGGACTCGTGTCCGGCGGCGCGATCCTGCGCGGTGCCAGGGGTTTCGCGGGCGAGGTCGGGCACATCACCGTGGACCCGTCCGGCGAGCAGTGCCAGTGCGGCCGGGTCGGCTGCCTGGAGACCAAGGCGGGGCTCAACGCCGTCCTGCGCGGCGCCGCCTCACCCGGCGACCCGCTGCACGACCCCGCGCTCGGCGTCGACGGCCGGGTCGGGTTGCTCAAGCACCGTGTCCAGCGCGGTGATCAGCGCGCGGTCGCCGCGGTTTCGGAACTCGGGGTCGCGCTCGGCGTCGCGGTGTCCACCGTGGTCGACGTGCTCGACCCGGACGTCGTGGTGCTCGGCGGCTACTTCGCCGAACTGGGCGAGTGGCTGGTCGAGCCGGTGCGCCGCGAACTGTCCGCGCGTCCGCTCGGGCACGAGCCCGCCTGCCGCGTCGAGCCGTCCCCGCTGGGCACCACCGCCCCGCTGCGCGGCGCCGCACATCTCGCCACCGAACGGCTTTTCGCCGATCCGACGCTCGTCCCGTTCGTCACCCAGGAGGCACCGGCATGACCCTGCTTTCGGTCCGGGGGATCGTGAAGACCTTTCCGGGGGTGCGCGCGCTCGACGGGGTCGACTTCGACGTCGAACCCGGCGAGGTGCACTGTCTCCTCGGCCAGAACGGCGCGGGCAAGTCCACGCTGATCAAGACCCTCGCCGGGGCGCACCGTCCCGACGGCGGCGAGATCTTCTGGCAGGGCGAGCAGGTCACGCTGCCCTCGCCGGTCGCCGCCCTGAAGATCGGGATCGCGACCATGTACCAGGAACTCGACCTGGTACCGGGACTTTCCGTCGCCGACAACATCTTCCTCGGCCGCGAGCGCGCGTCGTTCGGCTTCACGCGGATCAGCGAATCCCGCAAGAAGGCCGCTCAGCTGATGGCGAGGCTCGGGCATCCGGAGATCACGCCGTCGACCGAGGTCGGCAAGCTCTCCGCCGCCGGACAGCAGCTGGTCTCGATGGCGCGGGCACTCGCGTACGACGCGAAGCTGCTGGTGATGGACGAGCCCACCGCGGCGCTGGCGGGGGAAGAGGTCGACAACCTGTTCCGCATCGTCGGCGAACTGACCGCCGAGGGCGTCGCGATCATCTACATCTCCCACCGGCTCGAAGAACTGCGCCGGATCGGCCACCGCGTCACCGTGCTCAAGGACGGCAAGACCGTTTCCACCGGCCTCGACGCCAAGGAGACGCCGACCTCGGACCTCGTCGCGCTGATGGCGGGCCGCAAGGTCGAAACCGTGTTCGGCCCGCGTCATCAGGAGCACGTGGACCCGGACACCGAGGTCCTCAAGGTGGAGAACCTGACCACCGTCGGCGAGTTCGAGAACGTGAGTTTCACCGTGCACGCGGGTGAAGTCGTCGGTATCGCGGGTCTCGTCGGCTCCGGCCGCAGCGAGCTGCTGGAGACGATCTTCGGCGCCCGCAAGCAAGACACCGGTTCGGTGTCGGTCGACGGAGAGCCGGTCCGGGCGGGCAGTGTGTCCGCGGCGGTCAAGGCCGGGATCGGCCTGGCGCCCGAGGAACGCAAGAGCCAAGGACTGCTGCTGGACCTGCCCGTCGTGCACAACGTGACCCTGGCGAGCCTCGGCAAATACGCGACGTTCGGCTTCACCGAGCGGTCGAGGGAATTGGAAGACGCCGGGGAAAGCCTGCGGCGTCTCGATCTCCGGCCCGCCGACCCGCACCGGATCATCCGCACGCTGTCGGGCGGCAACCAGCAGAAGGCGGTGCTCGCGCGCTGGCTGGTCCGCGGCTGCCGGGTGCTGCTGCTGGACGAGCCGACGCGCGGGGTCGACGTCGGCGCGCGGGCCGAGCTGTACCGGCTGATCGAGGAACTGGCCGCGACCGGGGTCGCGATCGTGCTCGTCAGCAGCGAGATCCCCGAAGTACTCGGACTGTCCGACCGGGTGCTGGTGCTGCGTGAAGGACGTGTCCTGGCTGAAAAGCCGTCTGCGGAGCTGACAGAGGCGGATGTGCTCGACGTGATTCTCGAGGGGAGTGCGGCGTGACTGACCAAGCCGAGTCGGTGCGTACGGGAACCGCCGTGGAACCCGTGCCACCCAAGAAGAAGGGGCTCGCCTTCTCACTCGATTCCCGGCTGCTCGCGCTGACCGGGGTGCTGGTGATCCTGTGCGTCGTCGGGAGCGTGACCCGGCCCGACCAGTTCTTCACCGAAGGCAACATCTCGACGATCCTGCGGCTCGCCGCGGCGATCGGCGTGGTCAGCGTCGGGATGACGTTCGTGATCATCGCCGGCGGCATCGACCTCTCGGTCGGGTCGATCGTGGCGCTCTCCAGCGTCTGGCTGACCACACTGGCCACGCAGTCCTACGGACCGTGGGTGATGATCCTTTGTGGACTCCTCGTCGGCCTCGGCTGCGGTCTGGTCAACGGGATCCTGGTGTCCTACGGGAAGATCGTGCCGTTCATCGCGACCTTGGCGATGTACGTCTCGGCCCGCGGGCTCGCGGAACGCATCAGCGGCCGCCGCACGCAGGTGGTCGCCGAGGCGGGCTTCCTCGAGTTCTTCCGCGGTGACCTGCTCGGTATCCCGGTGCTGATCTGGATGTTCGCGCTGGTGTTCGCGGTCGGCTGGGTGGTGCTGAACCGCACCACGTTCGGCCGCCGCACCTTCGCCGTCGGCGGCAACGCCGAGGCGTCGCGCCTGGCGGGCATCAACGTCAAGCGGCACACCGCACTCGTCTACGGCGTCGCCGGCCTGTGTTGTGGCATCGCCGCGCTGATGGTCGTCGCCCGCACCACCGCGGGCGCCTCGACCAACGGCATGCTCTACGAACTCGACGCCATCGCGGCGGTCGTCATCGGCGGCACGCTGCTCACCGGCGGCCGCGGCTCGCTCATCGGCACCCTGATCGGCGTGCTGATCTTCACCGTGCTGTCCAACATCTTCACGCTCAACAACCTGGACACCGACATCCAGAACATCGCCAAGGGCGTGATCATCGTGCTGGCCGCGCTGCTCCAGTTCCGCTCCGTAAAGAAAACCAAGACGAGTACTTGATCACCGTGGATGGAGAGTCGTCATGACCGAACAATCCCTGCACCGCCGCCGTTTCCTGCTGGGAGGCGCGGCCGTCGGAGCGGGTGCGCTGCTGACCGCGTGCACCTCGAACGAGGCACCGGCGCAGAACAACGCCGCCAACGTGGCCAACGCCGGGGCCAACTCGCAGCCCGGAACCCCGGTCACCATCGGGTTCTCGGCGCCGGCCGCGGACCACGGCTGGATGGCCGCCATCACGAAGAACGCCCGCGCGCAGGCGCAGAAGTTCAGTGAGGTCACGCTCAACGCGACCGAGGGCACCAACGACGTCAACCAGCAGATCTCCCAGGTGGAGACGCTGATCAACGCCAAGGTCAACGTCCTGGTGATCCTGCCGTTCGACGGCAAGGCGCTCACCGCGGTCGGCCAGCAGGCGATGGACGCCGGTATCCAGGTGATCAACCTCGACCGCGTCTTCGACACCCCGCTCGCGTACCGCACCTGGATCGGTGGCGACAACTACCGGATGGGCGTCAACGCCGGGAACTACATCGCCCAGCAGATGAAGGCGAAGAACATCGCGAGCCCCGTGATCGGCGAGGTCGCCGGGATCGACTCGCTGCCGCTGACCCAGGAACGCAGCAAGGGCTTCAAGGACGCCTTGGCGCGTCAGGGTTTCGCGGTCGGCCCGCGGGTCTCCGCGGAGTTCACGCCGGAGTCGGGCGAGAAGCAGACGTCGAACCTGCTGCAGTCCGCGCCCAAACTGGACGCGCTGTGGAACCACGACGACGACCAGGGGGTCGGGGTCATCGCGGCGATCAACAACGCCAACCGCAAGAACTTCCTGATGGTCGGCGGCGCCGGGTCGAAGAACGCGATGAACCTGATCAAGTCCGACGCCGAGCCGCTGAAGGCGACGGTGCTCTACAGCCCGTCGATGGCGTCTTCGGCGATCTCGCTCGCGCGGTTGCTCGGCCAGGGCAAGGGCGCCGGTGACTTCGCCGAGCACGAGATCCCCGCCGAGATCACCACGTACTCCGCGGTGGTCACCAAGGAGAACGTCGACAAGTACATGGACGTCGGCTTCGACTCGTAGGGCCCGCAATCCCGACACGAGCACAAGCGCGCGCCTCTGTACGGCCGGAGGCCTCGGCTTTGCGGAGGCGGGCCGCCCGGTACGGCTGAGTGACTGGCCAGCCAAGGTCGCGGCCCGGCTGCGGAAAGGCGAAAGCGCGCTTGAGAGACACAGCACCTAGGAGGGGCATGAGCACGGCAAAGGAAACGATCGGGATCGGCATGGTGGGCCACGCGTTCATGGGTGCGGTGCATTCGCACGCGTGGCGCAGTGTGCACCGGTTCTTCACACCGCCGCTGATCCCGAGACTCGCCGTGCTCGGCGGCCGTGACGAGGTGCGGGCGAAGGCCGCGGCGGAAAGGTTCGGCTGGGAAGACGTCGAGACGGACTGGCGCGCGCTGATCGCCCGTGACGACGTCGACCTGGTCGACATCTGCACCCCGGGCGACAGCCACGCCGAGATCGCGATCGCCGCGCTCGAGGCCGGGAAGCACGTGCTGTGCGAGAAACCGCTGGCCAACACCCTCGCCGAAGCCGAAGCGATGGCCGAGGCGGCGGCGAAGGCCCGTGCGAACGGCGTCCGGTCGATGGTGGCGTTCAACTACCGCCGGGTGCCCGCGCTCGCGCACGCCAGGAAGCTGGTCGCGAGCGGGGCGCTCGGCGAGATCCGGCACGTGCGGTCGGTCTACCTGCAGGACTGGCTGTCCGATCCGGCGTCGCCGATGACCTGGCGGCTGCACAAGGACAAGGCGGGCTCGGGCGCGCTGGGCGATCTCGGCGCGCACATCGTCGACGCGGCCCAGTTCGTCACCGGTGACACGATCACCGGGGTTTCCGCGCTCACCAACACCTTCGTCAAGGAACGGCCGGACGGCGACGGCGGCACCGGCCAGGTCACGGTCGACGACACCGCCCTGTTCCTCGGCCGGTTCACCGGCGGCGCGGTGGCGAGCTTCGAGGCGACCCGGTTCGCACTGGGCCGCAAGAACGCGATGCGGCTGGAGATCAACGGGTCGAAGGCGAGCCTCGCGTTCGACTTCGAATCGATGAACGAACTGTCCTGGTTCGACGGTGGCCAGCCCGCCACCGAAGCGGGGTTCCGCCGGATCCTGGTCACCGAACCCGAGCACCCGTACGTCGGGGTGTGGTGGCCGCCGGGGCATCTCCTCGGCTACGAGCACACCTTCACCAACGAGGTCGCCGACCTGCTCACCGCGATCGGCGACGGCACGGATCCCGAACCGTCCTTCGAGGACGGGTTGAGGGTCCAGCAGGTCTTGGACGCGGTCGAACGCAGCGCGTCCGAAGAGTCCCGTTGGACCGCTGTGCCCGGCGTCACTGCGAGGGGGAGTAACTGAGAAGTAGATCCAGCCGAAAGTCGCATGGACGTACATCAGTGCGACTTGGTTCGATCCGAAACGTCCGACCATCCGATGGTGAACACAGTTGGCGTTTTCGGGTTCTGGAAAGGTGGAGAAATGCCTGCTCACGAGCGTACGGGCATCTGGTTGATCGGGGCGAGGGGGTCTGTCGCCACGACCGCGGCGGTGGGCCTGCTCGCCCTCCGCGCGGGGGTGACGGGCGGTGGCGGTTGCGTCACCGAACTGCCCGATTTCGCCGGGGTTCCGTTGCCGGGCTGGGACGATCTGGTCCTCGGCGGGCACGACATCGTGCACACCCCGCTGGAGAAGCGCGCCGAACAGCTGGCGCACGCCGGCGTGTTCGGGCACTCGGTGTTCTCGGCGGTCCGGTCCGGGCTGGCCGAAGTGGACGCCGAGATCCGCGACGGCTACCACCCGGCGACGCATACGGGTGCCCAGTCCGACGCGGCCGCCCGGCTCACCGCGGACATCCGAGCTTTCGCCGACCGGCACGACCTCGCGCGGGTCGTCGTGGTCAACGTGTCCTCCACCGAGGCTCCGTGTCCCCACCTGCCCGAACACGACGACCTCGACGCGCTCGAAACGGCCATGGCCGATCCGGCGCGGGCGGTACTGCCGTCCAGCTCGCTTTCGGCCTACTCGGCACTGAAAGCGGGGGCTCCGTACGTCGAGTTCACGCCGTCGGCCGGGATCACCCTGCCCGCGCTGCGCGAGCTCGCCGAGCGGGAAGGCCTGCCGTACGCGGGTTCCGACGGCAAGACCGGCGAGACCCTGCTCCGCACCGTCCTCGCGCCGATGTTCAGCGCGCGGGCGCTGAAGGTCCGCTCCTGGGCGGGCACCAACCTCCTCGGCGGCGGAGACGGCGAGACCCTGGCCGACCCGGTGACCGCGAACAGCAAGCTGGAATCGAAGGCACGCGGGCTCGCCGCGCTGCTCGGCGAGGACGTCACCGCGCCGCTGCACATCGACAACGTGCCCGACCTCGGCGAGGTCAAGACCGCGTGGGATCACGTGTCGTTCGAGGGTTTCCTCGGCGCGCGCATGAGCCTGCAGTTCACCTGGACCGGCTACGACTCCGCGCTCGCGGCGCCGCTGATCCTCGACCTCGCCCGCCTGGTCACCACCGCGCACGCCGCCGGCCAGAGCGGCGCGCTGACCGAACTCGGCTTCTTCTTCAAGGACCCGCTGGGCAGCGACGAGCACCGCTTCGCCGAGCAGTCCGCCCGCCTGATCACCTGGGCGGCCGCCCTGTGAAGGCTTACGTAGAACTCGTGCGGGCGCCCGCCGCGCTCACGGTGCTCGGTGACACGGTCGCCGGGTCCGCCGCGGCGGGGCTCAAGATGACCGGGCGACGGCTGCTGCTGCCGCTGTCCTCGGTCGCCTTCTACTGGGCCGGGATGGCCCTCAACGACTGGGCGGACCGGGAGCTCGACGCCGTGGAGCGTCCCGAGCGGCCGATCCCGTCCGGGCGGGTGAGCGCAGGCGCGGCGCTCACCACCGGCGCCACGCTGACCGCGGCCGGGCTCGGCCTGGCCGCGCTCGGCGGCGGCCGCCAGGCGATGAAGGTCGCCGTCCCGCTCGCGGCCGCGGTGTGGGCCTACGACACCGTGCTCAAGCCGACCCCGGCCGGACCGGTGGCGATGGCGGCCTGCCGCACGCTCGACGTCCTGCTGGGCGCGGGCTTTGAAACTCGCCGTGCTCTCACCGCCGCGGCGGCCGTGGGGGTCCACACGCTCGGCGTCACCGCGTTGTCCACCGGGGAGGTCCACGGTGGAAGCCCGGCGACGGCCCGTGCCGCGCTCGCCACGAGCTGTGCGGCGACAACGTTGGCATTGAGCGGTCCGGCCCGCGGTGGCTGGCACCGCGCGGCGTCTTTGGCGGCCGGTTCGGGCTACGCGGGTCTGGTCGGCAGGGCGCAGGCGGACGCCGTCCGCGATCCGTCGGCGAAGTCCGTGCGCTCGGCGACCAAGTCCGGCATCCACGGCATGGTCCCGCTGCAGGCGGCGGTGACGGCCAAGGGCTCGGTACTGGGGGCCGCGCTGGTCGCGGCCGCGCTGCCGATCGCCCGCAAGCTGTCGCGGAAGGTGAGCCCCACATGAGTTTCTCCCTGGGATACGGCACCAACGGGTTCTCCAACCACCGGCTCGACGACGCGCTCGCCGTCATCGCGGACCTCGGGTACACCGGGGTCGCGCTGACGCTGGACCACGACCATCTCGACCCGTTCGCCGACGATCTGGCGCGACAGGTCGATCACGTGGCCTCCCGGCTTTCGGCGCTCGGCCTGAACCGGGTCGTCATCGAGACGGGCGCGCGGTACCTGCTCGACCCATGGCGCAAGCACTCGCCGACGCTGCTGTCGGACGACCCCGCGCTCCGGATCGACTTCCTGGCGAAGGCTTTGCAGATCGCTGGGGACCTCGGGGCGGACTGCGTTTCCTTCTGGTCGGGTGTGTCCACTATGGACAACGGTGTGGCCTGGTCGCGGTTGCGTGAGGGTGTCGCGGCGGTCCTGGAGCACGCCGCGCGGCTGAACGTGCGGCTGGCGATGGAACCCGAGCCCGGTCACCTCGTGCAGCATCTCGGCCAGGTCCTGGATCTGCGCAAGGAGCTCGGCGAACCGGAACTGTTCGGTGTCACGCTCGACGTCGGGCACTGCGTCGCCGTCGAGCCGGTGGACGCGGCGGAATGCGTCCGCCTCGCCGGTCCGCTGCTGTGGAACGTGCAGCTGGACGACATGCTGCCGAAGGTCCACGAGCATCTGGAGTTCGGTGACGGGCAGCTGGATCTGCCCGCGACGCTGGCCGCACTGAGCGAGATCGGCTACACCGGGCTGGCCGCGGTCGAACTGCCGCGGCACAGTCACGCCGCGCCGGACACCGCGCGACGCGCCTTCGAGGCGTTGACCGCGGCGCTGCCGGAGGACACCTGGCTGACCAAGGCGGAAAGCCGGATCCGGGAGAAGCCGTCGGTCATCGGTTCGCTCTTCCCGGCCGTCGGCCGTGAGGTCGGGCGGACGGCGCTCCAGCCCGAAACCGATCCGCAGGGCTTGGTCCACGGCACCGTCGACGACGCGGCCCGCTCGCGGCTGATCGGGGTGCTGTCCCGTCAGCTGCCCCCGGTGGACCTGGCGGTCGAACTGGGCGAGCTGTACCGGTACGGCGACGACGCCGAGCGGCGCGGGGTCCTGCGCGGGCTGAACAAGCTCGTCCAGGACGGATCCCTCGACGAGAAGGTCAGCGGAGCCGGGCAACTGCTCGTCGCCGATGCCCTGCGGGCCAACGACATCCGGCTCGTCGCCGCGGCCATGGGCGCCTTCGCGGCGCGTCACCTGGAACCGCACACGTGGCGGCACGGTGTCCTGAAATGCGTTTTCGTCGGCGTTCCCCTCGCCGCCGTCGCGGAGCTCGAAACCCGCGCGGACGACGAGCTGAGGCGCATGCTCGCCGATTTCGCCGACGAACGCAGGGCGGCCGGACGTGACGTTCCCGCCGACGCCCTCTCATTGCTCAAGGAAGGCCACTGACCGTGCGCATCTTCGATCCCCACATCCACATGTCCTCCCGGACCACCGACGACTACGAAGCCATGTACGCGGCAGGCGTCCGCGCGCTGGTCGAACCCGCGTTCTGGCTGGGGCAGCCGCGCACCAGCGTCGGCTCGTACACCGACTACTTCGACGCGCTCATCGGCTGGGAACGGTTCCGCGCCGCCCAGTTCGGCATCCGGCACCACTGCACGATCGCGCTGAACCCCAAGGAGGCCAACGACCCTCGCTGCCGTGAGGTACTCGACGTGCTCCCGAGGTACCTGGCCAAGGACGGCGTCGTCGCGGTCGGCGAGGTCGGCTACGACTCGATGACCAAGGAAGAGGACGAGGTCTTCGCGCGGCAGCTGGCGATGGCCCTCGAACACGATCTGCCGGTGATGGTGCACACCCCGCACCGCGACAAGCTCGAGGGGACCAAACGCACCCTCGACGTCGTCCGGGAAGCGGGTATCGCGCCGGAGCGCGTCATCGTCGACCACCTCAACGAAGTCACCGTCAAGCTGGTCAAGGATTCCGGCGCCTGGATGGGTTTCTCCATCTACCCGGACACCAAGATGGACGAGCACCGCATGGTCGAGATCCTGCGCCAGTACGGCCTCGACAAGATGATCGTCAACTCGGCCGCCGACTGGGGCCGCTCGGATCCCTTGAAGACCGCCAAAACCGGTCAGGCGATGCTCGACGGCGGGTTCACCGACGCCGACGTCGACAAGGTGCTGTGGCAGAACCCGGTCGCCTTCTACGACCAGAGCGGGCGGCTCACCCTCGACCCGCTGCCCGGTTTCACCGGTGAGGCGGAGACGTTCGAGGGCAACTCGGTCCTGCGAGGTGCCCGCAAATGATCTCCTACTGCACGAACGTCCACCCCGCCGAGGACGTCGACGGCATCGTCGCGCAGCTGGAGCGGTACGCGCTCCAGGTGCGTGAGCGGCTGGGCGCCGACAAGCTCGGCGTCGGACTGTGGCTCTCCGCACCGGTCGCGCGCGGACTCGCCGACGACGCCGGAGCGCGCAAGGCCTTCCGCGCCGAGTTGGACGCGCGCGGGCTCAGCGTCTACACGCTGAACGCGTTCCCGTACGGCGGCTTCCACGACGAGGTCGTCAAGCACGCGGTTTATCGTCCTTTGTGGACGGAAAGCGAACGGGTCGCCTACACGATCGACTGTGTGACCGTGCTCGCGGATCTGCTCGCCGAGGACGCCACGTACGGCAGTATCTCCACCCTGCCGCTGGCTTGGCGCGAGCCGTGGACCGACCACGACGACCACGCCGCGGCCACGGCGTTCGAACAGGTCGTCCGGGCGATCCGGACCACCGGTGACCGGCCGATCCGGCTGGCCGTCGAACCCGAACCCGGCTGCGTGCTCGACACGGTGGCAGACGCGCTGGGCTGGCTCTCGGGCCGCGTCGACCCGGAGTACGTCGGGCTGTGCCTGGACACCTGTCACCTCGCGGTGTCGTTCGCCGATCCGGCGGAGACCCTCAAGGCGATCGCGGAGTCCGAGGTGGACATCGTCAAGGTCCAGGCCTCCGCGGCGCTGCACGTCGAAAAGCCCGCCGAGGCGGCGGAAGCCCTGGCCACTTTCGCCGAACCGCGCTATCTGCACCAGGTGCGGGAGCTCGGCGCGGACGGTGTCGTGCACAAGGCCGACGATCTGCCCGAGGCCTGGACGGAATTGCCGGGGGAGGGCCCGTGGCGCGTGCACTTCCACATGCCGCTGCACCAGGCCCCGGCCGCGCCGCTCGCCACCACGACCGACGTCCTGCGCACGGTCGCCGCCGGGCTGCCCGGCGAACCGCATATCGAGGTCGAGACCTACACCTGGAGCGTGCTCCCGGACGCGGGCGACCTCGTCGGCGGGATCGCCGCCGAACTCGAATGGGCCAAGGCGAACCTTGTCCGGGAAGGGGTTTCCGCGTGAAGCCGCTGGTCGTCATCGACGTCGTCGGGCTCACCCCGAAGGCGTTGCGGGACATGCCGAACCTGTCCGCCGTCGCCCGCGACGGCTGGCAGGCCGAACTGGGCACGGTGCTGCCCGCCGTCACCTGCAGCGCGCAGTCGACCTTCCTCACCGGGCTCATGCCCGCGCAGCACGGGATCGTCGGCAACGGCTGGTACTTCCGGGAACTCGGCGAGATCTTCCTGTGGCGCCAGCACAACCGTCTCGTCGGCGGCGAGAAGCTGTGGGAGACCGCGCGGGCGGCGCACCCCGGCTACACGTCGGCGAACGTGTGCTGGTGGTACGCGATGGGGATGAGCACCGACGTCACGGTGACGCCGAGGCCGATCTACCACGCCGACGGCCGCAAGTCGCCGGACGCCTACGTGCGCCCGCCGGAACTGCACGATCAGCTGACCGGCGCGCTGGGGGAGTTCCCGCTCTTCCAGTACTGGGGCCCGACGGCGTCGATCAAGTCGAGCAAGTGGGTGATCGGCGCGTCGCGGCAGATCCTGCGCGAGAAGCGGCCCGATCTGCTGCTGACCTACGTCCCGCATCTGGACTACGACCTGCAGCGCTTCGGCCCGGACGCTCCCCAGGCGGCGCTGGCCGCGCGGGAGCTGGACACCGCGCTCGCGCCGCTGCTCGACGACGCCCGCAACGCCGGGGCGACCGTGGTCGTGCTCAGCGAGTACGGCATCACCAACGTGGAGCGCCCCGTCGACATCAACCGGGCGCTGCGCCGCGAGGGTCTGCTGGAGGTCTACACCCAGGCGGGGATGGAGTACCTCGACCCGTGGGCGTCGCGCGCGTTCGCCGTCGCCGACCACCAGGTGGCACACGTCTACGTCCGCGACTCCACCGACGTGGAGCGGGTCCGCTCGATCGTCAGCGAGCTGACCGGCGTCGACGAGGTCCTCGACCGCGAGGCGCAGGCGAAGTACGGGATCGACCACGAACGCGCCGGCGAACTCGTCGCGGTCGCGGAGCCGGACTCGTGGTTCACCTACTACTACTGGCTCGACGACGAGCGGAAGCCCGACTTCGCGCGCGGCGTCGAGATCCACCGCAAACCGGGTTACGACCCCGCCGAACTGTTCTTCGATCCGGAGGACAAGTTCGCCAAGGCGCGGGCCGGGCTCAACCTGGCGAAGAAGTTCGCCGGGCTCCGGTACGCGATGGACGTCGTCCCGACCGACCCGCGCTGGGTGCGCGGCTCACACGGACGGCTGCCGGATTCCACAGAGGACGGTCCGGTGCTGCTGTGCAGCGATCCGGCCTTCCAGCCGTCCGGCCGGGTGGGGGCGACCGACGTGCATCCGCTGCTGTTGTCCCTGCAGGGCCTGAAGTGAGGGCGCCGGAGATGGCATCGCCAGGTCGTGTCGCGAAAGCCACTTACGCGACGTTTGATGTCCCGAAAGTGGCTTTCGGGACGCCTCACGCCAGCTCGGTGACGAGAGGTTCTCGGTACAGCGGGTCGTGAGTGGTAAGTGGCGTTAGAACGTCACTTACCACTCACGACCACCCCGACCCCCCACCCGCCGCCACCCTTCCCGCCCGCCCATCCACCCACCCACCTCACGAAAGGCGCTCTCCACCTAGCTTTCACCGCACTCCGTTCCTTGATCGCCGCCGCTCATCGAAAGGATCGCTACAGCCATGTCCTTAAAACGACGGCTCGGCGTGCTCGTCACGTCGATGGTCACCGCTCTGACAGGCTTCGCGCTACCGATGTCCACCGCATCGGCGCACGAAGCGGCGACGGTGCTCGTGTTCTCCAAGACCGCGGGCTTCCGGCACGATTCGATCCCCGACGGGGTCAAGGCGATCAAGGAACTGGGTGCGCAGAACCACTTCGGAGTGGAAGCCACCGAGGACGCGGCGGCCTTCACCGACGCGAACCTCAAGCGCTTCAATGCGGTGATCTGGCTTTCCACCACCGGTGACGTGCTGAACGCGGACCAGCAGGCCGCGTTCGAACGGTACGTGAAGGGAGGCGGCGGGTACGTGGGCGTGCACGCCGCCTCCGACACCGAATACGACTGGCCCTGGTACGGACAGCTGGTCGGGGCGTACTTCAAGTCCCACCCGCAGATCCAGAAGGCGAACGTCAAGGTCGAGGACCACTCCCACGTGTCCACTGTGGACCTCCCGGAGACCTGGCCGCGGACCGACGAGTGGTACAACTACCGCCAGAATCCGCGCAGCAATGTCCACGTGCTGGCGAGCCTCGACGAGAAGAGCTACCAGCCCGGTGACGGCGCGATGGGCGACCACCCGATCGCCTGGTGCCACGAGAACTCCGGCGGCCGCTCCTGGTACACCGGCGGCGGGCACACCAAGGAGTCCTACCGCGAACCGGCGTTCCGCAAGCACCTGGCGGGCGGGATCAAGTACGCCACCAAGCTGAGCGAAGCGGGCTGCGCCAAGACCCAGGAAGACCCGGTCGACGCGGACTTCGACCAGATCACCCTGGCCAAGGGCGAGGAGAAGACCGGCGAGCCGATCGCGCTCTCCGTCCTGCCCAACCGCGACGTCCTGCACACCTCGCGTGACGGCCGCGTCTGGTACACCAGCTCCGCCGCGACGACCAAACTGGCCGCGACGATCCCCGTCTACAACCACGACGAGGACGGCCTGCAGGGTGTCGCGATCGACCCGGACTTCGCCAAGAACCGCTGGGTCTACCTGTACTACGCGCCCAAGCTGACCACCCCGGCCGGTGACGCGCCGCAGAACGGCACCCCGGCCGACTTCGCCCCGTTCAAGGGCTACAACCAGCTTTCGCGGTTCAAGCTCACCACCGACAACAACCTGGACCTCGCCAGCGAGCAGAAGATCCTGCAGGTCCCGGCCGAACGCGGCATCTGCTGCCACGCCGGCGGCGAGATCGACTTCGACGCGCAGGGCAACCTGTATCTGTCCACAGGGGACGATTCCAACCCGTTCTCCTCCGACGGGTTCACCCCGATCGACGAGCGCGCCGACCGTAACCCGGTCTACGACGCGCAGCGCACCTCCGGCAACACCAACGACCTGCGCGGCAAGGTGCTGCGGATCAAGGTCGACGCCAAGGGCAAGTACACCGTGCCCAAGGGCAACCTGTTCCCGAAGGGCAAGGCCAAGACCAAGCCCGAGATCTACGCGATGGGCTTCCGCAACCCGTTCCGGTTCGCCGTCGATCGTAAGACCGGCTGGCTCCACCTCGCCGATTACGGCCCCGACGCCGGTGCGGCCGACCCCAAGCGCGGTCCCGGTGGCACGGTCGAGTTCAACCTGATCAAGAAGCCGGGCAACTTCGGCTGGCCGTACTGCGTCGGGGACAACCAGCCGTTCATCGACTACGACTTCGCCACCAAGCAGTCCGGCGCCGCCTTCGACTGCGCCAAGCCGAAGAACACCAGCCCGCGCAACACCGGGCTCACCGACTTGCCGCCGGTCGAGAAGGCCTGGATCCCCTACGACGGCGGCTCGGTGCCCGAGTTCGGCACGGGTCCGGAATCCCCGATGGGCGGCCCGGTCTACCAGTACGACGCGAAGAACCCGTCGCAGACGAAGTTCCCGGAGTACTTCAACGGCAAGACCTTCGCCTACGAGTGGGAACGCAGCTGGATCAAGGAGATCACCGTCGGACCGAACGGCGAACGCGGTGCCATCAAGCCGTTCTTCGACTCGATGGACCTGGTCCGCCCGATGAACATCGAATTCGGGCCGGACGGCGCGATGTACGTCCTCGACTACGGCACCGGCTACTTCGGCGGCTCCAAGGAATCCGCGGTCTACCGGGTCGACTACACCAAGGGACGCCGGACGCCGGTGGCCCAGGTGACCGCGGACAAGACGTCCGGGCAGGCGCCGCTGACCGTCAAGTTCGATCCGGCCGGGACGAACGACCCCGACGGTGGCGCGCTCACCTACGCCTGGGACTTCGACGGGAACGGCACGACCGATTCCACCGAAGCAGGCCCGGTTTCCCACACCTACACCGCGAACGGCCAGTACACGGCGAAGCTTTCGGTCACCGACCCCACCGGGCTGACCGGAGCGGCGAGCACGGTGGTCACCGTCGGCAACACCGCGCCGGTGGTCACGCTGAAGACCCCGGTCAACGGCAGCGTGTTCAGCTTCGGGGACACGGTCCCGTTCAAGGTCGAGGTGACCGACGCCGAGGACAACCCGATCGACTGCTCGAAGGTGACCGTCGAATACATCCTCGGCCACGAGGGGCACGGGCATCCGCTGAGCCGCGCGACCGGTTGTGAGGGCACCATCGCCACGCCCGCCGACGAAGGCCACGGTGCGGACGCCAACGTCTTCGGCGTCATCAACGCCAGCTACACCGACAACGGTGCCAACGGCGTCCCGGCACTCACCGGCGAGGCGGAATCCTTGCTGCAGCCCAAGCTGAAGCAGGCGGAGTTCTACACCCAGTCCAGCGGGATCGAGGTCGTCGGGCACGACGGCGCCAGTGGCGGCAAGCGGGTCGGCCACATCGAAGCCGGTGACTGGATCAAATTCGACCCGGTGAACCTCGTGGGTGTCCGCGGCATCGGCTACCGGGTCTCTTCCGGTGGAGCGGGCGGCACGATCGAGGTCCGCTCGGGTGCGGTGGACGGGCCGCTGGTCCAGACGGTCACCGTCGCCAACACCGGCGGCTGGGACACCTATGCCGACATCCCGGCCTCCGCGATCACCGACCCCGGTGGGACCGGCTCCTTGTTCCTCGTGTTCAAGGGCGGTTCCGGCGGTCTGTTCGACGTGGACGCGATTAATTTCGAGGAGAACTGATGAGCCGTCCGATCACGCTGTTCACCGGCCAGTGGGCGGATCTCCCGTTCACCGAGGTGTGCAGGCTTGCCGGCGAGTGGGGCTACGACGGCCTCGAGATCGCGTGTTCCGGTGACCATTTCGAGGTCGACCGCGCACTGTCCGAAGAGGACTACGTGCCCGGACGTCTCAAGCTGCTCGCCGAGCACGGCCTCAAGGTGTGGGCCATTTCCAACCACCTCGTCGGCCAGGCCATCTGTGACGATCCGATCGACGAACGCCACCAGGCCATCATTCCGTCCCGGGTGTGGGGCGACGGTGAACCGGAAGGCGTCCGGCAGCGGGCGGCGAAGGAAATGGCCGACACCGCCCGCGCGGCCGCGAAACTCGGGGTGGACACGGTGATCGGCTTCACCGGTTCCAAGACCTGGAAGTACGTCGCGATGTTCCCGCCGGTCTCGCAGGCGGTCATCGACGAGGGCTACACCGACTTCGCGGACCGGTGGAACCCGATCCTCGACGTCTTCGACGAGGTGGGCGTGCGGTTCGCGCACGAGGTCCACCCGTCGGAGATCGCTTACGACTACTGGACGACGAAACGTGCGCTCGAAGCTGTCGGCAACCGTCCGGCATTCGGGCTCAATTGGGATCCATCGCATTTCATCTGGCAGGACCTCGACCCGGTCGGCTTCATCCTCGATTTCGCCGACCGGATCTACCACGTGGACTGCAAGGACACCAGGAAACGGTTCGACGGACGGAACGGACGGCTCGGCTCGCATCTCCCCTGGGGAGACCCCCGACGCGGCTGGGACTTCGTTTCGACCGGGCACGGCGACGTGCCTTGGGAGGACTGTTTCCGCGCACTGAATTCGATCGGCTACGCCGGTCCGATCTCGGTGGAGTGGGAAGACGCCGGCATGGACCGGCTCCGGGGCGCGGCGGAGGCCGTGACCTTTCTGCGGGGGCTCCTGTTCGACAAGCCGTCGGCGGCCTTCGACGCGGCTTTCAGCAACCAGAAGTGAGGGCGGTTTCATGTGCGGTGAAGAAGCTGAGCGGTTCCACTCCCGACGGTCGCTCCTGCGGGGTGCCGCGACGGCGGCGGCCGCGGTCGGGGCGGCGGTAGCCCTGCCGGGAATCGCGAACGCGGCCACGTCCGCGGAAGCGGAGACCCAGGGCCACGGTCACGGTCACGGGCACGGCCGGGTCCCGGTGGACAAGATCAGCATCCAGCTCTACTCCCTGCGCACCGCGCTGCAGGCCGATCTGCCGGGAACCCTGTCCGCGCTGGCGGACATCGGCTACCGGAAGGTCGAACTGGCGGGCACCTACGGCCGCACGGCCAAGGAGTTCCGCGGCCTGCTCGACAAGAACCGCATCCGCGCGACGTCGACGCACGTCGGCATCGACGGGGATCTCGACAAGACCATCGCCGACGCGAAGGTCCTCGGGAACACCCGTGCCAACGTGCCGTTCGCGGCCTTCGACACCCTCGACGGCTGGAAGCAGTTCGCCGGGCGGCTCGACACGGCGGCACGGAAGTTCCGCCAGGCCGGGATCCCGCTCGGCTACCACAACCACGCCCACGAGTTCGCGCCCATCGACGGCGTGCGCCCGTACGACGTGCTCACCAGGAACACCAACCGGCGTTACGTGCACCTGGAGATCGACCTGTTCTGGGCGGTGGAAGGCGGCGTCGACCCGGTTTCGCTTTATCGCCAGCACTTCCCGCGCGTGGTCCAGTACCACGTCAAGGACCGGACCGCGGACGGCCGGATGGTCGACCCCGGCAAGGGCGTCATCGACTTCCCGCGGATCTTCCGGAACACCCGCGCCAACCTGCACGAGTACATCGTCGAGCACGACAACCCCACGGATCCCCTGAGCACCGCCCAGACCGGATTCACCTATCTCCGTAACGTCCGCTTCTAGCTGGGGACTCCACAATGGACAAGCAACAACGCGGGCTGTCCCGCAGATCGATGCTCGCGGGCACCGCGGCCGGGGTCATCGCCCCGGTCGTGGTGTCGGCCAGCGCCGGTTCGTCACCTGCCGCGGCGGCCGGGATGACCCGCAACATCACCGTGTACGCCGACTACGTTCCCGGTTCGACCCGGGTCGGTTACGGGCTCGAGCCCGGCAAACCGACGATCCCCGGGCCGCTCCTGGAGTGCTACGAGGGCGACACGCTGGTGATCGAGCTGGTCAACAACACCGACCAGCGGCTTTCGATCCACCCGCACGGCGTCAACTACGACACCAAGTCGGACGGCTCGCCGTTCAACGATTCCTTCAACAAGCCGTACGAGACCAAGACCTACACCTGGAAGACGCGGACGGCTTACCAGGCGGCCAACGGTTTCTGGATGCCCGGCAGCGCGGGGTACTGGCACTACCACGACCACGCGTTCGGCGGGGACCACGGCACCATCGGCCTGATGAAGGGCCTCTACGGCGGCCTGATCGTGCGCAAACGCGGGGATCTGCTGCCCAGCAAGCAGTTCACCGTCGTGTTCACCGAAATGTGGATCAACCACCAGGTCGCCCCGAACACCCCGATCTTCGAGGCGAACCTCGGTGAACGCGTCGAGTTCATCTGCATCGGGCACGGCAACCTGATGCACACCTTCCACCTGCACGCGCACCGCTGGGCGGACACCCGCACCGGCATGCTCACCAGCGCGACCGACAACGCCCCGATCCTCGACAACAAGACCCTGGACCCCGGCAACTCCTTCGGGTTCCAGGTGATCGCCGGTGACGGCGTCGGGCCGGGCGCGTGGATGTACCACTGCCACGTCCAGCAGCACTCGGACGACGGCATGTCCGGGGTGTTCCTGGTCCGCAACGCCGACGGCGGGATGCCCGCGGGCGCCCAGGCGGCGATCGACCGCTTCAAGGGACACCAGCACGGCACCACCTCCACCCCGGACGCCACCGGCGCCTCGGCCCATTCCCACCACTAGCCTCGAAAGGAGCGAGAACTTGAGACGAGTCTTTTCGCAACGTCGGCTCCGCAGACGGTCTTTGGCCGCACTGGCGGTCGGCGCCGTCGTCACTTCCGGGCTTCCGCTGGCCATCGCACCGGTGACCGCCGAAGCCGCGACGAACGTCCCGGTGAACGTCCTGGTCTTCCACGGCACCGCCGCGGACCAGAAGGACCCCGTCCTGCGCGCCACGGACGCGATCTCCAGTCTGGGGCAGGCGAACGGGATCTCCGTCGCGTCCTCTTCGGACCCCGCGGTGTTCACCCCGGCGAACCTCGCGAAGTACCGCGGTGTGGTCTTCCTTTCCGCGCAGGGCATCACGCTCAACCGCGACCAGGAAACCTCGCTGCAGAACTACATGAAGGCGGGCGGTGGTTTCCTCGGGCTGTCGGACGCCGCGCGCGCCCAGGACGGTTCGCAGTGGTTCTCCGGGCTGATCGGGGCTCGCCCGGTGGGGGCGCGTCCCACGCCGGAGGCCGTCGCCTCGGTCACCGCGAGTGCGGAGAACGCGCCCAACGAGGGCAAGGACAAGCTGGCCGACAACAACGAGAACACCAAGTGGCTGGCCTTCACGAACACCGCGTGGATCGCCTACAAGCTGGCCGCGCCGGTCGCGGTGAGCAGCTACGCGCTCGTCTCGGCGAACGACTTCGCCGGCCGTGACCCGAAGAGCTGGACCCTGCAGGGCTCCACCGACGGGACCACGTGGACCGATCTGGACACCCGCACCAACGAGGTGTTCGCCGACCGGTTCCAGAGCCGTACCTTCACCTTCGCCAACACGACGGCGTACGCGAACTACCGGCTGAACATCACCGCCAACGCCGGTGAATCGGCCACCCAGCTGGCCGACTTCAAACTGTTCAAGGACCAGTCGACCACCCCGCCGCCACCGGAGACCGCTCCGGCGGAGGCCACGGTCGACGTCCTCGACAAGGCGAACCCGGCCACCGCGGGCCTGCCGCAGAAGTGGGTCCGCACGGACCGGTGGCTCAACTGGGAGGTCAACCCGGTCGGCACCGTCCACACCGTCGCGCAGGTCGAGGAGTCGACCTACAAGCCGGGAGTCGGCGCCAACGGCGCGTTCCACCCGATCTCGTGGTGCCGTGACTACGACGGCGGCCGCTCCTTCTACAGCGGGATGGGCCGGACCGAGGCGAGCTACGGCGAAGCCCAGTTCCGCACCCACATCCTCGGCGCGCTGAAGTGGACCACCGGCATGGTGCGCGGGGACTGCAAGGCGGGCATCGCGGCCAACTACAAGGTCGAACGCCTGACCGCGAAGAACCAGCCGGGCCAGATGGACCAGATCGGCGAACCGCACGGGCTCACCATCGCCCCCAACGGCCGGGTCTTCTACATCGGCCGCGCGGCCTGCGCCGGCAACTCGGTGCCCACGCCGAACGAGTGGACCAACCCCGAGATCGGTGCCGGCTGCGGCACGATCCATCAGTGGGACCCGGTCACCAAGAAGCCGAAGCTGCTCACCACGCTCAAGGTGATGGGCAACCGCGGCAGCGGCGACGAAATGGTCAAGAACGAGGAAGGTCTCCTCGGGCTCGAGCTGGACCCGAAGTTCAGCGAGAACGGCTTCATGTACGCCTACTGGATGCCGCACGCGTCGATCGACATCGACAAGCGGATCGGCAAGCGCACGGTCTCGCGGTTCACCTACGACCTGACCAAGCAGACGCTGGACCAGGCGACCCGCAAGGACCTGCTGTCCTGGGACGTCCAGATCCACAGCTGCTGCCACGCCGGTGGCGGCATGGCCTTCGACAAGGACGGGAACCTCTACGTCGGTTCCGGTGACAGCAACTCGTCGCAGGGCTCCAACGGGTACTCCGGCAACAACTGGACCCAGGACTACAAGGGCGTCTCGTTCCAGGACGCGCGCCGCACCGCCGGCAACACCAACGACCTCAACGGGAAGATCCTGCGGATCCACCCCGAGGCCGACGGCACGTACACCAACCCGGCGGGCAACCTGTTCCCCGAGGCCAACGATCCCGGGAACAAGACCAGGCCCGAGATCTACGTGATGGGCGTGCGGAACATCTCGCGGCTGCAAGTCGACAAGAAGACCAACTGGCTGACCGCCGCGTGGGTCGGTCCGGACGCGTCCACACCGAGTCCGGAACTCGGCCCGGCCAAGTACGAGACCGCCACGATCATCACCGAGGCGGGCAACCACGGCTGGCCGTACTGCATGGGCAACAAGCAGCCCTACCGTGACCGCAGCAGCACCGACGCCGCGGTCCTCACCGGCTGGTACGACTGCGACAACCCGGTCAACACCTCGCCGCGCAACACCGGACTGGTGAACCTGCCGCCGGTCAAGAAGAACATGATCTGGTACTCGCCGGACGGCGGCGGGCCGGTGTTCCCCAACCGTCCCAACAGCTCCGTCCCGTCGTACAACGCGGCCGAGGCCACCTACACGCAGCCCTACCTCAAGGGCGGCGGCCAGGCGGTCATGACCGGGCCGACGTACCACCGCGATCTGGTCAACACCACCAGCGGTGTCGCGTGGCCGTCGTACTGGAACGACAAGTGGTTCATCGGCGACCAGAGCAACGGGCAGAACCGGATCGCGGTCAGCGTCGACCCGAACGGCGTGCCCAAGCAGGATCCGCCGGTGTTCGCCGAGACCGTGCGGCAGATCATCCCGACCGGTGGCGGTGACACGAAGCTGCAGAGCTGGATGGACGCCGAGTTCGGTCCGGACGGCGCGCTGTACGCGCTCGACTACGGCAGCGGTTTCTTCACCCTGCAGGACAACCAGAAGCTGGTGAAGATCAGCTACACCGGCGGCGAGGCCACCCCGTCCGCCGCGGCGATGTCGACCATGGTGCAGAACAAGCCGCTCACCGCGGCCTTCACCGGGTCGAAGTCCGGCGGCGTCTCCTACAAGTGGGAGTTCGGCGACGGCACGATCTCGACGCAGGCCGACCCGCGGCACACCTACCCGCGCACCGGGCTCTACACCGCCAAGCTGACCGTGACCTACGCGGACGGCGAGACGGTGACCACGCGGAACTCGGTCAGTATCGGTTGTTTCGTGGCGGATCCCAGTGCCACGGTGACCATCGGTGACACCGACACCGGGGTGAGCAACCGGAACGCGGGCGGCGGGTGCTCGGTCGACGACATGATCGACGACGAGAGCACGTGGACCTCCCACGCCGGTTTCGTCAACCACGTCACGCAGACCGTGGGCCGGCTGGACGATCTCGGGGTGCTGAACTCGGCCGAGGCGGACAAGATCAACGCCGCGGCCGCCGCGTCGCCCATCGGCAACAAGGGCGTCACCGGCTACGACGCGATCTACGACGGCACGGCGGAGTCGTTCCGCAACTGGTCGCAGGCACCGTCCGGGCAGTTCGCCATCCAGCCGGACGGGTCGCTGCGACCGTCGGGCGGGCTGGGGATGCTGTGGTACTCGGCACGGCAGTTCGGCAACTTCTCGGTGAAGCTGCAGTTCAAGGACATCGCGCCGAGCGGCAGCGCCAACAGCGGGGTGTTCGTGCGGTTCCCGGATCCGCGCACACCGCTGGAGCAGCGTCCGCCGGGCAGCTGCGGCACGGTCGGGTCGGCGAAGACCTCGCAGGCCTGGGTCGCGATCTACTGTGGACACGAGGTCCAGCTGTACGACGGGGCCACCGGTGAACCGCAGAAGACCGGGTCGATCTACAACTTCGATCCGCGGCCGCTGGACCAGGCGGGCGTGAAGCCGAAGGGGACCTGGAACGAGTACGAGGTCAAGGTCGTCGGCCAGAAGTACACGATCAGCCGCAACGGTGTCGTGATCAACGAGTTCGAGAACGCGCCGGGGATCCAGTCGTCGCGGGCGGGCGATCCGTCCACCGACTTCCGGCAGTTCGTCAGCGGGTTCATCGGCCTGCAGAACCACGGTGACAACGACCTGATGGAGTTCCGCAACATCCGGGTGCGGCAGCTGTAGCGCGAAAGCCGGCCGGGCGCGACCTCCCTCGCGCCCGGCCGGTCTCCCTGTACGGAAGGTTTCCCTGCGATGTCCCCAAGAATCCTCGTCGCGGCCCTGCTGGCCGCGGCGCTCGCGATAGCGGGCCTGGTGTTACCGGGCTCTTCCGCACCCGCCTCCGCCGCCCCCGTCCAGACCCTGGAATGGACCGCGGGCGACAGCACCGACCACTACCTCAGCGCGCCCACGACCGCGGTCGCGGGCGAGACCACGATCCTGTTCAAGAACACCGAAGCCCTCGGCTCGACGATGTCGCACACGCTGACGTTCGACACGTCGACGCCGGGCTACAACCACGACGTCACCCTCAACATCGTCGCCAACCCCTATGACGAGCAGAACGGCGAGCACGAAGCGACCGTGACGCTGACGCCGGGGAAGTACCGGTTCTATTGCACGATCCAGGGGCACAGCAAGATGGTCGGTGAGTTCGTCGTCACCGACGGCGGCGGCAACCCCGACACGACCCCGCCGACGGTGACCGCCAACGTCACCGGCACCAAGGACACCGCCGGGAACTACGTCGGTTCCGCGACGGTGAACCTGGCCGCCACCGACAGCCAGTCCGGGGTGGACAAGGTCGAGTACCAGCTCGACGGCGGCGCCTGGACCGCGTACTCCGCACCCGTGGTGGTCAACGCCGTGGGTTCGCACATGGTCCACTACAAGGCGACCGACAAGGCCGGGAACGTTTCCCCGGAAGGGATGTCGTCGTTCAGCGTCGTCGCGGGCCAGCCCGGTGACAAGACGCCGCCGACGGTGACGTCCGAGGTGACCGGGACCAAGGACGGCGCGGGGAACTACCTCGACACCGCGACCGTGAAGGTGACCGCCACCGACGCCGACTCCGGCGTCGACAAGGTCGAGTACAAAGTGGACGATGGCGCGTGGACCGCGTACACCGCTCCGGTCGCGGTCACCGCGCCGGGGATGCACATGGTCCACTACCGCGCTTCGGACAAGGCGGGCAACGTCTCGCCGGAGGGCATGGCGCACTTCACGATCGTCAGCGGTGACACGACCGCGCCGACCGTGACGTCGGAAGTGACCGGGACCAAGGACACCGCCGGGAACTACGTCGGCAAGGCGACCGTGACGCTCACGGCCACCGACGCCGGTTCGGGCGTCGGCAAGGTCGAGTACAAGTTGGACGGTGGCCCGTGGCTGACGTACTCGGCGCCGCTCGCGCTGACCGTCGTCGGCGCGCACACGGTGAACCACAAGGCGACCGACAAGGCGGGCAACGTCTCGGCCGAAGGCACGGCGACGTTCACCATCGTCGAAGGCGACGACAGCACCGCGCCGGTCGTTTCGGCGGTGGTGAGCGGTGATCTGGACGGAAGCTGGTCGTACATCGAGGACGCGACCATCAACCTGACCGCGACGGACACCGGGTCCGGCGTGGACAAGATCGAGTACCAGCTGGACGGCGGTGCCTGGACGGTCTACACCGCGCCGGTCAAGGTGACCGCGCTCGGCACGCACACGCTGACCTACAAGGCGTCGGACAAGGCGGGCAACGTCTCGGCGGAACAGAGCGGCGCGTTCAGCATCGTCGCCGCGCCGCCGGGGCCGGACGCCTGCCCGGACTCCGACGTCCGGGACACCGTGATCCTCGGCTCGGCGGACAGCCAGGTCGAGAACCGCGACACCGGCAACGGCTGCACGATCAACGACGTGATCGACGACGAGTCGGACTACTCGTCGAACGACCAGTTCGTGACCTACGTGCGGGCGGTGACACAGGAACTCCTCGACGGCGAGGCCATCTCGTCCGACGAGCGAAACCTGATCGTCACGGCGGCGATCGACTCCGGCATCGGCGGCTCGACCGCCGAACCGCAGAAGCGGCCGGAGACGAAGAACCCCGGGATGAAGAAGGTCGTGAAGACGCCGATCAGGGACGTCTGAGCCTCCTCACCACTCACGAGGTCGTCGGTTACCTTTCTCGCGTCGCGTTCGTCATGGACATGACGGATTCGGCGCGAGAAAGGTAACGACATGACCGGCGAAGCCCTGGCCAGCGCGTTCGAGGAGCAGCGCGGACGCCTGGTGGCGGTGGCCCACCGCATGCTCGGCTCGCGCGCGGACGCCGAAGACGCCGTCCAGGAGGCATGGCTGCGGCTGGCCCGTCAGGACGCCGACACGATCGACAACCTTTCCGGCTGGCTGACCACCGTCGTCGGCCGCGTCTGCATCGACGTCCTGCGCTCGCGCAAGGCCAGGCCCGAGGACTCGTACGACGACGAGCCGCCCGAACCGCTGGTGCTCGAAGACTCGCCGGAAGAAGACGCGCTGCTGGCCGAATCGGTCGGGCTGGCGCTGCTCGTGGTGCTCGACACACTAGGCCCGGCCGAGCGGCTGGCCTTCGTGCTGCACGACCTGTTCGCGGTCCCGTTCGCCGAGGTCGGCGAGATCCTCGGCAAATCCACGGCCGCGGCCAAGATGCTCGCCAGCCGTGCCCGCCGGAAGGTGCAGGGACAGCGCCCGGCCGACGAGCCGCAGCAGCGCGCCGTGGTCGACGCGTTCCTCGCGGCCGCGCGCGAAGGGGATTTCGAAGGCCTGCTCCGGGTGCTCGACCCCGACGTGACGTGGCGCTCGGAGACCGCGCGCGGCGTGGTCGTCCGCCTGGGCGCGGCCGAGGTGGCCACGCAGGCCCGGCGCGGCGCCCGTGCCGCGGTGACCGTGCGTCCCGCGCTGGTCAACGGCAAGACCGGGCTCGTGTCGTGGAGCAAGAGCGGCAGGCTCCTCGGGGCGCTGGCCTGCACCATCACCGACGGCCGGATCGTGGCGATCGACTCGGTGAGTGATCCGGATCGCCTCGAGGCCATGGGTGTTACCTCTCGGGAGCCGTTCTCGTCCAAGTAAACGAAACACGGACGAGAAGGAGAAACCCATGCAGGCACGACTCGAACTCTTCAAGACCGCTCTCGCGCCGAAGCTGGTGAAGCACCTCGTCTCGGCGGCGAAGGTCATCGAAGCCACGGAACTTCCTTTGGCGACAAGGGAACTGGTGAACATCCGGGCCAGCCAGATCAACGGCTGCTCGGGCTGTCTCGACATGCACACCAAGGAAGCCGCGCACGCGGGGGAGACGCCGACCCGGCTGAACCTGGTCGCGGCTTGGCGGGAGGCGACGGTCTTCACCGAGGCCGAGCGCGCCGCGCTGGAGCTCACCGAGCAGGGCTGCCGCCTCGCCGACGGCAGCGGCGTCACCGACGAGGCGTGGGAGGCCGCCGCCAAGCACTACGACGAAGAGCAGCTTCTCGCGCTGGTGACCCAGATCGCGCTCATCAACGCCTTCAACCGGCTGAACGTCATCACCCGGCAGCCGGCCGGGAACTACCAGGTCGGCCAGCTCGCGCACTGAATACAGGAAGGCCCCCTTCGGAGCGAAGGGGGCCTTCCTGTACTTACGAAGTCAGGACTTCTGCTTCGACCGTCCGAGGATGCGACGGCGGCCGTGGCCGTTCGTGCGTTCCTCGTGCAGTTCCTTCAGCGACAGCATCATCGCGTCTTCCTGCTTCATCAGCGGGTCGTTGCGCAGGTCCTTCCACACCGACGCGCACAGCCCGACCATCACGAAGACGAACGGCACCGCGATCAGGATGGTGAGATTCTGCAGACCGGTCAGCGCCTTGTTCCCGCCGACCAGCAGCATCACCGCCGCGACGGCGCCCATCAGCACGCCCCAGAAGATGACGACACCCTTCTTCGGATGCACGCTTCCGCGCTGGGACAAGGTGCCCATCACCACCGACGCCGCGTCCGCACCGGAGACGAAGAAGATGGACACCAGGATCATCACCAGGATCGCGATCGGGATGAACCACGGCAGGGTCTCGAGCAGTTCGAACGTCGCCGACTGGGCACTGCCCGCGCCCGCGATGTCCGTGCCCGCCCGCTGCCTGCTGATCGCCGCGCCGCCGAAGATCGCGAACCAGATCAGGCTCACGATGCTCGGGATCGCGATGACGCCGAAGATGAACTGCCGGATGGTGCGGCCGCGGGAGATCCGCGCGATGAACATGCCGACGAAGGGCGTCCAGGAGATCCACCACGCCCAGTAGAAGACCGTCCAGCCGCCGAGCCAGGTCTGCATCTCCTCGCCGCCGGTCATCCCGGTGCGGCCGGACATCTCCGCCAGCTCGCGGAAGTAGTCGCCGATCGCGCCCGGCACGATGTTGAGGATCAGCACGGTCGGCCCGACCACCAGCACGAACACCGCGAGCACCGCGGCGAGCACCATGTTGATGTTGGACAGCCACTGGATTCCCTTGGCCACCCCGGACACCGCCGACGCGATGAACGCGATGGTGAGGATCGCGATGATCGCGACCAGGAGGCCCTTGCCGGGGTCGTCGATCCAGCCGACGGCGCCCATGCCGCCACCGACCTGGAGCGCGCCGAGACCGAGGGAAGCGGCCGAACCGAACAGGGTGGCGAAGATCGCCATGATGTCGATCGCCTTGCCCAGCGGGCCTTCGGTGCGCCGCTTGCCGATCAGCGGCGCGAACACCGAACTGATCAACTGGGTGCGGCCCTTGCGGAAGGTGCTGTAGGCGATCGCGAGACCGACGACGGCGTAAATCGCCCACGGGTGCACGGTCCAGTGGAACAACGTCGTCGCCATCGCGGTGTGGACGGCTTCATCGGAGTTCGGGGCCGCGGTGCCCGGAGGCGGGCTCGCGAGGTGGGAAACCGGCTCGTACACCCCGAAGAACATCAGGCCGATACCCATGCCGGCGCTGAACATCATCGCGATCCACGAAGAGGTCCGGAACTCGGGCAGTTCCTTGTCCGCGCCCAGCGGGATCCGGCCGTAGCGGCTTATCGCCAGACAGACCGCGAAAACAACGAAACCGCTCGCGGTGAGGACGAAAGCCCAGCCACCGTAAGGAATGACGGCGTCGTTGAGGAGGGTCGACGCTACGTTCGCGAGGCTCTCCGGCGCGAGAACGCCCCAGACGATGATCGCGAGCGCGAGGGCCGCAGCCACCCCGAAAACGGTCCGGTCGGTTTCGGCGGGTCGTTCGGAGGCGAGGGGGACGTGTTCATCGGGGGTATGCCCCGGACCTGTCGTATCCGGTGCGTGGGCGAGGTCTGTCGCGGTCTCCGCGACGGCCCCTTCTTCCGCTTGTTTACCGTCCTGCGAACTCATGTTCAGCCACGCGCCGATGACGGCGCGTTCTCCTTCCGCCCGAGTTAACCCGTTTGCACCACTGCACCCTAACCAGAAAACTGGTAACCGGCAGAAAATACGGGCGGAGAGGTTTAAACCCATGATTGTGGGCCTGACCTCGGCGGATATCGGCTTCGTTCGCGCCTTCGGCGGGGGACGTGTCGCTCATGACACCGGGCCCCGCCGTCGGCGGGCTCAGACGGTGGCGCCACCCCTCCAGAACGGGCGGCCGAGCGGGTCGCCGCCGGACGCGGTCGGACGGCCTTGCCGTTCGTGGTTGCGCTCCAGGAGGTAGGTGACGAGGGCGATCAGGGCGAGGGAGGCGATGATTGCGGTCATGGCAGTAAGTTTGCGCCACCCGAGATCCTGCCAAAAGTGGCAGTCCTGTCGTTGTGCGTCAAAATCCTGCCAGCTATGCTCCCGGGCATGTTGAAGAGCGTCGCCGTGGTGCTGCTGGACGATTTCGCCGTCTTCGAGTTCGGTGTCGTCTGCGAGGTGTTCGGCTACGACCGCACCGACGACGGGGTGCCCTTGCTCGACTTCCGCGTGTGCGGGGAGCGGGCGGGAGTGCCGCTCAGCCTCGGGCACGGCGTGAAGATGACCCCGGAGCTCGGCCTCGAAGCGACGGAGGACGCGGACCTCGTCGTCGTCCCCGCCTGCGACGTGCGCGACGAGTACCCGCCGGCGGTGCTCGAAGCGCTCCGTGCGGCTTCGGCGCGAGGCGCCACGCTGCTTTCCGTCTGCACCGGCGCGTTCGTGCTGGGCGCCGCGGGCCTGCTCGACGAGCGGCGGTGCACGAACCACTGGCGGCACAGCGCCGGGTTCCGGAAGCGCTTCCCCCGGGCACAGCTGGACCCGGACGTCCTCTACGTCGACGACGGCGACATCATCACCAGCGCGGGGACGGCCGCCGGCATCGACGCCTGCCTGCACCTGGTCCGGCGCGAACTCGGGTCCGCCGCGGCCACCGCGATCGCCCGGCGCATGGTGGTGGCGCCGCAGCGCGAGGGCGGGCAGCGTCAGTTCGTCGAGGTGCCGATTCCGGAGTGCACCAGCGACAGCCTCCAGCCGGTGCTCACCTGGATGCTCGACACCATCGAGCGGGAACACCCCGTCGTCGATCTCGCCCGCCGCGCGCAGATGTCCGAGCGCACCTTCGCCCGCAAGTTCGTCGCCGAGACAGGGACCACGCCGCACCGATGGCTTTCGACGCAACGGGTACTGCACGCGAGGTCCCTGCTGGAGGAGACGACGATGAGCGTCGACGAGGTCGCGCGCCGTTGCGGTTTCGGCTCGGGAGCCCTGCTGCGCCACCATTTCCACAAGGTCGTCGGCGTCTCGCCGCAGGACTACCGCCGGACCTTCGCGCCCAGTCCACAAAGGACGACCGTCAGAGCGTGAACACGGTGACGTATTCCGCGTCCCGCACGACGTAGCCGAACCGGGCGCGGAGTTCGCGCACGACCGCGCGCATGTGCTCGGCGCCGTAGACCACGCCGATCGTCCCCGGCTCGTGATGCCGCTGCTCGTGCAGCCCGGCCAGCGCGTCCACGAGGAGCTTGTCGCGGCTGACGCTGATCAGGTCGTCGAACTCGGGCATGGCCTCGGCGGATTCGACCCAGGAGTCGTCTTCGTCGTCGACGGTCAGAAACCGCGCCAGCATCCCGCGGGTGCCGAAGCCGCGCAGGAACACCCCCAGCGCGGGTGCGAGGACGGACATCATCAACCGGTCGCCGAGGGGGACGCGGCGCCAGCCTTCGGTGAACCCCGGGCCGTCCAGGTCCGGGCGGACGGTCGGCACGGTGAAGGTGCCGGCCTTCAAGTCCTGCACCACCAGCCCGAGGCGCTTGTTCCGGGCGGCGAGCCGGTAGCTCGCTGTCAGCCGGGACACCGGCTTCGCGTCGCCGACCCCCTCGGCCACCACCACGTCGCACTCGTTCGCCTGCCGCCGCACGGTGTCGAAATAGGCCTGCGTCCCGATGTGCACCATGGGGAACAGCCGGAAATCGAGCGCCGATCCCTTGGCCCGCAGTGTCAGCACCACGGCCCGGACGCCCAGTTCGTTCGCGACGATGATCTCCATGACCCGCTCCTCCCCGTTCAGGGAGAACGCGCGGCGGGGCCGGAAGGTTGCCGTGGGTCAGACGGGACGTCGCCGGACCGCTTCGGAGATGTCGTAGGTCAGCATGGCGGCGCCTTCGGTGAATCCGTTGATGAGGATCTTCCGGCCGTCCGCGAGCTTGACGACGCAACCGACATCGCCGCCGAGAGTCTTGGCGAGGATGTTGCTCTTGGTGTGGTCGACGACCACCTCGATCGAATCCCACGGCACGATGGTGGTCGACCGGCGCCAGGTGTGCACGAATCCCCGCTCGTACAGCGTGAAGGTCTCGCCCCGTTTGCCGACGGCCTGCCAGCAGAGCCAGCCGCCCATCAGCATCAGCCCCAGCCCGCAACCGATGACGAGACCGAGGAACATCTCCCCGCCGAAGACCCCGGCCTCCTGTCCCATCAGGAACAGGACGATTCCGAAGAGGGCGATCGGGGCGCCGATCGCCATCGCGGCCAGCCCCCGGAGCGCGCGGCTGCGGGAGTTCGTCTCGAAGCGTTCGACGTAGGCACCCAGTTCGGTCACCGAAAGGACGCTAACGGCGGGCGTGGGGACCGGTCCCCTTGTCCTTCGAGGGCTTGTTGAAGAACCCGAGGGACTGAGCCAAGGCCGCTCCGCCCGCCAGCACGCCGATCGGCAGGGTCTTGACCCAGAAGGCGCTCGCGTCGAGAGAGACCAGCAGCGCGATCAATCCGCCCGCCAGCGCGACCAGTACGAGCATTCCCAGCGCGACGCGGGGCTTCGAGACCATCTGTCCTCCAAAGTGAGTTCGGAAGAGCAAGCCTCGCGATGGCTCCGATGCGCAACGAGGTCAATTTTGCCGCGTTCGGTTCTCCCGGAACTTAGTCGAGGTATGCGGGGCCTAGGCCGACTTGCCGTGACCACCGAGTTTGCGAGCCGATCGGAACCGGGCGTACGATCAGGGCAGTCGTACAGGACGAACGCCCTAGGAGGCGATGGTGGCAGGCTCCCCGGCCGCGGAACGTGGCCGACTCGCGCGACGGCGACTGCTCGAAGCGGCGGTCACGCTGGTGCCCGAACTCGGCTGGTCCGCGGTCAGCACCCGGATCCTGGCCGAGCGCGCCGGGGTCACCCCGAGCGTCGTGCACTACCACTTCCCTTCGCTGCAGGCCTTGCTGATCGAGGCGGTGCTGGGGGCGATGGGCGAGGTCGCCGGTGCTTTCGAGCCGGCGCTGGAAACCGCCGGGACACCCGAAGACGCGGTGGACGCGTTGCTCGCGTCGGTCGGCGAATACACCGGCACCGATCCGATGTCGTTGCTGTTCGCCGAGGCATACCTGGCCGCGACCCGTGACGACACCTTGCGTCAAGGCATCCGGGAGATCCTCGCCGGTTTGCGCGCCAGGTTCGGCGGTTGGCTGGCGGAGCATGGAGTGGCCGACGCCGAGGGCACGGCCGCGGTGCTCTTCGCCACGGTGGACGGGCTTCTGCTGCACCGCGCGCTCGAACCGGAGTCCGGCGGCGGTGCCACCTCGGCCGTCCTGCACCGGCTGGTCCGCTGAATCGAAAGGGAGGGATTCCATGAAGGTGGCGATCTGCGGTGCCGGGATCACCGGGCTGGCACTGGCGCACCGGCTCGCGGCGCGGGATGTCGAAGTCGTGGTGCTCGAACGTGCCGCGGGACCGCGGGAACAGGGCTACATGATCGACTTCTTCGGCCCGGGTTTCGACGCGGTCGAGGAAATGGGCCTGCTGCCCGAGGTCGAGGACGTGGCGTACCGAGTGGACGAAGCGAGTTTGCTGGACGAGCGCGGCCGCCGCCGGGCGGCGATCGACTACGTCCGCTTCGGCAAGTCGCTGCGGGGCAGGCTGTGCAGCATCATGCGGCCCGATCTGGAGCGGGTGCTGCGCACGGCACTGCCGTCCACAGTGGACGTCCGGTTCGGTTCCGGGGTCACGGGAGTCGAGGATCTCGGCGACCGCGTACGCGTGACGTTGACGGACGGCGAAGAGCTCGAAGCCGATCTTCTGGTCGGGGCCGACGGAATCCATTCGACCGTCCGGCGGCTGGTTTTCGGTGCCGAAGACCGGTTCTTGCGATACCTCGGGTTCCACACGGCCGCGTTCGTCTTCGAGGACGAAGAGATCCGCGAGCGGGTGGGGGAGCGGTTCTGCCTCACCGACACCATCGGCATGCAGATGGGCTTCTACGGTCTCCGCGACGGCAAGCTCGCCGCGTTCGCCGTGCACCGCACCCCGGATCCGGCCCTGCCGAGCAACGCACGAGAGACCCTCCGCGCGACCTACGGTTCCCTCGGCTGGGCCGTGCCGAAAGCGCTCGACCTGTGCCCGCCCGCCGAAGCGGTGTACTACGACCAGGTCGCGCAGATCGAGATGCCGTCGTGGAGCCGCGGCCGGGTCGTTCTCGTCGGCGACGCCTGCTACGCCGTCTCACTCCTCGCCGGACAGGGCGCTTCCCTGGGAATCGCGGGCGCGTTCGTCCTGGCCGAACAACTCACGCAAGCACACTCGATCGAGGACGCCTTCGCGAAGTACGAAGAGCTGGTGCGTCCGGTGGTGACCGAGAAGCAGCAAGTCGCCCGCCGTGGAGCGCGCTGGTTCCTGCCCGCGAACCGGTTCCTTCTCCAGGCGCGCCGGGTCTTCCTGCGCGCGGCAAGGCTGCCCGGCCTCGAACGCACGCTCGCGACTGCCGTCACGGGCAAGTCGACGGCGCTGGTGACGAACCTGAAGCAGGGGACCGAGATCCGGAGCCGGTGAGCCGGGTCCCGCGTGACAGAGGAGCTCAGGTCGGCCTATGCCCTGAGGTGCATGGTGTTGCGCCTCGGTCGGCCGGTGGGGTCGAGGTAGGCGGGTGCGGTGAATTCGGGTAGTCCGTCTTGGGCGATCTGGACTTTCCATTGGCTGTGGTGGATCAACCGGTGATGCTTCGTGCACAACAGAACCGCATATTCACGTAGTACACATTCACGCGACAATTCCGCTCAGCGAGTGCGGAGAGGGGCGCCTCGTGAGTGGTAAGGACGGTTAGAGCCAAGGGTGTCTTAGGTACCTGCTGGATTCTGCGTGCGAGTGTTCGCAAGTTCGTGCTGTCCAGCGGCCGTGTCGCGAAAGCCACTTTCGGGACATCAGACGTCCCGAAAGTGGCTTTCGCGACACCCGGGCTGGCTGGCGCGGCCCGAGTACATGAAGGCCCCCTTCCTTGCGCCTAGGTACAGGAAGGGGTCCTGCATGTACTCGGGGAAGTGGCCCTTTGCGCGCCGCCGCCCGTGACTGCTGGGGCTGGCGGGTGTCGCTGAGGCTGCGGAGGGAGATCACGTAGTCCGTGAAGGCCTCCTTCCCTACCTTCAGGGTAGGCAAGGAGGCCTTCACGGACCTGCGACCAACCCAGCCAGCAGGTATCTAAGGCCCCTTTGGCTAGAACCGTCCTTACCGCTCACGAGACAACCTAAAGCACCCCTAAGCCCTGAAGCACAAAGTGCCCCACTGAAAGCCCGCCCCGATCGCCGACACCACGAAAGCGTCGCCCGGCCGCACCGAGCCCTCCGAGAAACCCTTGTGCAGCACGGTGAACACGCCCGCCGAGCCGGTGTTGCCGAGCCGGTCGACGGTGATCGGCGCGCGGTCGCGCGGCACGCCGAGTTTGTCCATCGCCGCCTGCACGATGTTCAGGTTGGCCTGGTGGAGGAAGAAATGGGTCACTTCGTCCACCGTCAGCCCGGCCCGGGCGGTGGCGTTCAGGACGCTGTCCGGCAGGCATCGGGTGGCGGTGTCCCAGACGGTCCTGCCGTTCATTTTGAGGTAGTGCCGCCTGTCCGCGAACGTCGTCGCCCCGGCGGGCTGCCGCGAGCCGCCTGCCGGGATCTCGACGTCGTAGGACAGTTCGGCGCCGAAGTCCCAGCCGAGCAGTCCGGCGCCGGGCGCCGTCGCCCGGGTCAGCACGGCGGCGCCGGCGGCGTCACCGAAGAAGACCCGGGTGGTGCGGTCTTCCGGATCGGTCACGCGGGACGCGCTGTCGGCCGCGATCACCAGGACCCGTTCCGCCGCACCGGTTCGCACCAGCAAGGAGCCGAGGAACAACGCCTGGACACCGTTCGCGCAGGCCGCTTGCGTGATGTCGAAGGTGAGCGCCCGGAACGCGCCGAGCGCCTCTTTGACGATCAGGGCAGTCGACGGCAGCGGCTGGTCGTAGGTGTAGGTCGCGACGATGATCGCGTCGACGTCCCGCACGGCGCATCCCGCGGCCGCGAGCGCGGGATGCGCGGCGGCCACGCACATGTCCGAGGTGGCGAGATCCGGGGCCAGCCAACGGCGTTCCCGGATCCCGGTGCGGTTCACGATCCACTCGTCGGAGGTGTCGAGGGTTTCGGCGAGCCGCCGGTTGGTGACGACGTCCGGTGGCAGGTGGACGCCGGTGCCGGCGATCCGCACGGGGAGCGCGGTCACGTGACGGTGCTCCGCTCCGGGCTCAGCTGGCGGTCGAGGTCGGTGTAGAACCGGCCGGACGCGCACGGCAGGCCGAGCAGGATGCGCCGCGCGGCCTCGCCGCAGAGCGCGCCGCCCAGCGCGACCCCGGAGGCCAGTTGCGGCCAGCTGCTCAGCGTGCGGCCGAGTTCGCCGAAGGAGGCGGCCAGTTCCGGGCTGATCCGGTCGGCGTCGACCATGGCGAGGATCAGGTCGACCTTCTCCTGGTGGCTCAGCTCGGCGACGTCCACGGATTTGATGTCGCCGAGCAGGCCGTGCAGCAGTGGCCGATCCGGCTCGTGGTCGAAGCGTTCGACGTCGAGCATGCCGCGGTCGTTGCAGTCCATGACGACCGGGATGCGCAGGTCACGGGCGTATTCGCGGGCCGCGATCTTGACCCACGGGGTGTCGCACTCCTCGATCAGGAGGTCGATCCCGCCGGTGAAGAACGCCTCGATGTTGTCCTCGGTCAGGCCGCCCCGGTGGATCTCGATGTCGAGGTACGGGTCGATCTCGAACATCTGGCGCGCGGACAGGACCGCTTTGTTGACACCGAGTTCGTGCACGCCCGCGCGCAGCCGGTTCAGGTTCGAGAGACTGAAGTCGTCGAAGTCCGCCAGCGCGTAAGCGCCGCCGATGCCTTCGAGCGCGAACGTGAGCGCCGCGCTGTTGCCGACCGAGAGACCGATGATCCCGATGCGCTTGCCGAGCAGGCGGCGCTGTTCGGGCCGGTCGACCTTGCCGCGGTTGCGATCCGTGCGCACGAGCCGGAATTCGTCACGCGGCAGGACGTGCACGAGCCGCCGCGACCACGGGTACCAGGCCCACGTGCCGTACTCCCAGTGCGCCAGCCCGGCGAGCTGTTCCCGTTTCCGGTCCTCGATCGCGGCCGTGTCCCGGCACCACGGTTCGCGGCTGCGGATCAGCTCGGCGAGCTGCTCGTCGATGGTGTCGTGGATTTCGCGGACGTCACCGGAGGCCAGCAACGCCGTCAGGGCGGCGAAATCCGCCGGATCGCGGGGTGCGAGCAGGGTCGGACGCCACACGTCGCGATCGGGTCCGGAGGCCTCGGTGAGCGCGGCGGGCGCGGGCCTGCCCGAAGGCGGCCCGGCCGTGAGCGCGGCCGGTGTGGAAGCGGCGATCCGGGGGAATGCGTCCCGTAGCCGGGTGACGAGTTCGTGGTGGCGTCCGGCTCCTTCGGCGACGCGATGGAACATGATCACGACGTCTTCGGTGTACTGCTCGACATAGCGGCGAGTGCCCGGCATGGCGCGGAAACCGAACTGCTCGTGGAAGCGGTCCTGGCCGTCCTTCGTGCCCGAAGTGCCGATCATCGCGTGGGCGCCGAGGTGGTGCGCGGCGCCGATCGCGAGCGCGTTGAGGTACTGCCCGAGCCCGAGTTTCCGGGACCGGTGCTCGACGACGAGCCGACTGTGCTCGAAGACGTGACCGGGCTCGATGCCTTGTGCGGCAAGCAATTCCTCGTACCGTTCGGTGCCGAGGTAGGCCCGCGACTGGAAGCTTCCGCCGGTGGCCGGGGTGGAGAGCCGGATGTAGCCGAGCGGCGGGCCGTCCGGATGCTGCCGCGCGATGAAATGCCAGGCCCCGAAGTCGAGATCCTGGTCGTCGGTGTGCGAACCGTCCGCCCGGCGAAAGGCCGGACGGCGGCCGCGGTCGAACAGGATCCGTGCGCGGAGTTCGCGTACGGAGTCGAGCAGACAGGTGTCGTCCCCGAGGAACGCGGTCACGTTCCACGGGCGAGTGAGCTCCGTCAAGTGATGCCTTTTCTGAGGAAATTGCCGGAATTCGGCGAGATAATCGTGGGAAATATCCGGAAACGCTACGGAAACCGAACTAGCACGGACTGTAGCAGCGCGACGACGGAGCGTTCCGAACGCACGTCACGGCACCGCACACGCACGAGCGGGTGCGGCAATCGTTTACCGTCGGAGACTGCGACACTCCGTCACGATGAAGGGGTCGAATTCGGTGATCCGGACGCGATTCCTACCCGATGGGGTGGCGCACCGTTTCGCAGTGAAAGCACACCCGTCGGGTCCTGGTGATCGACGTCACAGCAGGTGGGTGATGTTCAGCCGGTACCAGGCGTCGTCGGTGACGAGGTGCAGGACCGGGCCGCGGCCGATCATGCGATACCGCTGGGGAAGCGGCTTGCCACCGGGAAGCGCGATCCGGTGTTCGTCGATGATCCGGACTCGGCCGTCCTCCAGCCGTGTCATGACGAGCCTGTCGCGCTCGGGCGAGTAGCCGCCGCAGAAGGCGACGTGCCCACCGGAGACGGCGAGCGCCCGGGCACCGCTGATCTCGTTGTCCCACACCGTGACCACGCCGTTCTCGACGCGCGCCAGGGGGAACTCGCCGTAGTAGCAGAGCCAGGCGGTTTCCTCGTCGACGTTGAGCGCGTAGCAGTCGTCGATGCTGTCCCAGGTCTCGCCTTCGTAGGGGAACCACCAGTCGGGGGAGAGGTCCGGGGCGTACCGGACCAGGCCCGCGTCGCCGAGTGGCGTGGGGCCATCGTCGATGGTGCCCCAGCCGAAGTTGCCCATGACGCCTTCGTCGAAGTAACCGACCCAGATGTTCCCCGCCCGGCTCGGCATGACGTGTTCGATGCCGTCGCCGAAGGTGCTCCTGGCGACGATGGTCCCGTCGGGCTCGTAGAGGACGGCGTTGCGGTCCGCGCCTTCCGGCCGCCATTCCGCACGGGCGCCGACGATCAGGATCCGCCCGCCCGGCATCGCGTGAGCGCTCGGGTTCGCCACCGCGAGTTCGGCGATCTCGGCCACCAGACGGGTGTCCGGCGCATGACGGGTCGCTCGCGCCGGGACGGGTCGCGAGGGCCTGGTGGTCGGGAAGATCGCGCCGCCGGGGCCGGTGACGCGTCCCGCGACGGCGTCCACGTCGGCCTTGGCGGCCCACAGCGCGATCAGCTCGCCGTCGAAATCGACCGAAGCCGACAGCAGAGCGTCGCCGGGGACGGCCGGGACCAGCCGGGCACGCCGCACGAGCTTCAGCGTCTTGCCGGACTTCTTCCCCTTGCGCCACCAGTTCACGACGATCATCACAACAGCCACCGTCGGCGCGTGCCAACCGAATTCGGCCGGCCCGCGATCACCAGGTGGGATGGGCGGACACGCCGCCGTCCACGATCAGGTTGTGTCCCGTGATCCACGCCGCGAGTGGCGAGGCGAGGAACAGGCAGGCGTTCGCGATGTCCCCGGGGGTGCCCAGCCTGCCCAGCGGCGCGGCCTGCTCCCAGCGGCGGACGCCCTCCGGCCAGGCGTCGCCGAGTCCGGGACGGTCGACGAGGCCGGGAGAGACGGCGTTGACGCGGAGGCCCCGGGGCCCGTATTCGAGCGCGGCGGCGCGGGCGTGCATGACCAGAGCGGCCTTCGCGCTGCTGTAGTGCGCGTGCCCCGGCGCGGGCCGGTCCGCCTCGATCGAGGCGATGTGGACGACGCTGCCGCCGCTCATCACCTCGGCGGCGGCCTGCGTGCACGAGAACGCGCTGGTGAGGTTCGCGTCGAGGACGGCGCGCCAGCTTTCGGCCGACATCCCCGGCAGCGGCTCGACCGGCTGCACCCCGGCGTTGTTGACCAGGGTGTCCAGTCGCCCGGTCCAGGCCGCCGCGGCTTCGATCAGCCGGCGGCATTCGCCGTCGTCGGTGAGGTCGGCGGTGAACGCGGCCGCGGTGCCCCCGGCCGCCTCGACGCGTTCGACGAGGGCGAGCGCCGAGGTCTCACCGCGGTGGTAGTGCACGGCGACGGCGCTGCCCGCCTCGGCGAAGCGCAGGGCGATGCCCTGTCCGATGCCGCCGCTGGCACCGGTGACGAGGGTCGTGGTGCCGGTCAGGTCGAGCATCGAGGTCCTTTCCGCAGCGCGAGTACAGCCGAAACGGCGAGGAAGACCAGGCCCGCGAGGACGTAGCAGTTTCCCAGCCATTGCTGGGCCGTCGTCCACGTCTGGCCAGGCCGGTCGAAGGCGGGGAAGTACCGGAACGGCGCCGCGACGAAGATCGTCGCGACGATCCCCGTGACGGCGAGCAAGGTCAGCGCCAGCCGGTGACTCCGGCGGTGGAGCACCGCGCAAGCCGCGGTGGTGAACAGCGCCGGGGCGATCCACACCCAGTGGTGCGACCACGACGTCGGCGAGATGAGCAGGGCGAACGTCGCGTTCAGCAGCAGCGCGGGCACCACGGCCGAGCGGTACATCGTGAGCGTCACCAGTACGAGCAGGACGCCGGTCGCGATGAGCCACCACGGCTTGGCGGAGTCGGCCCCGAGCCGCGCCAGCACGGCCTGCAGGGTCTGGTTGGTGTGGAAGGAGGTGCCGCTGATCCCGGACGCGCCGGCGAATCCGCCGAACCAGTAGCGCGCGGAGGCTTCCGGGGCGACCGCGAACGCGACGGCCGAGGCGGCCACGAACGTCCCCATCGCGGTCAACGCGCCACGGAAGTCTTTGCGTACCAGGAAGAACAGCAGGAACGCCATCGGTGTCAGCTTGATGGCGGCGGCGAGGCCGACGCCGATCCCGCGGTAGCGGCCCCGTGCCAGCAGACAGTCTGCAGCGACGAGTCCCATCAGCAGCAGGTTGATCTGACCGAAGCCGAGCGTCTGACGGACCGGTTCGAGGAAGAGCGCCGAGGTGATGGCCAACGACGCGATGAGCAGCGCCTTCCGCCGGTCTCCGGACGGCCACAGGCTGCGGGTGATCGCGTAGAAGGTGATCCCCAGCGCGGCCAGGCCGAGTGCGAAGAGCAGCAGTACCGCGCCGGTCCACGGCACCGCGGCCAGTGGGGTGAGCACCAGTGCGGCGAACGGTGGATAGATGAACAGCAGCGGGATGCCCGCCTCGGAGAGCGGCAAGGCGCCGTAGAGGTCCCCGCCGCTCCACAGGGTGTCGACGCCGAAGCGGTAGATCTCGAGGTCGCTGTGCGAATCGCCCGCCGTCGCCCATGCCACGGCACACGCCAGCACCAGGGCGGCGAGCGCGCCGAGCGACCACCGGGCCCGCCCGCGCGACGTGGCTGGAGACATCGCGTGGTGACCCTTCGGACGTGCGTCGACGATCCGACTGTACCGGGCGGTCATATGCGACTTCCGTTGGCAGTCACCGGACACATATTGGTCTAGACTTTTTATTCCCCAGTGTGGTGAAAGGGACCGGTCCATGCGCGGAACGACGGTGTTGCCCAGGACGCCCTGCCTGAAACCGAAGGCGGGGGAATTGCCACTGCATCGGCTGGAGGTCCGCGCGCCGGACGCCCTGCCGTTCACGGTCGGCACCTTCGACACGATCGGGCCGATGTCGCGGGCGGCTTTCCCGCATCGGCACACATTCTATGAAATCGTCCACGTCACCGGCGGGACCGGTGATCACATCGTCGATTTCACGCGCTGGGAATTGGGGCCGCCACAACTCGCGGTCATAACACCGGGGCAGGTACATCATTGGGATGCCCGCGATCTCAGCGGATTCGTCGTGTTGTTCACCGACGACTTCCTGCTCGAACATCCGGCGGACCGCGAAACCCTGCGAAGGCTGAGCCAGCAGCCGTGGCGGCTCGACGAACGCGCGGCCGAGGAGACGGCACGGCTGGTCGCCGAACTGGACGAGGAGTTCCGTTGTGGCGGACAGGGTACCGATTCGGTGCTGCGGGCCCTGATGCACGTGCTGATCGTCCGGGCGGGACGGCTGCCGGGACTGGCTGATCCGCGTCCGCCCGCCAGGTCACAGGCGGTGGGAACGGAATTCACCAGGCTGCTCGGCAGGCCCGATCTCGGGCTCTGGTCGGTGGGCGCGCTCGCGGAACGGATCGGGGTCACGCCGGGATATCTGACGGACGCGGTGAAAACGGCGACCGGCCGGACGGCGGCCCAATTGATGCGCGAGGCGAGGACCCGCGAGGCGAAACGGTTCCTGCTCGGCACGGATCTCACCGTG
The DNA here is from genome assembly GCF_002849735.1 of Amycolatopsis sp. BJA-103. GTDB lineage: Bacteria > Actinomycetota > Actinomycetes > Mycobacteriales > Pseudonocardiaceae > Amycolatopsis. Next base: position 9,198,541 of record NZ_CP017780.1, read on the forward strand.
CGTCAGGTCGCCAGCCGGGTCGGATTCGCGGATCCCGCCTATTTCTGCCGGTTCTTCCGGCGGGAAACGGGGTTGAGCCCCGGTGATTATCGCCGGACCGGAGACGCCGCCCCCGAGATTCACCACGACTGACCAACCCAGTCCATCGTCCCGAGCTGATCTTCTCCATACCGTCGAGGGTGATTCCCGAAGCCCCCACGAGGAGCAGGTATGGACGAAGAGAACAAGCTCAGCCGAAAGACTGTGCTGAAGGCCGCGCTCATCGCGGGTGTCGCGGCTCCGGTCGCGCTGATCGGTGGCCCCGCCCTCGCACGCACCACCGTCGCGAGCGGCCAGGTACCCGAGCTGACCCCGTACTGTGACGACGGCGACGACCCGACCATCCCGCAGACCGAAGGCCCCTATTTCAAGCCGAACTCCCCGCAGCGCACCTCGCTGGTCACGGGGAGCACGCCGGGCACGAGGCTCACCGTCTCGGGCTTCGTCTTCGGTCTCGGCTGCCTGCCGATCGCGCGGGCACTGCTGGACTTCTGGCAGGCCGACGTCAACGGCAACTACGACAACGTGGGATACACCTTCCGCGGTCACCAGTTCACGAACGACCAGGGCGCGTTCTCGCTGAGCACGATCGTGCCCGGTCTGTACCCCGGCCGTACGCGGCACATCCACGTCAAGGTGCAGGCGCCCGGCAGGCCGATCCTGACCACGCAGCTCTACTTCCCCAACGAGCCGCGCAACAACACCGACACGATCTTCGACCCCCGGCTGCTGATGACGGTGCGCGACCAGCCGCCCGGCAAGCAGGCCTCGTTCGACTTCGTGCTGAACGTGCCGCAGACGCCGACGTCGACCTCCCGGCCGACCACGTCGAACACGACGACCTCGAACCCGCCCACCACCTCGACCTCCAACCCGCCAGGCGGGACGACCTGGGCGCCGGGAACCGGCTATTCCGCGGGCACCCGGGTCACCTACAGCGGTCGCGGTTACGTGTGCTTGCAGGGGCACACGGCCCAGCCTGGCTGGGAGCCGCCGTCCACGCCCGCGTTGTGGCGCGCGGAGTGACGAGCAGCCGCTGCGGAGGGAGATAAACGCGGGTGGATTCCCGCCGCCGGGACCCACACCCCGGTGGCGGGGTCCACCCGCCTTGCGTGGGGTGGGGTTTTCCCCCGGTCGAAGTCGGAGCTCTGCTACAGCGCGCCACCGCCGATGCGCGGGCGATGATCGCCTACGACATCGAGTGAAGGGGCGAAAGACATGGCAGACACGAAGAAGCGCTGGGGCAGACGCGGAGTGCTGGCGGCCGCGGTGGTGATGACGGGGGCGGTGCTCGCCCCCCTGGCGAGCCCGGCTCTCGCTAGTGAGGCGGAGACGGCCACGTCCTGGCGGGATCCGGTGCGGTCGCTGGAACGGGCGGCGCATCCGCTGCGCTCGACCGAACCCGGCCGGAACACCGCCGATCTGCGGGCGCTGGGCGCGATGATCGGCGGCGCGAAGGTGGTCGGCCTCGGCGAGGCCACCCACGGCTCGCACGAGTTCTTCACCATGAAGGAGCGGGTCTTCCGTCATCTGGTGGAGGAGAAGGGGTTCCGCGCCTTCGCGCTGGAGCTGAGCTGGTCCGCCGGCCTCGAGATCGACGAGTACGTCCAGACCGGCAGGGGCGACGCCCGGGAGATCGCCAAGCGGACGCTGACCGGTTCCCCTTGGGACCGCGAAGAGTTCGTGAGCCTGATCCGGTGGATGCGCGACTACAACCGCGCCCACCCCGGCCGCACCGTGCACTTCGTCGGCGACGACCTCGGCGCACCGTCGGTGAACGACGCGTTCTTCGCCAAGATCACCGACTACGTGGGCAGGCATCACCCGAAGGCGCTGCCCCGGCTCAACGAGCTGTACGCGGGACTGCGCCCGATCGACGACGCCTTCGTCTACCTCCGCAAACCCCTCGACGAGCGGCAACGGCTCGCCACCAAGGCGGAGCAGGCCTTCGAGCTGGTCAAGAGCCTGACGGGCGCGGACGCCTACGACTGGACCGAGCAGCACGCCCGGTTCGTCGCGCAGACCGCCCGGTTCCTCGCCGTCGACCTCACGGACCCGAAGTCGCTGCCCACCGCGCAGATCCTGCGTGACAAGGCGATGGCGCAGAACGTCGCCTGGTGGCAGAAGCGGACCGGGCACAAGATCCTGCTGTCGGCGCACAACGGCCACGTCTCGTACGTCACCGACAACCCGGGGCTGTACCCGAAGACCCAGGGCGCCTTCCTGCGCGAAACGCTGGGCCGGGACTACCTGCCGATCGGTTTCAGCTTCGACCGGGGCTCCTTCCTGTCCAAGGACACGGCGGTCGGCGGCGACTGGAAGCGGTTCTCCGTGCCCGCCGCGCCGTCCGGCTCGAACGAGAACGCCCTCGACAAGGTCCGGTTCGACGACTTCTACCTCGACGTCCGCACCGCGCCGCCCGCCGCCCGTGCCTGGCTGGACACCGCCCGGCCCACCCGCACGATCGGCACGCAGTTCCCCGTCGACCCCGCGGCCATCTCGCTCGGGCGTTCCTACGACGTCGTCATCCACCTGCACGACGTGCGCCAGGCCGATCTGAGAAAGTAGTGACGCCGCGCCCGTTTAGAGGTTTTAACCCGGTTTGCCTGGCGTGCCGCGGCGGATCTCGGTAGTAGTCGAAGTGTTCGCTTTCGCGGCACCCCAGTTTCCAGTAAACCAGCGGAGGAAATCCCTGATGTTCAAACGGATGCTCAGCGCCTTCGGGGTCGGCGGCCCGTCCGTCGACACCGTGCTCGACTCACCGCACGCCGTTCCCGGCGAGGTGATCACCGGCCAGGTCCGCATCCAGGGCGGTTCGAGTGACGCCCAGATCGAAGAGATCCTGCTTTCGCTGGTGACCAGGGTCGAGGTCGAGCACGGCGACCACGAGCGCGCCGGGACCGCGGAGTTCCTGCGGGTCAGCGCGGGCCGGAAGGTGAAGGTGACGGCGGGGCAGCTGACCACCGTGCCGTTCCAGATCGCCCTGCCGTGGGAGACGCCGGTCAGCGCGGTCGGCGGTCGTGAGCTGCCGGGCATGGTCGTCGGCGTGCGGACCGAGCTCGTCATCGCCGGGGCGCCGGACAAGGGCGACCTCGACCCGCTGCTGGTCGGGCCGCTGGAGTCGCAGGACCGGGTGCTGGAGGCGTTCGGCGAGCTGGGCTTCTCCTTCCGCAGCGCCGACGTCGAAGCCGGGCGCCTGCACGGCGTCCGGCAGGAACTCGGGTTCTTCCAGGAGATCGAGTTCTTCCCGCCGTCGCGCTACGCGGGCCGCGTCAGTCAGGTGGAGCTGACCTTCGTCGCGAGCCCGAGCGAGCTGGTGGTGATCCTGGAGGCCGACAAACGCGGCGGCATGTTCCGCTCCGGCGGTGACACCTTCGGCCGCTTCCACGTCTCGCACGAGGAAGCCCTGCGCACAGACTGGGCCGCGGCGATCGACGGCTGGCTGGCCAAGGTCGCCGAGTCCGGCGGCGGGCACGCCATGTTCGGCGGTCACCAGGGCCACCACGGCCACGACCACGATTACGACCACCACGGCGGGCACGGCAGGCGTGGCATGGGCATGGGCGGCGTGGTCGCCGGTGCCGCGGCCGGTGTGGTCGGCGGCATGATCCTCGGCGAAGTCATGGAAGACGTCTTCGACGGCGGCGACGAGGGCTTCGAGGAGTGATCCGGCTCCTGGGCACGCCGGTTCCGGCGTGCCCAGGGGTCACTTCGCGGTCAAAGGAGCCAAGGCGGCGTCGACCGCGTCGGTGAGCCGGCGCGGATCCGCCTCCGCCCTGGCCACCACGTGTAATCCCTGCATGACGACGAGCAGGAGGCGCGCCTGCGCCCCGCAGTCGAGATCGGCGCGGACCTCCCCGGATCGCTGAGCGGCTTCGAGTCCTTGCGCGATACCGGTTTCCAGTGCCTCGAATCCACTGTGGACCACTTTCCCCGCCGCTTCGTCGGCGGGCAGCAGTTCGGCGGCGGTGTTGCCCAGCAGGCACCCGCGTCCCGGGTTCTCCTTCGCAGCTTTAAGGACGCTGAGCAGAAGCTCGCGAAGGTGGGCGAGAACAGGACCTTCGGCGAGAGCGGCCGCCTGATCCCCGGCTCCGCCCGCGTAGCGCTCCAGTGCCCGGAGGAAAAGCGTGTGCTTGTCGCCGTACGCGGCGTACAGGCTTCCCGGCAGGACGCCGAGTTCCTCCTTGAGATCCCGCAGTGACGTCGCCGCGTACCCCCGCCGCCAGAAGACGTCGAGAGCTCCTCCGATCACTTCGTCCTCGTCGAAGGACCGTGGCCTTCCCGTGCGTGGCATGCCGCCATCCTACGACTTCTTGACAGCTCGTTCAAGAAGTGTACGTTGACTTCTTGTTCAATCGTTCAAGAAATCGGGAGTTCTCATGGGACGTCTCTTCCTGCACGTCAACGTGTCGCTCGACGGCTACATCGCCGACGCCGCGGGGGACATCGACTGGCACTTCGCCGACGACGAGTTACAGCGGCATATCGACGAGCTGCTGGAGTCGCTCGACGGCATGGTCTTCGGCCGCAAGGCCTACGAGGAACTCGCCGCCTACTGGCCGACCGCGGGCGACGAGGTCTCGGCGACCCAGCGGCGCCGGATGCACGAGCTGCCGAAGTACGTCCTGTCGCGCACCCTCCGGGCCACCACCTGGCACAACTCCCACCTGCTCGAAGACGCCTCGGCCCTCGCTGATCTCGAGGGTGACGTCGCACTGTTCGCCGGGGGAGGGGCCGCGACGTTCGCCGCCCGGCTCGGGCTGCTCGACGAAGTGCGGCTCGTGGTGAACCCGGTGCTCCTCGGCGGCGGGACACGCCTGTTCGACGGTGAGTACTCGAAGAAGACGCTCACGCTCGTCGACGAACGCCGATTCGCCTCGGGTGCGCTGCTGCTCACCTACGCCGTCGCGCGGGACGATCGGTAAGGGGGTGGTCCGGGCAGTGGGTGCCCGGACCACCGCGAACGGGTCGATCAGGTGTACCAGGTGGGTTCCGGAAGTTCGTTCAACAGCGCGTACGCACCGACCTCGCGGCGTTTGTAGGCCACCGGGTCGTGGAGCGAGTGCGTGCGCAGGTTCCGCCAGAACCGGTCGAGGCCGAATTTCGTGGCGCTCGCCCGGGCGCCGGTCAGCTCGAAGACCTTCGTGCCGATTTCGAGTCCGGTGTCGATCACGCGCTGCTTGGCGGCGGCGATGAGGACCGCGACCTCACCGCGCGCTTCGGGCGTGAGATCTTCGCGCGGCGCGTGCAATACGGCCGAGATCGCCGCCCCGGCCTTGTCCACCAGCGCCTCGGCGGCCCACAGTTTCGACTGGAGATCGCCGTAACCGTCGAGGATGTACCACTCCTCACCGGAAGAGGCCTTGTTGTCACCGCCGTACGGCCACGCGCGGGTGTGCTCGCGGGTGTACGCCAGCGCGGTTTCCAGCGCGCCTTGGGCGATGCCGAGGTAGAAGTTGGCGAACACCAGCTGGATCGCCGGGACGTTGAGCGTGTTGTAGGTCAGCGGGTGGAACTTCTTGTCGACGTAACCCGCCGCGCTCGCCCACGGAACGCGCACGTCGGTGATGGTCACGCTGCCCGACTCCGTGAGCCGCTGGCCGATGTTGTCCCAGTCGTCGTGGAAGACGATCCCGTCCTGTGCGGACGGAACGATGGCGAAGATGTGGTCCTCGGTGCCTTCGAGGACGCCTTCCAGCACGGTCAGATCGGAGACCTTGCTGCCGGTGGAGAACGACTTGTGTCCGTTGTAGACGATCTCGTCGCCGTCCTCGGTGATCTTCAGGTCGGAATCGCGCGGGTTGACTGCGCCGCCGAAGACGAAATTGTTCCGCGTATACAGTTCTTCGACCGCGGCGACCTGTTCGTCGGTCGCCACAAGCCGTGCGGCCCAGGCCCAAAGATAGTGATAACCGAGCAGTTGCCCGATCGAGCCGTCGCCGCGCGCGACCTCGCGGGTCACGCGATAGGCGGTCTCCCAGCTCTGGCCGCCACCGCCGTGCTCGACCGGGCCGAGCAGCGTCACCAGCCCGGAATCCTTGAGCAACTGGACTTCCGCATGGGGAGTTCCGTTTTCGCGGTCGCGCTCGGCCGCGTCCACCGCGAGCCGGTCGGCGACCTCCTTCGCGGCGGCCAGCCATTCGGTGGTGGACCGGACCCGGTTCTCGGTCGTGGTCATGGATGAATTCCGTTCTGTGCGAGGGCGAACGGGAATTCCGGGCAGGGCGGAGCGCCCGGAATTCCGGGTGATTCTCAGAGTGAACGCGGAAACTGCTTCAGGCCGGACAGAGAGTGCCTTCCATGCGTCCGAGTAGAGCAGCGGCGCTACGGGGTGTCAACGAACGTCCGCGCTCTGAGACCGGGGTAATCTCCGGGCGTGCCGGATCACGTTGACCACATTCTCAGCCAGTGGGCGGAAGCCCGTCCCGACCTGGACGTCTCCCCGATGGCCGTCATCGGGCGGCTGTCCAGGTTGACCCGGGTGCTGGACGGTGAACTGCGCAAGACGTTCGCGCGGCACGACCTCGACCGGTCCTCGTTCGACGTGCTGGCCACCTTGCGCCGCGGCGGCACGCTGACCCCGGCCGACCTGATGCGCTCGGCGATGATCACCTCCGGCGCGGTCACCCAGCGGCTCGACCGCCTCGAGGAACGCGGCCTCGTGGTCCGCGCGCCCGACGAGACGAACGGCCGCCGCGTCCTGGTGGATCTGACCGCAGAGGGGCGCGAACTCATCGACCGGGCACTTCCCGATCACGTCGACACGGAGCATCGGCTCCTGAGCGCGGTCAGCCCCGAGGAGCGGGACCAGCTGGCCGTCCTGCTGCGAAACCTGTTGCAGTCACTGGGAGACGTCGCCCTGGAGGACTGACCCTCGCGACCGTTTGACTTAGCGCTAAGCATCAAATAGCTTAGCGCTAAGAGGTGTGCGGGGTCGTCCCGTGTGCCGCCGATCTTCTGGGGATGAAGCACCCCGCGGCCGGAATCGCCGGTCCCGCAGGGGTTTCTTCATCATGCTCGTGAATCGAGAGAGAAAATGGTCACCCGAACCGAAAGTGCGCATTCGACCCTGAAGGGCTGGGCCGGGGTCGCCGCGATCACCGCCAGCCTGTTCGTCTTCCTCACCACCGAACTGATGCCCGTCGGCCTGCTCACGCCGGTGAGTTCCAGCCTGGGCATCTCGGTGGGCGTCGCCGGCCTGATGGTCACGCTCTACGGCGTCTCGGCCGGGCTCGGCGTGCCGTTCATCGTCGCGTGGACGCGGCGGATCAACCGGCGCGTCCTGCTCTCCACCTTGCTCGCGATCCTGGCCGTCGGCAACCTGATCACCGCGCTCGCGCCGAGTTATCCGCTGGTACTGGCGACACGGCTCGTCATGGGCTTCGCCAACGGGGCGTTCTGGGCCATCGGCGTCGGCATGGCGATGCGGATCGTCCCGGACCGCCACGCGAACCGGGCGGCGGCGGTGGTGATGTCCGGTATCTCGATCGCCACGGTGCTGGGCATGCCGCTGGGCACCATCCTGGAAAGCCTCACCAGCTGGCAGACCACGTTCCTGATCTGGAGCGGGCTCAGTGTCCTGGTGTTCCTCGCCGTCGTCGTACTGGTCCCGTCGCTGCCGTCGGCGAACGCGGTTTCGGTACGGGAGGTCTTCGGCCTGCCGCGGGTGAACGTGCGCCTGCGCTCGGTCCTGATCACCGTGGTGCTGTTCGTCCTCGGGCATTTCGGCGTCTACACCTTCATCCGTCCCTTCCTGGAAGGCACTTCCTCGGCGTCGCCCACCTTCATCACGGTGTGCCTGATCGTCTTCGGCGCCGGGGGAGCGGCGGGGAACTTCGTCGCCGGGTATTTCGTGGCGAGGAACGTGTTCGCGAGCTTCACGGTCGGTGCGGTCTCGCTCGTGGTGTCGCTGGTGTTGCTGCTCACCATCGGCAACGGACCGGTCGGGGTGATGATCGCGCTGGCGCTCTGGGGTTTGTCCTACGGTGTCGTGCAATTGAGCCAGCTCACCATGACGCGGAATTCCGCCCCGGAAACGTTCGAGGCCGCGATGTCGTTGAACACCTTGGCGTACAACACTTCCATCGCGCTCGGCGCGTTGTTCGCCGGACTGCTGGCGGACAACGCCGGGATCACCGGCGTAGTGTGGTTCGGCGTGGTGCTGACCGCGGCGTCGCTGCTCTTCACGGTCGGCACCCGCCGGGCCAGGAGCTAGGTGGTAAAGAGGGTTGGAACCCGCATTGCCACTCATGGGAGCCCGCCCTGACTCGGTAATCGTCGACGGATCCGCGACGCCGACTGTGTGGATTTCGGGACGTTGGATGTCCCGAAATCCACACAGTCCCGCGTGACCGGTCCGATCATGGCGGGGTGTGTGGAAATAGGGACGTTGGATGTCCCTATTTCCACACACCCCTCACCCACGGCGAAGGGCCCGCCTGGGAGACCTGGAGCTCTTGACTGTCCTAAAGGGACGCTTTTCGCGATGCAGGCGTCCGATTCAGGCGCATTGCCACTCACGACCACCCTGGCCCACTCGCGAACAAGACGCGTTCGCCCTTCTCCTCACTGTGAAACACGTCTGGCGCCGTCACCGGTCAGAACCAGTGCAGGCAGTGCGGGGAACGTTCGGCGCGGAACAACGCGTCGGCCAGTGCGCCCACTTCCGCGTGGCGCGCCCGGACGCGCCCGGCGCGGATGAGCTTGCTCGGGGCGGTGCCGCCGAGGTAGAGCGAACCGAGGTCGCTCGCGTCCAGGGACAGGTCGGGTTCCCGGTCCGTCGGGACGCAGGTGGCTTCGCCGTCCCGGACGGTCAGCAGGTAGCGGCCGTGTTCGCCGAGCGCCGGGTCGTCGACGTCGAGGACGAGCTCGCCGTCGGCGAACCAGCCGCGTGCGGTGAGCGCGCGGGGGATGTCCAGCAATCGCACCCAGAGCCAGTCGGTGTCGTCGCCGACCTCCCCGGCACGGAAGTCCTCGAGCTGCCAGCGCAGCGGGTGGTCGGGCGGGCAGTGCTTGAACACGACCTGGGTGACCAGGTCGTGTTCGAGCAAGAACCGGGCCAAGGCCGTGGAGACCTCGTCGTCGGCGGCGATGGTTTCGTCGACCGTGAAGGTGCCGCGCTCGCTCCGCCAATAGCTGGCGTACCCGTCCGGGACACCTTCGGCGTCACGGTGGACGGCGACGTAGCGCGGTGTCGCGGAGATCGGGGGCTGTCCCGCCCCGGCGGCCCACAAGCGGTGCGGTCGCGACAGCGCGCCGGGGCGGGTGCGGCGGTACCGGTCGTAGACCTCTTCCAGGATCTCGCCGCAGTCGGCACGACGCAGCACCTCGATCGCACCGGGCGCCGTACCACCCGCGGCGAAGGCGGCCTGGCGGCGCGGCACCGTCAGCCGGTGGGTGTAGGTCGCGGGTCCGTAGCCGAACCTGCGGTAGATCAGGGCCTCCGAGGCCAGCAGGACGGAGAGGATTTCGCCCCGCGCCCGGAAATCGGCGAGCTGATGCCGCATCATCGCCGTGAGCACACCCCGGCGCCGGTGCGTGGGCAGGACGCCGACGGCGGTCACCCCGGCGGCCGGGACGACGACCTGACCGGGGAGGGTGAGCTCGAACGAGTACGCGGCCGCCGTGCCGACGGGCCGCCCGTCCTCCGTCTCGGCGAGTATGCCGCGGTCCAGTTCGAGCGCGGACCAGATCTTGCCCCAGTTTTCCGGGAACTCCGCGAAAATGGCGAACATGGTGGCGAGGAAGGCGTCGCGGTCCTCGTCGGTGGTGGCGCGGATCTTCATCGGCACAGTGCATCGCCGCCCCGTGGCCGGGTCAAGCGATTTGCAGCGCCCGGCGCAGGGCGTCGCCCAGTTCGGTGATCTGGCGGCGCGACACCTCGGCGGACAGGATCGCTTGCGATCCGTGGAAGGTGCCGGGCCATTGGTGCAGTTCGACCGAGACCCCGGCCTGCAGCAGGCGGACCGCGTAGTCGATGTCCTCGTCGCGGTTGGGGCAGAGTTCCGCGGTGGCCACATAGGCAGGTGGCAGGCCGGAGAGGTCGGTGGCCCGCGCGGGGGCGGCGTAGTACGAAGGGGCGGGCCGTCCCGCGAGGTAGTAGTGCCACATCGCGGTGACCCTGGCGCGGTTCACCCAAGGCGTGTCGGTGAAGGTCCGCGCCGACCAGGTCTCCTGCCGGTCGTCGAGCCCCGGCTGGTTGAGCAGCTGGAACCGGATCCGCGGCCCGTGTTCGTCACGGGCCCGCAAGGCCGTGGCCGCCGCGAGACCGCCGCCCGCGCTGTGCCCGCCGATCGCGATCCGGTCCGGGGTGACGCCGAGGTCCGCCGCGTTCTCCGCCGTCCACTCGAGGACCGTGTAGGCGTCGTCGAGCGCGGCGGGGAAAGGGTTCTCGGGAGCCAGGCGATAGTTCACCGAGATCACCACCGCCCCGGAAGCTTCGGCGAGCCGCGCGGCCCACGGGTGTTCGGTGTCCAGGTTGCCCATGACCCACCCGCCGCCGTGCAGCCAGACCACGGCACCTTGCGCCTCGTGCGGGCGATAGACGCGGATCGCGACGTCCGGCTCGCCGGGCACCGTCCGGTCCTCGACCGTCATCGCGGAGGTGTCCGGCCGCGGCACCGACGTGGCCAGCTTGGCGAAAGTCTCGCGTTCGGCGATCGGGTCGTCCAGGGTCGACACGGGGAACAGGGCGATGAAGGCTTCCAGTTCGGGATCCATGACGACGATCCTGCCGGTCGCCCGGTCCGGAGGTCGCCCGCCAAGCGTCGCGCGTAAGCGCTCCGGCGCGCGACGATCGCCGCGTACGCTCGCGAACATGGAGGCACTCGCCGCGCGGTTGTCACATCTGGATCCCGACGTCGAAGGCGTGATCCGGGTCGTGATGTTCTACGACACGCTGATGCGGCGGCGGGTCGACCTCCCCGCGCTCGCCCGCGCCACGGCGGGGTTGGCGGAATGCCCGGCGGGTATCCGGCTCCACGGCACGGGGCGCACGATCCGCATGGCGCCCGACGGCCGCGAACCCGCCACCCCGCTCGCGTCCGCGTCCACCACGGCGGCGATCACCCTCGACGAGGAAGAGATCGGCTCGGCGTGGCTGGAACGCGACGGGGACCCCGGCGCCCTCGACGAAGCCGTGCTGGACCGGCTCGCGATCGCCGTGGCGACGGTCGTCGAACGGTACGGACCGGCGCGCACCACGATGGCCGATCCGGCACTGGTGGAACTCGTGATCAGCGCCGCCAGCGACGACGCCGCCAGGAACCGGGCACTGCGCTTGCTGGGTTTCCCCGCCGAGACGCCGATCAGGGTGGTCGCCGTCCGCTCGGGGATCCCGCTGGAGAAGATCGGCGGCCTGATCTGCCCGGCCCGGCCGGTCAAGGCGGCGCCGCTCACGGACGTGGGCATCATCCTGGCCACCGCGGTGGATCCGGCCCGGATCCCGGAAGGCGTGCGGGCCGGGATCGGCGCCACCGAGTGCCCGCACCGGTCGTGGCAGGACGCCAGGACCGCACTTCGGTTCACGACCGTTCGGCAGCCGGTGATCCACTACGACGATCTCGGAGCGCTGGCGCTGCTCGCGCGGATCCCGGCGGAGGACACCCGGGCCAACGCCGACGTCGTCGCGATCACCGCCCTGTCGGCGGATCCGGAGGACCTGCGGACGCTGGACGCCTACTGCGCCACCGGTTCCGTGCGCCAGGCCGCCGACTCGCTGCACCTGCACCACAGCAGCGTCGCTCGACGGCTCACACAGATCGGGAAGAGCCTCGCCATCGCACTGCACGAACCCGCCGGCCTGACCCGGGCCAGGCTCGCCCTCACCGCTTGGCGACTGCTCGACGAGTGAACGCATACCTAATGATCTTCGCCGGATACTCAAAAATCACCGGCGGCCGTCATAGTAATAAATAGGTAGCCCACGCGAACTTTCGTCGGTTTCCGGCTTCCCTTGGCACGACACAGAATCAGCGCGTAAGTCCCCACGGACGCGGCCGGTATCCGGTCGCAGAAATGAGTCGGAACATGCGACTGCGCTCCCTCGCCCTGCTCGCCGGCACCGCCTTCATGGCGCTGCTCGGTTCGATTGCCCCCGCCGCGACCGCCGCCGAGCCCTCCGGCGCGCAGCCGATGATCATCGGTGGCCAGTACGCGCAGAGCGGTCCTTGGGCGGCCCGGCTGTTCGTGAACGGCCAGCAGAACTGCAGCGCGACGATCATCGCGCCGCAGTACATCCTCACCGCGAAGCACTGCGTCGCCAGCAGTGGCAGCTACACCTTCCGGATCGGCAGCCTCGACCAGCAGAGCGGCGGCACCATGGCCACCGCGGCCAGCATCACCCGCCACTCGGGTGCGGACCTCGCCATCGTCCGGCTGACCAGCTCGGTCAACGCCACCTACGCGCCGCTGGGCACCACGAGCAACGTCGCGGTCGGCCAGAACGTCCAGGTCTACGGCTGGGGCGCGACCAGCCAGTGCGGTTCCGAGATCAACTGCCAGTCCCGGTACCTGAAGGTCGCCACCGTCCGGGTCAACTCGGTCAACTGCAGTGACTACAACGGCGGTGTCGCGGTGTGCGCGAACCGCGTCGACGGCATCACCGCCGGCGGTGACTCGGGCGGTCCGATGTTCTCCGGCGGCCGCCAGGTCGGTGTCGCCTCGACCAGTGACCGGTCGAACAACACCGCCTACACCAACATCACCCGTTACCGCAGCTGGATCCAGCAGGTCGCCGGCGTCTGACCCCCGGTGAAAGCGGAGCCCTCCCCGGCGCGGTCGGGGAGGGCTTCGTTTTCGGTGGGCAAATCACCAGCACGGAAACGGGAGAACATATTTGTCAATTGACACTCAACCCCGGGCCGATTGACGCGATAATGTGGCGGTCGGCGCCGACGGGTCGGCGCCGTGGACCTTGGGAGGGGGCCAGTGGCGCAACCGACGCAGGCTCTCGACCGCACGATCGTCGTGGTGGACGTCGCGGGCTTCACCGCTCCGGAACGGAACCCCCTCGATCGGCTCGCCGTGCGCCGGGGCATGTACGAGGTGCTGCGGATCGCTTTCGCCGAAAGTGACGTCGACTTCGATTCCTGCGTGAGCGAGGACCGCGGCGACGGCGCGCTGATCCTGTTGCCGCCCGGCACGACCAAAAGCCTTGTCGCCGACCGCTTGCCGGATAGGATCGCGGTCGCCCTCCGCCGGTACAACCACACGCGGACCCCGCAGGCGCAGATCCGGCTGCGGGTGAGTCTCAACTCCGGTGAGGTGCTGAACGACGGAAACGGGTGGGTCGGCGACGCGGTCGACACCGCTTTCCGGATCTTGGACGCGCAGCTCGCGAAGGAGGCGTTCGCGGAATCCGACCGGATGATCGCGTTCATCTCGTCGCAGCGCTTCTTCGCCGATGTCATCGCGCAGGACCCCGGCCTGTTGCCCGAGTTGTACAGTCCGATACCGGTTTCGGTGAAGACATTCACCGGAATGGCTTATTTACGGTTACACGGCGAACTCACCACGCCCGCCACGAAACCGGCATCTCTCGCGGCCGAGGCCGCCGAAGACCTGTTCCTGGCCGACCTGAACAACGCGGTTCTGGAGTTGATCCCCCGCAAGGACCTGGCGACGCTGCATCGACGGCTGACCCGGATGGAAGTCCCTCGCCTGCCGGTCATGGTGGCCCGGGCGCTCGGGCCCGCCGTGGCGCTGCCGCCGCTGGACGGCGTCACCGACGCGTGGGACGCCTTTCACCTGCTCACCGATTTCAACGCCGGCCCGGACGGGATCCCGCCCGCGGTGACGTTTCTGGCCCTGCTCGCGGAAAACATGGAAGGCGAGCCGGGCGCCGTCCTCGGGAACTGGATCGCCGACCATGCCCGGGCGCTGCGGATCGGCCCGGCCATCGCGCATCAGCGGCAGAACAGGCCGCCGATTCCCGAGCGCCCCCATCTCTACTTGGTGATCATGATCGAACCGATTTCCGCCGACCCCACACGCTGCACTCTCGCGTTCTGGCGTCAAGACGACCCGGAAGTGTGGCCACCCGCGCTGGGCGGAGTGCGGGAAATCGGGATAGACGAGGTCGAGTACAGGGTCGATGACGTCATCCTGGAGACTGAGGGAGTCTGGTCCGGTCAGAGCGTCTCCGCGTCCGTGGAATTCCTGCTGCCGAGGACGTTGATCAATTTGCCGGTGCAGCGGTGGGCCAAGGAACATGGGACGGGCCAGCCCCAGCCGTTGCGGTACGGGTATCGGCTGGGAATTCGGTCTTTGGAGAGGATGCGGGCGAGGCATTGGCATCGCGCATGGAACGTTCGCTGGGACTCGATGGTGAAGGATCCCACCGCCGACCGGCTGCACTATTCCGGTTGCGAGGAGTTCGAGGGGCACCCGATCGACGCGGTACTGAGCGACGATCACTGGGTCGGGCTGGTTTTGACGAAACCGCCGTCGCTGCAGCCGGAACCGGGGGCCGTACCGGACGAACTGACGGCCGCCCTCCGCAGTGGATTGCCGGTGGTGCTGTGGCATCCGGACGCCGAGCCGGAGACCCTGCGCGAGTTGCTCGACTGGGTATTGGCCGCGGACGACGGTTTTATCAAACTTCCGGATCGCCGCAAACTGGCGAATTCCGGTATGGCCGTACCGTTCAAGAATTCTCTGGCTCACGATCTGGTGGTAATGTGGGACGACCCGAAACGCGTAATCGTTCTAGACCAGCCGTTGATCCCGAGTCGACAGTAAGGGGATGCCGCGGATGAGCGCGAACGATCAAGACGCGACCGTGAACGGGCGGACGTCCCGGCCAGACGCACCCGATTGGTGGATTTACCGGGGGACCGGCAGGCCGATCCACGACATCGATCTCGCGCAGTTGCTGCCCGCGCCGCCGCCGTGGCGTTCCTATCGCGGGGATCCGCCGCCGGAGAACGAGGTGCCGCCGCCGGACGACGGTGAGGTGGAGCGCCGTCTCGGTACCGCGTTCACGCTTTCCGAGCAGGACACCGACGCGGGCGAGCTGAACATGGTGAACGCCGCCCTTTATCTGCGGCGTCCGTTGCTGGTCACCGGGAATCCGGGGACCGGGAAGTCCAGCCTCGCCTACCGGATCGCCAGGGAACTCGGCCTCGGCCGGGTGCTGCGCTGGGCGATCACCAGTCATACCGCGTTGAGTTCCGGGCTGTACGGCTACGACGCGATCGGCCGGGTCCAGGCCGCGGCGACCAGTCAGGCCCAGCTCGGTGGCGAGGCCGAAGAACCCCCGATCGGTGATTTCGTCCGGCTCGGCCCGCTGGGGACCGCGTTCCTGCCCGGCCGGTTGCCGCGGGTGCTGCTGATCGACGAGCTGGACAAATCCGAGGCGGATCTGCCCAACGATCTGCTGTCGATCTTCGAAGACGGTGAATTCTCGATCGAGGAACTGGCCCGGGTGCGCAACCGGCATCCCGAAGTCACCGTGCACACCGCAGACCCGCAGCGCACCGCCGTCGTCCGTGACGGCCGGATCGCCTGCCATGCCTTTCCGATCATCATCATGAGCAGCAACGGAGAGCGGGAGTTCCCGCCCGCGTTCCTGCGCCGGTGCCTGCAACTGCGGATCGAGAACCCCGATCACGACCAGCTCGCGGCGATCGTCGCCAGCCATCTGGTCGCGGAGAACGGCGAACACAGGGACAGGCTCATCCGCGAGTTCGCCGAACGGAGCAAGGCGGAAGGCGGTCTGCCCACCGACAGGCTGCTCGACGCCGTCTATCTCGCGACGTCGGGTGCGTACCAGCCGGATCAGGAGGCGTGGCCGCGGCTGGTGGACGCTCTCTGGCAACGACTGACGGTGCGGTGACATGGGCAGGCCGGGCGGTGTGTCCGACTCGCGCTCCGTCCCGGTGACGGAGCAGCGGAGGCCGGGCACTCCCCAGGGAGTCAAACGGTTCGAGTTCAAGGATCTGGACTGGACCGATGTCGCGGACATCGTGTGGCTGGCCGCGGCCATCACGCCGAGGCGTACCGGCGACGAGGTCACTCCCGACAAGGAGCCGAAGCCGGCGTCCGATGAGGTGCGGATCCGCAACGCGCCCTCGGAACGCGGGGAAATCCCTCCGCCTCCTGAGCCCAGGCTGTCTCAGATTCCCGGTGCCACTCCGTCGAGTGATGGTGATGGCCGGGTCGTCGAGATCGACGCCGTTCCCGGCGAACTGCCCGAACCCGCGGTGGAAGGCTCGGGACCGGGCGGGGCGGTACTCCTGGAATCACTGGAGTACTTCCGCGTACTGAGAAAGCTGAAACGGGAGACTCCCTCGCTGCGACACAACAATGTGGTCCTGGACGAAGTGGCGACCGCCGTCCGGGCCGCGGAGACCGGACGGTGGTGGCCTGTCACCCGGTCGAGAAATGAGCGCTGGCTGGATCTGACGCTCGTCCTCGACAACGGTCCGTCGATGGCCTTGTGGCGGCCAAAGGTGTCCGCGTTTGTCGAATTGCTCCGTCAAGTGGGTGCTTTCCGTACCATTCAGGTCCGGCTGTTGGAAACCGCGAAGGACGACGATCAGGAGGATCTCGTTCTTCGAGGTGGCACGGCGGGAGCGCCGGCGCGGGACCCGAACGAGATTCTGGATTCGTCGGGACGGCGTGCGGTACTGCTGGTGACCGACGGTGTCGGGGACGCGTGGCAGAAGAAGGACGCGCTCTATCCGATACTGGCGCGCTGGGGCCGGACGATGCCGGTGAGCATCGTGCATCTGCTTCCTCAATGGCTGTGGGGACGCTGCGGAATGAGCCCGCAGAAGGCCCGGCTGAGGGTCCCGAACGCGTTGGCCCCCAACGGTCGCTGGACTTGCGACCTCGCGGACGCGTGGCTCGAGCCCGAGTCGAAAATCCCTCGGGACACCGTGCCGGTGCCGGTCCTCGAACTGCGGCCGAGGGCACTCGGATGGTGGGCCGGACTGATGACCGGCGAAAACGCCGCCGGTGTCGAAGGAACGGTAGTACTCACGACTGAACGGATTTCTCGCTCCGATTCCGGTGACCGGCCGGTAACTTTGTCACCCGCCGAAAGAGTGCATAGATTTCGCAGTGTTGCGTCTCCGCCGGCGCTACGCTTGGCGCAGTTGCTCGCGGCGGTACCGGTCCGTCTCGACGTGGCGAAGCTGGTGGGACAACGGTTCGTGCCGGAAGCAAGACTGGAGCACCTCCTGGAACTTTTGCTTTCAGGCATCCTGTACGCTCCCGGCCTTAGGGAAGGGAAGACCACTTGGGACACAGGTGGCCTTTTCGCATTTCCCGAGGCAGTCCGGGAAATGTTGCTCAGTGGCGCGCGAAGGTCGGAAACGGCCAGTGTCGTCCGAGTGGCGGCCAATCACCTAGGTCGAAGGATTCCGCTGCTCGGTCACCTCCGAGACGCACTTGCCGACCCGCACAACACGCCGGATCCAGTGCTCACTCATGAGTCCTCGTCTGACGTCGAACTGGAAAGTGTGCTGATGCGCGCGCTGTCCGGGCCTTATCTGTCCCGGGCGGACCGGTTGCGGAACGTCGTTCAAGGGCAGAGCCCTGTCCTGCCCACCCTTGAACCGAGACTGACATCCAAGACTGTGAGCCCCCAGATGCCTGAGACGGCCGAACGTCCACCTGCCTCGACTGCCGTGACCCAGGGACGTTCGTCTTATCTCGGTGACCCCGAAGCGAACGAGCCGACGACCAGGATCGTCCATCCCGCGGCGTCGGAAACATCCCGGCACTTCCCGGAACGCCAACCCGATGACCCGCCTTTGGTGTTCGGGAACGTCCCGCCGCGCAACCCGAACTTCACCGGTCGTGACGAGCTGCTCGACCAGCTCACCAAGCGGTTGAGCAGCGGTACCACCGCGGTGCTCCCCTCGGCGTTGCACGGCCTCGGTGGTATCGGCAAGACCCAGATGGCCACCGAGTACATCTATCGGCATCTGCAGGACTACGACCTCGTTTGGTGGATCGACGCCGCACACACCACCCAGATCCGCGCGGGCCTCACCGAACTCGCGGGACTGCTCGGTCTCCCCGGCGCGTCGGAGGCCAACGTCGCGGTCCCCGCGGTGATCGAGGCGCTCCGGACCGGGCGGCCGTTCCGGCGCTGGCTGCTGATCTTCGACGCCGCGGAGACCCCTGAGTCCGTACTGCCGTACTTCCCGCGCAACGGTCCCGGCGAAATCCTGATCACCTCGCGGAACTCCGACTGGGCCGGTATCGCGCGCCCGCTGGAGCTCGCGGTGTTCAAACGTGAGGAAAGTGTCGAGCTGCTCGGCCGTCGCGGTCCGGAGATCGAGCCGGCCGACGCCAACGAGCTCGCCGAGAAGCTGGGCGATCTGCCGCTGGCCGTCGAGCAGGCGGCCGCCTGGCGTGCGGTGACCGGGATGCCGGTGCAGGAGTACCTGCGCCTGTTCGACGAGTCCGTCGAGGAAATCCTCGACACCGCCACGGCGCCCGATTACGAGGTTTCCGTCGCCGCGGCGTGGAACGTGTCGTTCGAGGAACTCAAGACCCGCAACCCGGCGGCGCACCAGATCCTGCACATCTGTGCCTTCTTCTCACCTGAACCGATTTCACGTGACCTCCTCACCGGAGTCAGCCGGGTTTCGATTTCCCCCGAGCTCGACGCGGCGCTGCGCGATCCGATCAAGCTGGCCCGCGCCATCCGCGACATCAACCGGTACGGCCTCGCGAAGATCGACCACGGCAACAACACCCTCCAGCTGCACCGTCTGGTCCAGCTGGTCCTGCGAAACCGGGTGATGGCCCGCCAGGTTCACGCAAGGATGCAGCATGGGGCCCATCAGTTGCTCGCCGCGCTGGACCCGAACGACCCCGAGTCCAGCAGGCATTGGCCGCGTTACCGTGAATTGCTGCCGCACGTCTACGCGGCGAACGTGCTGGACTGCGACGACAGCTGGCCGCGTCAGCTCCACATCAACCTGATGCGCTACCTGTTCGAATACGGCGACCACGAAGAAGCCACCCGGCTCGGTCTCGAAGCACGGAAGCGGTTCACCGACACCCTCGGCCCCACCCATCCGCAGACACTCGAAGTTTCGTCGAGGCTGGGTCTTTATCTGTGGGCGGTCGGCCGGTACGCCGAAGCCTCGGAACTCAACCAACGCACTCTCGCCCTGCGCCTCCAGGTGTCCGGTGAAGAGAACGAGGAGACCTTCGCCCTCCAGCGGAACATCACGATCGACCTCCGGGCCCAGGGCGACTTCGCGGCGGCGACCAAACTCAGCGAAGAGATCTACCACAAGGCCAAGCGCATGTTCGGGGAAGACGACCCGGAGACGCTCAACGCCGCGTACCAGCACGCGATCAGCCTCCGGCTGACCGGCGCCTACCGGGCGGCCGCGGAACTGGACCGGGACACCCTGCGCCGTCGGATCGAGGTCCTCGGCCGCGACCACGTCCGTACTTTCGGCGTCAACAGTTCACTGATCGTGGACCTGCGCGAGGCGGGGGAGTACGGCCAGGCCAGGGTCCAGCAGGAAAGGCTCACGGAGAACTTCCGTGCCCGCTTCGGTGACGACCAGCTGGATGCGGCAGGCAACGCGTTCCTGCTTTCGGTGGCCAGGCGCAAAGATGGCGATCATCCGGGCGCGCTCGCTCTGTCCACGGAAGCCCTCATGAAGTTCCGGCTGGTCTACGGTGACGACCACGCCAACACCATGGCCTGTGCCCTCGCCCATGCGATCGATCTCCGCCACTCAGGTGACATGGCGGCGGCGAGGAAGCTGGGAGAAGAAACCTTCGAGCGCTACCGCAGTGGTCTCGGCGAACACCATCCGCATACCCTCGCGGCCAACGCCGACCTCGCGGTGACGTTGCGGCTTCAGGGTGACCCCGCGGCGGCCCGAGTCCTCGACGAGCGCGCTCTGGAGCATTTCCGTGCCACCATCGGCCCGGATCATCCCTACGCCGTCATCGCCACGATCAACCTGGCGAGTGATCTGTCGGCGTTGGGTGAGTTCGACCGGGCGGTCGAACTCGGACGGGACGCGGTCGAGCGCGGCAAGCAGGTGCTGGAGGAGGACCACCCCACCGTTCTCGTGGCGTCCTATAACCTCGGGCTGGATCTGACCGCTCTCGGCCGGGCCGAGGAGGCAGCGCCGTTCCGCGACCCGATCCTGGTGAAGTACCGCCAGGTCCTCGGCGAGGCCCACCCGGGAACGCAGGCCGCGGTCCGCGGTGTCCGCGGTGACTGCGACATCGACCCCATGCTGATGTAGCTCAGTCCGGTACGAGTTGGCCGATCCACGAGGCGAGCTGTTCCACGGTCGGCGGCCGCGGAACGGCTCGCAAGGGTCGATGCACCGCCCGGACGATTTCGGGACAGTGCAGCAACGCACGGGCGGCGGGATGGGGGCCTCGCGCCGAGAGCGCGAGGCCCAGCCCGACCAGCGAGGCGGGCCGGTCCGGATCCCTGGCGAGTTCCTCTCGGTAGCCGTTGATGGCTTCGAGGAAGTCGCCCGCGGCATAAGCGAAATCCGCTGCCGTGGCGCCGGGAACCGCCGGCGGTCGCCCGTCCGGCGAGAGCGGTGTGCCGCCGACGGTGAGCCGGATCAGGTCCGTCCTGGCGTGGGACCAGCCGCCGTCCGGTACCGGCGTCGGGGGAAGATCGGTCGCGTCGAAGGTGGCAGGCGGACGGGGCCGTCCGCTCAGCCAGGCGGCCGCGAGTCCGCTGACCATCGACGGATCCGGGCGAAGGTGACGGGCGCGCCAGCCCGCGAGGTGATCCCGGCATGCGGCCGTGGCCAGCGTGCTCGCTTCCGTCGGTACGGGTTCGTCCTGCCAGGGGCCGAGACGTTCCGCGATATCGTCGAGGAAGCGTCGCCCCGCGGCGGTCAAGGTCGAGTCCACCCGTAGGACTTGCAGGGTTCGCCACGTCTGACGGCGCCAGAACGCGAATTCGAAGCCGGAGCGCCGGGGGCTCTCCCCGGACTGGTGCAGTGCGCGCCAAAAGGCCGTTACCCCGAAGAAAGCGTAGACCCCTTGCAGGGCCCCGCTCAGGGGCCGTGGGTCATCCCGCCAAGCCACGTAGATCCGCTCCCGTGGATCCGGCTCGTACAATTCGACGAGGTGCAGCAGGCCGCCGAGCACGATGTGCTGGAACTCGTGGATCAAGGTGTCGGCGAGAGAGGCTCCGTCGGAAGGCAGGCCCACCACCGCACTGCCGAACGCCTCCCCGGTCGACGCGCTCGGATTCCGGAAGAGCACCTGGGGTTTCGGTACGAGCGAGGCCAAGCCCACCGGCATGATGCGGGCCAGGCCGGGCAGATGGGCGGCGATCAGACGGCAGGCCTCGTCTATCAGCCCCTGCCAGTCCGCCAGATCCTTGCCCGGCAGCCTTTCGGGTGGGACCGGCTCGTAAAGTCCGCGATAGGGATCGAGATCGTCCAGCCACAGCGAGAAGCGGTGTGCGCCGACCTGGCTCCGCACCCGCCGGATTCCCCACCAACCCGGGGCATCGGAGTCATGCGCGCTCGGCAAGCGGACCGTGGTTCCGGCGCCCGAAACGGAGTACCGGCCGTTCGCGCCTCGCACGATGGCCGAAGAAAACGGTTCCGTACCGGGGAATCTGGCCATCCCCAGCGAAGGAAGGATGGCGTTTCCGTGCCAGACCGGGATGGCGGTCTCGAAGTCCAGTTCCGCCCGGATCGCCGCGGCCGCCGCGATCGCGTGCGCGTGCCCCAAATGCATCCACAAAGGCCCCACGCCGTCGATTCCGTTGCGCAGCAGCCGAGTCGTGTAGCCCGCCCAGCTCCCGGTGTACGGATTGGTGAGCATCCGGTTCACCGCCCGGGGTGCCCGTGCTTCGGCACGTGCGAGGAGTTCCCACGCGGAATCCAGCGATGGCAACGGGCCTGAGTGATCCGAGGTTTTCGTCGCCTCGGTCAGCAGTGCGTGGATCAGCAGTTTACGACGACTGCGCTCGGCCCGTCGCAGACGGCGGGCCATGTCCTCGTCGCCGTCAAGGCGCGCGAGTGCGTCGAAGTCACGCCACGACAAGCGATGGAACGCGGGGCGAGCTTCGGCCGGTGGCGACATCAGTCGATGCGCTCACCGGTCCCCGCGGATCCGCTTCGGTAGCGTGCGCGGACATGCGTGGTGCGTTCGACGACATGGTGCGCCGAATGGCGGAAGGCGTCACTGTCCAATTCCCGCAACGCGGTGAATGAGACCGCGTCGAGATCGATCAACGCCGATTCGATGTCCGGTTCCGTGCTTGCCGAGAAAGAACTCATCGTGCCGATTCCCTCCACCCCGTGAAACGGTTGCGAGAGTTGAACCTTGACAAGGATAGCCGAGATTCCGGGTTCGATCAGGCCTCTTCCGCCGGTGGTGGCCGTCCGGCGGCCAATTCTCGGAGTGCGCGAGGCCGGGTGATGGTGACGCGCTGGCGCGCGGTGTGCACCACGCCCAGCTTCCGGAGTTCTTCGAGGCCGCGGATCAGGGTGCTGCGGGAGACGCGGGCGAACCCCGCCAATTCCCCTTGGTTGAAGCGAAGATCGACCTGTTTCCCGTCCGACCAGTCGAGGGCGTGCTGCAGGGCCAGTTCCAGGAGGACCGCGGCGAGGCGCTGGGGGAAATCCGGTCCGCCGGACTCGAGACGCAGCCGATCGGATTGTTGCAGCCGGATCGCCGCGGTACGGAAGATCTCCTCGGCGATGCGAGGCCGGTCGCGCAGCACGCCGAGGAATTTCTCCCGCGACACGACCAGGGTGTGCACCTCGTCGATCGCCGACATGGTGGCGGAACGGGGGAGCCCGCTGATCGGCGCCACCTCGCCCACGATTTCCGCGGGTCCGCGGGCGGCGAGCGGGGCGTCTTCGCCGCGATAGTTGGTGGCGCTGATCTTCACCCAGCCGCGCAGGACGACGAACATGCTCGTGGGCGGACTGCCCTGGAGGGCGAGGATCTGGCCGGGCTGCCATACCTTCACATGCCCCGCGCCGCGGAGGGCGGACTGCTCGGCGGGTGTCAGCCGTTTCCAGATCCCGTACTCGGCCGCAGCGGAACCTGTCATCCCGGCGCTGCCGGATTCACGGAAACCGGATCGGCGCTGTGTTCCATTTGACGCATCGCACACTCCCCCGACTCGCCAGCATGGTCTGTGGGCAGAACGACCCGGAAGTTTCGAACCGCAACCGGTAATTGTGCCAGGCAAGAGGTGACTTCACCAGGCCTCGGGCCGGCGACGGGGGAGGATGTCATGCGCAGTGCCGAAAGTGTCATGGGACGGCCGAAGGATCACCGCCACGAGCCTGCCGAGGAGAGCCCGCGGACGCCCAAGGCGTTCGGGCGAAGACCGGCCTTCTTCGCTCCGCACCCGCCGCTGATCTCCGGCGGGTGGTACCAGGGGGCCGACCACGAGGTCCTCGGCCCGGGGCGGTACCCGGTCCCCCGTCCGCCCGTCAAGTCCGTGAAGGCGGCGTTGTTGTGGGCTCTTTTCTTGGGCCCGTTGGGGTTTTGTTACGTGTCGCCCGTCGGCGGGCTGATCGCGACGGCGGTGTCGGTCATGGCGATCACCTTCGGGGGAGCCCCGTTGGCGGCCGTGATCTGGCCGGTCGTCATGGTGCTTTCGCTGGCCGCCCTGTCCCGGCGCTCCGGGGAAGGGGACTAGGCGACAAGAAAGGTGTCCGGCCGCTTTCGGCCGGATGAACCGGGTGGGGGCCGTTCAAGGGGGGCGGCCCCCATCACGGCCTTCCGGCGAGTCGCTGGGCGAAGCGGCGGCACGCCATCCTCCGAAAGTCGCGTCTTGTTGCTCCGATCATGCAGCGCGGGGACGGAACTCTTGAACCCGAGCCGGTCGATATGTTTCTATCTGCTCGATAGTCGCACCAAAGGTGCAGTTTCGAGCATATTCGAGCGGGTTCAACGCAGTTCTGGAGGGCTTCGTGCGCCGTCGTACCCTGCTGAAGGCCGCTGGTGCGGCTTCCGCCTTCACCTTGCTCCCGGAGAGTGTCCGGCAGGCACTCGCCGCCGACGCCCCGACGGGCGGACTCGACGTCATCGAGCACGTCGTGGTCTTCATGCAGGAGAACCGGTCGTTCGACCACTATCTGGGGACCTTGCGCGGCGTCCGGGGTTTCAACGATCCGGCCGCGATCAAACTGCCTTCGGGGGCATCGGTCTTCCAGCAGCCGGACGGCGGGGGCACGCTGCTTCCCTACGCGATCGACGATCAGTTCATGGCCGACGTCGACCACAGCTGGTCCGGCGGGCACCGGGCGTGGAACAAGGGCCGCCACGACGCGTGGCGCGCGGCCAAGGGCGTCCGCTCGCTGACCTATCACACCCGGTCGGCGCTGCGGTTCTACCACGAGCTCGCCGACGCTTTCACCGTCTGCGACGCCTACCACTGTTCGGAACTGGGCCCCACCAACCCGAACCGGTTGTACCTGTTCACCGGCAAACTCGGGTTCGAACCGGACGGCACCACCCGCGCCATCGGCAACGACGCCTGGCAGAACCCCGGGCACACCGGCTACACCTGGAAGACCTACGCCGAGCGCCTCCAGGCCGCGGGCCGCAGCTGGCGGGTCTATCAGGAATGGGACAACTACGGCGACAATTCGCTGGACTACTTCAGCAGTTTCCTCGCCGTCGGCGCCAAGGCGCTGTCGAAGGTGAAGGACTCCTCCGGCAAGGCCTTCCCGAAGCTGGAGTACCTCTACTACGCCCTCGATTCGGCCTCGGCCGCCGAACGGACCCGGTTGCTCGACGGACTGGCGGCGGGCGTGGCGACCTTGACCGCGGGCGAGCGCGCGCTCTACGACCGCGGGCTGGCCCGTGTCGCGCCGAAGCAGTTGTTGAACGCCTTCAAAGCCGACGTCGACGCGGGCAGGCTCCCGTCGGTGTCCTGGATCGTCGCGCCGGAATCGCAGACCGAGCATCCCGCCTGGGGCCCCAACACCGGCGCGGACCTGGTCAAGTCGATCCTCGACACGATCGCCTCCAAGCCCGGGGTGTGGAACAAGACTCTGTTCCTGCTGACCTACGACGAGGACGGCGGCTTCTTCGACCACATGCCGCCGCCGGCGCCGCCCGCCTCCGACGACGAAGGCAAGAGTTCCGTGGCCACGACCGACGAGTTCGTCTCCGGCGAGCCGATCGGACTGGGCGTGCGGGTGCCGATGTTCGTCATCTCACCGTGGAGCCGGGGCGGGAAGGTCTGCTCGGAGGTCTTCGACCATACGTCCGTGCTGCGGTTCCTGGAACGGTGGAGCGGCGTCGGCGAACCGAACATCTCGCCGTGGCGGCGCACCGTCTGCGGTGACCTGACCTCGGCGCTGGACACCACCGCGCCGAGCGCCACCTATCCGGCGCTGACCAAACCGGTGCCGACGAGCGGACCGTGGAACACCCAGCCGCAGCCGCCTTCCGTGCAGAAGCCCCCGATACCGGAGAGCGGGGTCAAGACGGCGCGGCCGTTGCCCTATCAGGTGACGGCGTCGGGCCGGGTGACGGCGGAGCGGTTCTGGATCGACTTCGGCAACACCGGAGCCGCGGGCGCGCATTTCTACGTCTACGCCACCGCGCATCGGACCGACGGACCGTGGCGCTACACCGTCGGCGCCGGGGCGTCCCTCTCGGATTATTGGCAGGCGGGTTCGCCGGACGGCGCGTACGACCTCACCACGCACGGCCCCAACGGTTTCCTGCGGCGGTTCGCCGGTAACCGGATCACCGCGACCACCGGGGGCAAACCGAATCCGGAGGTCGTGCTGCGACCGGGTCCCGGCGTCGTGTACCTGAAGATGACCAACGCCGGCGCCGCGTGTCAGCTGACCGTGCGCACCGGCAACCGGGGTGGCGGGCCGTGGACGTACTCGGTCGCCCCCGGTGCGACGGTCGAAGACTGGTTCAGCACCGAAGGCGGCATGAGCGGCTGGTACGACCTGAGCGTTCAGGGGCCCGACGGCTTCCTTCGCCGCTTCGCGGGCCATGTCGAGACCGGCGCCGAGACCATCAGCGACCCGGTCATGGGCTCAGGGCCGCTCGCGGCCACGGTCCGCTCGGCCGACAGTCAGGAGACTTCGGGGGAGTCCGGCGCGGCCACGAACGCCGTCGACGGCAACCCGGCCACCCATTGGCACACCAAGTGGTCCGGCGGGGAGGACCCGCTGCCCCACGAACTGCAGCTCGACCTGGGCGCGGCCCGCACCGTCACCGGCCTGACCTATCTGCCGCGCCAGGACGGCTCCGCTCACGGCCGTGTCGGCGGCTACGAGATCCATCTGAGCACCGATGGTTCGGCCTGGGGAAGCCCGGTCTCCGCTGGGACCTTCCCCGACGACGCCGTCCTGAAGACTCTGCGGTTCTGGCCGACGCGGGCCCGCTATGTTCGCTTCCGTGCCCTCACCGAGGCGGGCGGACGCGGCCCGTGGACGTCGGCGGCGGAGGTGACCCCGCTCGGCTGGGCTTGATCGAACGGGCAGAATTCCTTGTCCTCAAGGGAAAGACGAGCGAGCGGCGAGGTTGCTTTTCTGAGAGCGGCGCCATCGCGGCGCATCTTTCCGTCCCTTCTGGGCATCTCGTGAGTGGTGTTCGGGTTCTCTTGAGGGGGTAGGGCAAATGTAGTGTGACCAGCCCCTGTGGTGAAGGACCCCTTCGCTGGCTTCAAGGTCGAAAGGTGGCCTTCGCGCGTGGGTCTGGACTGGTCTACGGCCGCCAGTCGTCCCGAGTGTCCATAAGGGACACGTCCCGGCAGCTGAATGTCCGATTGATAAATAGATGTGCGGTTTGTGCGGGGGTCGTGAGTGGTAAAGAGGGTTCTAACCCTCTTTACCACTCACGACCCCCATGATAAAACGTGCATGTGGGCACTAATCGGACAATTTTCCGTTAAAATTGTCCTATGTAGACAGTCTGGGGCGCGACTTCCTTGTTCGGCTGTCGGTCGAGGGGCGGGGCGCTACGGGCCGCTCTCGCCGTGCGGGAGTCCTCCCGTCTTGTATCATGTGCTTGATACAAGACGGGAGGTTCGATCGTGCCGTTCGACAACATCGTGGCCGACGCCCTGATCATGGGTCTGTTCGGCGTGGTGATCCTGATTCTCCTGTGGCCGGGCGAAACACAGGGAGCGAAGGTGCTGCGCCGGTGGGGCGTCGGCGATCCTTCGCAGTCGGACGTCGCCGAGGCCGTGCGCTATCTGCGGCGCCGCCGCTTCTGGTACCCCTGGCTGTTCCTCGGGTTGCCGGTGCTGGCCGACGCCGCCGGGGTGCGGGGTGACAGTACGGCGTTCTTCCT
Source organism: Amycolatopsis sp. BJA-103 (assembly GCF_002849735.1). GTDB lineage: Bacteria > Actinomycetota > Actinomycetes > Mycobacteriales > Pseudonocardiaceae > Amycolatopsis. The sequence goes on from NZ_CP017780.1 coordinate 9,225,841, forward strand.
GGCCACCCTGCTCGTCGGTGCGCTGATCGCCGAGGTGCTCGCTCAGCGGCCGCCGAAGAGCGCTCGCCGCGAGGCGGGGTTGGATCGGCGTGCGGTGTCGGGGCTCATTCCGGTGTGGGGTCTGGTCACTTACGCGACGATCGTCGCGGCGGCGGTGGCCTGGCTCGTGGTCCATCGCTGGTGGGCGCTGCTCGGGATCGCCGCGGCCGTCTCGGCGGTCACCTGGCTGATCATCCTGCTCGCCGTGCGTCGTCCGTCCACAGGGGACAGTGCGGCCGACGGCGCGTTGCGGGTCCGCAGTGCGCGGGTGGCCGCGGGGCTGGGCCTGGCCGCCACCGTGACCCTGGCGATTCCCGAAGTGACGAACCTCGGCTCGTGGATCCTGGTCGTCGCCGGGTTCGCCGGCTGGTACAACCTCGCCCACCGGTCGCGTGCCGAGGCTGCCTGATGCCACTGAAGGTGGTCGTCGACACGGATCTCGGGATCGCGCCGTGGCGGCAGGTCCGGGACCAGGTCGTCCGGTTGATCACCGCCGGTGCGCTCGCGCCGGGCACTCGGTTGCCGCCCATCCGGCAACTCGCCAGGGATCTGGCCCTGTCTTCGGGCACCGTGGCGCGGGTCTACCGGGAACTGGAAGAGAACGGCTGGGTGCACACCGCGCGCGCCAAGGGCACGGTCGTCGCCGAACTCGCCGACCGTCCCGGCAAAGCGGTCCTGCTGCGAGCCGCCGCGGACGAGTACGCCCGGGCCGTCCGGGAGCTCGGTGCCGACACCGACGCGGCGCTGGCCGCCGTGCTGGAGTCACTCCAATGACGTGTCGCCGAAGTGTTCGAGCAGCAGCCGCAGGCCGCCGATCAGTTCGGCCCACCGCGCCGGGTCGAGGTCGGGCAGCAGCCCGGCCTCGTTTTCCAGGTGCAGCACGAAAACCTCGTTGACGACCTGCCGTCCCTTGTCGGTCAGCCGGATCTTGACCGACCGGCGGTCGTCGCTGTCGCGCACCCGTTCGACCAGGCCCTTGGTCTCCATGCGGTCGATGCGATTCGTGATCGCCCCCGAGGTGACCATCGCGGCCTTGAGGAGCGCTCCCGGCGTCAAGCCGCCGGCCTCCCCGGAGCGGCGAAGTGTGGTGAGGACGTCGAACTCCCACGACTCCAGGCCGTGCTCGGCGTTGAACTCCTTGAGCTTCTTCTCGAGGATCCGGGAAAGCCGCTGGATGCGCCCGATCACCTCGGCGGGCCAAAGCTTGTCCTCGAGGTCCGGCCGCTCGTGTCGCCAAAGCCCGATCACCGCGTCCACCGCGTCGGCCACGTTGTGCCTCCACTCATCTCAACATTAAGAGACTTGACATTGACAGAACTCGCTGTTGTTATCTCAACGTTGAGATTATCAGTGAGGAGACATCATGGCGATCATCGCCGAGCGGCCCGTCGTCCCAGGCGAGCCGTCATCCGCGAGACCGAATCTTCGCGACGCCGGGCTCGCCGCGCTAGCACCGGCCAGCTGGGGCACCGTCTACGTCGTCACCGCGACCTTGCTACCCCCGGACCGGCCGCTGCTGGCCGCCGTGCTGAGGGCGCTCCCGGCGGGGCTGCTCCTGCTGGCCCTGACCAGGCGGCTCCCGCACGGGTCTTGGTGGTGGAAGACGGCGGTGCTCGGCATGCTCAACTTCGGCGCCTTCCTCCCGTTGATCTTCCTCGCCGCGTACCGCCTTCCCGGCGGGGTCGCCGCGACCCTCGGCGCCCTGCAACCCCTGATGGTGGCCCTGCTCGCGCTACCGGTACTTCGCGTCCGGACACCGGCGCCGATCCTGCTCGCGGCGATCGCGGGGGCCGGCGGTGTCGCCCTGCTGACGCTCTCGTCGGAGGCCCGGCTCGACTCGCTCGGCCTGGCCGCCATGCTCGGCGCCGTCGGACTCGTCGCCGTGGCACTGGTCCTCGCCAAGAAATGGGGCCGCCCCGAACATCCCTTGGCGATGACCGGCTGGCAGCTGACCCTGGGCGGTCTCGTCCTCGCCCCGGCGACGCTCCTGTTCGAAGGCCTCCCCGGCTCGCTGACGACCGCGAACCTGCTCGGCTACGGCTACATCGGCATCGTCACCACCGCGCTGGCGTATCCGCTGTGGTTCCGCGGCATCGACCGCCTGGCCCCGGCGTCGGTCTCCCTGCTCACGCTGACCAACCCGCTGGTCGCCACCGCCGCCGGGTTCCTCGTGCTCGGCCAGACCCTCACCGGCTGGCAGCTCACCGGATTCGCCGTCGCCCTCTCCGCCTTGACGCTCAGCCAGACATTGACCGCCGTTCGCGCAGGAGCCCGGCGAGTTCGATGACCGTCGGGTGGTCGAACAGCACGCGTGCGGGCAGTTCCAGCCCGGTCAGGTCGCGGAGCCGGGTGCGCAGGTCGATGACGGCCAGCGAGTCGAGCCCGAGGTCGGTGAACGGTTTGTCCTCGGGGATCGTGTCCGGATCCTGGTGGCCGAGGACTTCGGCGAGCTCGACGCGGAGCAGGTCTCGCAGTTCCTCCTCCGAGGGTCGCTCCGGCCAGCGCCGGTCCGGCGAGGGCGGCGCCGGTCTCGACGCGGGGCGTCCGAGTCCGTCGGCGATCGGCGGCAGGCCGGCGGCCGTGGGGTCGAGCCGGGCGGCGATCAGGACCGGTTCGGCATGCCCGATCGCGGCATCGAACAGGGCCAGCCCCTGCTCCAGGGTCAGCCCGGCCACCCCGGAAGCCTGGATGCGGTGCCTCGCCACTTCGGGAATCAGCGCTCCGAGCCCGGCCTCCAGATCCCAGAGGCCCCAGACGATCGACGTGGCGGGCAGGCCTTCGGCGCGCCGTCGGACGGCCAGCGCGTCGAGAGAGCGGTTCGCGGCTGCGTAGTTCGCCTGCCCGGCGTTGCCGAAAGTGCCTGCCAGGGAAGAGAACAGCACGAAAGCCGAAAGCGGGAGATGCCGGGTCGCCTCGTGCAGGACCTGGGCGCCGTCGGCCTTCGGGCGGAAAACGGTGTCGAGCCCCGCGGTCGTCTGCGCGGTGAACGCGGCGTCGGCGACGACCGCCGCGGAGTGCACGACGGCGGTCAACGGCGGATCGCACGAGTCGACCAGCTGCCGGACGACGGCCGGATCGGCGATGTCGCCGTCGACGATCCGCACGTCGGCGGGCAGCCGGAGGAGCTCTTCCGCGCCCGGTGCGGCGAGGCCGCGACGGCTGACGAGCAGCAGATGCCGGATACCGTGCGCGGACACGAGATGGCGGGCCAGCGCCGCGCCGAGCGCACCGGTGCCGCCGGTGATCAGCACGGTGCCCGCCGGATCGATCGGCCGGGCGGGCGCGGGCGCGGTCCGGGCGATCCGCAACGCGTGCGGCACGCCGTCCCGGATCGCCAGCTGGGGTTCGGGGTTGCCGCCGACGAGTTCGCGCACCTTCTCCACGGGGACTTCGGCGCCGGCTTCGACCACGGTGACCAGGCCGCGGTACTCGGTCGAGGCGGCTGTCCCGAGCCCGAAGACCGCCGCTCCCGCCGGATCGGTCGCGGCACGGGTGACGACGACCGTGCGTTCCCCGCGCGGGACCGTGTCCTGCAGCGCGGTGAGTACGGTCCGGACGTCGTCGCCGTCGATGACCCGGACGTCGTCGGCGCGCGCGGCCGGGACGGGGACCCACTGCGGGTAGTAGAGCATTGTGCTCCCGGCTGGCAGTGGCCGGGTGAGCAGGGATTCCACCACCGCGACGGGCATTCCATCGGGGTCGAAGAGTTCGACGCGGGCTTCGCCGGGACCTGTCCGTACACAGTGGACTCGAGCCCTGCGCGCGGCGGGGGCGAAGACGTGGACGCCGCTCCAAAGGAACGGCACGCGCACTTCGGCGTCCGCCGGTTCGGCCAGCGCCAAGGTGTGCACGGCCGCGTCGAGCAGCACGGGATGGATGCCGAACCGGCCGTCGACGCCCTCGGGGAGCGCGACGTCGGCGAACAGCTCGTCGCCGTCCTGCCACAGGCCCGTCACCGCACGGAAGGCGGGACCGTACTCGCGGACCGCGTAGGCCCGGTCCAGATCGACGGGTTCAGTGGCGGGAGGCGGCCACTCGCCCTTCCACGGCTGCGCGAAGACGTCGGACGGGGCCAGGCGGCCCGTGGCGTGACGCGTCCAGTCGCCCTCGTCCTTGGCGTAGATGTCGATCCGGGTCCCGTCCACGACCACCTGGAGCGCGACGTCGGCGGTTTTGCCGAGCCGCAGCGGTGCCTCGATCGTCAGCTCGGCCACACTCGCTTCGCCCGCGTGCAAGGCGATCTCGACGAAAGCGCTGGCGGGGAACAGCGCCGTGCCGCCGACGACGTGGTCGGCGAGCCAGCCGTGCGCGCGCACGCCCGCCGAGCCGCCGTGCACGATCCTCGGCGAGTCGGGCGCGACCAGCGCCGGACCGAGCATCGCGTGCCCACTGCTTTCCGGGCTCCGGCGCGGTTGCGGGTCGAGCCAGAAACGCTCGCGCTGGAAGGGGTAGGTCGGCAGGGTGAGCAGGCGCGCACCGCCGCCGAACACCGCTCGCCACGAGACCGGCACTCCCGCGGTGTGCAGTTCGCCCACCGCCTCCAGTACTCCCTGCTCGGTGTCCATAGTGGACACCGCGGGGAGTACCGCTCCCGCGACCCGGCTGAGCGTGGCCGACGGACCGATCTCCAGGCAGATACCGGTTCCCGCCGCGGCCACGGTGTCCAGCGCGTCGGCGAACCGGACCGTGTCCCTGGCGTGCCGCACCCAATGGTCCGGGCCGAGGCCGGTGATCGCGCGGCCGGTCAGCCCGGAGACCAGGGTGGTCTCCGGGCTCCGGTGGGTCAGCCCGGCGGCGACCTCGCGGAACTCGGCGAGCATCGGATCGATCAGCGGCGAATGGAACGCGTGGCTGACGCGCAGCCGCGTGGAACCCGGCCACTGGGCCGCGATCGCTTCCGTCACGCTCTCGGTTCCGGACAGGACAAGGGATCGGGGGCCGTTGACCGCGGCGATCGCCACCTGGTCGGCGAATTCCCCGACCAGCGGCGCGACCTCGTCCTCGGCCGCCCGGACCGCGATCATGACGCCCCCGGGCGGCAAAGCGGCCATCAGACGGCCGCGCGCGGCCACCAGGATCCCCGCGTCTTCGAGCGACAGGACACCGGCGACGTGCGCGGCGGCGATCTCCCCGATCGAGTGACCGGCGACGACGCCCGGCCGGACACCCCACGATTCCAGCAAGCGGAACAGGGCGACCTCGAACGCGAACAGGGCGGCCTGCGCGTGGTCGGTCCGGTTCAGCGCGTCGCCGCCGTCGAACGCGACGTCGCGGACCCGGCCACCCAACGCCTGGCAGGCCGCGTCGAACGCCGCGCGGAACACAGGGAAGCCGTCCGACAGCTCTTTCCCCATTCCCGGGCGCTGTGCGCCTTGCCCGCTGAACAGGTACGCCGCGGTCGCCGGGGCGCGCACGGTCCGGCCGCGGCGGTCACCCGTGGCGAGCGCGCGCAGTGCGGCGAGATCGCCGGACGGGACCATCGCGCGGTGTTCCAGTGGGGTGCGGGTGGTGAGGGTGAACGCGACGTCGTTCGCGTCCCGGCCACCGGCCGTCGCCAGCAGCCCTGAGGCGACCGCTCGCAGCGCGCCCTCGTCGGCGGCGCTCAGCAGCCACGGCGCCGCGAGCGACGCCGCGCGTCCGGCGTCGATCGGCGGTGGCGCTTCCGTGACGACGACGTGCGCGTTCGTACCGCCGATCCCGAACGCGGAAACCCCCGCGTGCCGGGGTTTCGGTCCGGCAGGCCAGTCCTGAGCTTCCGCGAGCAGGGTCACGTCACCCGCGGACCAGTCGACACGAGGACTCGGATCTCCGGCGTGCAGCGACGGCGGCAACTGCCCGTGCCGCAGCGCTTCCACCATCTTGATCACGCCGGCCACCCCGGCCGCCGCCTGGGTGTGCCCGATGTTGGCCTTCACGGACCCGAGCCACAACGGCCGGTCGCGTCCGCCGCCGTACGCGGCGATCAGCGCCTCCGCCTCGATCGGATCGCCGATCGGGGTGGCGGTGCCGTGCCCTTCGACGGCGTCGACGTCCATCGCCGACAGGCCCGCGTCGGCCAGCGCGGACGCGATCACCGCCCGCTGCGCCCGCCCGCTCGGCGCCGTCAGCCCGTTCGACGCCCCGTCGGAGTTGACGGCCGAGCCGCTCACCAGCGCCAGGACCGGATGCCCGTTCCGGCGGGCGTCCGACAGCCGTTCCAGCAGCAGGACACCCGCCCCTTCGGCCCAGGCCGTACCGTTCGCGCCCGCGGCGTAGGAGCGGCACCGGCCGTCCGGGGAAAGGCCGCGCTGGCGGCTGAATTCGAGGAACGTGCGCGGCGTCGACATCACCGTGGAGCCACCCGCGACGGCTAGCGAGCATTCCCCGGCCCGCAGTGCGCGCACGGCCCAGTGCAGCGCGACCAGCGAAGAGGAGCACGCGGTGTCGACCGTGATCGCGGGGCCGGTCAAGCCGAAGGTGTAGGAGATCCGGCCGGACGCGAGCGCGTGCGAAGACCCGATGCCCAGCCGTCCTTCCAGCTGATGCCCTTCGAAGCGGCTCGCGTAGTCCTCGTGCATCACCCCGACGAACACGCCGGTGTCGCTGCCCCGCACCGTGGCGGTGTCGAGGCCGGCGCGTTCGAACAGCTCCCACGACGTCTCCAGCAGCAGCCGCTGCTGAGGGTCGGTCGCCAGGGCCTCGCGCGGGGACATGCCGAACAGGGCGGGGTCGAAGTCCGCCGCGTCGTAAAGGAATCCGCCGCGGCGGGTGGTGGACCCGCCGATCCGGCCCGGGTCCGGGTCGTACAGCGCCGCCAGGTCCCAGCCCCGGTCGGCCGGGAAGTCGCCGGTGGCGTCGACGCCGCCCGCCACCAGGTTCCACAGGTCTTCGGGCGAGGTCACGCCGCCGGGGAACCGGCACGCCGTCGCGACGATGGCGATCGGTTCGTCGGCGCGAGCGGGCGTGGTTTCCTTGCTGGCAGGCCGGATTTCCCCGGACAGCAGCCGTTCCAGTTCGGCGATGACCGCCGCCGGGGTCGGGAAGTCGTAGACGAGCGACTGGGGAAGGTCGCGGCCGGTCGCGTCGGCCAGCCGGTGCCGCAGGTGCACGCCGCCCACCGACGTCAGGCCCAGTTCGGCGAACGGCCGGTCACGCCATCGCTCGCCGAGGTCGTCCTCGCACAGTTCGGCGGTTGCCTCGCGCACCAGCGCTTCGACGTCGTCGGGCCGGGGGACCCGCAACGCGTGCCGCTTCGCTTTCCCTGACGGCGTCCGGGGAAGGCTCTCCATCCGGTGGAAGGCCACCGGGACCTTGAAGGGGGACAGTCGGCGGTGGCACAGGCGCCGCACCTCGCCGAGGTCCGGCTCGGCGGAGCCGGAAACGAGGAACGCCACCGGTACCGCCCCGAGGACCTCGTCGGGTCTTCCCGTCACGAGGACGTCGTCCACGCCAGGGAATTCGGCGATGACCGCTTCGATCTCGGTCGGGTGCACGTTCTGGCCGCCGCACACGATGACGTCGTCGACCCGGCCGTCGATCGTGAGCCGCCCCCCGTCGAGCCTGCCCGCGTCGCCGGTCCGGTACCAGCCGTCGGCTCCTTCGGCGCTCGGCGCCACGCCGGGACCCCGCACCTCGACCTGCCCGCCGACGACGCGGATCTCCATCCCGGGCAAGGGAGTCAGCTCTTCCTCACCGGGGAGCTGGACGGCGATCTTGCCGCTGGTCTCGGTACTGCCGTAGCCGTCTAGGACGGGGATGCCGAACAGTTCCCGGACAGCAGCGCGGACCGGCGGGGTGCAGGGCGCGCCCCCGGAGAGGCACAGGCGCGGCGCGGGCAGGGAATGCCGGATCTCCTGACGCAGGTTCAGGAAGGTCGCCGGGACACCGGCGAGGACGCTGCCGGGATGCGCCGCGAGCGCTCCCGGCAGATCGTGGCCGGCGATCCTCGTGTGCGTGCCCAGCGCGATCGTCCCGGCGAAGGCCAGCGACAACGCATACGCGTGGTGCAGCGGAAGCGGCCACAGAACGGTGTCGGCGCCGGAGATCCCGTACATCGGGCCGTAGCAGGCCGCCGACGACCAGAGGACCGCCCGTTGCGTCGTCAGCACGCCTTTGGGGTGGCCGGTCGTGCCCGAGGTGTACAGCAGCCAGGCGGGTTCGTCGAGGCCGAGGTCGTCCCGCGGCTCACCCCGGGCGGGTGCCGGCTCGTCCTCGGCGAACACCACCCGCAACCGAGGCCGCTCGGTTTGAAGCTCGCGCACGATCGCGGCGTGCCGTTCCTCCGTGACGAGCAGACCGGCGCCGGAGTCGTCCACCAGCCGGGTCAATTCGGCCGCCGTCGACCGCGTGCTCACCGGAACGCCGATTCCGCCCGCCCGCAGCACCGCCAGGCAGTATTCGGCGAATTCGACGCGCCCGCCGAGGTGCACGAGTACCCGGTCGCCGCGGGCGATTCCGAGCCCCGTCGCCAACCGGCCGCTCGAGTCCAGCAATTCCCCGGAAGTGAGGGTCCGGTGCGCATCGGTGAACACGGGCCGATCGCCCGGCAATTCCTTCAGCAACGTCACCAATGGCCGCAGCGGCCCGCCGCGAATCTCGGTCATTACACGAAGGTATAGCGACGTTGCCGCACGCTGGTCCGAACGGACGACGCCGCGAACGCGACGAAGTCCTTTCGTGCCCGATCGTGCAGCGTCCGCCGACGAATCGCGCAGGGTCCGGTTGGTCGTGAGTGGCGATTCGGGTTCTAGCCACTCGCCCCCGCAGTACATGAAGGCCCCCTTCCTTGCGCCTAGGTACAGGAAGGGGGCCTTCATGTACTCGGGAAAGGGGACCTTTGCGCGCCGCCGCCCGTGACTGCTGGGGCCGGCGGGTGTCACGTAGTCCGTGAAGGCCTCCTTCACTACCTTCAGGGTAGGCAAGGAGGCCTTCACGGACCTGCGACCAACGCCTACCGGTCCGATTCCCCCCAAGTGACCGGCAATTCATGCACGCCGTAGATGTTCATGTCGGTCTTGAGCTTGACCTCGTCGGCGGGGACGGCGAGCTCGAGATCGGGGAAACGCCGCAGCAGTCCCTCGAAACCCGCGCGCATCTCGATCCGCGACAACTGCTGGCCGAGGCATTGGTGCACGCCGTGGCCGAAGGACAACAGACCACGCGCGTTGCGGTGGATGTCCAGGGTGCCGGGGTCGGTGAAGCGCCGCGGGTCGTGGTTGGCGGCCAGCAGCGACACGACGACGGTCGATCCCGCGGGGATCGTTTCGCCGCCGAGTTCGAGGTCTTCGGTGGCGTAGCGGAAGAAGATGTCGGCGACCGACAGATACCGAAGGAGTTCCTCCACGGCACCGGGAAGCAGTTCCGCGTCGGCCCGCAGTTCGGCCAGCTGGCCGGGGTTCTCCAGGAGCGCGAAAGTGCCCAGTGCCAGCATGTTGGCCGTGGTCTCGTGACCGGCGAGCAGCAGCAGGAACGCGGCGCCCGCCAGCTCCTCGATGGTGAGGTCTTCGTAGCGGCCGAGGTCGGACAGGATGTCGTCGCCGGGTGTCTCGCGTTTGCGCGTGACCAGTTCGGTGAGGAACGTGTTCATCCCGATGAACGCGGCCATCTTCTCTTCCAGCGTCTGGTCCCTGATCATGAGCTGGGCGGAGTCGGCCTGGAAGTTCTCCCGGTCCTCGTAGGGGACACCGAGCAGTTCGCAGATCACCAGTGAAGGCACCGGCAGCGCGAACTCCTTGACCAGGTCGACCGGCGGGACGAGGTCGGCCATCGCGTCCAGCTGCCGTTCGGTGATCTCGACGATGTGCTCTTCGAGCTGCTTCATCCGCTTCACGGTGAAAGCGCCGGTGAGTCGTTTCCGCAACCGGCCGTGGTCCGGCGGGTCCATGGCGACGAACATGCCCGGCATCGGCGGGGACGGTTCGGTCTGGGCGGGCATCCCCGGTGTCTCGTAGGGCAGGTGGAGGATGCCGATGTCCTGGCGCGAGCTGAACCGGGTGTCGGCCATCATCTGCCGGACCTCGTCGTAGCCGGTGACGAGCCAGCCCTCGTGACCGTCGGGGAACACCATGGGACTCACCGGGCGGGCGTCGCGCAGCCGGGTGATCTCGCGGGGCGGGTGGAAGGGACCCGCGTCGCGCTGCATCGGGAGGCCCTGCGGGACGGTCTGAGTCATCGGGTTCGCCTTTCGTGGTGGTTGTGACGACCACCTTCCACACGAGGCCTGACACGTGCCTGACATGGCGCTGACACCACCCGTGTCAGCGCCGTGGCGGGGGCGTGTCAGCCGGGCCGCCCACAGTGAGTCCCATGAAAGATTCAGCGATCACGGTCTCCGGGCTGCGGAAGACCTTCGGCGACAAAGTAGTGCTCGACGGCATCGACCTGGATGTCCCGGCGGGCACCATCTTCTCCCTGCTCGGCCCGAACGGGGCGGGCAAGACGACGACGGTGAACCTCCTGACCACCCTGATGAAGGCCGACGGCGGGACGGCGATGGTCGCCGGGCACGACATCACGACCGGGGCCAAGGCGGTGCGCGCGGCGATCGGGGTCACCGGCCAGTTCGCGGCGGTGGACGAACTGCTGACGGGGCAGGAGAACCTGCAGCTGATGGTGGACCTGAACCGGCGGGCCTCCGGCGGCAAGCGGGTCGTGACCGAGCTGCTGGAGCGGTTCGACCTGGTGGAGTCGGCGCGGAAGCCTGCGTCGGCCTACTCCGGGGGGATGCGCCGGAAACTGGACCTGGCGATGACGCTCGTCGGCGATCCGCGCATCATCTTCCTCGACGAGCCGACCACGGGGCTCGACCCGCGCAGCCGCCGCACGATGTGGTCGATCATCCGCGAGCTCGTGGACGGCGGCGTGACCATCTTCCTCACCACCCAGTACCTCGAGGAAGCCGATCAGCTCGCCGACCGGATCGCGGTCCTCGACGGAGGCCGTCTGGTCGCCAGCGGCACTCCCGCCGAACTCAAGCGCCAGATGCCCGGCACGCACGTCCGGCTCCGGTTCACCACGGTCGCCGAACTCGACGCGGCGGCACGGATCTTCCCCGGCTCCACGCGGGACGACGAGGCGCTCGCCCTGCGGGTCCCCAGCGACGGCGGGACGAAATCCCTGCGCTCGCTGCTGGACACGCTCGACGAGCACGCGATCGCGGCCGAAGAGTTCTCCGTCCACACCCCTGATCTCGACGACGTTTTCCTCGCCCTGACGGGCCACAGCACGGAGGCAGCCAAGTGACCACCAGGACCGCGACCACCGAGACCACGACCGCTCACACCATGAGCGCCAAATCGCCTTCGATGGTGATGTTGCGCCGCAACTTCAAACATCTCACCCGCAATCCGACTTCGGTCTTCAACGCGATCCTGATGCCGGTCGTGATGATGCTGATGTTCGTGTACGTGTTCGGAGACGCGTTCAGCGTCGGCGTCGACTACATCGACTACGCGACGCCGGGCTTGATGCTGCTGGCCGTCTGCTACGGCCTCGGCGCCACGGCGACGGCGGTGAACTCCGACATGACGAAGGGCATCATCAACCGCTTCAAGGTCATGGACGTCTCTCGCGGCGCGGTGCTGACCGGACACGTCATCGCCAGCGTGCTGACCAACCTGGTCGCCATCGCGGCGCTCACCGGGGTGGCCTTCCTGCTGGGTTTCTCCCCGGCGGCGGGTTTCCTCGAGTGGCTCGGCGTGGTCGGGATCGTCGTGCTGCTCGGTTTCGCGGCGGGCTGGCTCACGGTCGCGCTGGGCTTGGCGGCGAAGTCCCCGGAAACCGCGGGGATGGCCTCCGTACCGCTGATCATGCTGCCGTTCTTCAGCAGCGCGATCGTGCCCGCCGAGAAGATGGGGCCCGGGCTCCGGGAGTTCGCGCAGTACCAGCCCTTCACCCCGATCATCGAGACCCTGCGCGGCCTGCTCAACGGCGCGCCGGCGGCGGGCGACGTGATCCCCGCCCTCGGCTGGTGCGCCGGGATCGCGCTCGCCGGCTACCTGTGGGCGTCCTCGACGTTCAAGAAGCGAGCGTGACCTCGACCAAGTGCTTCCAGTCCGTCCGGCTGCCCTCCTGCGCCGCCTCCGCGAACTTCGCTTCGCCGAGGCGGCGCAGCACTGTGCCCTCGATCCTCGTCACGTCCGGGTGGGAGCGATCCGGCAGCCCGCGCAGCTCGTCGGCCGCCCCGAGCAGCCGCGCGGCCTGCTCGGGCTCGTCGCGGCGCAGAGCGAGGTCCGCGACGCCGACGAGCATGTGGGCGATCAGGGGCACGTGCCGTACCTCGGCCGCCGCCTGGCAGGCCGACTCCCGGTGCGCGCGGACTTCCTCGAGATCGTCGGAGAGATACCCCAGCAGGTCGTGGGTGATGGCGCGGACGTGCCCGAGGCCCGCTTCCTCGCCCATCACACTCGTCGCGAGGGTGAGCTGCTGCTTGGCTTCCTCGGTTTCCCCGCGCCAGTAGGCGAGTTCCGCCCGGGACAGGGCCAGCATGCCCAGCGCCCCCGGCCAAGTGACCCGTTCGGCGTACCGCTCCGCCTCGGCCGCGGCGGCCGCGCCGGCGTCCGCGTCGCCCAGCAGCCAGAACAGCTGCGCCTGGCGTGACCGCAACCGGATGAGATCCTCGACGGAACCGACCTCGGCTACGACCGTGACCGCCTGCTCGTAGTACTCGCACGCGGTGGCGAATTCGCCGCGCGTGGCGAGCCGGTCCGCCAGTTCGGTCAGGGCGAACGAGATCCCGAACCGTTCGCCGATGGCGCGGAACTCGGCGAGCGCACGCTCGAGATACGTTTCCGCGTCCGGTCCGGGGTGGCCGAGCGTGATCCGCATCTTGCCGAGGTGCAGCCTGCCCAGCGCGCGGACCCAGGCGTTTTCGTCCTCCAGCACCGGTTCCCAGGCGGACAACGTCTCATCGCCCCGCAGCATGCGTTCCAGCGGGACGATGAGACCCAGCAGCGGGTGATTCGCTTCGGTGGTCCGGCTGAGCCGGTACGACTCGTGGATCCATTTCGCCGCGGTGTGTTCGTCGGCGAAACCGGAGCTCACGAACAGCGAGACGAGTCCGTACACCACGGCCCCGACCCCGTCGGGTACCTCGCCGGGCGTTTCGACGGCTGCACTGACCAGCTCCATGCCTTCCGCCCGGTGCCCGCTGAGCCACCAGTACCAGCCGCAGGCCGCCGCGAGCCGCATCGCCGACGGTGCGTCACCCGCCGCGAGCGCGCCGCGCATCGCGGAACTGATGTTGTCGTGCTCGGCGTTGAGCTTGGCGAGCCATTCCAGCTGCTCGGTACGGCGGAGCATCGGCTCGGCGGCCTCGGCGAGCTCGGTGAAGTAGGCGAGATGCGCCTCGCGCGCCAGCGCCGTTTCGCCCGCTTCGGCGAGCCGGTGTTCGGCGTATTCCTTGATCGTGCCGAGCATCCGATAGCGCGGCGCTTCGTCGCCCGCGGCGACGAGCAGCGACTTTTCGGTCAGCGCGGTGAGCAATTCGAGCACCTCGTACTGCTCGACGGCCTCGCTCACGCAGACCCGCTCGGCCGCTTCCAGGCTCACCCCGCCCGAGAACACCGAGAGCCGGGACAGGACCGTCCGTTCGGCTTCGGTCAGCAGCTCCCAGCTCCAGTCGACCATGGCGCGCAACGTCCGGTGCCGGGGCAACGCGGTGCGGCTGCCGCCGGTCAGCAGGCGGAAGCGGTCGTCGAGCCGGTTGGCGAGCTGGTCGATGGACATCGTGCGCAGTCTCGCCGCGGCCAGTTCGATCGCGAGCGGCATCCCGTCGAGCACCCGGCACACCCGGGCCATCGTGGCCAACGTGGTCTCGTCGACCACGAGATCCTTGCGCACCGCGCCCGCCCGGTCCCGCAGCAGCTTGACGGCGGGGGAGGATTCGATCTCGCCGGGACCGGCGTGCCGGTCCGGTACGCCCAGTGGCACGACGGGCCACAACGCCTCGCCGGTGATGCCGAGCGGTTCCCGGCTGGTCGCCAGGATCCGCAGCCGGCGGCATTCCCCGAGCACCCGGTGCGCGAAGGCCGCCGCCGACTCGATCACGTGCTCGCAGTTGTCGAGGATCAGCAGTACTTCCCGCTCGCGGATCGCGGCGATGACCCGTTCGATGGGTTCGGCGTTCGGCGAGTCGCCGAGCAGCGCGTCCCGCAGCCCGAGCCCGGCGAGCGTCGCCTGGGCGATGTTCTTCCCACCCCCCTGCCCTTCGGGCCCGCCCCCCTGATCTCCGTCGACGCCGATGGCCGCGAGTTCCACCAGCCAGGCCCCGTCCGGCAGATCGCCGAGCAGGGTTCGCGCGGTTTCCGTGGCCAGCCTGGTCTTTCCCGAACCACCGGGCCCGATCAAAGTGGTGAGCCGGTGTTCGGTGACGAGTTCGCGGACCGTGGCGACATCGGCGTCCTTGCCGACGAAACTGGTCAGCTCGGCGCGCACGTTGGTCTTGCGGTTCTCCTCGCGCCGTCCCAGCTCGCCCCGCAGCAACGCGACGTGCACCGCGGACAGCTCCGGCGAAGGGTCGACGCCCAGCGCGTCGGCCAGGGCTTCCCTGGTGCGCTGGTACACGAGCAGCGCTTCGGTGTCGCGCCCCGTCGCCGCGAGAGCCCGCATCAGCGCGGCGACGAGCCGTTCGCGCAGGGGATGCGCGGCCGCCAGGTCGGTCAGTTCGGTGACCAGTTTCGCGCCGTGGCCGAGGTCGATCTCCGCGTCGAACCGGTCTTCCAACGCCGTCAGGCGCAGCCCGTCGAGCCGGGTGACCGCCGCGTCGAACGCCTCGCTGTCTTGCAAACCGACGTCCTGCATGGCCGCGCCGCGCCACAGGGCGAGGGCTTCGCGCAGCCGTTTCGGTTCTTCGTCGCCCCGAGCCCGGCCGACGAGGCGTTCGAACCGCACGGCGTCGACGGCGTCGGGCGCCACCTTCAGCCGATAGCCGTCCGTCTGTCCCTCGACGGCTCCTTCCGGCAGTACCTTTCGCAGACGGGAAACCAAGCGCTGCAAGGCATTCGTCGCGTCGGCGGGCGGCCGTTCGCCCCAGATCCAGTCGACGAGCGTCGCTTTCGGGACCACGCGGCCCGGTTCGAGCGCGAGGGCGATCAGCAGCCCGCGCAGCCGGGCGCCCGGCACGTCGGCGAGGACGCCTTCATCCGTGCGAACCTCGAAAGGGCCGAGCATCCCGATCTGCATTGGGCCGATTTTGCCACGGGTGATCAGCCCGCCTCCGGCCGCGGACTCGGGACTGATCAAGGGATGGCTCTGGGTATGCCGCCGATGTCACCGAGCTACGACTCGCCGCTGATCCTCGCCGTGCCGAGCGAGGCCGCGGTGATCGCCCTGGCGGCGGTCTGCGTCGACGAACTGGAAGTCAGGCTGGTCAGCGAAGCCCGGTCGAGCGCGTGCACGACGAACTCGTAGGTGTTCACCGTCGAGGGCGAGCACGGTCCCTGATAGCCGTAGAGGCTGGCGCTTCCGCGGTAGTAGATCTGCCGGGCGCCCGCGGGCACCGAAGGCCGGTACGCGTGCTCGACGTTCTGGGGGAGCGAGGTCGCGGTCACCGGGATGTCGTAGATGACCCAGTGGATGAGGTTGGCGTTGTCGAGGTCGCGCATGACGATCGCGTAGCTCTTGGCCGCCGCGGGAGCGCCCGACCAGGCCAACGGGGGCGACTCGTTCCTCTTGGCGGGATCCTGCCCGCCGCCGCTGGTGCACTCGTGGACTTTCGGCATGACGCCGCCGTTGGCGAAAGCGGTACTGGACAAGGTGAACGCGTTTTGTCCCGCCGACGCCGCCGTGGCGGGCGCGAGGCCGGTGGCGCCGAGGACGACCAAGGCGCAGAACACGATTCTCGTTGTTCTCACTGGAGACTCCCGAGGCATTTGGGTTCCGGTGCGCAGAATTCAGCGTAGGCAGCCCGGAATGCGGCGGCTAGCGCACTTTCCCGGTCGAACGAGGTGTTTTCGGCGCTCAAGCGCGGACGAGGACGGAGAAGTAGATCGGCTTGTTGGCGGGGAACAGTTCCCGGTCCTGTTCGTCGACCATCTTCCAGAAGATCTTGCAGTCGACCGGGGCGGTCGCCGGAGTGCTCACGGTGACCGTCACCTGCACGTGCCCCTGCGGCGCGGTGTCGTTGACCGGGATCCGCTCCGGGGTGCGGCAGGTGCCCGGCGCGACCGGGAGGTCGGTGCGGCGCAGGTACCGCTTCCGCCATTCGACCGTGCCGGTGTTCTTGATCTCCCAGACCTTCACGAACTGCGTGCCCGGCTTGACCGCGGTGTCGTCGGGGATCGTCACGTCGGTGATGAAGCCGGCCGAGTCACCGGGATGGGGTGGCCGCGAGTCCTGCTCACCCGGCAGCAGGATGACGACGACGGCGGCGATCGCGGCGACGAGGACGAGGGCCAGCGGCGCTAGGACGCGTTTGGACCGCCATCTCGGCGCGGCGGGCGCGGGGGCCGGTTCGCGGCCGGTGGACAACACGAGCTGGACACCTTGCCAGCGGGCGTGCCATTCCTCTTCGTCACCGTCGCAGGCGCGGACGAACTCGCGGACGGTCTCCCACGGCTGCAGCCGCCTGCCGGTGACGGTGAGGTGCAGGGTCGCGTGGGACACGGCGCCCGACTTCGCGGCCATCTTCCGGAACGACGGCTCGCCTGCCCGCGTCCGCAGCTTCCGCAGCTCGGCCATGAACGCTTCCAGCTCCGGTGTCCGTTCTCCCGGCACGCTCCCCCTCGCGATCGTGTCAGACGTGACAATAATTTTCGTCACTCTGCGCGGCCGGGTAACTATATCGCGAACTCCGCCCCGATCGCCGCGCCGACCAGCGGGATCAGCCGGGCCGTCACCCTGTCAAACGCTGTCAACCTGCGGTTTTTGACGTCAGACGATCCGTACAGGTGGTTCCGGACGCCCCCTCCGGCAGGCCAGTGTCGAACACGAGCTGTTCACAAGGAGCAGCACCGAGTGAAGGAGCAGTCATGCGCAAGGTGGCAACCGCCGCGATGTTCACCGCTCTGGCCGGAGCCGCGTTCGGGATGACGGCGGGACAGGCCGCGGTGGCGGCGCCGTCGGTCAACATGGAGGCCGTCGTCAAGGCGGCCATGTGGGATCCCTACAAGGCCGACCAGGCGATCACGCCGGGTTCCGGCCCGAGCGTCAAGGTCGTCGAGGAGGCGCTGGCGGCGAAGAACCTGCTCGACAAGAAGCAGGTCGACGGGCACTTCGGCACCTCGACGGTGAAGGCGTACGCGAAGTACCAGAAGTCGCTGGGGCACAGCGGCCTGGCCGCCAGCGGTCTGCCCGGCAAGGGCTCGCTGGCCGAACTGGGCAAGGGCCGCTACACGGTGACCGCGCCGTTCGGCGTCGGGGCGAAGACCAGCCTGGACGGCAAGACGGTGAACAAGCGCACCGCCGACATGATCGCGGCCGCGGAGAAGAAGGCCGGGGTCAAATTCACCGTCACCCAGGGCTCGTACAACGCCGGCGGTGTCGGCGCCTCGGGCGGGACGCACGACGGCGGTGGCGCGGTCGACATTTCGGTGAACAACATCTCCAACAAGACCGCCGCCGTGAAGGCGCTGCGTGAGGTCGGGTTCGCCGCGTGGCACCGCACCCCGAGCCAGGGCAACTGGGCGGAGCACATCCACGGCATCGCGATCAGCGACACGGACATGTCGCCGCAGGCGCAGGCGCAGGCCGGCGACTACTTCAAGGGCCTCAACGGCCTGGCGAGCCACGCCAAGGACGACGGCCCCCAGGTGAAGAAGGTGACCTGGGAAGAGTTCAAGCGCGGATGACCTCGCGGTCGGTTCGAGCACGTGAAGGCCCCCTTCCTCGCGAAGGGGGCCTTCACCCCGTCGCGGGGAAGCCGAGCACCGGGGCGTCACCGCCGCGCGCCGCGACGAGGGCGCCGGGTGCCGGGACGAGCGCGTGTCGTGCCCTGCTCGACAGCAGGCCGATGGTCGTGTCGTCGGGGGACGGCCAGTCGACGGGGAGGCTCGACGCCGTCGAACCGTCGAGTTCCTGGCGGTGCACCACCAGCTTGCCGCCGGGGTCGGCGCACAGGCGCAGGTACGCCGTCGGGGTGGTGGCGTGCGCCCGCCGGTCCGGGCAGGCGGCGAGATCGACGGCCACCCCGCCGTCCAGCGTGGCCGCGGTGATCTTCCCGTTCTCGTCGCGTTCCGAGACGGCCACCGGGCCGAGCGTGACCCGCTTCGGCGCCCTGGGGTCCATTGTGGACACGATGGTGCCGGTGGCGGCGTCGAGCACGACGTCGGTGTTGTCGCCGGTGGCCAGGCCGGAGTACCGCAGGGCCAGGGAAACGGTGCCGCCACCGGGGGCGGCGTGCAGGTAGTAGTCGGCCTTCTCGTCGGACGGCCGTGTCACCGGCAGCCGGTGCTCCCAGCGCGGTGTGCCGGTCCGTTCGTCCAGGCCGAGCACGCTGAGCCGGTCTTGGCACAGCAGCGGCGCCAGCACCACGTCACGGCCGCTCGCGGGCAACGCGAACGGCGAGACGCAGCCCGCGGGCGCCTGCCACGACCACCGGGTGTTCCCGCCGCGCAGGTCGAGCGCGTCGACACGGAAGTTGCCGTCCCCCAGGTGCGCGAGTGACGGCAGCACGGCGGAGGTCGGTGCGAGCAGGTCCGCGCCGTGCACGTCCTCGATCAGCTTCTCCTGGAGCGGAACGCCCGTGAACGCGTCGAGAACGGTCAGGTGGTGGCGGTCCGTGCCGCCGTCGCCGGGGGCGTAGACGGCCAGCAGCAGAAGCCTGTCCGGCGTGGGGACGAGCGCGCGGACGTGGGCACCGGGACGGGCGTAGGTCCAGCGCACCGCGCCGGTCGGCCCGTCGAGCGCGGTGACCTCGCCGCCCGAGCCGGCGACCGCGACCCCGGCGCCCGCCGCGACCACGTCCAGCACCTTGGCGGGCGATGTCCACTTCCACGGTGACGTCGCCACCTTGTCGGCGAGCGCGGGCGCCGCGACGGCCGTCGCCGTCGTCGACCGCACCGCCAGTGCGGGGACGACCGTCACCGCGGTCACCGTTCCCGCCGCGAGCACCACCGCCAGCGGGATCGCGAGCCACCACCGGGCAGGCCGGGGGAGTGCGACCGCCACCAGCGAGACGACGGCGGCGACCACGAGCACCGCCGTCGAACTTCCCGGTGTGCCGCTGCCGAGATCGGTGCTCAGGCAGTAGATCGCCCAGCCCGTGGCGCCCGCGGCGCAAACCAGCGCGGAGATCTTCGTCCCGCGGGACTTTCCGAATGCCAGCAACGCCGCCAGTACCAGCGCCGCCGCGACCAGCGTCACTTCGAGATCCGGCCGGTCCGGGCGGACCGCGTCACCGGAAAGGAAGACCGCCAGCACCGCGCAGCCCGCGGCGAGCGCCGCGACCACCGCCCCCATGTCTTTCGCCCCTCAGCCGCCTGCCCCTACCGGTGCATCGTCACCCGGCCGGATCCGGTGCGGGACCGTGGAAATGACGTCATGACCCGGCGTTCGTGCGACGCCGGGTGCGCACGACGCCGATCCACAGCAGAACGGAGACGACGGCACTCGGCACCGCCGTCAGATAGACCGGCCAGGCACGGAACCCTGACACCCACAGCATCGCGGCCAAGCCGACGGTGATCAACGTCCAAGCCAGCGCGAGAGTGTCACCTCTCCGTTTCCAACGTGCGATGTGTCCGCGTACCGGGGTCATGCTGGTGGGTACCCGCTTTTCGCCTGGTCAACCCCCGAAAATCAGGTGCGGAGGTAACCGGTGATCATCGCCACGAGTTCGTTCTCGAGCCGGGTGGTGTCGATGGAGCCGGGCGCGGCGACGAGCTGATGCACGGTCAGTTCCACAGTGGACGCGACGAGCCTCGCCGCCGTGTCCTTGTCCCGCACGCGGACTTCGGGGTGGCCGTCGAACAGTTCGCGCAGGTCACCGATCATCTCCCATTCCAGCCCGGTGACCCGCTCCAGCACTTCGCTGGAGCGGGGTGCCTGCTCGATCATGATCCGCAGCAGTTGCGGATCGTCGAGATGGTTGTCGATCACCGTGCGCACGAACTCCCTGATGATGGTCTCGAGTGGCTCCTTTGCTTCCTTGTGCCGTCGGAGCGTCGCGCTGGCCTGGTCTCCGTCGAGGTGACGGGTCAGCAACTCGGCCAGGATCGCGTCCTTGTTCGGGTAGTACTGGTACAGCGAGCCGATCGAGATCCGCGCCCGTTCGGCGATCCGGTTCGTCGTCCCCGCGGCGTAGCCGAACTCGGCGAAAATGTGAGCAGCGGCGGTGAGGATGCGCTGCCTGGTCAGCTCGGCCCGGACCTGGCGCGGCTGTTTACGTGGCTTGATCCGTCGTTGCTCCGACGTCATGGCACTCCCCGTGAAGCGGCCTGAAAGCGAGTAGCGAACAGACTGAACAATTGCTCATAATTGTGCCATGAGCAGCAGTGATCTCGTGAACGAGACGCGTCCGCGCCGGATCTCCTACGAGGAGGTGCGTGCCAGGCTCGGGGAACCCGAGGCCATGATCAAGGCCAAGGTCCACAACCGCGTCGACCGGCACGGCCACCGGTTCATCGCCCATTCCCCGCTCGTCGCGATGGCCACCGCGGACGCGACGGGCCTGCCCGACTGCTCACCTCGCGGCGACTACCCGGGCTTCGTCAAGGTGCTCGACGAGCACACCCTGGCGATCCCCGACCGGCCGGGCAACAAGCTCGCCGACTCCTTCCGCAATCTCGCCGAGAACGACGGGATCGGCTTGATGTTCGTGATCCCCGGCATGCGGGAAGTGTTCCGGGTCAACGGGCGCGGGTATCCCACCGACGAACCGGACGTGCTCGCCCGGATGCGGACCGAGGGCAAACCGGCGGAACTGGCGATCATCGTGGAGGTCGAAGAGGCCTTCTTCCACTGCGGACGCGCGCTGGTCCGATCCCGGATCTGGGATCCCGCGAGCCAGGCGCTCGCCGAAGAACTGCCGGGCGCCGGCGCGATCGCCGTCGAGCAGATGGGGCTCGACCTCGATCCGGCGGTACTGGAGAACATGCTCGAAGCCAGCTACCGGCAGTTGTACTGAGGTGATCTCGTTGATGCAGCGGACGATTCTCGATCACGTGGAGCCGGTCGCCGAAGGCACCGTCTCCCTGGTCCTGCGCGGTGCCGAGGGCCCGCTGGCCCCCTGGGAACCGGGGGCGCACGTCGATCTGGCGTTGCCGAACTGGCTGACCAGGCAGTATTCGCTGTGCGGGGACCCGGCCGATCGGGGCCGCTACCGGGTCGCCGTCCGGTACGACCGGCTCAGCCGGGGCGGTTCGGAGTACATCCACCTGTTCCTGCGCGCGGGCCGTCCCCTTGAGGTTTCGGTGCCGCGCAACAACTTCCCCCTGCTGCCCGCGCCGGAATACCTGTTCGTCGCCGGTGGTATCGGCATCACGCCCCTGATGCCGATGCTGGCCGCGGCGGTCGAGGCGGGCGCCGCGGCCACGCTGGTGTACGTCGGCAGGTCGATGGCCACCATGCCGTTCGCCGCCGACCTCCGGGCCGCCTACGGAGACCGGGTGCGCGTCCACGCCACCGACGAGCACGGCAGGCCCGATTTCGCCGCACTGGCGGCCGGACTCGGCCCGCGAGCGCTGGTTTACTGCTGTGGCCCCGCGTCCATGCTCGACGCGGCCGAGGCGGCGTTTCCCGCGCGAGGACTGCACCTCGAACGCTTCCAGCCGGTGGTCAAGGAGTTCGCGCCGAACGAGCCGTTCGAAGTGCGCTGTGTCCGATCAGGACGGACGGTGCCGGTCGCGGCGGAAGAGTCCCTGCTGGACGCGTTGAACCATGCGGGTTATCCGATACCGTCCGGTTGCCGCGAAGGGGTTTGCGGTAGCTGTGAGATCTCCGTTGTCGGTGGTGAGCCGGAGCATCGCGACGACATCGGGGCGGCGCCGGGGCGGATGTTCTGTTGCGTCTCGCGCGCTTCGTCCCGGCTCGACCTCGACCTCTGACCTTGGAAACACCCCGGGCGGCCCGGTAGCTTCCCCGGGTGGTCATTCCCGTCTCGAATTGCCGGTGGCACGAGGCGGTGTAACCCTGGTCATACCGAACGACACCACCACCACGAAGCACAGGAGTCGTTATGACCACCACCGAAATGCCCGCTGTCCACGAATGCACGGTCAGCGGATGTTCTTACAACCACGACGGTTGTCACGCTTTCGCCATCACGGTGGGCGGAGGCAATGGGTCCGCCGATTGCGGAACGTTCGTCCCGCTCAACACCAAGGGTGGCCTCGATCGGGTGACCGCACAGGTCGGTGCCTGCTCCCGGTCCGATTGCCGTCACAATTCCTCGCTGGAATGTACCGCTTCGAGTGTTCGCGTCGGACCCGGTCAGGGCGACCACGCCGCGAACTGCCTGACCTACGCGCCGTAGCTCGCGTACTCGTGAGTGGTCATCGTCGAGGCGGGGGTCCCGTTCTCAGAGCTTGATCAACGGAGGATCGGGGACACTCAACGTCCCCGATCCTCCGTCGATCAAGACCGTGTCACCCCGCAACCTCGCGGACGGCAGCCGAGTGGGGAAGATTTGGGACGTTGAACGTCTCAAATCCTCCCCACTCGCCCACATCGGCATCCAGAACAAGCTCTACAAGCCACCGAGATGACATAAGTATCCAGTGGGTAAGCAAATACAGGTCCACCAGAACCGTCCTTACCACTCACGAGCATTTGACCTAGGTCAGCTGCCGGTCTGGCCGCAGGTGGCGGCGTCGGTGCCGAGGATCGGGTCGGTCACCGGGCGCTTGCTGATGGTCTGGGTGTTCTGGGTGGTCAGCGCGCCGTCGCGCAGGGTGTAGGTGGTGCGGGTGCCGCTGTAGGTGAGCGGTTCGGCGCTGACGTCGTCGGCTTCGGCCGCGACGACCTCGAAGGTGCGGCCACCACCGGTCAGCGGGGTGCACTGGTAGCCGAGGTGGGCGGCGACGCCACCGCCTTCGGCGACCGACAGCGGCTTGCTGTCGTTGTCGACGACCTGGCTGAGGTTGCGGCCGTCGTAGTGCAGCGCGGTGAAGAACGTGGTGTTCGCCCCGACGGACTGGGTGACGATGAGCTCGGCGCGGCCGTCGCCGTTGAGGTCGGTGACGCGCGGCGCCTCGAGCGGTACGGAGCCGTCCGCGGGCAGGTGGATCGAGGTGAACGCCCCGTTCACGGTGGCGGAGATGACCTGGTCGGTGGCGCTGGTCAGCTGCGCGGTGACGGTCTCGATCTCGCCGTCGCCGTCCAGATCGGCCACGGTGGTGACCGGGTCGTTGGCCGGGGCGGCGGCCAGCGGGTTGCCGAGCGGGTGCGCCAGCGCCGGGGCGATGGCGGCGAGGCCCAGGGCCGCGGCGATGCCGGTGATGGTGGCGGTGCGGATGATGCCGGTGTGGTTCATGATCTCTCCCTCCACGCGATCGGTGATCTTTTCACCGAAAGTGTTCTCGTAAGGGGAGACGGTCACGGGGCCGGGAAGTGCAGTGAGAGTGTGATGTGCCACACAAGCGCAACCCGCCGCGAAACGCCGTGTGGCCCACCCCGGGAAGGGGCGGGCCACAGGACATGGCCTAGCTGATCGCCCACAGTTGGAGCGCGGAGCCGGTGTCGGCCCGTTGGGTGACGGCCGCACCGTCCGAAGTGGACGCCGTGGTCAGCAGCAGACCCGACCGGACGCTGCTGAGCTTGTAGCTCCCACCAGGCTGTTTCGCCGCGGTCCAGCGCTGGTTGGGGCCGCCGGTGCACGTCCATTGGATGACGCGCGCGCCCGCGGTGGCGGCTCCGCCTTCGACGTCGGCGCACAGTTTCGAATGCGTGTTCGTCAGCGTGTAGGAACCGTCGGACTGCCTGGTGAACAGCCATTTCTGGTTGGCGCCGTTGTTCGGCGCCCAGGTGACCAGGGGCGTCCCGGTGGCCGTGGACGAGTCCGGGTCGTCGAGATTCTTTCCTGACGCGGCCAGGGTGCGGACCCCGTCGAGCGTGCTGGTGCCCGCGCCGGCGTCGGTGAACTTCAGCGTCTGCTCGGCCGCGGTCCGGCCACCGCCGACGGCGCTTCCGGTGGTGTCGGTCCAGGACCGGAGCGGAGTGGTCTCCGCCAGGCGTGACGTCTTGCCGGAAAGGCCGAGCACGAGCCCGCTGTAGCGGTTCACCAGCCGGAAGGTCCCGGCGACCGTGGTGGACGGGATGACGAACCACTGCTGTCCGACCGTCGAGGAGGAGGTGACGGTGGGTTTCGCGCCCCAGGCCCGGCCTGCCTGCACGGCGTCGACGCCGAGGAACTGGCCGGTCGCGGCGTTGACGACGCGGTACGAGCCGTCGCCGTCGGCGGAGAACTGCCACGCCTCGCGGTCGGAGCCGGTCGTGCCCGCGACCGACGTCGTCGCGCTTCCGGTTCCCTGCGCGAGAACGCGGCCGTCGCCGAGGCCGACGCGGTACTTGCGGGAAGTGTCCACAGGGGACGGCGCGGGAGCGGAGGACGTGATGGTCTGGGTGGTGTACTCGCCGCCCGCGTTGCCGGAACACGCCACCGCGCAGTACGACCGGAACTGCTTGCCGATGATGGTGGAGTTCGTCTTGTTCGCCGCGTCGACGAACCAGCGGTACCAGGACTGGTTGGTGTAGCTCCCGGTGTCGCCGATCAGCCGCCATTTCTGCGTCGTCAGATCGTCGGTCACGTAGTACCGCTGCGGGACGACGCTGTCGACGGCCTCCGGCGCGCCGATGTAGAGCCCGAGGTGTGCGTTGTAGGCGATGTTCATGATGAACAGATCCGATTTGCGCGGCAGCTGTCCCGCGGCGATCTGCTGGCTGACGTTGCCGGTGTTGGCCGGGTCGTAGTCGTCCGCGACGGGCGTGTAGCCCTTGTCGCCCGCCGAAGAGACGGGAACCATGTTGCTTTCGCGGCCGCCGACGCCGGGCTGGGTCCAGCCGCCGTCGAACCACTTCTGCCACGAACCGGACGACATCTTGCCCGAGATCGGCGCGCGGGCGACGTGCGCCAGTCCGGTCATCGGGCCGCCGGCGCCCGCCTTCGGCACGATGCGCGAGCCGTAGTAGACATAGAAGTACCCGGACGCGGTGTCGACGAACAGGCGCGGATCGCCGTCGCCGTAATCGAACGTCTGGTGGGGGAAGGCCGACGTGTCACCGCGTTTGGTGCTGTAGGGCGAGGTGATCGCGTGGTCCTTGATGGCCCAGGTCTTGCCCTGGTCCTTCGACACGGCCCAGTCGATCGCGTCGTAGTGGGAGAACGAGTACGCGCCGAACGGCTCGGGGGTGAACTCGTTGTGGATCAGGCCGTACCAGTCACCGGTGTCCGGATCGACCCAGGTGCCGACGAGGTCGCAGAAGTTGCGCTGCGAGTAACCCGACCCGGCGGGCGGGTCGGTGGATTCCTTGCCGGTGGGGCTGTTGTTGCAGCGCCAGGTCGTGTCGTCGTTGCGGTCGGCGGGGTTCGCCGGATTCACCGCGTCGCTGATCGGGTTCTTGGTGAAGCTGTCGAAATCGCGCCCGCTGAAGAACTCCCACTCGCGCGGCTGGTCCGCGCCGTAGAGCGCGGCCGCCTGCTGGAAGTAGAACGTGCCGTCCTTGTCGACGTAGGTACTCGCCGGGGTGTCGGTGGTCGGGCTGAACGACTTCTTGGCGTCGACCGTGATGGTGTACGTCGCGTCCGGCGGCGCGGCGTCGGACGACACCGGTACCACCATGGTCGCCGCCACGGCCAAGGCCGTGGCGCCGAGAAGAGGCAGGGTCCGCATGACTCTCTCCCAAGGGTGACCCGCACCACAGTTGGCGGGGCGGTCGCCGATGTTATGAACGTTATTGCGCGTAAGTCAACGCTTTCACTCAACTTCAAGCGTCGGTCATGCACATATTGCGCGGAAAGTCCAAGCGGTGCCGAGCGGAAGTCCAAGGTCAGTCGTCCGGCACCAGCGGCGGGTCGTCGGGGGAGGGGATCTGCGAACTCCAGCCACCGGGGACGGCCTGGACGCGTGACTCGCGGAACCGCCCGGGGGAGACACCGACCCGGCGGGTGAAGAGGCGGGTGAAGTAGGCGGCGTCCTCGTAGCCGATCGCCTGCGCCACTCCTTGAATCGGCAACCGTGTGGTGGCCAGGAGTTCCTTCGCGCGGTTGAGGCGGAGCGTCAGCAAGTGATCCTTCAGCCCCGACTCGGTGCTCCGGCGCACGGCCGCGCGCAGTTCGGGCAGTGTCATGCCGCGGCGGGCCGCGATCTCGGCGACGCTGATCGGCAACAGGGCGTCGCGCGCAAGCGCCTCCAGCAGGGAGCCGCCGCTGGGCGTGCGGTCGGCGCGGGCCCGCCGCAGTGCCACCAGCAGGTGGTGCACGGCCGCCGAGGCGTCGACCTGGGCCAGCGGACTGCCGCCTCGCGCGCAGCGCACGATCCGGCTCACGACGTCGCGGACGACCTCGACATCGCCCAGTGGCACCACCGGCGCGTCGGGGGTGACGTAGCCGAGTTCCACGTACGCGTCCACGGCGCTGCCGTCGAAGTCGACGAAACACTCTTCCCAGCCTTGCGCGGGATCGGGCGCGTAATGGTGCCCGACCCCGGGAACGAGCCACAGCAGGGCGGGCGCGACGACCTCCTGCCGTTCGCCGCCCGCCACGGCGAACCAGCCGCGGCCCTTGGACACCACGACGGCCACGTAGTGGTCGAGCACGCGCGGTCCCACGGCGGGCAGGACGCCGTGCTGCAGTCCGACGCCGAGGCACACCAGGCCCAGCCGTCGGTGCACGGCGGACGGTGTGAAGTACCGCATCCAGGTCCGGTAACCCATCCCCGCATCTTCGCGCACCGTGCGAACGCGAACACGGTGAGGGATTGAAGTGAGAGACGGACGGCTCGGATAAGCGAAACATTTTCGAGCGCGCGGGTGATCCGAAAAAGGGGATTTCGCTCGCGGGGGCCACTGATCACGGCGAAATCCATCGCCGCGCTCCGGCGCCTGCGGGACCTCGGGAATTTCAGGTATACGTGGAAGGGACAGCGCCGCCGGGGAGGACGGCATGGCGCGTCAGGCAAGGGGGATTCATGTTCGACGCACGTATTGTCGCCGATCAAGTCAGTCCGGCGGCCAAGCCGAAGATCAGGGTTCTGTTCTACACGGATCTCATCGGTTTCAGCGGTAACGGCGGCTTCTCGCTGGGCATTCTTCGTGATCTGATCTTGGCGAACCAGCCGTTCTTCGCGCAGTTCCAGATCGATCTGATCAATCGGCACGAGGGCGGCCACGCCGCCAAAAAACTCACTTCCGCGGTACTCGGCGGATATGAGCAGGTGTGGTTCTTCGGTCTGCTGCAGAGCAATATGCCGGGAGAACCGGAGAACGAGCTCGTGGACGCGGAGGTCGCGGCGCTGCGCACCTGGATGGACGCCGGCGGTGGCGTGCTGATCACCGGTGACCACTCCAACCCGCGTCCGCCGGGAGCGGATCCGTCGCTGCCCGACTACCTGAACCTGGGGCGGGCGCTGGGGCACCGGGTCCCGCGGGCGGGTGAGCTGCGGGTGTGGAACGACCGGCCGGATTCGAGCATCGAGTTCAGCCACAACACCCACCAGCCCGACCCTTGGGGCAGTGACATCAACAACCCGATCCCGAACGACCTCGACCCGTACCCGCAGGAGCTGATCCTGCGGAAGCGGCTCGGCAGGCCGCATCCGTTGTTCCAGGGCAGGCGCGGTCCGATCACCATCTTCCCGGACCACATGCACGAGGGGCAGTTGCTCATTCCCGAGCGGTTGCCGGTGGAGGTGTGGCCGACGGGTCGCGGTGGGCAGCCGAAACCCGAGATCGTCGCGCACGGCACCGACAAGCGCAACGGCCAGGTCTACGGAGTGTCCAGTGTGTACGACGGCGCGGCGGCAGGCGTCGGGCGGATCGTCGCGGACGCCACGTGGCACCACTACTTCGACCTCAATCTGTGGGGATTCGAAAAGGACGGTGAGGTGCTCGACAAGCTCACCGAGTTCTACGTGAACCTCACGCTGTGGCTGACGCCGAAGCCGGTCAAGCTGGAGGTGAACGCCGAGCTGCTGTACTGGCTTTCGCGGAGCTTGAGCGTTCGCGCGGTGTTGCCGGAGGGCTTCCGGGTGCCGGGGATCACCGCGGCGGGCCTGGTCCGCGAGGTCGCCGGACAGGGTGTGCTGGACGACCTCGTCTGGCCGCTGGAAGGTACGCCGTCGGTGCCGGAGGAATTGTTGCTGGGCGCCGTGGTCAAGGAGTCCGTCGCCGCATTGGGCGATGGGGACTTCGAAGCGTTCGACACCGCCGGTGTCGTCGAACGGGGTCTGCGGGCGGGGGCCGAGGAGTACGCCGCCGAGTTGCGAACAGCGCTCGGCGACGTCGAAGGCCTGAGCGAATTCATTTCGCAGGGCATTCGCTGACCTGAGTGGGGGCTCGTGAGTGGTAAGGACGGTTCTAACCGTCCTTACCACTTACGAGACATCGTTCACTCGATACGGTCAAAGCGGCGTCGTACCGCGGCCGGTGGGTATTCCTCTGGAAACGGAGGAGGCAACGATGCCCGACAATGAACTCCCGGGTTTCCTGATCATCGGCCTGATCTTCGTCGTCGCGGACGGCCAGATCCTTTACCGCGGGGCTCGCCGTTCTTTGAGCGGGCCGGACGGCGGCGGATCGGTGGCCTGGATGGTGGTGACCGTTTTCCACCTGGTCGCGTTCGGGATGCTGGCGCTGCTCGCGGTCGTGGCCCCGGAATGGTCCGGATCGACCTCCGCGTTCATCGGCAGGCTGGGTGTCTTTCTGTTGCTCATGGCCGTGGCCCACGTGCTCACCCTGTCGGTGCTCGCCGGCAGGCGCCGGGATCGCGCCGTCGAAACCCGCTATCGCAAGACCACCGAGCCGGTGGCGGCCGACGCCGCCGCGCAACCGACGGTCACGCCGGTGCCGGGGCAGGAGGGCCGTTCTCCGCGGGTGAGCCCGGATCTCGGGGATCGCGGTCCGTATCGAGCCTGAGCGCGAACCGGAGCTGGCGCGCCCACCAGCGCACCTGGGGGGCCGGATCGTCCGACGCGGCGCCCGCCAGCCCGGCGCTGCGCCGGAAGGCGCTCCCGTAGAGGGATTCCGTCGCCATCGCCTGGTGCAGGGCGGCGACGGCGAGCCGGGTGTCGTCCAGTGAACTGCCAGGTGGGCGAAGCCGGTGGAGCGCGTCGACGACCGGGTCGAGCATTCCGCTGCCCGGATCCCGCCATCCGGCCGTGTGCAGCGCCACCGCGAGTTCGCCGTAGCCGTGCCGGTACAGGTCATGGAGCGCCTCGACGAGGTCGAGCAGGTCGGCGTCGTGGTCCAGCCATCCTTCGAGGAGCTCCTGAAGCGCGTCTCTGAGGCGCCTGCCGCCGTGCCGCAGCAGTTCGGCGAGCAGCTTCTCCCGGTTGCCGAAGTGATGGGCGACCCCGGCGTCGGTCATGCCGACCCTCGCGGCCACCGCGCGCATCTGGACGGCGGCCAACCCGGACTCGGCGAGCAAGGAAGCCGCGGCGTCGAGGATCAGCCGCCGGGCCTCCTCCGGAGTCCTTCGTGCTCGGGGTGTCGTCACGGTCGGGAGCGTACCTTGATGCACCAAGGTAAGTGCGCTACCTTGGCAGCTCAAGGTAATCGGGGTGGGAGAAGGCGATGACCGAAATCAGTCTCGACCTGGGGGAAGTCACCTTGCAGGGCACGGTGACCGGCACCGGCCCGACGGTTCTGCTGCTCCACGCGGGCGGGGAGCGACGCGAGGTTTGGGTGCCGGTCGCGGCGACACTGGCCCGACGCGGACTTCGGGCGGTGGCCTTCGACCTGCGCGGTCACGGGGGAAGCTCCGGTAGGGCCACCACGCTCCGGACCCTCGCCGACGACGTGGTCGCGATGATCGGAAGCCAGCCGGGGCCGATCGTCCTCGTGGGCGCCTCGATCGGCGGGCTGGCCGCCATCGCCGCCCTCGCGGACCCCGCCGTCGCGGACCGCGCGGCCGGACTCGTGCTGGTCGACGTCGTGCCCGATGTGCCACCGGCCCGGGCGCGCTCGTGGCTCGACTTCCACGGGTTCGGCGGCCGCTACACGCGTCTCGTGGACGACGTCCTCGGGTCGGGTGCGGCCCTGTTCGCGACGGCGGGGGCCCTGGACCTGCCGATCCTCGTGGTGCACGGCGGGCAGGGGTCCCCGCTCGACGACTCCGACGTGCGGCGTCTGCGCGCCGCCAACCGCCGGGTCACCGTCGCCCGGGTTCCGGCCGCCGGTCATCTCGTGGCTCGCGACGCTCCGGACGAGCTCGCGAGCCTCGTGTCGGCCCATGTCCTCGCGTGGCGAAGTCCGGACAACCGACCGAGTGAATACGCAGAGTGAATGCGACCGGGAGTTCTCCGCTCCGGCAAAGCCGCTTTCCCGGGAATTGCCGAATCGCGCGTTTCGGGCATCTGACGGTGCTAAGGTCTGCGGCACCGGTCAGGCGGGGGCGGGCGGTGCTCGGGGCTGAGGTCTTGATCACTTTCCGGCCCGGATCTGTGGTACCCGTCACTGGCCGGTTTCGGTCCGGCGGCCGGGCGGGCAAGATCAGCCCTCAGGTGGCCGCGGAGCAGGTGGGGAGCGCGGACGGGCCCTTCGAGCAGGGGCTCACCACGGACGATCGACACGGCGTGCACACGGCGCTACCAAGCGGTAACATATTGTCGGCGCCTCGAAAACCCCATCTGAGTCGGCAATATCGTGCTGCCTACAATGTCCGGCATGACCTACAGCGAACCAGCGCGATCAGCTGCCCCCCGCACCGGATCGCTGGCGTCCGCGTCCTCCTCGGCCGTCTTGGCGAGGGGAATCACGATTTATGGATGTGGACAGGACGAGGCCGCTCTCTTTCGGGAGATGGCGCCTCGTTTCGGTGTAACGCCGACCATCGTCGAGGCGCCGGTCTCGGAGGACAATCTCGAACTGGCGATCGGTAATCGTTGCATCAGTGTCGGTCATAAGACCCCGATCTCGAATTCCCTTCTTCTCGCGCTCGGCAATGCCGGAGTGGAGTACATTTCCACCAGGAGCATCGGTTTCAACCACATCGACGTGGAATACGCCGCGAGCATCGGGATCTCCGTCGGCAACGTCGCCTACTCGCCGGACAGCGTGGCCGACTTCACGCTGATGCTGATGCTGATGGCGGTGCGCGACGCCAAATCCATCATCCGCCGCACCGAGGTGCACGACTACCGGCTGAACGAGGTGCGCGGGAAAGAGCTGCGCGACCTGACCATCGGGGTGGTCGGGACGGGGCGCATCGGGGTCGCGGTCCTGGACAGGCTGCGCGGCTTCGGCTGCCGGGTGCTGGCCTACGACACGCTGCGCACCGCCGACGCCGATTACGTTTCTCTCGATGAATTGCTGCAGCAGAGCGACATCGTGACCCTTCACGTACCGCTCAACACGGATACGCGCCATCTGCTCGACGCCCGGAACATCGAGCAGATGAAGGACGGCGCGTACGTCATCAACACCGGACGTGGTCCGCTCATCGAAAACGAGGCCCTCATCGCGGCCCTGGAAAGCGGAAAACTGGGCGGCGCGGCACTGGACGTCGTCGAAGGGGAAGAGGGCATCTTCTACGCCGACTGCCGGAACAAGGCCATCGACGGCAAACCGCTCCTGCGGTTGCAGGAACTGCCGAACGTGCTCATCAGTCCGCATACCGCCTACTACACCGACCACGCTCTGAGTGACACCGTTGAAAATTCCATCATCAATTGCCTCAAATTCGAAAGCGGGAAGTAGCATGGATAGGTTGAAAATCGGAATTCTGTTCGGCGGGCTTTCCGAAGAACATCCTATCTCCATCAAGTCTGCGCAAGAGGTCGCGAAGAGCCTCGATCTCGAAAAGTACGAGCCGTTCTACATCGGGATCACGCTGAGTGGTTCCTGGATGCTGTGCGACGGCCCCTCGCCCGACTGGGAGCAGACCGGCAACTGCCGTCCGGCCGTCCTGTCGCCGGACCGCGGCGTGCACGGGCTGCTGGTCCTGGACGAGGGCAAGTACGACACGATCGCCCTGGACCTGGTGCTGCCCGTCCTGCACGGCAAGTTCGGTGAAGACGGCGCGATGCAGGGCCTGCTGGAGATCTCCGGCATCCCCTACATCGGCTGCGACCTCCCGAGCTCCGCCATGTGCATCGACAAGGCGCTCACCTACTCCGTCGTCCGCGGCGCGGGCATCGCGACGCCGAACTTCTGGATCGTCACGTCGGACAACGACATCGACGCCGACCAGCTGAACTACCCCGTTTTCGTGAAGCCGGCCCGCTCGGGTTCGTCCTTCGGCGTCAGCAAGGTCTCCTCGAAGGAAGAGCTGCCCGCCGCCCTGGCGGAGGCGCGTCAGTACGACGGCAAGATCCTGATCGAAGAAGCCGTCGTCGGCAGCGAGATCGGCTGCTCCGTCCTCGGCAGCGGCGAGGACCTGATCACGGGCGAAGTGGACCGGGTCGCGCTGACCCACGGGTTCTTCAAGATCCACCAGGAAGAGAGCCCCGAGACCGGTTCCGAGAACTCGAGCTTCATCGTTCCCGCGGACATCCCGGAGGCGTCGAGCACGCTCGTCAAGGAGACCGCGAAGGTCATCTACCGCGCCCTGGGCTGCAGTGGGCTCGCGCGGGTCGACCTGTTCCTCAAGGAAGACGGAAGCGTCGTCCTCAACGAGGTCAACACCCTCCCTGGCCTGACCTCGTACAGCCGGTACCCGCGGATGATGGCGGCCGCCGGCATCTCGCTCGGTGAAGTGATCGACAGGCTGGCGACGCTGACCCTGGCGGGGCGCAACGGATGAAAGACGATTTCGTCTTCGTAGACGAGGTTGTGTCCGGAGTCCGCTGGGACGCCAAGTACGCCACGTGGGACAACTTCACCGGCAAGCCGGTGGACGGGTACCTGGTGAACCGCGTCGTCGGCACGCGCGCCTTCTGCGCGGCGCTGGAGAAGGCGCGGGACAAGGCCGAGTCCCTCGGCTTCGGTCTGCTCCTTTGGGACGTATACCGCCCGCAGCGCGCCGTGGACGCCTTCATGCGCTGGGCGGAACAGCCCGAGGACGGCCGGAAGAAGCTCAGGCACTACCCGAACATCGACCGGCCCCAGATGTTCGAGCAGGGCTACGTGGCCACCAAGTCGGGCCACAGCCGGGGCAGCACGGTGGACCTGACGCTGTTCCACCTGGCGACCGGCGAGCTCGCCGACATGGGTGGTGACCACGACGTGATGGACGTCGTGTCGCATCACGGCGCGGCGGGGATCGCGCCGGAGCAGGAGAAGAACCGTGAAGCCCTCCGTTCCGTCATGGAGGACAGCGGCTTCGGCTTCTACGAGTGCGAGTGGTGGCACTACAGCTTGAAGGACGAGCCGTATCCGGACACCTACTTCGATTTTCCGATCGAGTAGTCGAGCCGGCAGGCGATGAAGATGCCGCGGGTGCCCCAGGGCGCCCGCGGCATCTTCGTGTCCGGGCACGTGGGGTTGGACGGCACGGTGAGGGGTCGGCCGGGTGGGTCGTGAGTGGCGTTTCGGGTTCTAACCCGAAACGCCACTCACGACCACCTGGACCCACTCGGTACCGGCGCCCTGGTCACCTTGAAGTACGTGAAGGGCCCCTTCCTTGCGCTAGACGCAGTGAAGGGGGCCTTCACGTACTTCGGGAGGGGGCCGAAGGCGTCCTTCGCTGCGTCGGACGCGGCGAAGGGCCCCATCGCCTCACCGCATACCCACGCCAAGTTGGACAGCTCGCGAAGGCGTCGGCAAAGCCTCGTGAGTGGTAAAGGCGGTTAGAACCGTCTTTACCACTCACGAGGACCGCGACGGCGAAGGTAATGTCCTAACGTCGGATGACTGGGCCGCCAAGGCGGCGACGGCCGGGTAATTCCGTGTCGGCCATTTCCGGGAATTGTGTTCCCGTCCGGCGGGATCATCTTCCTTGTACCCGAATGGCCGTTTGACGCACTCTGGGTGGCTCTTTCGAGCACAGGTTCGGTCATCCGGTTGAACAAGCCGCTTTCATGGTGCCCTTTCCCGGCGCGACCGAGCTTGGCGGTCAGTGCGCACGGAAACCTCCTCTAGATCGGCCGGTGGGTGGCTCGCGCCCACCATGGCACCGCCCGCTTTGTTTTCGGGGCCCCGCATGTACGCCGGTGTCGCGCCCGCGCGACACGTTCGGCCCATCGCGCGGGAAAGGGTGGTCGAAGGTTGACCAACTAATGAGATGTCGGCTCGGCCGTTCGTGTGAACAAGTGTCGGGGAGCGGAACAGGTCAAGAGTGCGCGGTGATCATCCGAGTAGAAGTCCGAGCCATACGAATGGTCTAACCGGGCCCGCGAACAGTCTAGCCAGGGACGCCTGGGCAAGCGTGTACTTGGGCGCTGTACTTATGTTCCGCGGGCGAGTCAATAGTGGATGCGAAGTTTCGGATATTGATCTTGAGAGCCTACTTCGCTACGAAAATCACACTGTTCGTCAATTGCCGACATGGATTGTTCATGCCATGCTGCGTTAGTGCGGACCGACTGGGGCTGACATGGTGCGCGCTCACTGGGGACTGAGGGGGGTGCGACGGTGACTCGCGACCACGAGGCATTCATGGATTTCACCCGGTGAACCCCTGATCTGTGCCGGTATGGAGAACATAGGATCGGACCTGTCCGAGACTTCGCGCTGTAGCGGGTGTCGGTCTCGTCGGGCTGACCGGGTGTCGGCCTCGCCGGACTGAAACCGATGAGCGGTTGTCTGCGGAGATCATCGTCGGGGCGATGGGAGGAAGCCCTGCAGCTTCGGTAGTTCGTCGGAAAGCGCATCACCGGTCATCTGGGAGACCGTGGAGGCGGCTCGCGCACATGCGGGTCTGCCCGGTGGTGCCCGAGGGATCCTCACCGTCGAGGACACCCCGCCCCGCGGCCGAGGCCGGCGCTGGACGGGTTCATGGTGTCCAACCACCGAAGCCGAACACTTGGACGGTGGGGTTCCGTGCCGTATCGCAAAAGTCGAGATAAACAAAAGATTCAATGGGGGCTAGGTGGATCCGACGAGAGTTGACCTATTCGCTCTCCCTGTCGTCGAAATCGAGCTGTCCCGGCTGTCTTCGGCATGTTCGCCACGAACCTCGGGCGAGGATCCGGAGCACGTCGAGACGCTGTTGTCGGCGGAGTGGGAGCTACCGCCCATTCTCGTTCACCGACCGACGATGCAGGTGGTCGATGGCCTGCACCGGTTGAAGGCGGCGCGAGTCCGAGGCGACACGAAGATCATGGCGAGGTTCATCGACGGCGCCGAGTCCGACGCCTTCGTCCTTGCCGTGGAAGCGAATATCCGGCATGGCCTGCCGCTTTCCCTCGCGGATCGCAAGCGGGCGGCCGTCCAGATCATCGGGACGCATCCACAGTGGTCGGATCGGCGGGTGGCCTCGGCGACCGGGATCTCGGCCGGCACGGTCGCGGATCTGCGCAAACGTGGTGGAGAAGGCGGGAACGGGGCCAGGATCGGCCGGGACGGGCGGATCCGTCCGGTCGACAGTTCGGAGAGGCGGCGGCTCGCCGCGGACCTCATCCGCAACGATCCCGGCCTTTCGCTCCGGCAGGTCGCCAAGCAGGTCGGCATCTCCCCGGAGACGGTCCGGGACGTGCGGGGCAGGCTGGAGCGTGGCGAGAGCCCGACCCCGGACGGCACGAGGAGATTGCGGGCCAAGCCGGATCCGTTGAGCCTGACGGAATCCGACCTCGGCCACACGCTGGACCGGGAGCGTCTCACCGTGCTGGAGCGGCTCAAGGCCGATCCCGCGCTGCGGTTGAGCGAGGTCGGCCGGATCCTGCTGCGCATGCTCGCCATGCACTCCATGGACGGGCAGGAGTGGGAAAGGATCCTGCACGGTGTCCCGCCGCATCTGTACGGCGTGGTCGCCGGGTTCGCCAGGGATCACGCCCGGGTCTGGGCGGGTTTCGCGGATCATTTGGAGAGCCGGGCGACGGACCTGGCCGCACGATGATCGCGGACGACATCGTGTAGGCCCGGCAGTCGTGGCGAAGGGGACTTTTTCCGCTGTATGCGGGGAAAGTCCCCTTCATCTCATCAGGAGGACTGTCCAAAAGCTTACTCGTCCCCGAGGGTTGGACAGTCCGTCCGGCGGCGAACCTCGCGGTGCCCAGCCCTGCGGCTCGACATCGCGAGGGGAGCCGCCTAAGAAGTAGCGGTGACCATCGAGAAGGCGCTTGTCGTCGGCACCGGACTGATCGGTACTTCAGCCGCGTTGGCCCTTCAGGAGAAGGGCGTGACGGTCCACCTCTCCGACGTCGACGCGCACGCCGTACGACTCGCGTGTGAGCTCGGCGCCGGCCGGGAATGGACCGGCGAGGAAGTGGATCTGGCATTGATCGCCGTACCGCCGCACCTCGTGGGGGAGCGGCTGGCGGAACTGCAGAAGCAGGGGGCCGCGCGGACCTACACCGACGTGGCCAGCGTCAAGGTCGATCCGATCGCCGACGCGGAGCGGCTCGGCTGCGATCCGACCTCTTACGTACCGGGGCATCCCCTCGCCGGCCGGGAACGGTCCGGCCCGGCGGCGGCCCGCGCGGATCTGTTCCTTGGCCGTCCCTGGGCACTCTGTCCCGACACCAGGACGAATGCGGCCGCCTTGCGGCTGACGCGCGAACTGGTGTCGCTGTGCGGGGCGAAGGCGGTCACCGTCGGCGCGCGCGAGCACGACGCGGCGGTGGCGCTGGTTTCGCACGCGCCGCATGTGGCGGCTTCGGCGGTGGCGGCGAGCCTGCAGAGCTGCGACGACGTCGCGCTGAGCCTCGCAGGACAAGGCCTGCGTGACGTGACCCGGATCGCGGCCGGGAACCCCTTGCTGTGGCAGAAGATCCTTTCCGGGAACGCGCTGCCGGTGGCGGACGTGCTCGACCGGATCGCGGCCGATCTCGCCGCGGCGGCTTCGGCGCTGAGGTCCGGTGACACCGATGGCGTGACAGACCTGCTGCGGCGCGGTGTGGACGGCCACGGCCGGATCCCTGGCAAGAACAGTGGTCCGGCGCCACCGGTGCCCGCGGCGCTCTAAGCTCGGCCGAAAGACTGTCGCTTGTGGACGGTGCGCGTCGTCGTGCGTTCGCGTACCGGAGATGTTCGCTTGGCACCACTCGTGGACATCGACACGATTCAGCACGATTGAGATCGCCGACTTCGTGTGTGAGAGGGATCCCCAAATGGAAGTAATGTTGCGCTTCGGGGCGTCGCCCAAGAGCGATGACGACCCCGATCCCTGGTCGAACCGGGTCCGTCCGGGGACGGTGCGCAGGGTTCTCACCTATTTCCGCCCGCACGTCGGCAAGGTGTCGATCTTCGTTCTCATCGCCGCGATGGAGGCGTTCGTCGTCATCGCGACTCCTTTGCTGATGAAGGAGCTCATCGACGGCGGCATCCTCAAGAACGACTTCGGGGTCGTGATCCTGATGGCCGTCCTGACCGCCGGGCTGGCGATCGCGGGCGCGCTGTTGTCGCTGTTGTCGGCCTACGTCTCCGCGAAGATCGGGGAAGGCGTCACCTACGACCTCCGGGTGCAGGCGCTCGATCACGTCCGGCAACTGCCGATCGCGTTCTTCACCCGCACCCAGACCGGTGTGCTGGTCGGCAGGCTGCACACCGAACTGATCATGGCGCAGCAGGCGTTCGGGCATCTGCTGATGGCGGCCACCAGTGTGGTCACGGTCGTGCTGGTGCTGGCCGAACTGTTCTACCTGTCCTGGCTCGTCGCCGTCGTCACGCTGGTGCTGGTCCCGCTGTTCGTCCTGCCCTGGATCTGGGTGGGGCGGATCATCCAGCGGCGCACCGGAACGCTGATGGAGACGAACGCAGGCCTCGGCGGACTCCTCCACGAGCGGTTCAACGTCCAGGGCGCGATGCTCTCGAAGCTCTTCGGCCGCCCGGACGAGGAGATGGCCGACTACCGCGTCCGCGCCGGGAAGATCCGCAAGATCGGCGTGAGCATTTCCATCTGGGCCCGGATGTCCTTCGCCATGATGGCGCTGATGGCCTCGGTCGCCACGGCGGTCGTCTACGGGGTCGGCGGCGGGCTCGTGATCGAAGGGGCGTTCCAGCTCGGCACGCTCATCGCCATCGCCACCCTGCTCGGGCGGCTGTTCGGGCCGATCACCCAGCTGTCCGGGCTGCAGGAGACCGCGCAGACCGTCGTGGTGAGCTTCTCCCGGATCTTCGAGCTGCTCGATCTGAAGCCGCTGATCCAGGAACGCCCCGACGCCGTCGCGCTCAAGAAGGACGAGGCGCCGGACATCGAGTTCGACGACGTCGTGTTCCGGTACCCCACCGCGGACGAGGTTTCGCTGGCCTCGCTCGAACACCTGCGGACCAAGCGGGAACAGGGCGAAGTGGCGGCGGATGTCCTGCGCGGCATCAGCTTCCACGCGCAGGCCGGAACCCTCACCGCGCTCGTCGGCCCGTCCGGCGCGGGGAAGAGCACCATCACGCACCTGGTCTCGCGGCTGTACGACCCGAATTCGGGAGCCGTCCGCCTCGACGGGAAGGACCTGCGGGACCTCGGCTTCGACTCGATCCGCGGCACGGTCGGCGTGGTCAGCCAGGACGCGTACCTCTTCCACGACACGATCCGGGAGAACCTGCTCTACGCCCGCCCGACGGCCACCGAGGAAGAGCTGATCGAGGCTTGCAAGGGCGCCCAGATCTGGGACCTGATCGAGTCCCTCCCGCGCGGGTTCGAGACCGTCACGGGTGATCGCGGCTACCGGATGTCGGGTGGCGAGAAGCAACGGCTGGCCATCGCGCGGCTGCTGCTGAAGGCGCCCACGGTCGTCGTGCTCGACGAGGCCACCGCGCATCTGGACTCCGAGTCGGAGGCCGCGGTCCAGCGGGCACTCAAGACCGCTCTGCGCAGCCGGACTTCGCTGGTGATCGCCCACCGGCTCTCCACGATCCGCGAAGCCGACCAGATCCTCGTGATCGACGGCGGAGCGGTCCGCGAACGCGGGACGCACGACGAGTTGCTGGCCGCGGGCGGTCTCTATTCGGAGCTCTATCACACGCAGTTCGCCCGGCCGGAGAACAACGCGCCCAAGCCGGAACCCGAAGAAGAAGAGTTCGAGCCCGAGCCGGTGGACACCGTGGTCTACGGAGGTTGACGATGAGTTCCGCAGCGCAGGCCAGTCCGACGGTGCTGGATCTTTTCGCCCGGCGAGCGGGCCGGACACCCGGCGCGGTGGCCGTGTCCGACGGGGAACGGGTTCTGACGTACCGGGAACTCGACGACCTCGCGGGCAGGCTGGCCGGCCGGTTGACCGGCCGGGGCGTCCGCCGTGGCGCCCGGGTCGCGGTCATGCTGGACCGGTCGGCGGACCTGCTGGTGGCGCTGCTGGCCGTCTGGAAGGCGGGAGCGGCGTACGTCCCGGTGGACGCCGCCTATCCCGCGCCGCGGGTCGCCTTCATGGTGGCGGACTCGGACGTCTCCCTGATGGTGTGTTCGGCCGCGACGCGCGATGCGGTCCCGGAAGGGATCGAGTCGATCGTCGTCGCGGACGAGGAACCGGGCGACGAGCCCCCCGCTGTCGCGGCGCGCCCGGAGGATCTGGCGTACGTGATGTACACGTCCGGCTCGACGGGCACCCCGAAGGGCGTGGCCGTCCCGCACCGGAGCGTGGCGGACCTGGTGGGGAATCCCGGCTGGGCGATGGAACCCGGCGACGCGGTCCTCATGCACGCGCCGCATTCCTTCGACGCGTCCCTGTGCGAGATCTGGGTGCCGCTGGTCTCGGGCGCCCGGGTGGTGATCGCCGAGCCCGGGCCGGTGGACGCCCGGCGCCTGCGGGAGGCTGTCGCGGCCGGGGTGACGAGGGCGCATCTGACCGCGGGCAGTTTCCGCGCGGTGGCCGAGGAATCGCCGGAATCGTTCGCGGGACTCGTCGAGATCCTGACCGGCGGTGACCTGGTGCCCGCGCACGCGGTGGAGCGGGTGCGCGACGCCGCGCCGGCAGCGCGGATCCGGCACCTCTACGGCCCGACGGAAACGACGCTGTGCGCCACGTGGCACGTGCTCGAACCGGGGGACGCGCTGGGCTCGGTGCTGCCGATCGGCCATCCTCTTCCCGGCCGGAAGGCGCACGTGCTCGACGCGTCGCTGCGCCCGGTGGAGCCGGAGATGATCGGCGATCTGTACCTCTCCGGCGACGGTCTCGCCGACGGCTACCTCGACCGGACGGGGCTGACGGCGGAGCGGTTCGTGGCGGACCCGTTCTCGCCGGGCAAGAGGATGTACCGGACCGGGGACCTCGCCCAGTGGACGACCGACGGCGAGCTGCTGTTCGCGGGCCGGGTCGACGACCAGGTGAAGATCCGCGGTTTCCGGATCGAGCCCGGTGAGATCGAGGCCGCGCTGACCGCCCAGGCGGACGTCCACGAGGCCGTGGTGGTGGCGATCGACGGGCGGCTCATCGGTTACGCGGTGTCGGACGTGGCTCCCGCTCTCCTGCGCGAGCGTCTCGAGGCCGTGCTGCCCGAGTACATGGTCCCGGCCGTGGTGATCACGCTGGACACGCTGCCGCTGACCGGCAACGGCAAGGTGGACCGGGCGGCGTTGCCCGCGCCCGATTTCACGGCGACGGCGGGCGGCCGCGAACCGGCCACCGAGACCGAACGTGTCCTTTGTGGACTGTTTGCCGAAGTGCTCGGCATGGAGCGGGCCGGTGTCGACGACGGTTTCTTCGAGCTGGGCGGGGATTCGATCCTCGCGGTGCGCGTGGCGGCCCGGGCGGCCAAGGCGGGCCTGCTGGTGACGCCGTCGGACATCTTCGGCGAGCAGACCCCCGCGCGACT
Organism: Amycolatopsis sp. BJA-103; assembly: GCF_002849735.1. Lineage (GTDB taxonomy): Bacteria > Actinomycetota > Actinomycetes > Mycobacteriales > Pseudonocardiaceae > Amycolatopsis. The sequence goes on from NZ_CP017780.1 coordinate 9,266,728, forward strand.
GGCCGCCGTGGCGCGGGCCGTCCCGGCCGAAGAGCTCGCCGACGGCCCCCTGATCGACCTGACCGCGGAGGACGCGGCGGAACTGGCGATCGCCGTCCCGGACGCCGTGGAGGTCTGGCCGCTGGCGCCGCTCCAGGCGGGGCTGCTGTTCCAGACGACCCTCGACGACCAGGGTCCCGATATCTACCAGACACAGTGGATCGTCGAGCTGACCGGACCGCTGGACGTCGTCCGGCTGCGGGCCGTGTGGGAATCGGTTTTCGCGCGGCACGACGAACTCCGGCTGACCTTCCACCGGCTCGCGTCGGGCAAGGCGGTGCAGGCCGTCGCCGGCCACATCGTCCTGCCGTGGCGCGAAGTCGATCTCACCGACACGAGCGACATCGACGAGGCCGTCAAGGCCCTGTCCGCGGAAGAGCAGCGCGAGCGGTTCGACCTCGCCAAGGCGCCGCTGTTCCGGTTGGTGCTGATCCGCGTCGCGCAGGACCGGCATCGCCTGCTGGTGGTCAATCACCACATCCTGACCGACGGCTGGTCGGTGGCGGTCATCCTCAACGAGGTCTCCGAGGCCTATACCTCGGGAGGACACTTCCCGGACCGGACGGGGGCGGCGTCCTATCGGGACTACCTGGCCTGGCTCGACCGGCAGGACAAGGAAGCGGCGCGCGCGGCCTGGCAGGCGGAACTGTCGGACATCGACGTGCCCGCGCTGGTCGCCAAGTCGGACACCGGGACGGGCTACGACTACCGCGTCACCCATCTTTCGCCGGAGCTGCACACCCGGCTGACCGGGTTCGCCCGCGATCACGGGCTGACGCTGAACACGGTGGTGCAGGGCGCGTGGGCGCTCGTGCTGGCGCGGCTCGCGCGGCGGACCGACGTGGTGTTCGGCACCACGGTCGCCTGCCGTCCCGCGGAACTCCCGGGTGTGGAGTCGATGCCGGGGCTCATGATGAACACGATCCCGGTTCGCGTGTCGCTCGACGGCGGGCAGCCGGTGGTGGACCTGCTCACCGAGCTGCAGCGCCGTCAGGTGGCCTTGATGCCGCATCAGCACTTGGGGCTGACGGAGATCCAGAAGACGGCCGGGCCCGGCGCGATGTTCGACACGCTGCTGGTGTTCGAGAACTACCCGCGGGACTTCGCCGACCAGTTCACGTATCTGGGCACTGTCGAGGGAACGCACTACCCGGTGACAGTCGGTGTGATCCCGGGAGAGCGGTTCAGGATCCAGCTCGCCTACTGGCGCGGGCAGATCGACGAGGCCGTCGCCGATGCGCTGCTGGACTGGTTCGTCGGTGCCCTCGGCTCGGTGGCCGACGTTCCGTCCGGGCTGGTCGGCCGGGCCGACATGGGCGAGATCCCGTTGCCTCCCTGGAAGCCCGCGCTGGTGGCGGGGGAACCGCTGCCGTCGTTGATCGGGCGGATGGCGGCGGAGCGGCCGGACGCGGTGGCGGTCGCGGACGGCGCCGGTGACCTGACGTACGCGGAATTGTGGGACCGGGCGGAGAAGTTCGGGGCCTTCCTGCGGGCTCGCGGGGTCGAGCGGGAGCGTCGCGTCGGGCTGGTGGTGGGCCGGTCCGCGTGGTGGCTGATCGGGATGCTGGGGGTCTCCCTGGCGGGCGGCGTGTTCGTCCCGGTGGATCCCGCGTATCCGGCCGAGCGGGTGAAGCTGATCTTCGGCAGCGCCGATCCGATGCTGGTGGTGTGCCAGGGAAAGACCCGCGACGCGGTGCCGGAGGAGTTCTCGGACCGGATCGTGGTGCTCGACGAACTGGATCTGGCCGGTGCCCCGGACGCGGTACTGCCGCGCGTGGGAATGCGTGACGCGGCCTACGTGATCTACACGTCGGGTTCGACGGGAACGCCGAAGGGCGTCGTCGTCACGTACTCGGGCTTGGGCAATCTGGCGCTGGCGCATATCGAACGGCTCGCCGTGAAGCCGTCGTCGCGGGTCCTGCAGTTCGCGGCGCTCGGCTTCGACACCATCGTGTCCGAGGTGATGATGGCGCTGCTTTCGGGCGCGACGCTGGTGATGCCGCCGGACGAGGACCTGCCGCCGCACGCTTCGCTGACCGACACGCTGGAACGGTGGGACATCACGCATGTGAAGGCCCCGCCGTCGGTGCTGGCCACCGTGGACGCGGTGCCGGACCGGCTGGAGACGGTGACCGCGGCGGGCGAACTCTGCCCGCCGGGACTGGTGGACCGCCTGTCGGCGGGCCGCCGGATGATCAACGCCTACGGGCCGACCGAGACCACGATCTGCGCGACGGTGAGCTTCCCGCTGGCACCGGGCGGGGAGGTGATCCCGTTCGGGGGACCGATCGCCGGGGTCCGCGGTTATCTGCTGGACGCGTTCCTGCGGCCGTTGCCGCACGGGATCACGGGTGAGCTGTACCTGGCCGGGATCGGGGTGGCGCGCGGGTATCTCGGCCGTTCGGCGCTGACGTCCGAGCGGTTCGTCGCCGATCCCTTCGTCCCGGGCGAGCGGATGTACCGGACGGGCGATCTGGCGTACTGGACCGACGACGGCGAGCTGGTCTCCGCCGGCCGGGCCGACGACCAGGTCAAGATCCGCGGGTTCCGGGTCGAACCCCGCGAGATCGAGTTCGCCCTGTCCAGCCGTCCCGAGGTCACCCAGGCCACGGTGACCGTCCGCGAAGGCCGTTTGGTGGCCTATGTTTCGCCGGGCGACGTCGATCCGGAGGCGCTGCGGAAGGAACTCGCGGCCCGGATGCCCGCGTACATGGTGCCCGCGGCGGTGATGGCGCTGGACGTCCTGCCGCTGACGCCGCACGGGAAGATCGACCGGAAGGCGTTGCCCGAACCGGACTTCTCCTCGAAGACGGTCGGCAGGGAGCCGTCGACCGAGACCGAACGAGTCCTTTGTGGAGTGTTCGCCGAGGTGCTCGGGCTGGCGCGGGTCGGAGTCGAGGACAGCTTCTTCGAGTTGGGCGGCGACTCGATTTCGTCCATGCAGGTCGCTTCCCGCGCGCGTCGCGACGGGATCTCGCTGACCCCGCGGCAGGTGTTCGAGCACCGGACCCCCGAGCGGCTCGCGCAGCTGGTGGCGGAAACACCTGTGCCGCAGGAGGATCGTCCCGCGATCGAGGACGGCACGGGCGAGGTCGTGCTGACGCCGGTGATGCGGTTGTTCGGGGACGGGGTCGCGGGAGCGAAGTTCGCGCAGTGGGTCGTGCTGGGCGCGCCCGCGGATCTCACGGAAGAGACGCTGGCCGCGGGGCTGGCCGCGGTGCTGGACACCCACGACATGCTGCGGGCGCGGGTCGTCGACGGCCGGCGTCTGGTGGTCGGTGAGCGCGGCTCGGTGGCCGCGTCAGGGGTGGTCGCGCGGGTGGTGGCGGAGGGCGGCTCGCTGGACGAGGTCGCGGCGGACGCGGCACGCGAAGCTGTCGGCAGGCTGGATCCCGTCGCGGGGGTGATGGTCCAAGCGGTGTGGTTGGACGCCGGGCCGGAGCGCGTGGGACGGCTGGTCGTGGTGGCGCATCACCTCGTGGTCGACGGGGTCTCGTGGCGCGTTCTGGCGTCGGACCTCCGAGCGGCGTGCGAGGCCGTGGCCGCGGGGCGGAAGCCGTCGCTCGAACCGGTGGGAGTGTCGTTCCGCCGGTGGGCGGGTCTGCTGGAGGAGTGGGCCGTCTCCGCCGAGCGGGTCGCGGAACTGCCTGTGTGGCAAGCGATTCTGGGGCAAGAGCGGCAGCCGGAGCGGGCTCCGGCGGGGACGGTGCGTTCCCGGTCCTGGGTGGTTCCGTCGGACGAGACCTCGGTTCTGGTGGGGCGGGCTCCGGTGGTGTTCCACTGCGGGGTGCACGAGGTCCTGCTGGCCGGACTGGCGGGAGCGGTGGCCCGGTGGCGTGCCGCGGACACCGTGCTGGTGGACGTGGAAGGCCATGGCCGCCATCCCGTCGAGGGAATGGACCTGTCCAGGACGGTGGGCTGGTTCACCAGTTCGCATCCGGTCCGGCTGGAGGTGGCCGGGATCGACCTCGACGGGGTGCTGGCCGGCGACGTGGCGGCCGGGACGTTGCTCAAGGTGGTCAAGGAACAGTCGCGGGCGGTGCCCGGCGACGGGCTCGGCCATGGATTGTTGCGGTACCTCAACCGTGAAACGGAACCGGTGCTGGCGGCCTCGCCGTCGGCGCGGATCGGGTTCAACTACCTCGGCCGGTTCGTCGCCGGTGACGAGAGCGACGTGCGGGCGTGGCAGCAGGCGGGCGAGATCGGCGGTTCGATGGACCCGGGCACGCGGCTGCCGCACGGCCTGGACGTCAACGCGATCGTCCAGGATCTGCCGGACGGTCCGGAATTGATACTCATGCTGGAATGGTCGGACGACTCGTTCGACGAGGCCGCGATCGAACGACTGGTCCAGGAATTGCTGGCCGTGTTGTCCGGGCTGGCCTCTCAAGCGGATGATCCCGCCGCGGGCGGGCACACCGCGTCCGATTTCGGCCTGCTCGAATTGGATCAGGACGAGATCGAGGGCTTCGAAGCACTAGCAGCGGAACTCAGCGAAGGCCGGGCATCGTGAACACTTCGACCAACTCCTCTGGATCGGCACTGACGGAAGTCTGGCCGCTGTCCCCGATGCAGGCGGGAATGCTCTATCACGCCTCCTTGGACGACGAGGCGCCCGATCTCCACCTCATCCAGCAGTCGCAGATCATCGACGGCCCCTTGGACACGGAGCGGTTCCGGAAGTCCTGGGAGACCGTCCTCGACCGGCACGCGGCGCTTCGGGCGAGCTTTCACCGGAGGAAGTCCGGCGAGACGATCCAGCTGATTCCCAGGACGGTGAAACTTCCCTGGGCCGAACGCGATCTGTCCGACCTGTCCGAAGAGGACGCGCTGGCCGAGGCGACCGTGATCGCGGAGAAGGAGCGTGCCGCGAAGTTCGACCTCACGCGGCCTCCGCTGCTGCGGCTCATGCTGATCCGGCTCGGCCCGGACAAGCACTGCCTCGTGACCACCAGCCATCACCTGCTCATCGACGGATGGTCGCGGGCGGTCATGGAGGCGGACCTCCTCGAGATCTACGCGGCGGGCGGGGTGGCCGCCACCCTGCGGCCGGCGGGCTCCTACGGGAACTACCTGGCCTGGCTGGGAAAGCAGGACAAGGAAGCCGCCAAGGCCGCCTGGAGCGAGGAGTTGGACGGCGCCGACGGATCGGCGCTCGGGCTCCCGGAGACCCCGGGAAGGGCGCCGGGGCTGCCGTCCGGCGAGGTGATCCGCCATTCGCCGGAGTTCACCACCGCGCTGGCCGAGTTCGCCCGAAGGCACGGGCTGACGCTGAACACGCTGGTGCAGGGCGCGTGGTCGCTGGTGCTGGCCCGGCTGGCCCGCCGTCGTGACGTGGTGTTCGGCGCGGTGGTCTCGGGGCGTCCGGCCGAGTTGCCCGGCGCGGAGCAGACCGTGGGGCTGTTCATCAACACCGTGCCGGTGCGAGTGCGGTTGGACGGCGAGCAGACCGTTCTCGAGCTGCTGACGGAACTTCAGGGGCGGCAGTCCTCGATGATGGCTCATCACCATCTCGGGCTGCCGGAGATCCAGAAGCTGGGGGAGGCGAGTTTCGACACGATCGTCGTGTTCGAGAACTACGCCGACCCGGCGGCGAAGTCGGCCTCCCCGTCCGGTCTCAGCCTGACCCTGAGGGACTTCAACCAGGCGACGCCGTACGCGATCACGCTGGGCGTCATGCCGGGCGAGAGCCTCGAAATCGAACTGCAGTACCACGCGGACGTCGTGGGCGACTCCGTCGCCAGGGCGGCGCTCGACGGGCTCACCCTGGTGCTGGAGCGCATGATCACGGATCCGAGGACGGCTGTCGGCCGCCTCGACGTGCTGGGTGACGCCGGGCGTGAGCTGGTGGTCGAACGGTGGAACCGGACGGACGACACGGTGGACGCGGCGTCGGCGGTGGAGCTGTTCCGCCGTCAGGTGGAGAAGGCCCCGCACGCGACGGCGGTGCAGGCCGGAGACCGGACCTGGTCGTTCGAGGAACTGGACGAGTGGTCCGGCAGGCTCGCGACGGTCCTGATCGACCGGGGTGTGCGCCGGGGCGACCGGGTCGCGGTGGTGCTGGAGCGGTCGGTGGAACTGCTGGCCGCCTGGCTCGCGGTCTGGAAGGCGGGAGCGGCGTTCGTCCCGGTCGACCCGGACTATCCGGCGGACCGGGTGGCGTTCATGCTGGCCGACTCCGCGGTCACGGCGGTGGTCTGCCGGGCCGAGACCGCGAGTGCGATGCCGGCCGGGTACGCGCAACTCGTCGTGGACGAACCCGTCGAGGGTGAGGTTTCCCTGGTCCCGGTCGGCAAGGACGATCTGGCGTACGTGATGTACACGTCCGGCTCGACCGGGACGCCGAAGGGTGTCGCCGTCTCGCACGGCGGCGTGGCGGCGCTGGTGGGCTACGCGGTGTGGGACCTGCACCCCGGCGACGCGGTGCTGATGCACGCGCCGCACACGTTCGACCCGGCGCTGTACGAGGTGTGGGTGCCGCTCGTGGCGGGTGCGCGGGTGATCCTCGCCGACCCGGGCGTGATCGACGCGCAGCGGCTCGCCGCCCACGTGGCGGACGGTCTCACCTCGGTGAACTTCACCGCCGGGCAATTCCGCGCGCTGGTCCAGGAAGCGCCGGAGTCCTTCGCGGGGCTGCGCTACTTCCAGACGGGCGGGGACGTGGTGCCGCTCGGCGCCGTGGAGCGGGTGCGGCAGGCGTGCCCCGAATTGCGGGTCCTGCACACGTACGGCCCGACGGAGACCACGTTCTGCGCGTCGTGGAAGGTGATCCGGCCCGGTGACGAGCTGGGGTCGACGCTGCCGATCGGCAAACCGCATCCGGGACGGCGCCTGTACGTGCTGGACGTCTTCCTGCGCCCGCTGCCGCCGGGCGTCGCGGGAGATCTGTACATCGCGGGCGCCGGGGTGTCGCACGGCTATCTCGGCCGGACCGCGCTGACGGCGGAACGGTTCGTCGCGGATCCCTTTACGCCCGGCGAGCGGATGTACCGGACCGGGGACCTGGCGTACTGGAACGACGAGGGCGAGCTGGTCTTCGCCGGCCGGGCCGACACCCAGGTCAAGATCCGCGGTTTCCGCGTGGAGCCGGGTGAGATCGAGGCGGTGCTGGCGGACCAGCCGGGCGTCGACCAGGCGGTGGTGACGGTCCGCGACGGACGTCTGATCGGCTACGTCGTCTCCGGTTCCGGGGCCGATCCGGTGCGGCTGCGCGAGCGGCTCGCCGGGCTGCTGCCGGAGTACATGGTGCCCGCGGTGGTGATGGCGGTGGCCGCGCTGCCGGTGAACGGGAACGGGAAGGTCGACCGGAAGGCGTTGCCGGAGCCCGATTTCAGCGGGCGGGCCGCCGGACGGGATCCCGTCACGGAGATCGAGCGGCTGTTGTGCGAGCTGTTCGCCGAGTTGCTCGGTCTGGACCGCGTCGGCGCGGACGACAGTTTCTTCGAGCTGGGCGGGGATTCGATCATCTCGATGCAATTGGCGGCGCGGGCGCGCCGGGACGGGATGACCTTCGGCGCGCGGGAAGTGTTCGAGTACCGCACACCGGCGGGACTCGCGTCGTTCGTCGAACTGGGAGAGGAACCGGCCGATTCCCCCGACGAGGGGAAGCCCGCCGCCGATTTCGAACTCGTGGACATGGACAAGGGCGAGATCGACGAATTCGAGGCGGAGTTCGACGCCGTATAGCGGTCGAATCCTTTCAGCGTAAGGGTCCGTGAAGGCCTCCTTGCCTACCTTGAGGGTAGGGAAGGAGGCCTTCACGGACTTTCGCTTTTCACCACTCACGATTTCTTCTCCCCGGCCCGTTGGACATGTTGTCCGGGTCGTCCCTTCGGGCGACGATTCTGTGGGGGGACATGCCGCATTCGACGTCGGCTCCTCGACTTGGACCGGGACGGGATCGAGGAATTCGAGGCTTGGTTCGACGACGAACTTCAAGCCCCTTCGCTGATCGAGGGAGAAATTGATGGCTCAGTCGCGGATCGAGGACATCTGGCCGCTGTCGCCGTTGCAGGCAGGGCTGGTCTTCCACGCGGTCTACGACGGTGAAGGGCTCGACGTCTACATTGGACATTGGATCCTGGAGCTGGACGGACCGGTGGACGCGGCCAGGCTGCGCGCGGCCTGGGAGGCGTTGCTCGCGAGGCACGCCTCGCTCCGGGCTTGTTTCCGGCAGCGCAAATCGGGCGAGACGGTGCAGATCATCGCCAGGCAGGCGGAACTGCCGTGGCGCGAGGTCGATCTCTCGCACCTCGACGACCCTGATGCCTCCGGCGAGGCCGTGCGGGTGCTGGCCGAAGAGGACCGGACGAAGCGCTTCGATCTCGCGACGGCGCCGTTGCTGCGGCTCACCTTGATCCGTCTCGGCGACGACAGTCACCGCCTGGTGGTGACCTGCCATCACGCGATCATGGACGCCTGGTCGCTCCCCATCGTGTTCGACGAACTGGCGGCGCTGTACGCGGCCGACGGCGGTCCGCTGGAACTGCCGGAAGTGACGTCGTACCGGGAATACCTCGCTTGGCTCGGCCGTCAGGACAAGGCCAGGGCGCTTTCGGCCTGGGCGGCGGAACTGGGCGACGTCGAGGAGCAGACGCTGGTGGCGCCCGCGGATCCGGGACGAGCGCCCGGCATCCCGGAGAGCGTCACGGTCGAGCTGCCGGAAGGCCTCACCCGCTCGCTGGAGGAGCTGGCCCGCGGGAACGGGCTGACGCTGAACACGGTGGTGCAGGGCGCGTGGGCACTGGTGCTGGCGCAGCTGGCAGGCCGGACGGACATCGTGTTCGGCGCGGTCGTCTCGGCCCGCCCGCCGGATCTCCCTGGTGTGGAAGGAATGGTGGGGCTGTTCCTCAACACCGTCCCGGTGCGGGTACGGCTGCGCGGTTCGGCGCCGGTCGTCGAACTGCTGGCCCAGCTGCAGCGACGGCAGTCCGCGCTGATCCCCGACCAGTTCGTGGGGCTGGCGGACATCCAGCAGGCGGCCGGGCCCGGCGCGGTCTTCGACACCATGATCGTCTTCGAGAACTTCCCGCGCGAGCTCGGTGTCTCGGATTCGCCCGAAGCCTTCGCCATCCGCGTGAACCAGGGCCAGGAAGCCGCGCACTATCCGCTGACGCTGGTCGCCGTCCCCGGCGAGTCGATGCTCGTCAAACTCGACTATCTGACGGATCTCTTCGATCAGGACACCGCGCTCGCCATCGTCGAGCGGTTCACGGGGGTGCTGCGTCAGCTGACGCGGGCGGGCGACCTCACGGTGGCCGACGTCGAGGTGACGAACCCGGCCGAACGCGAGGTGGTCGGCCGCTGGGGAGAGGCATCCGGTGCGAAGCCGGACCGGCTGGCCCTGGAACTCTTCGGCACCCAGGTCGAGCGCCGTCCCGAAGAGACGGCCGTCGCCGAGGGTGATCGGACGCTGTCGTACGGGGAACTGGCGGAGCGCGCGGAGCGGCTCGCCGGGTACCTGAGCGGCAAGGGAGTCCGGCGCGGGGACCGGGTCGCCGTGGTGATGGACCGGTCGCCCGAGCTGATCGCGACCCTGCTCGCGGTGTGGAAGGCGGGGGCGGCCTACATCCCGGTCGATCCGGCCTATCCGGCGGAACGCGTGAAGTTCATGCTGGCGGACGCGGAGCCGTCGGCGGTGGTGTGCACGGAGGCGCACCGGGACTCGGTGCTGGACGGCGGGCTCGAGCCGATCGTCGTCGACGAGCCGGAAACCCGGCGGGCCGTGGCGGAATACGCTCGCCTGTCGACCGGTGCGACCGCCGATGACGTCGCCTACGTGATGTACACGTCGGGCTCGACGGGGATGCCGAAGGGCGTCGCGGTGTCGCACGGCAACGTCGCGGCACTGGTCGGTGAGCCGGGCTGGGGCGTGGGTCCCGGCGACGCGGTGCTGATGCACGCCTCGCACGCGTTCGACATCTCCCTGTTCGAACTGTGGGTGCCGCTGCTTTCGGGCGCCCGGGTGGTGCTCGCCGGATCGGGCGCTGTCGACGGCGAAGCGCTGGCCGGTTATGTGGCGGCCGGGGTCACGGCCGCGCACCTGACCGCCGGCAGCTTCCGGGTGCTGGCCGAGGAGTCGCCGGAATCGGTCGCCGGGCTGCGCGAGGTGCTGACCGGTGGTGACGCGGTGCCGCTCGCGGCGGTGGAGCGCGTGCGGCGGACCTGCCCGGACGTCCGGGTGCGCCATCTCTACGGTCCGACCGAGGCCACGCTGTGCGCGACGTGGTGGCTGCTCGAACCCGGCGACGAGACGGGATCGGTACTGCCGATCGGCCGTCCGCTCGCGGGGCGGCGCGTCCACGTCCTCGACGCGTTCTTGCGGCCCGTGCCGCCGGGACTGCCCGGTGAGCTGTACGTCGCCGGAGCCGGTGTGGCGCAAGGCTATCTGGGGCGTTCGGCGTTGACGGCCGAGCGGTTCGTCGCGGACCCGCATCTGCCCGGCGAGCGGATGTACCGGACCGGGGACCTGGCGTACTGGACGGAACAGGGCACGCTGGCGTTCGCCGGCCGGGCCGACGACCAGGTGAAGATCCGCGGGTACCGGGTGGAACCCGGCGAGATCGAGGTGGCCCTCGCCCGGTTGCCCGGGGTCGGTCAGGCCGTCGTGATCGCCCGTGACGAGCAGCTGATCGGCTACGCGGTCGCCGAAGCGGGACAGGCCCTCGACCCGGCGGTGCTGCGCGGACAGCTCGCCGAAACGCTGCCCGAGTTCATGATCCCGGCCGCGATGCTGGTGCTGGACGAGTTGCCGCTGACGGTCAACGGGAAGGTGGACCGCCAAGCGCTGCCCGAACCGGACTTCTCGTCGAAGTCGGTGGGACGGGAACCGGAGACCGAGGACGAGCGAGTCCTTTGTGGAGTGTTCGCCGAGGTGCTCGGACTGGACCGGGTCGGGGTCGAGGACAGCTTCTTCGAACTGGGCGGAGACTCGATCTCGTCGATGCAGGTGGCCGCCCGTGCGCGTCGCGAGGGAATCTCCCTGACGCCGCGGCTGGTATTCGAGCACCGGACCCCCGGCAGGCTGGCGGCGCTGGCCGCGGAAGCACAGCCCGCCCAAGCATCCACAGTGGACAGTGGCGTTGGCGAGATCCCGATGACGCCGGTGATGCTGGCCCTCGGTGAGAACGCGGTGCGCCCCGGTTTCGCGCAGGCGCGGGTGGTCGTCACCCCGGCGGGCTTCGACCAGGGCGCGCTGGTCACGGCCCTGCGAGCGGTGCTGGACGCGCACGACGTCCTGCGGGCACGGGCGGAGTCCGGCGGACGGCTGCTGGTGCCCGAGCGGGGTGCGGTGGACGCGGCCGGCCTGGTGACGCGGGTCGAGGCCGGTCCGGGGAACCTCGACGAGATCGCCGAACGCGAGGTCAGGACGGCGACGGGCACGCTGGACCCGGCGGCGGGGATCATGGTGCGGGCCGTCTGGGTCGACGCGGGGAACGCCGAGCCAGGCCGGTTGGCGCTGGTGGCGCATCACCTGGCGGTCGACGCGGTCTCGTGGGGAATCCTGCTGCCGGATCTGCGCACGGCCTACGATGAAGCGAGCTCGGGCGGGACCCCCGTCCTCGACGCCGCGACGACGTCGTACCGGCAGTGGGCGCGGCGGCTGGCGGAGCAGGCGCTCAGCGAGCGCACCGTGGCCGAAACCGATCGGTGGGCCGCCCTCCTGGACGGCGCGGACACGGGATTCGAGCAGGGCACCGGGAAGTCGCACTCATGGTCTTCGACGGTGTCCGGCACCGCGGCGAGCGGGTTGCTGGCCCGGTTGCCGGGCGCCTTCCACTGCGGGATCCAGGACGTCCTGCTGGCAGGGCTCGCGGGTGCGGTGGCGCGGGTGCGGGGTACTGACACTGGGCTGCTCGTGGACGTCGAAGGTCACGGGCGCGAAGCCGCCGACGGCGAAGACCTGTTGCGCACCGTGGGCTGGTTCACCAGCGTTCACCCGATCCGCTTCGACCTCGCCGAGGTCGATCTCGACGCCGTGGCGGCGGGTGACGCGGCGGCCGGGCGATTGCTGAAGGCCGCGAAGGAACAGATCCGCGCCGTCCCCGGGGACGGACTCGGCTACGGGCTGCTGCGCTACCTCAACCCCGACACCGGGGCGAGGCTGGCCGAGCTGCCGTCGGCGCCGATCGGCTTCAACTACTTGGGCCGGACAGGCCTTTCCGTCAAGGACAGGGCATGGCAGCAGGCGGGCGAAGGGCCGCTCGGTGGCGGCCCGGACATGATCCTCGCCCACCCCGTCGAGGTCGGCGCGGAAGTCCAGGACACGCCGGAAGGGCCCCGGCTCGCGCTCGCCATCGACGGACAGGACCTCGACCCCGCGACGGTCGAGCGCCTCGGTGAGGCCTGGCTGGAGATGCTGACCGGTCTCGCGGCCCTCGCCGAGGATCCCCGTGCGGGCGGGCACACCCCGTCCGACTTCGGCCTCGTCGCACTCGCGCAGCGGGACGTGGCGGAGCTGGAAGCCGCGACGCCGGGGCTGACGGACATCTGGCCGCTTTCGCCGCTCCAGGAAGGAATGCTCTTCGAACGGGCGGTCGCCGAGGACGACGTCGACGTCTATCAGAGCCAGCGGATCCTGGATCTCGACGGACCGCTCGACGCGGAGCGGCTGCGCACCGCGTGGAACCAGGTGGTCGCGCGGCACGACTCGCTGCGGACGAGCTTCCACCAGCTGGGCTCCGGCGAAACGGTGCAGGTCGTCGCGGCCGAGGTCGAGATCCCTTGGCGCGTAGCGGATCTGTCGCGGCTCGATGAGGCCGCGGCGGTCGAGGAGATCGAACGGCTGCTCGCGGAGGACCAGGCGAAGCGGTTCGACGTGACCGAGGCGCCGCTGCTCCGGCTGCTGCTGATCCGGCTCGGCGCGAACACGCACCGGCTCGTCCTGACGTCGCACCACGTTCTCCTGGACGGCTGGTCGACACCGCTCGTCCTTGGCGAGGTCTCGATCGCTTACGCCGGTGGACAGGGCCCGTCGAGGTCACCGTCCTATCGGGACTACCTGGCGTGGTTGAGCCGCCAGGACGAGCAGGCGACGCGGGAAGCGTGGCGAGCCGAACTCGCCGGGTCGGACGAACCGACCGTCGTCGACGCCGATGCCGACAAGGCGATGGTGGTACCGGGTGAGCACGCCGAATGGCTGCCCGAGGAGGCGACGCGGAACCTCACCGGTTTCGCCCGCGGCCACGGCCTGACGCTGAGCACGATCGTGCAGGGTGCCTGGGCGCTGGTGCTGGCGCGGCTGGCTGGCCGGACGGACGTCGTCTTCGGGACCGTGACGTCGGGGCGGCCCGCCGAGGTGCCGGACGTCGAGCAGATGGTGGGGATGTTCATCAACACCATCCCGGTCCGGGTCCGCCTCGACGGCGGCCAGCCGGTGCTGGACCTGCTCCAAGACCTTCAGGCACGCCAGTCCGCGTTGACGGAACACCAGTACTTGGGGCTTTCGCAGGTCCAGAAGGCGGCAGGCGCGGGCGCGGTCTTCGACACCATCGTGATGATCGAGAACTACCCGCACGACGCCGCCGGTCTCGGCGACGACGGCGGTGTCGCGATCAGCTCGGTCCGCACCCGGACCGGCACCAGCTATCCGCTGGCCATGAGTGTTTCGCCGGGGAAGACCCTGCAGATCCGCGTGGCCTACCGGCCCGACCGGATCGGCGGGGAAACGGCGGCCGAGATCGCCAGGCAGGTCGTGCGTGTCCTGGAACTGGTGGCGTCGGAGGCTTCGCGGCCCGTCGGCACGCTGGCCGTCACGAGCGAACCGGCGCGTGCGTCGGTGGTGGAGCTCTGGAACTCGACCGGTGAAGCGGTGCGCGGGACGACCGTGCCGGAGCTGTTCCGGAGTCAGGCGCGGAAGTCGCCGGACGCGGTCGCGGTCGTCGACGGGGAACGCACGCTGTCCTACGCCGGACTCGACCGGGAGTCCGACCGGCTGGCCGGGTATCTCGCCGGGATCGGCGTACGGCGCGGTGACCGGGTCGGCGTGGTGATGGAACGCGGCGCGGACCTGCTGGTGGCGCTTCTCGCGGTCTGGAAGGCGGGAGCCGCGCAGGTCCCGGTGAACGTGGACTACCCCGCGGAACGGATCGAACGGATGCTGGCCGATTCCGGTGCGGCGGTGGCGCTCTGCGTGGGAGCGAGCCGCGGCGCGGTTCCGGACGGCGTCGAGCCGGTGGTCGTGGACGCGCCGGAGATCGCGGGAACCTCTTACGAGGCACCGGTTTTCACCGCCGGAGCACATGACGTGGCCTACGTGATGTACACGTCGGGATCGACCGGCCTGCCCAAGGGGGTCGCGGTACCGCACGGCAGCGTGGCGGCCCTGGCGGGCGACCCCGGCTGGTCGCAGGGCCCCGGCGATTGTGTGCTGCTGCACGCTTCGCACGCGTTCGACGCGTCGCTGGTCGAGATCTGGGTGCCGCTGGTGAGCGGGGCCCGCGTGCTGGTCGCGGAACCGGGCGCGGTCGACGCGCAGCGGGTGCGGGAAGCGATCGAACGCGGCGTGACCACCATCCACCTGACGGCCGGGACTTTCCGCGTGGTGGCCGAGGAAGCACCGGAGTCCTTCACCGGCTTGCGGGAGATCCTGACCGGCGGGGACGCGGTGCCGCTCGCCTCCGTTGCCCGGATGCGGCGTGCCTGCCCGGACGTCCGGTTCCGGCAGCTCTACGGCCCCACCGAGATCACCTTGTGCGCCACCTGGCTCGTCCTCGAACCCGGGGCGGAAACGGGGAGCACCCTGCCGATCGGCGGACCGCTGGCCGGCAGGCAGGCGTACGTGCTCGACGCGTTCCTTCAGCCGGTGGCCCCGAACGTGACCGGTGAGCTGTACCTCGCCGGAGCCGGTCTGGCGCACGGTTATCTGGGCGCCGCCGGAGCGACGGCGCAGCGATTCCTCGCCAACCCGTTCGCGGCAGGCGAGAGGATGTACCGCACCGGCGACCTGGGCCGCTGGACCGAGCAGGGCGAGCTGGTGTTCGCCGGACGGGCCGACTCCCAGGTGAAGATCCGCGGTTACCGCGTCGAGCCGGGCGAGATCGAGGCCGTGCTGACCGAGGTGCCCGACGTCGCGCAGGCTGTCGTGGTCGCACGGGAAGAGCGTCCCGGTGAGAAGCGGCTGATCGCCTATGTGACCGCGGAATCGGGACAGGCGCTGGAATCCGGCGAGGTCCGCGCGTCGCTAGCGGAGCGGCTGCCGGAGTTCATGGTGCCCGCGGTGGTGCTGGTGCTGGACACGTTCCCGTTGACCCTCAACGGGAAGATCGACCGCGCGGCCTTGCCCGCTCCCGAATTCACCGGGAAGTCCACCGGTCGCGAGCCTCGGACCGAGGCCGAGCGGGTGCTGAGCGACCTGTTCGCCGAGATCCTCGGGCTGGACCACGTCGGCGCCGACGACAGTTTCTTCGAGCTCGGTGGCGACTCGATCCTTTCGATGCGGTTGGCCGCCCGCGCCCGGCGCGAGGACTTCGTTTTCGGCGCGAAGCAGGTCTTCGAGCAGAAGACGCCCGCGGGCATCGCGGCGGTCGCGGAGCGCGGCGGTGAGATCGACGCCGTCCTCGACGACGGTGTCGGCGAAGTCCCGTGGACGCCGGTGGTGCGTGCTCTGCTCGAACGCGATCCCGGCGCGCTGACCCGGGGCGCCTTGGCGCAGTGGGTGACCGCGGGAGCGCCCGGCGACCTGTCGCTGGAGGCGTTGACGGCCGGTTTGGGCGCGCTGATCGATGCCCACGACCTGCTGCGGAGCCGGGTCGTCGAGACCGGGGGAGAGCCTCGGCTGGTCGTGGCCGAGCGGGGAACGGTCGACGCGGCGACGCTGGTCGAGCGGGTCGAAGCCGGTGCCGATGACCTGGACGAGGTCGCGGACCGCTGCGCCCACGAAGCGGCCGGACGGCTGGACCCCGCCGCGGGCTTGATGCTCCAGGCGGTGTGGGTGGACGCGGGACCCGGCCGCGTGGGACGGCTCGTGGTGGCCGCGCATCACCTCGCCGTCGACGTCGTGTCGTGGCGTGTCCTGCTGCCGGATCTGCAACTGGCCTGTGAAGCCGCGGCCGCGGGCCGGGAACCTGTGCTCGACCCGCCGCCCGTTTCGTTCCGGCGCTGGGCGCGGACGCTGGCCGATCAGGCGGCGATCCGGACCGGAGAGCTGGAGACCTGGACCGGGATCCTCGACGGCGCGCAGGCGCGGGTGGGGGAGCTCGATCCCCGGCTCGACACCATCGCGACCTCGGGACGCCGGTCGTGGACCCTGCCGCGGGACCGCGCGAGCGTGCTCGCGGAGAAGGCCACTTCGGCCTTCCACTGCGGCGTGCACGAGGTCCTGCTGGCCACCCTGGCCGGCGCGGTGGTCCAGTGGCGCGGCGGAACCTCCGTCGTGGTGGACGTCGAAGGCCACGGCCGTCAGCCCCTCGACGAGATGGACCTTTCGCGGACGCTCGGCTGGTTCACCGATGTCCATCCGGTCCGGTTGGACACCACCGGGGCGGACCCGGCCGACGCGATCGCGGGCGGCGCTGCGGCCGGTCGCCTGCTGAAGCAGGTCAAGGAGAACGTGCGGGCGGTGCCCGACGGCGGGCTCGGCTACGGGATGCTGCGGTATCTCGACGCCGGGACCGGGAAGGCGCTGGCGGCGCTGCCGACGGCGGAGATCGGGTTCAACTACCTCGGCCGCTTCTCACCGCGGCCCGACGGTGACGCGGAGCCTTGGCAGCTGGCGGGAACCATCGGTGGGGTGGCGGAAGAAGATCTGCCGCTGCGGCACGTCGTCGAGATCGACGCGGTCGTGCTGGACACCCAGGACGGCCCCGAGTTCACCCTGACCGTGACCTGGGCCGGACGGCTGCTCGGCGAGACCGAGGCGGAATCGCTCGCGAAGGCCTGGCTCGACCAGCTGACCGGCCTCGCCACTCACGTCGCCGAAGACGACAGCGCCGGGGGACACACGCCCTCCGACTTCCCGCTCACCACGCTGACCCAGCGAGAGGTGGTGGAGGTCGAGGCAGTCGTCCCGGGCCTGCACGACATCTGGCCGCTTTCCCCGCTTCAGGAAGGCCTGCTGTTCCACGCCGTCGACGAGCGCGGCCCGGACGTTTACGCCGGTATCCGCGACATCCTCCTCGACGGCCCGATGGACGCCGCCCGGTTCCGGGCGTCCTGGCAGACCCTTCTCGACCGGCACCCGGCCCTGCGGGCGAGTTTTCACCAGCTCGGGTCCGGCGTGGCCGTCCAGGCGGTCGCCCGCGACGTGACGCTGCCCTGGGTGGAGACCGACCTGTCCCACCTGCCCGAGGACGAGGCGCTGGCGGAATTCGCCCGCCTCGCGGAGGAGTCGCACGCGGAGCGGTTCGACCTGACGAAGGCGCCGCTGCTGCACCTGCACCTCGTGCGCTTCGGGGACCGCGAGCACCGGATGATCCTCAGGTCGCATCACATCTCGGCCGACGGCTGGTCCCTTCCGGTCTTCCTCGTCGAGGTGATGACGGCGTACGAAACCGGTGGCGACGGCAGGACCCTGCCGGTCCCGACGTCCTATCGGGACTACCTCGCCTGGCTCGCCCGCCAGGACAAGGAAGCCGCCAGGGAGGCGTGGCGGACCGAGCTCGCGGGGCTGGACGAGGCGACCCACGTCGTGTCCCCGGACGCGATCGCCGTGCCCATCGAGCCCGACCGCGTGCGCTTCGAACTCGACGACGCGCTGAGCCATCGCTTGGCGGAGTTCACCCGCGGGCACGGCGTGACGACGAATACGCTTTTCCAGGGGGTCTGGGCGCTGTTGCTGGCGCGGTTGACGGGACGCGACGACGTCGTCTTCGGCACCACGGTGGCCGGGCGCCCGATCGACATCCCCGGCGTCGAGTCCGCGGTCGGCCTGTTCATGAACATGCTGCCGGTCCGCGCTCGCCTCACTGGCGACCGGCCGTTCCTCGACATGCTGACGGATCTGCAGGAACGCCAGGTCGCGTTGATGCCGCACCAGCACGTGGGGCTGACCGAGATCAACCAGCTCGCCGGTTCCGGCGCGGCCTTCGACACGATCGTGGTGTTCGAGAACTACCCGCCCCCGCCGCTCCCGTCCGACGACCCCGAAGTCCTCGCCCTGCGTCCCGCCGGGATCCCGGACGACACCGGGCACTATCCGCTGTCGCTCCGCGCGTCCGAAGGCGGCGGCGTCCACGGCGAGGTCATCTACCGGCCGGACGTGTTCGACCGGACCCGGATCGACGGGTTCGTCGCGTCGATCGTCCGGGCGCTGGAGCAGGTCGTGGCCGAACCGCGGATCCCGGTGGGCCGGGTCGCGCTGATCGGCCCGGAGCAGCGCCGCCTGGTGGTGGACGACTGGAACCGGACCGAGGAGCCGTTCGAAGCCGAGGCCCTGCCGGTGCTGTTCCGCAGGCAGGCCGAGCGGTCGCCGGACGCGCCGGCGGTGGAGGACGCCGCCCGGCGCCTGTCGTTCGGTGAACTGCTCGGCGAGGTGGAATCGCTGGCGCGACTGCTCGTGGGGCTGGGTATCCGGCGCGAGACCCGGGTGGGTGTCGTCGTCGGCCGCTCGGCCGAACTGGCGGTGACGCTGATGGCGGTGTCCTTCGCCGGCGGGGCGTTCGTCCCGGTCGACCCGGACTATCCGCGTGAGCGGATCGAGCTGATGCTGGAGAGTTCGGCGCCCGAGGTGCTGGTGTGCACCAAGGCGACCCGCGCGGTCGTACCGGAGAAGTTCGCGGGCACGGTGCTGGAGCTGGAAGACCTGCCCGCCGCCGATCCGGGCGTGGCGTTGCCGCACGTGGCCGCGAGCGACGCGGCGTACGTGATCTACACGTCGGGTTCGACCGGGGTGCCCAAGGGCGTCATGGTCACCCATTCCGGGCTCGGCAACCTGGCGACCGCGCATATCGAGCGGATGGGCGTGACGTCTTCGTCGCGGGTACTCCAGTTGTCCGCCATCGGTTTCGACGCCATCGTCTCCGAGTTGTTCATGGCCCTGCTGGCGGGCGGGACGCTGGTGCTGCCCGACGCGGAGAGCATGCCGCCCCGGGTGACGCTGGGCGACGCGCTGCGCCGGTGGGGGATCACGCATCTGACCGTTTCGCCGAGTGTGCTGGCTGTCGAAGACGACCTGCCGGACACCCTGCGGACCGTGCTCACGGGCGGCGAGGTGCTGCCACCCGCGTTGGTGGACCGCTGGTCGCCGGGCCGCCGGATGATCAACGCCTACGGTCCGACCGAGACGACGATCTGTTCGACGATGAGCGCCCCGCTCTCGCCGGGACACGACGTGGTCCCGCTCGGCGGCCCGATCCGGAACGTGCGGCACTACGTGCTCGACGCGTTCCTGCAGCCGGTGCCGCCCGGCGTGGCGGGCGAGCTCTACATCGCGGGAGTCGGACTCGCCCGCGGCTACCTCGGGCGTCCGGGCCTGACGTCGGAACGGTTCGTCGCCGATCCGTTCTCGCCGGGCGAGCGCATGTACCGGTCCGGCGACCGGTTCCGCTGGGCCACCGACGGCCAGCTGATCTTCGTCGGCCGGGCGGACGCGCAGGTCAAGGTGCGCGGTTACCGGGTCGAGCCCGCCGAGATCGAGGCCGTGCTGGCGGAGCATCCGGGGGTCGCCCAGGTGGTGGTCGCCGTGCACCGGGACGGACCGGGTGACAAGCAGCTGGTGGCGTACGTCGTGCCGTCGGCGGAGGCGCCCGCGGAGCTGACGTCCGTGCTGCGCGAGCTGGCGGCGGAAAGCCTGCCGGAGTACATGATGCCCGCGGCTTTCGTCGCGCTGGACCGGATGCCGCTCACCCCGAACGGCAAGCTCGACCACCGGGCGCTCCTCGCCCCCGATTTCTCCGGGATGACTTCCGGGCGGAATCCGCGCACGGCGATGGAGTCGAAGTTGTGCGGGCTGTTCGCGGAAGTGCTCGGCCTCGACCGGGTGGGTGCCGACGACAGCTTCTTCGAACTCGGCGGCGACTCGATCATCTCGATGCAGCTGTCGGCGCGGGCACGCCGGGAAGGGCTGGAACTGAGCCCGTGGCAGGTGTTCGAAGAGAAGACACCGGAACGGCTGGCGACGCTCGTCAAGGAGATCCCCGCCGAAGACGAGACCACTCCGGAGCCGGAACCCGCCGGGGGCGCGCTCGTCGCTCTTTCCCTTGACCAGTTGGAACAACTCGAGGCCGGGTTGGCCGGCGAATGACCCCGCTTTCTTCTAAGGAGCAGATCGTGACCGTTGACGACACCCGCGCGAAGCCGCGTTCCAGCGTGGAGGACGTCTGGCCTCTTTCCCCGCTGCAGGAGGGAATGCTCTATCACACCGCCCTCGACGACGACGGTCCTGACACCTACACCGTGCAGACCGTCTACGGCATCGACGGCCCGCTGGACGCCGCGCTGCTGAGGGCGACGTGGCAGGCTCTCGTGAACCGGCACGCCGCGCTGCGGGCCTGTTTCCGTTACGTCAGCGGCGCGCAGATGGTGCAGGTCATCACACGGGACGCCGAAATCCCTTGGCGGGAAACGGATCTCTCCGGGCTGCCGGACGAAATCCTCGAGAGCGAGGTGGACCGGCTCGCCGCGGACGAGCTGGCCGAGCGCCTCCGCATCGAGGTGGCACCGCTGATGAAGCTGCACCTGATCCGGCTCGGCCCGGACCGCCACCGGCTCGTGCACACGCTCCACCACGTGCTGACCGACGGCTGGTCGATGCCGATCATCCACCGCGAGCTCGCCGCGATCTACGCGGCGGGCGGAGACGCCTCCGGGTTGCCGCCCACAGTGTCCTATCGGGACTATCTCGCCTGGCTCGGCAAGCAGGACAAGGAAGTGGCCAGGGCCGCCTGGCGGGAAGAGTTCACCGGGCTGGACACGCCGACCGCGGTCGCCCCGGCCGATCCGTCCCGGGTGCCCGACATCGACACGGCGGTGGTCGAGCTGTCCACCGAGGTGACGGACGGGCTGGCCAAACTGGCGCGCGGGCACGACCTCACCCTCAACACCGTCGTGCAGGGCGCGTGGGCCGTCGTGCTGTCGCAGCTCGCCGGCCGGACCGAGGTCGTCTTCGGTGCGACAGCCTCGGGGCGTCCCGCCGAGCTGGCGGGCGTGGAGTCGATGGTCGGCCAGCTGCTCAACACGCTGCCGGTGCGGGTCCGGCTCGACGGCGCGCGGCGGGCCGTCGACCTGTTCGCCGAGTTGCAGCGCGACCAGTCGGCCCTGATGGCCCACCAGCATCTCGGCCTGCAGGACGTGCAGGCCGTCGTCGGACCCGGCGCGGTCTTCGACACGCTCGTCATCTACGAGAACTTCCCCCGCAAGGGCCTCGGCCAGGAGCACGGCGGCCTGACCCTGCGCCCGGTCAAACGCGGCCGCAACTCCTCGCACTACCCGTTCACCCTGGTCACCGGCCCGGGTGAGCAGATGCCGCTCATCCTCGACTACGACCGGGGTCTTTTCGACCGGACGGTGGGCGAATCGGTCGTGGGCGCGCTGGCCCGCGTCCTGGAGCGCCTGGTCGCCGAACCCGAGGTCCTCGTCGGCCGCCTGACGCTGCTGAGCGAGGGCGAGCGCGCCCTGGTGGTGGACGACTTCAACGCGACCGCGGGCCCGGTGCCGGGTGATTCCGTGGTCGAGCTGTTCGCCCGGCGGGTGGCCGAGGCACCCGACGCGGTGGCGATCACCGACGCGGCCGGGTCGAACCTCACCTACGCCGAGGTCGACCAGGCGTCGAACCGGCTGGCCGGCCATCTCGCCGGACGCGGCGTCACCCGCGGCGACCGCGTCGGGGTGGCCATGGAGCGGTCCCCG
The DNA here is from genome assembly GCF_002849735.1 of Amycolatopsis sp. BJA-103. Lineage (GTDB taxonomy): Bacteria > Actinomycetota > Actinomycetes > Mycobacteriales > Pseudonocardiaceae > Amycolatopsis. The sequence continues at coordinate 9,288,550 of NZ_CP017780.1, forward strand.
GACCTGCTGATCGCGTTCCTGGCGATCTGGAAGGCGGGCGCCGCGTACGTCCCGGTCGACGTCGAATATCCGGCCGAGCGGATCGCGTTCCTCCTCGGCGATTCCGAGGTCTCGGTCGTCCTGTGCACCGAGGCCACCAGCGGAGTCGTGCCCGAGGGCGCGATCGTCCTCGACGCTCCGGAGACGCGCGCCGCCGTCGCCGCCACCGCCGCGACGGCGCCGTCGGAGCGGCCGTCCGCCGACGACCTGGCGTACGTCATGTACACCTCGGGATCCACTGGACTGCCTAAGGGCGTGGGGATCCCGCACGGTGCGGTGGCGGGCCTCGCGGGCGACTCGGGCTGGCAGATCGGCCCTGGCGACGGCGTGCTGATGCACGCGACGCACGTCTTCGACCCTTCGCTCTACGCGATGTGGGTGCCGCTCGCCACGGGCGCGCGGGTCCTGCTCACCGAGCCGGGCGTGCTGGACGCGGCCGGGGTGCGGCAGGCCGTCGCCCGGGGCGCGAACTTCGTCCACCTCACCGCCGGAACCTTCCGCGCCCTGGCGGAAACGTCCCCGGAGTGCTTCGAGGGCCTGGTCGAGATCGGCACCGGCGGGGACGTGGTTCCCGCGCAGTCCGTGGAAAACCTGCGGCGGGCCCAGCCCGGCCTGCGGGTGCGGAACACCTACGGACCGACCGAGACCACCCTGTGCGCGACGTGGCTCCCGATCGAGCCCGGCGACGTGGTCGATCGCGAACTGCCGATCGGTCACCCGATGACGAACCGCAGGATCTACCTCCTCGACGCCTTCCTGCGCCCGGTGGCGCCGGGGGTGGCGGGCGAGCTGTACATCGCGGGCACGGGGCTGGCCCGCGGATATCTCGGCAGCCCGGACCTGACGGCCGGGCGGTTCGTGGCCTGCCCGTTCCTGCCGGGCGAACGCATGTACCGCACCGGCGACCTGGCCCGCTGGACCCGTGACGGCGAGGTCGTGTTCCTCGAACGCGCCGACGACCAGGTGAAGATCCGCGGTTACCGGGTCGAGCTCGGCGAGGTGGAGTCCGTGCTGGCCGTCCAGCCGGGAGTGGTCGAAGCGGTCGTCATGGCGCGCGAAGACCAGCCGGGCGAGAAGCGCCTGGTGGGGTACTTCGTCTCCGACGGCAGTGACGCGGGACCCGAGGAGATCCGGCGTCAGCTGGGTCTGGTCCTGCCCGCGTACATGGTCCCCATGGCGGTCGTCGCCCTGCCCGGGCTGCCCGTCACGCCCAACGGGAAGGTGGACCGCCGGGCACTGCCCGCCCCGGATCTCGCGGGACGCGCGTCGGAGAAGGCGCCCGAAAGCGAGTCCGAGAAGGTCCTCTGCGAGCTGTTCTCCGAGATCCTCGGCGTCGACCACGTGGGTGTCGACGACGCCTTCCACGACCTCGGCGGCAGTTCCGCGCTGGCCATGCGGCTCATCGCGCGGATCCGCGAGGTGATCGGCGTGGACCTGCCCATCCGGCAGCTGTTCTCCTCGCCGACGCCCGCCGGTGTCGCCAGGGCGCTCGCGGCGAAGTCGCGTCCCGCGCTGGAGGCCGTCGAACGGCCGGACCGGGTGCCGCTCACCGCCCGGCAGCTCCGTGCCTGGCTGCTGGCCAGTCCCGGGGAGGAGACCGCCGGTCTGCAGGTCGCGGTGGCGCTGCGGCTGCGCGGCAGGCTCGACGTGCCCGCGCTGGCGGCCGCGCTCGGCGACGTCGCTGCCCGGCACGAAGTCCTCCGCACGACCTTCCCCGGTGACGCGCAGAGCGTTCACCAGCAGGTCCACGAGGCTTCCGCGATCGAGCTGACCCCGGTCCCGGTCACCGAGGACGAGCTTCCCGCGCTCCTCGCCGAGCGTCGTGAGTCGGGCTTCGACCTCACCCGTGAGGTGCCGTGGCGGTGCGACCTTTTCGCGCTCTCGGAAAAGGAACACGTCCTGCAGCTGCGGGTGCACCGGATCCTCACCGACGACGACTCGCTGGACGTGTTCTTCCGTGACCTGGCGGCCGCGTACGGCGCCCGGCGCTCGGGCCGCGTCCCGGAGCGTGCGCCGCTGGCCCTGCAGTTCGCCGACTACGCGCTCTGGGAGCAGCGGCTTCTCGACGACGGCCGGGAGCAGGGCAGCCTGATCGACGAGCAGGTCGTCTTCTGGCGGGACACCCTGACCGGCATCGACGGCGAGACGGTGCTCCCGTTGGACCGGCCGCGGCCCGCCGTCCCGTCGCGCAAGGCCGGCACGGTCGCGCTGCGGCTGGACGCCGGTCCGTACAACCGGTTGACCGAAGCGGTGGAACGGCTCGGCGCGGAGACGATCCAGGTCGTGCACGCCGCGCTCGCCGTGCTGCTGACCAAGTTCGGGGCGGGCGAGGATCTCGTGATCGGCACGACGCTGCCGCGGGACGAGGACCTCATCGACCTCGAGCCGATGATCGGCCCGTTCGCGCGGCCGTTCGCCCTGCGGACGGATCTCTCGGGCGACCCGACCTTCCTGGAGGTCGTCACCCGGGTGCAGGAGGCGGTCCGCGGTGCGCGTCCGCATCTGGACCTTCCCTTCGAGCGGATCGTCGAGCTGCTCGACCTGCCCGCCTCGCTCTCGCGTCACCCCGTGTTCCAGGTGGGACTCGAGGTGAACGAGGAGGACATCGGCGCGTGGGACGCGGCGGAACTGCCCGCTCTGCGCACCAGCGCCGAGCCGGGCGGGGTCGAGGCCATCGAGCTCGATCTCGCGTTCACGCTCACCGAGCGCCTCGACGAGGACGACAACGAGGACGGCCTCGCAGGCACTCTTCGTTACGCCGCGGACCTGTTCGACGAAGCCACGGCGGAATCGGTGGCACGGCGGCTGATCCGGGTCCTGGAACAGGTGGCCGAGGATCCCCAGCGGCGGATCGGCGACCTGGACCTCTTCCTGGACGACACCGAACGCGGCCGTCCGGCCATCGCGCCCGCGCGCTGGTCCGGTGACGTGCCTTCGGTGGTCGCCGCGCTGGCCGAGGACGGTCCGCTGGGCGCGCTCGTGCTCGACGACGCGCGGCGTCCCGTCGCTCCGGGAGCGGTCGGCGATCTCTACGTCACCGGCCCGGCTGTCGACGCGGGCAAGTCAGGACGGCCGAGCGAACCTTGCCCGTTCGGGGACGCGGGGCACCGGATGCTGAACACGGGCCTGCTCGCCCGCAAGACCGCGGCCAAGACCTTGATCGTGGTGGGCGAGCGGCGGCGATCGAGCACCGCGGTGAAGACGGGCGACTACGAGATCCTGCTGCCGCTGCAAGCCGGTGGCGACCGCCCGCCGCTGTTCTGCGTCCACGCGAGTGGTGGCCTGAGCTGGAACTACGGGCCGCTGCTGCGGCACCTTCCCGCGAACCAGCCGGTCTACGGGGTGCAGGCGCGTGGCCTGGCCCGGACCGAACGGCTTCCCGAGAGCGTCGAGGAGATGGCGGCCGACTACCTCGCGCACATCCGCGCCGTGCAGCCGACCGGGCCGTACCACCTGCTCGGCTGGTCACTCGGCGGACGGATCGCGCAGGCGATGGCCGCGTTGCTCGAAGCGGACGGGGAAGAGGTCGGCCTGCTGGCCCTGCTCGACGCCTACCCCGTCTACATGGGACGGAACGCGACCGGCACGGTGACCGAAGAAGCCTCGCGCGACGAAGACGGCCTGCAGAAACGGAAGCAGCAGGATCTGGAACTCGCGGGCGGAATGGTCCAGGGACCCGGTGCCAAGGAACGGCTGGAAGCCGTGATGCGGAACCTCTGGAAGGTCGGGCCGCAGCACACCGCCACGCCGTTCAAGGGCGACATCCTGCTGTTCGTCGCCTCCGAGGACCGGCCGGCCCATCTGCCCGTTTCCGAGGCGATCGCCGGCTGGAAGGACTTCACCAGCGGGGCCATCGAACCCCACGAGATCCCGACCAACCATTACGACATGGTGCAACCCGCGGCGCTGGTCCAGATTGGGTCCATCGTCGCCGAGAAGCTCCGGCCCCGGCCGGGTGCGTGAAAGGACACAAACCATGACCAACCCCTTCGACAACGAAGACGGTTCCTTCTTGGTGCTCGTCAACGACGAAGGCCAGCACTCCCTCTGGCCGACCTTCGCCGAGGTGCCCGCCGGCTGGACCCGCGTGCACGGCGAGGCCTCGCGCCAGGAATGCCTGGCCTACGTGGAGGAGAACTGGACCGACCTCCGGCCGAAGAGCCTGATCGCGGAAGTCAACGGCTGAGCTGAGCTGTCCAGCCGCTCAATGCGGACGGTTGGACGAGCCTGGCGGCCGCTTGCCCCGATGACGCGAAAGCCACTTTCGCAACCTTCACCGTTGTGAAAGTGGCTTTCGCAACAGGCCACCCTTGCCCACCCCGACAGACCGTCCTCGCCGCTCCCGAGCTTCCGGCGACCGTGTCGCGAAAGCCACTTTCGGGACATCTGACGTCCCGAAAGTGGCTTTCGCGACACGCCACCGGCGCGAAGGGCTCAGGATCAGGTGCGTCCCACCCCTGATCCGGATGGCTGGACGAGCTCGGCGGCCGCTTGCGCCGATGACGCGAAAGCCACTTTCGCAACCTTCACCGTTGTGAAGGTGGCTTTCGCAACGCGGCACCGGCGCGACGCGCCCCGAGAACAGAAGCGCCCACCCTTGCCCGCCGGTCGGTTGGACGAGCTCGACGCTCGTCCGGCCGACCGGGAACATCCACTCCGCATGCCCCGGCTGGTCGAGGCGAAAGGATCTGCCGTGTTCGAAGAGCTCAACGTCGTCCGGGGCTTGGAAATCCACCGGAGGGACCGATTCGATCCGGGTGCGGAACTTCTCGCCCTGATGGACCAGGGCCCCATTTCCGCTTTGGGCACCGAGGATTCCGGGGAACGCCGGACCGCGTGGCTCGCCACCGGGTACGACGAGGTCCGGCAGGTCCTCAGCTCGGACAAGTTCAGCGCACGGCTGATCTACGGCGGGACCGCGGCCGGGATCGCCTGGCCCGGTTTCCTCACCCACTACGACCCGCCGGACCACACCCGGCTGCGACGGCTGGTGACGCCTCCGTTCGCCATCCGGCGGATGCAGGGGTTCCGGCCGGAGGTCGAGCAGATCGTCGAAGACGTCCTCGACACCATCGAGGACATGGGCGGCCCCGCGGACTTCGTCCCGCAGTTCGGGTGGGCCGTCGCCACGACGGCGACCTGCGACTTCCTGGGCATCCCGCGTGACGACCAGGCGGATCTGGCGCGCACCTTGCACGCCAGCCGGACCGAGCGGACGGACAAACGGCGCAACGCGGCGGGCAACAAGTACATGACGTACATGAACAAGGCCGTGGCCCGCGTCCGCACCAACCCCGGTGACGACCTGTTCGGTGTCGTGGTGCGCGAGCACGGCGACGAGATCACCGACGCGGAGCTGGCGGGGGTGGCCGCGTTCATCATGGGCGCGGGCGGCGACCAGGTGGCCCGGTTCCTCGCGGCGGGCGCGTTGCTGATGGCCGATTTCCCGGAGCAGTTCGACCTGCTCCGCGAAAAGCCGGACACCGTCCCGGATTGGCTCGAAGAACTGACCCGGTACCTCACCACCGACGAAAAGCTCCACCCGCGCATCGCGAAGGAGGACGTGCTGATCGGTGACCGCCTCGTCAAGGCGGGCGACACCGTCACGTGTTCTTTGCTGGGCGCGAATCGCGGGAAGTTCCCGGCCCCGGAGGACGAGTTCGACATCACCCGGGAGAAGGCCCCGCACGTCGCGTTCGGGCACGGTATCCACCACTGCCTCGGCAGGCCGCTGGCGGAGATGGTGTTCCGGGTCGCGATTCCGGCGCTGGCCCTGCGTTTTCCGAAGCTGAGGCTCGCCGAGCCCGACCGCAAGCTCAAATTCGGGCCGCCACCGTTCGACGTGGAAGCCCTGCTGCTCGACTGGTAACGCCAGAAGCCTGAGGAGAATCATGGTAGTTCCCTTGCCGCATCAGCGGGTCCGGCTCGATCCGGCGCCGGAGCTCTGCGCGTTGCAGAAGGAGGGGCCGCTCCACGAGTACGACACGGAGACGGGGCTGAACGGCCGCAAGCAATGGTTGGTCACCGGCTACGACGAGGTGCGGGAGATCCTCGCCGACGCCACCCGCTTCAGTTCGATGCGCCCGGTCGACGACGAGGCGGACCGGGCCCATCTGCCGGGGATCCTGCAGGCCTACGACCCGCCCGATCACACCCGCCTGCGCGGGACCGTGGCGGGGGCGTTCAGCGTCCGGCGGATCGAGCGGCTGCGGCCCCGCGTCGAAGAGATCCTCGAAGAGGGCTTGGACGATCTCGAGAGCATGGGTTCGCCGATCGACTTCGTCCGGTACGCGGGCTGGCCCATCCCGGCGCTCATCGCCTGCGAGTTCCTCGGCGTCCCGCGCGACGACCAGGCCGACCTGTCGCGGATGATCCGTGACAGCCGGGAGAGCCGGATTCCCAAGCAGCGGGCCCAATCGAGCCTCGGCGTCGTCCACTACTGCGAAAAGCTCGCGGCCCGCGAACGCCGCGATCCCGGCGACGAACTGATCGGTTTCATCGTGCGCGAGCACGGGGACAAGGTCAGCGACGAAGAGCTTTCGGGGCTCGCCGAGGCGATCCTGATCGTGGCGGTCGAGCAGATGGCCGCCCAGCTGGCGATGGCGGTGCTCCTGTTCGCGACCAACCCCGCCCAGCTGGCGTTGCTCCAGGAGCGCCCGGAGCTGGTGAACAGCGCGACCGAGGAAGTCCTTCGCTACCCGACGATCGTCGAGGCTCCTTCTCCCCGGACAGCGCTCGTCGACCTGAACATCGCCGGATACGACATCCGCGCCGGTGACGTGCTGACCTGTTCGATGCTGGCGGTCAACCGCACGCTCGGGGACAAGTTCGACATCACCCGGGAGAACTCGCCGGGGCACCTGGCCTTCGGGCACGGCATCCACCACTGTGTCGGCGCTCCGCTGGCCAGGCTCGAACTGCGGGTGGCGCTGCCGGTGCTGGCCCGCCGGTTCCCGTCGCTGCGGCTGGCGGTCCCGGAAGAGGAACTGCGGTTCGTGGCGGGCAAACCGGCCCCGTTCAACATCGAGGAGCTCCCCATTGAGTGGTGAGGACACGCGCCCGCTCCACATCCGCAGGCAGGACCTCGATCCGGCGGACGAACTGCGCGCCGCCGGACCACTGTCGAGGGTCACCGTCGGATCCGGAGCGGACGCCGAAACCATCTGGATGGCCGCGGGACATTCCGTCGTGCGGCAGGTCCTCGGCGATCACAAGCGGTTCAGCACGCGGCGCCGTTGGCACGAGCAGGACGAGATCGGCGGGGAAGGCATCTTCCGGCCGAACGAGCTGGTCGGCAACCTGATGGACTACGACCCGCCCGAGCACACCCGGATGCGGCAGAAACTGACCCCCGGGTTCACGCTGCGCAAGATGCGGCGGATGGAGCCGTACATCGAGCAGATCGTCACCGAACGGCTCGACGCCATGGAGGACGCGGGATCTCCCGCCGACGTGATCGAGCTCGTCGCCGACGAGGTGCCGGGGGCCGTGCTGTGCGAGCTGATCGGGGTTCCCCGGGACGACCGCGCCATGTTTTTGAAGCTGTGTCACGGACATCTCGACGCTTCGCTGAGCCAGCGGAGACGGGCGGCCGCCGGCGAGGCGTTCTCCCGCTATCTGCTGGCCATGATCGCCAGGAACCGGAAGGACCCCGGCGAAGGGCTGATCGGGGCGGTCGTCGCCGCACACGGCGACGAGGCCACCGACGAGGAGCTGAGGGGCTTCTGCGTTCAGGTGATGCTGGCCGGTGACGACAACATCTCCGGCATGATCGGGCTCGGCGTGCTGGCGCTGCTGCGGCATCCCGAGCAGCTCGAAGCGCTGCGGGGCGAAGGCCAGGCGGCGGACCGCGCGGTCGACGAGCTGATCCGGTACCTGACGGTGCCGTACGCCCCGACACCCCGGACGGCCATGGAGGACGTCACCATCGGGGAGGAGGTCATCAAGGAGGGGGAAACCGTCCTCTGCTCGCTCCCGATGGCCAACCGTGATTCCGCGCTGCTGCCGGAACCGGACCGCCTCGACCTCGCGCGCGAGCCCGTCCCGCATGTGGCGTTCGGGCACGGCATCCACCATTGCCTCGGCGCTTCCCTTGCCCGTCTCGAACTGCGGACCGTGTTCACCCTTCTGTGGCAACGTTTCCCCGAGCTGAGGCTCGCGGATCCCGCGAAGGACACCATGTTCCGCCTGACCACCCCGGCCTACGGCCTCACCAGCCTGATGGTCGCTTGGTGAGGCGCCGGTCCACGACCACGTCCATGGCGGCGCGCTGGACCTCCCGCCCGATCGCGGATGAAGATGGCGATGCGGCGCGCAGCCGGACCGCAATTCCTGGTCTATGAAGGAGCTTCCACTCGGTATGGAGCACGCAATCGACGAGGTCGCGCCGGCCGTGGAGCCGACGGCGAACTACATGATGAGAACGCACTGCGATCCGCATGCGGACATGTTCGCCCTCCGCGAGAAGGGCCCGCTGGTCCGGATTCTCGGGGACGCGTCCACGCAGCTCGGCACGGGCTACGTCTGGCAGGCCCTCGGCTACGACGTCGTGCGCAAGATCCTCGGTGATCACGAGAACTTCACGACGCGGCCCCGGCTGACCGAGGCGGAAGCGGCGAGGACGACCAACGGCGAAGACGTGCCCATGGCGCCGCAGTTCGTCGGGCAGATCTCGACCTACGACCCGCCGGAACACACCCGGCTGCGGAAGATGCTGACCCCGGAGTTCACCGTCCGGCGGATCCGGCGGCTGGAACCCGCGATCCAGGAACTCATCGACGATCGTCTCGACGAGCTGGAGGCGGAGGGACCGGGCGCGGACGTCCAGGGACTGTTCGCCGATCCCGTCGGCGGCGGGGTTCTCTGCGAACTGCTCGGCATTCCGCGGGACGACCGCAACGAGTTCATCCGCCGGATCAGGCGGAACGTCGACCTCAGCCGCGGCTTCAAGGCGAGGGCGGCCGACAGCGCGGCGTTCAACCGGTATCTGCTCAGCCTCATCACCCGGCAGCGCCAGGATCCCGACGAAGGGTTCCTCGGCATGCTCGTGCGCGAGCACGGGGACAACGTCACGGACGAGGAGCTGAAGGGTCTCTGCACGGCGCTGCTCCTCGGCGGTGTCGAGACCGTCGCGGGGATGCTCGGGTTCGGGGTCCTCGCGCTGCTGGATCACCCCGAGCAGAAACAAATGCTCTTCGAAGGCCGCGAGGAAGCCGATCGCGTGGTCAACGAACTGCTGCGGTATCTCTCGCCCGTGCAGCAGCCGAATCCGCGGATGGCGCTGAGGGACGTCGTCGTCGGCGGACAGCTGATCAAGGCGGGGGACTACGTCCTGTGCTCGATCCTGATGGCCAACCGGGACGAGGCGCTGACCCCGAACCCCAATGTCCTCGACGCGAGGCGCCCTTCGGTTTCGGACGTCGGATTCGGGCACGGAATCCATTACTGCATCGGCGCGGCGGTGGCGAGGACGGTGCTGCGGATGGCTTATCAGGCGCTGTGGCGACGATTCCCCGACATGAGCCTGGCGGTCTCCGCCGATGAAGTGAAACTCCGGAACGCCTTCATCGACTGCCCGGATCAGTTGCCGGTCACCTGGTAATGCAGAGGGGAAGCCAAATGCGCGTGTTGTTGTGGGCGTGTGGATCACGAGGGGACGTCGAGCCGCTGGTGGCGCTGGCGGCGCGGCTGCGGGAATCCGGCGCCGAGGTGCGGATGTGCGCGCCGCCGGACAGCGCGGAGCGGCTGGCCGAGATCGGGGTTCCGCTGGTGCCGGTCGCGCGCCCGGACCGGGGGATGAACGACGGCGAGGGACGCGATCCCGCCCTCGCGGCGGCCGGGATCGCCGAGCAGTTCGACCAGATGCCGTCGGTCGCCGAAGGCTGCGACGTCGTGGTGGCGACCGGTCTGCTGTCCGGTGCGGTTGCCGTGCGCTCGGTCGCCGAGAAGCTCGGGATTCCTTACCACTACGTCGCTTTGTGCCCGATCCACCTGCCGAGCCACCTCGAAGCGGCGCAGCGGGTGATGTACAACCAGGGTGCCGACGGGCTGTTCGGTGACGCGCTCAATGCCAAGCGGGCCGAGATCGGCCTGCCGCCGGCGAAGAACCTCTTCGACTACTGCTCCACCGACAAGCCTTTGCTGGCCGCGGATCCCATCCTCGCCCCGCTCGAACCGCGGCACGAGGCCGTGCAGACCGGCGCGTGGATCCTGCCCGACGAACGCCCGCTTTCCGCTGAGCTGGAGGCGTTCCTCGCCGCCGGGCCGCCGCCGGTGTACGTCGGTTTCGGCAGCTCGTCCGGGACCGCCGACGCGGCGAAGGTCGCCATCGAGGCGAGCCGTGCCCAGGGGCATCGGGTGATCCTTTCGCGCGGCTGGGCCGATCTCGACCTGCCCGACGCGGGCGCCGACTGTTTCGCCGTCGACGAGGTGAACCTCCAGGAGTTGTTCCGCCGGGTCGCCCTCACCATCCACCACGACGGCACGGGGACGACGCACGTGGCCACCCGCGGGGGCGCTCCCCAGATCGTGGTGCGCTCGATCGTCGGCCAGCAGTACTACTCGGACCGGATCGCCGAACTGGGGATCGGTGTCGCCCTCGAGGGCCCGGCCCCGTCCTTCGAGGCCATGTCCGCCGCGCTCACCACGGCCCTGTCGCCGGAATCCCGGGAGCGGGCGATCGCCGTCGCCGACACGATCCGCGAGGACGGGACGACGGCCGCCGTCGAACTGCTGCGTGAAGCGGTCAGCCGGGAAAAGCCGTCTGTTCCGGCCTGAACCATCACAGAACCTAACGAACGGGGAATCACGGAATGCGCGTGTTGCTGGCGACGTCCGGAAGCCGTGGGGATGTCGAACCGCTGGTGGCCTTGGCGGTGCGGCTGCGGGACTCCGGCGCCGAGGTGCGGATGTGCGCGCCGCCGGATTCCTCGGAGCGGCTGGCCGAGGTCGGCGTGCCGCTGGTGCCGGTCGGCAAGTCGACCCGGACCGCGATCAAGGGGGCGAAGCCGCCGTCGCCCGAGGACGGGCCGCGGCTCTCGGCCGAGGCGATCGCCGTCCAGTTCGAGCAGGTCCCGGCGGCCGCCGAGGGCTGCGACGTGGTGCTGGCGACCGGGATGCTGGCCACCGCGGTCGCCGTGCGGTCGGTCGCCGAGAAGCTCGGCATCCCCTATTTCTACGGCTTTTACTGCCCGCGCTTCATTCCCTCGCCGCATTACGCGCCGCCGCCGCCGCTCGGTGAGCCGCCCGCGCCCGAGGGGACCGACAACCGGGCGCTGTGGAACAGGAACAGCCAGAGCGCCCTCAGGCGATTCGGTGAGCCGCTCAACGCCCAACGGGCCTCGATCGGTTTGCCGCCGGTCGAGGACATCTTCCGGTACGGCTTCACCGATCATCCGGTGCTGGCGGCCGATCCGGCGCTGGCCCCGTTGCAGCCGACGGATCTCGACGCCGTCCAGACCGGTGCGTGGACCCTGCCCGACGAACGCCCCCTCGCGGCCGACCTGGAGGCGTTCCTCGCCGCTGGGCCGCCGCCGGTGTACGTCGGTTTCGGCAGCATGCGCGCGCCCGAGGAGGCCGCCAAGATCGCCATCGAAGCGGTCCGCGCCCAGGGCCGCCGCGTGATCCTTTCCCGCGGTTGGGCCGATCTGGCCCTGGTCGACGACCGGGGCGACTGTTTCGCCGCGAGCGAGGGCAACCACCAGCTGCTGTTCGGCCGCGTGGCCGCCGCCGTCCACCACGGTGGCGCGGGGACGACGACCACGGCCACCCGTGCGGGCGTTCCCCAGGTCGTGGTCCCGCAGATCGCCGACCAGCCGTACTTCGCGGGCCGGGTGGCCGAACTGGGCATCGGGGCGGCGCACGACGGCCCGACCCCGACCTTCGATTCCTTGTCCGCCGCGCTCGCCACGGCGCTCGCCCCGGAAACCCGGGAGCGGGCGGCGGCCGTGGCGGGCACGGTTCGCACCGACGGGGCCGCCGTGGCCGCGAAACTCCTGATCGACGCGGTCAACCGGGAGAAGCCGTCCGTTTCCGTGTGACCACACAGTCGTGTGACCACAGTCGTGTGACCACACGGTCCGAAAACAGGGGATGCGAAATGCGTGTGTTGTTGTCGACGACCGGACTCCGCGGAGACGTCGAACCGGTGGTCGCACTGGCCGTGCGGTTGCGCGAGCTCGGCGCCGAGGTGCGGGTGTGCGCGCCGCCGGACACCGAGGAGCGGCTGGCCGAGTTCGCCGTTCCGGTGGTGCCGGTCGGCCAGTCCTTGCGCGCGATGATGCGGGGGATGTCGGAGTCGGCGGAGGGGCCGGAACCCCGGAGCCCGGCCGAAGAGCTCGGCGAGCAGTTCGACCAGGTCCCGGCGGCCGCCGAAGGCTGTGACGTGGTGCTGGCGACCGGTGTGCTGTCCGCCGCCCTCGGGGTGCGGTCGGTGGCCGAAAAGCTGGGCATCCCGTACTTCTACGCCGCGTACTGCCCGATCTACCTGCCGTCGCCGTACTACCCGCCGCCGTTGTCGCGTGGCGACGGCCGTCCGCCCGAGGAGGCGATGGACGACAACCGGGCGCTGTGGGACTTCTACGACGAGGTCTTCGCCAAGCGGTACGCCGCCCCGCTCAACGACAGGCGCGCGGCGATCGGCCTGCCGCCGGTGGGGAATCTCGTCGAGTACGGCTTCACCGAGCAGCCCTGGATGGCGGCCGACCCGACCTTGGCCCCGCCGCGGCCGGAACTCGGCGCCCTGCAGACCGGCGCGTGGATCCTGCCCGACGAACGCCCGCTTTCCGCTGAGCTGGAAGCTTTCCTCGCCGCCGGCCCGCCGCCGGTGTACGTCGGTTTCGGCAGCACGTCCGAGACCGCCGGCACCGTGAAGCTGGCCATCGAGGCGATCCGTGCCCAGGGCCATCGGGTGGTCCTTTCCCGTGGCTGGGCCGATCTGGCGCTTCCCGACGACGGGGCCGACTGCTTCGCCGTCGGCGAGGCCAACCTGCAGGCCTTGTTCGGCCGGGTGGCCGCCGTCGTTCATCACGCGGGCGGGGGCACGACGACCGTGGCCGCGCGGGCGGGCGTCCCCCAGGTCGTGCTGCCCCAGATCACCGACCAGCCGTACTTCGCCGAGCAGGTGGCCGCACTGGGCATCGGGGTGGCGTTCGAGGAGTACGGACCGGCGCCGACCTTCGATTCCCTGTCGGCCGCGCTCGCCAAGGCACTGTCCCCGGAGATCCGGGAGCGGGCGGCGGCCGTGGCGGGCTCGATCCGCACCGACGGCACGACGGTGGCCGCGGAACTCCTGCGTGACGCGGTCAGCCGGAAGAAGCCGGCTGTTTCCGTTTGACCATCGTGAACCTAACCAGGGTGAGGAAAATGTCCGATCTGGCTGCTGCACCGCACGAGAACCGGGAAATGGCGCAATGGTTCGGCCTCGACGCCGAACGGTACGACCGCGCCCGGCCCAGCTATCCCGAAGCACTGGTCGACCGGGTCGTCGGTTTGAGCCCTGGCAAGAACTTCGTGGACGTCGGCTGCGGTACCGGTCTTTCGTCGCGTCCGTTCCAGGCGGCGGGCTGCACGGTGCTCGGCGTGGAACCGGACGCGCGGATGGCGGAGGTCGCCCGCAGGCGTGGCCTCGACGTCGAGGTCGCCAAGTTCGAGGACTGGGACCCGGCGGGCCGCACCTTCGACGCGGTCGTCTCGGGGACCGCCTGGCACTGGGTGGACCCGTTCGCGGGCGCGGCCAAGGTGGCGGGCGTACTGGCCCCCCAAGGTCTGCTGGCGTTGTTCGACAACGGTTTCGAACTCCCGCAGGCCGTCATGACGGCGCAGGGGGAGGCGTACCGCCACGCCATGCCCGACCTGAAGTTCGAACCACCGTCCGAAAAGGACGGTGAAGAAGACGTCGAAGAGTATGCCAAGCAGATCTATGCCAAGCAGTACGTGAAGGCCGCCGAGGGCATCCTCAAGACCGGGGCGTTCAGCGAGCCGAAGGAACTGCGGTTCGCGTGGTCGCGGGTCTGCACCCGCGACGAATGGCTGGACCAGATCCCGACGCAGGGCGGTCTCAACCATCTCGCGGAGGACGCGCGCGCCCGGTTCCTGACGTATCTCGGCTCGGCGATCGACGAGCTGGGCGGCTCTTTCACCATCAACTACGCCACTGTCGGCATCGCCGCGATCCGGCGCTGAAGTACTCCAGGGGATACGAAATGCGCGTGTTGTTTTGGTCGTACGGAGCCCGCGGCGAGGTCGAACCGCTGGTGGCACTGGCGGTGCGGTTGCGGGAAGACGGTGTCGAGGTGCGGATGTGCGCGCCGCCGGACTACGCCGCACGCCTGGCCGAGGTCGGTGTGCCGCACGTCGTCGTCGGCAAGCCGGTGCTCGAAGGCGCGGGAGCGCTGGGCGGGCCGCCCGAGTCGCCCGAGGCCGCTGTCGCGGGGATTGCCGAGCAGTTCGAGAAGATCCCCGCCGCCGCCGAAGGCTGTGACGCGGTGGTGGCGAGCGGTCTGCTGTCCGGCGCGATCGGGGTGCGGTCGGTCGCCGAGAAGCTCGGAATTCCCTATTTCTACGCCGTTCCTTCGCCGGTCCTGTTGCCGTCGCCCGAGCACCGGGCCATGTACAACCAGGGCGCCGACGGGATGTTCGGTGAAGCGCTCAACGGTCTGCGGGCCGGGATCGGCCTGCCGCCGGTGAAGAGCCTTTACGACTTCAGCTGTACCGATCAGCCCTGGCTGATCGCGGATCCACTCCTGGCCCCGCGGCCGCCGGGCCTGGACGTGGTGCAGACCGGTGCGTGGCTCCTGTCCGACGAACGGCCTCTTTCCCGTGAGCTGGAGGCGTTCCTGGCCGCCGGCCCGCCGCCGGTGTACGTGGGCTTCGGCAGTTCACCCGCGCCCGCGAACATCGCCAAGGTGGCCGTCGAGGCCATCCGCGCCCAGGGTCGCCGGGTGATCCTTTCCCACGGCTGGGCGGGTTTGGACCTGCCGGACGGTGCGGCCGACTGCCTCGCCGTCGACGAGGTGAACCTCCAGGTGCTGTTCGGCCGGGTGGCCGCAGCCGTCCACCACGGCGGAGTGGGCACGACGCACGTGGCCGCTCGCGCGGGCGTTCCCCAGGTCGTGGTCCCGCAGATCGCGGACCATCCGCATTTCGCCGCCAAGGTGGCCGAACTGGGCATCGGGGTGGCGCACGACGGCCCGGAACCGACCGTCGAGTCCCTGTCCGCCGCGCTCGCCACGGCACTGGCCCCGGAAACCCGGGAGCGGGCGACGGCCGTCGCCGCGACGATCGGCGCCGACGGGACGACGGTGGCCGCGGGACTCCTGCGTGAAGCAGTGGGCTCCGCCTGACCAACTGTCCGTAATGGACGCTTGGTCTTCTGTCCAGTCCGCACTGTTGTAGCGTCGTGACGAGGTCATCAAAATCATGTCCATGCTTCAGAATCCCGGGGAGACCCGGCTGCTGGCGATCTCCCCCCATTTGGACGACGCGGTCCTTTCGCTCGGGGCCGGTCTCGCCCAAGCAGCGCGGGACGGCGCGAAAGTGCTCGTCCATACGGTCTTCGCCGGTACCGCGCCCCCTCCCTATTCCGCGGCGGCGGAGCGAATGCACGCCGTCTGGGGTCTTTCGCCCGAAGACGACGCGCCGCTCCATCGGCGGAACGAGGACATCGCCGCCCTCGACGGCCTGGGGGTGGCCCATCGCCACGGCCGGTTCCTCGACTCCATCTACCGCCGGTTGCCCGACGGCCGCTGGCTGACGGATCACGTGGCAGGCGGGCAAAAGCTGGCGATGAACGAGGATTCGGCCGACGGCGACGACGGTCTCGTCACCGAGATCAAGGCCGACCTCGAGACGGTCATCGCGGAGTTCGCTCCCACGGTGATCGTCACGTGCGCGGCCATCGTCGACCATCCCGACAACGAGGCCGCGCGAGACGCCGCCCTGTCCGCCGCGCGCGAGAAGAACATTCCGATACGGCTGTGGGAAGACCTTCCCTACTCGATGTTCAAACCGGGCAAGATCGAACTCCCGCCGGGATTCCGCCTCGGTTCTTCCGAATTCCACTCCGCGACCGCGGAGATCTGGAAACGGAAAGTCGAGGCCGCGGAGTGCTATTCTTCCCAACTGGCGATGCTCAACGGCCGCAACAAGAATCTGTTCGCCCGGCTCGACGAGCACGCCCGGAAGAACTCACCCCATGGCGGATATGGCGAAACCACCTGGCCGGTTCTCCTCGACGAAGATCCCCGCTGAACCTCCCCACAATCGACGCCGTATCACGCCCGGAGGTACCGGAGTGTCCGCAACACTCACCCATCTGCCGTCGCCGCCCTCCCAGGACCCCGCGCCCGAAAGCGCGCGCAGCCGCTGGGCGTTCTGGCGTTCCCCCGCCGATCAGCCGCAGTGGGCGAGGCCGGCGCTGCTGGGCATCGCGTTCGTGGCGCTGGTGCTCTACGCCTGGAACCTGCCGCGCGTCGACTTCGCGCCGCTTTATTCGGACGCCGCCAAGAGCATGTCCGAGAGCTGGAAGGCGTTCTTCTACGGCGCCGTGGACCCGGGGGCGACGTACACGCTCGACAAGCTCGCCGGATCATTCGTGCCGCAGGCTCTCTCGATCAAGATCTTCGGTTACCACGAATGGGCCGTGGCGTTGCCGCAGGTGATCGAGGGCGTGATCTCGGTACTGGTGATGTACCGGGTCGTGCGGCGCTGGGCGGGCGTGGTGCCCGGGCTGCTCGCCGCGGGCATCTTCACCCTCACCCCGGTCCTCGCGTCCATGTTCGGGCACAGCATGCAGGACGGCCTGCTGACGATGTGCCTGGTGCTCGCCGTCGACGCCTATCAGCGCGCCGTCCTCGAAGGGCGGCTCCGGTCGCTGGTCTGGGCCGGTGTCTGGGTCGGGATCGGCTTCCAGGCCAAAATGGTGCAGGCGTGGATGATCCTGCCCGCGCTCGCGATCGGCTACCTGCTGACCGCTCCGGTCGAAGTGCGCCGCCGGGTGAAGCACGTGGGGATCGCCGGGGTGGTGACGCTCGCGGTGTCGCTGTCGTGGATCGCGCTCTACACCTTCACCCCGGCCAGTGCCCGGCCGACGATCAGCGGCACCACGAACAACAGCGCGTTCGCCATGGTGTTCGGCTACAACGGTCTCGGCCGCGTCGGCATCCACATCCCCGGCGCCGAGGACCCCAACGGCCGCGGCGGCCTGCCGTCGCTCGGCCCTGGTGGTGGCCAGGAGGGCGGTCCGCAGGGTGGTCCCGGCGGTGGCCCCGAAGGCGGTCCCGGTGACGGTCCGCAGGGCCAGGAGGGCGGCCCGGAAGGCGGCCCAGGAGAGGGTCCTGGCGGCGGTCCCGAGGGCGGTCAGCCGGGCCCGGACGCCCAGGGGAATTTCGGCACGAAGCACCAGGACGAACAGAACGGGGACTTCGGTTCCAAGCACCAGGACGAACAGGACGGGAACTTCGGCCCGAAGGCCGAGGGCGGCCAGCCGCTCGGGCCTGGCGGACCCGAAATGGACCAGTCCAAGATCGAAACCCGGGCGGACCCGTTGGGAGCGACCAAACTGCTCGACGGTCACCTCGGCGTCGCGATCGCCTGGCTGTTCCCGCTCGCGTTGCTGTCCCTGCTGTGCGGGCTCTGGTGGTGGCGCCGGGCCGAACGGACCGATCCGGTCCGCGGCGGACTGGTGATGTGGGGCGTGTGGCTGGTGACGTTCGGCTTCGTGTTCAGTGCGAGCGCCGTCGCGCACACCGCGTACGTGGCCTCGCTCGCTCCCGCGATCGCCGCCCTCTCCGCGCTGGGCATCGTGACCTTCTGGCGGGCGTACCGAAGCGGCGGCAAACAGGCCTGGATCCTGCCGGTCGCGATCGCGGCGAACCTCGCCTGGGGCGCCTGGCTCTGGTCTCACTACCCCAACTTCCTGCCGTGGGCGAAATGGGGGACGCTCGCGCTCGGTGTCGCCGCCCTCGTCGTGCTGATCCTGGCGCGGCTGATCAAGTCCGCCTCCTCGGGCCTGGTCACGGCCGGACTCGTCATCGGCGTCGTGGCCATGCTGGCCGCGCCCGCCACCTACGCCGTCTCAGTCCTTGATCCCGATTACTCCGGCAGCTCCTTCGACGCCAACGCCGGACCGGCGTCCGGCTCCTTCTGAGGTGAGCCGGTTGTCGTTCTCATCGTCTGCGGAAGACTCCGCCGGCCGGAAAGGAAATCTGCAGATGCAGGAATCGCTCGACTCCACCGAGGTGCACCGTCGTTTCCAGCTGATCGCCAACGGACCCGCGCTGTTCAACGCGGTGGTGTCCGGGATCGAGTTGGACATCTTCGACTTCCTCGCCGAGAAGGACGGTGCCGACGCGGCTGAACTCGGTGCCTTCACCGGCCTGGAGCCGCACAAGCTCCGGGTGCTGATGCTCGCGCTGGCCACCACCGGCCTGATCGAGAAGCGCGGCGTCGACTTCGTGAACCACCCCGTCGCGACCGAACTGCTCGCCGCGAGCGGCCCGGAAAGCTGGCGGCACATCCTGCTCAGCTGGAAGACCATCTACTACCCCGCGTTCGCCCGGATGACCTCCGCGCTGCGCGCCGGCACCAACGAGGCCCTCGACGCCCTCGACGGCCCCGGCGACACGCTGTACGCCCGGCTCGGCAACGACCCGGAGAAGGCCAGGATCTTCTACACGGCGATGTCGGCGTTCTCGCTGCAGACGATGCCGGGACTGCTGGAGCACATCGACGTCAAGTCGTCGCGGCACCTGCTCGACGTCGGCGGCGGTGACGGCACCACGGCGGCGGCGCTGCTCAAGGCCAACCCCGGCCTCAAGGCCACGCTGCTCGACCTGCCGAGCAGCGTGGCACTGGCCGAGCAGCGCGTGCCCGCCGAGATCGTCGACAGGCTCACCCTGCACCCGGCCGATCTGCTGACCGACCCGTTCCCCACCGATACCGACCACGCCCTGTTCAGCCACGTCCTGGACACCTTCACGGCCGAGCAGTCGGTCATGCTGCTGGCCAAGGCGTACGAGGTACTGCCGTCCGGCGCGAAGATCTCGATCTACGGTTTCGCGGCCGCGGACGACGAGACCGGCGGCCCGCTCTCCGCGCGGCTTTCCCTGTACCTCAACATTCTGGCCACCGGCCGCGGAATGGCCTGGCCGCAGGCCGAGGCCGCGTCGTGGCTGAAGTCGGTCGGCTGCGTCGACGTCCGCTCGGTCGAGCTGCCGTTCGAACACGCTTTGGTGACCGGCACGAAGCCCTGACACAAGGTCCGTGAAGGCCTCCTTGAGGGACCCTAGGTCCCTCAAGGAGGCCTTCACGGACTGACGGTGGTGTGCCATTAGTAACGGCATCGCCAGCGACCCATCGGACAGTACGTGAAGGACCCCTTCATTGCGTCTAGCGCAGTGAAGGGGTCCTTCACGTACTTGCGGACCGATGCCGGTGAAGGCCTCGTCGGCGGGACGAGCAGTCGGACCTGGAGAGGCTGTGTGGAATAGGGACACTCAACGTCCCAATTTCCACACAGCCCTCACCTTGAGCGACACCCACTCGGCTTCGCGCGGTCGGGCGTGCTGTGCCCCCAATGCCGCATTGGAGACGCTCAGTGTCTCCAATGCGGCATTGGGGGCATCGACGTCGAAGCAGTCGCGCGAGACCCGGCGCTCGGCGTACTGCCCCCCCCACACGAAAAGAGCCCCTGGCCGCGATCGCGGCCAGGGGCTCTCGTCGTGAAAAGGTCAGGGAAGCCGCGGAACAATGAGCGCGGCCAGCCGCGCGACACCCTCTTCGATCAATTCCGGCGTGAGCAGGCTGATCGAAAGCCGGAGCTGGTGGAATCCGCCCTTTCCGCCATAGAAATGATGCATCGGGGTGAACAGCACACCGTGATCACGTGCCGCGCGTTCCAGCAATTCGTCATCGACGACGAACGGCACGGTGACGGTCACGAAGAATCCGCCCGTCGGCGTGTTCCAGCTGACTCCCTCGCACCCGCCGAGCCTGCGCTTCAATTCGCCCAGCGTGAGATGCAGATTGCGCTGGTAAATGGAGATTTCCCGGGTGTTCGCCTTGGTGAGGCTGAAATCGTTGAGCAGGAGTTTCCCGGCGATCACCGCCTGGGCGATGGGGGAGGTGTTCACCGTGAGCATGCCCTTGAGCTTCGAAATCTGGTCGGCGAACAGGCCGCCGCCGGCCATCCGCTGGTCCGCCACCGCGTAGCCGACCCGGGCGCCGGGCATGCCGGTTTTGGCGAAGGAACCGAGGTAGACCACCGACCCCGACCGGTCGAGGGACTTCAGCGAGGGCAGCCGCTCGGATCCGAACAATCCGTACGCGTTGTCCTCCAGGAGCAGGATGCCGTGCGCCTCGGCGACGTCGAGAAGACGGTGCCGCGAGGGCAGATCCATGCTGGTGCCGGTGGGATTCGCGAAGTTCGGGGTCACGTAGCAGGCCCGGACCCGCTTGCCCTGTTCGTCGGCCCGTTTCAGCTGGAGCACGAGGTCTTCGGGGTCGATGCCGTTCTCGGTGGACCGGACCGGCCAGACGGGGGTGTCGGTGAGCAGCGCCGCTCCGGTCAGGCCGACGTAGGTGGGCGCGGGGGCGAGCAGCACGTCCCGTTCGCCCGCCCGCAGCGTGCGGAGGACGAGGAACATGGCTTCCTGGGCGCCGACGGTGACGACCACCGATTCGGGAGCGACGTCGATGTTCTCGTCTTCGGCGAGATTCCGGGCGATGAGATCGGCGATGACGCCTTTGGTGGTGCCGTATTGGAAGAGGGTGCGGGTGACCCCGGCCTCGTCCAGTTTCCGGTCGCGCCGGAGATGGTCGCAATAGGCGTCGATGTACTGGTGGATGAGGCTGATGTCGAAGAACTCTTCGTACGGCCGGCCTGCCGCCATGGAAATGGCCACAGGGTATTCGTCGATCAGCTCGTTGAGCAGATTCATCGACGAGATGGCCGGATCGGTGAGCGATCCGTGCAGCGTTTCCACGTTCAAGTGGGTGGACAGACCGTTTGAATCCATGAATACTAGGATTTCCATCCGCCGTTGAGGTGTCAAGAACAGTCCGTGGACGCCGGGACTATTCCCGGTTTTGCCCGACTGTCCATCGCCGAATCCTCCAGACACTCGTTCCCTGAAGGTACGGTCGACTCCGTGCCACCGCACCTGGGGAGGACGGAACCGTTGAGGGGAAACACTTCCGGCGGCCTCACCACCGAATCGCGGCGTAGCAGCCACACTCCCGGAGGAGCATCATGCTGATGACAACCGAGAACGGGATCCGGTTGTCCTACAACGATTGTGGTGACGGTCCGCCGGTACTGCTGCTGACCGGCACCGGGGCGCCGAGTTCGGTGTGGGACCTGCATCAGGTACCCGTGCTCCGCGCCGCCGGTTTCCGGGTGATCACCATGGACAACCGCGGGATCCCGCCGAGCGACGAAGGCGCCGACGGCTTCACCGTCGATGATCTCGTCGAGGATGTCGCCGCCCTGATCGACTATCTCGACGCCATGCCGTGCCGCGTGATCGGCACGTCGATGGGTTCGTACATCGCGCAAGAACTGGCGCTGGCCCATCCGGAGCTGCTGGACTCGGTCCTGCTGATGGCCGCCTGCGGCAAGAGCAGTCTCGTGCAGAAGGTGCTCGCGGAAGGCGAAGCGAAGCTGATCGAACTGGGCATCGAATTGCCACCAGACTTCCTCGCCGCCACGCGCGCCCTGCACAACCTGGGGCCCGCGACGCTCGCCGACGACGACCTCACCGGAGACTGGCTCGACCTGTTCGCCGCGTCGGGAACCTGGGGGCCGGGTGTCCGGTCGCAACTACTGCTGAGCGCGTTGCCCGATCGCCTCGACGCCTACGGCTCGATCAAGGTGCCCTGCCACGTCGTCTCGTTCGAGCGGGATCTCGTGGCGCCGCCGGAAGCCGGGCGGGAGCTGGCCGCCGCGATCCCCGGGGCGACGCATCGCACGGTTCCCGGCTGCGGGCATTTCGGCTACCTGGAGAACCCGGAAGCGGTGAACCGCGAGCTGCTCCGGTTCCTCCGCACCGAGTCCCGCGAGACACTGGGAGAGACCGCATGACCGCCCTTTCGGCAGCCACGACGCCGGCCCTGTTCGAGGCGACCGCAGCCGTCCTGCCGGACAGGCCCGCGGTGGCGATGGACACCACCACACTCACCTACGCCGAGTTGAACGGCGAAGCCAACCGGCTCGCCCGCCGTCTCGTCGCGCACGGGGTCGGCCCGGAGCGGCTGGTCGCGCTGGCGATGCCGAGGTCGATCGAGTTCGTGATCGCGATCCTGGCCGTGCACAAGGCCGGCGCCGCGTACGTGCCCGTCGATCCGGACTATCCGGAGGAACGCAAGCGCCAGATGCTGGACGACACGGCGGCGCACTGCCTGCTGTGCCTGCCGGGTCAGGACGTGACCGGTGCGCCCGTCGTCCTGAGCGTGGCGCGGGAGCCGGGACAGTCCGAGCCGAACCTGGACGATCAGGACAGGCTCAGCCCGCTGCGGTCGGACCACCCCGCGTACGTCATCTACACCTCGGGGTCCACGGGACGGCCGAAGGGCGTGCTGGTCACGCACCGCGGGATCCCGAACCTGGCCGACGACTACGTGCGCCGCCAGAAGCTGGTGCCGGAGAGCAGGTTGCTGGCCTTCGCGTCGCCCAGTTTCGACGCCGCGGTCGCCGAGTTCTGGCCGATCTGGCAGGCCGGTGGCTGTCTGGTGCTGGCTTCCGCGCCGGACCTCGTTCCCGGCGAGCCGCTCGCCCGCCTGGTCCGCGATCAGGGCATCACCCATGTCACGTTGCCGCCGTCCGCGCTGGCGCCGCTGGAGGAGGCGGGCGGCCTGCCCGCCGGGTTGACCCTCCTGGTCGCCGGTGAGGCGTGCCCGGCCCCGGTCGCGAAACGCTGGGCCGTGGACCGCGTGATGATCAACGCCTACGGCCCGACCGAGGTCACCGTCGCGGTGACCGCGAGCGAGCCGCTGACCGGGGAGGACACCCCGCCGATCGGCAGGCCGATCACCGGTGTCCGCACCTACGTGTTGGACGAACTGCTGCGCCCCGTCCCGGACGGGGACGTGGGTGAGCTGTACACGGTGGGCCCCGGTCTCGCCCGCGGTTACCTGCGAAGACCAGCCGCGACCGCGGAGCGGTTCCTGCCGGACCCGTTCGGCGGCCCGGGTGAGCGCATGTATCGCACCGGCGACAGGGTCCGGACGCGTTCGGACGGCCAGTTCGTCTTCGTCGGCCGCGTCGACGACCAGCTGAAGGTCCGTGGCCACCGGATCGAACCCGGCGAGGTCGAGTCCGCCCTGCTCGCGGTGGACGGGGTGGCCCAGGCAGTGGTGACCGAGCACGAGAACAGGCTCGTCGCCTACGTGGTCGGCATCGCCGGCGCGCGTGTCCCGGCCGAAGATCTCTTGCCTCCGCTGCGAAAGCAGCTGCCCGGCTATCTGGTGCCCGACGTGGTCGTCAGCTTGCCGAGCCTGCCGGTCTCGCCGAACGGCAAGATCGACCGCGTCGCCCTGCCCACTCCCGAAGAGGAGCACGCCGGGCGCGCGGCGGGACGGGCACCGCTCACGCCCACGGAGATCATCCTCGCCGAGTTGTTCGCGGAAGTGCTCGGCGTCAGCAGCGTCGGCGTCGAGGACAGTTTCTTCGAGATCGGCGGCCATTCCCTGCTCGCGACCCGGCTGGTGAGCCGGATCCGTGAACGGCTGAAGATCCGGCTGAGGGTGCAGGCCTTCTTCGACGCGCCGACGGTGGCGCGGCTCGCCAAGGTGCTCGACGGCGCACTCACCTGACCTGGAGATCATTCATGCAGACGACGGCAGCCGTCGATCTCGGCAATCCCGATCTGTACACCACCTTGGACCGCCACGCCCGCTGGCGCGAGCTCGCGCTGGAAGACGCGATGGTGTGGAGCGAGCCGGGCAGTTCGCCCACCGGTTTCTGGTCCGTGTTCTCGCATCGGGCGTGCGCCGCGGTGCTCGGGCCTTCCGCCCCGTTCACCTCCGAATACGGGATGATGATCGGGTTCGACCGCGACCATCCCGACAACTCGGGTGGCCAGATGATGGTCGTCTCCGAACAGGACCAGCACCGCAAGCTGCGCAAGCTGGTCGGGCCGCTGCTCTCGAGGGCGTCAGCGCGGAAACTCGCGGAGCGGGTGCGGGCAGAGGTCCGCGGCGTGCTCGACGAAGTGCTCGACGGCGAAGTGTGCGACGTGGCCGCCGCGATCGGCCCGCGTATTCCCGCCGCGGTCGTCTGCGAAATCCTCGGCGTTCCCGCGGCGGACGAGGACATGCTCATCGACCTCACCAATCACGCGTTCGGTGGTGAGGACGAATTGTTCGACGGGATGACGCCGAGGCAGGCGCATACCGAGATCCTCGTCTATTTCGACGAACTGATCACCGCACGACGGGCGAGCCCTGGCGAAGACCTCGTCAGCACGCTCCTGACCGATGACGAACTCACGGTCGACGACGTGGTGCTCAACTGCGACAACGTGTTGATCGGCGGCAACGAGACCACCCGGCACGCGATCACCGGCGCGGTGCACGCTTTCGCCACGGTGCCGGGACTTCTGGACCAGGTGCGCGACGGGAGCGCGGACGTCGACACCGTCGTGGACGAGGTGCTGCGCTGGACTTCGCCCGCGATGCACGTGCTCCGGGTGTCGACGGCCGAGGTCACCGTCAACGGCCGCGACCTGCCCGCCGGTGCGCCGGTGGTCGCGTGGCTGCCCGCCGCGAACCGGGATCCCGCCGTGTTCGAAGACCCCGACACGTTCTTGCCCGGCCGGAAACCCAATCGGCACATCGCTTTCGGGCACGGCATGCATCACTGCCTGGGGTCCGCGCTCGCGCGGATCGAGCTGGCGGTCGTGCTGCGCGAGGTGGCCGAACGGGTGTCGCGGGTGGAGCTGGTGAAGGAACCCGCCTGGTTGCGCGCGGTCGTCGTGCAGGGATACCGGGAGCTCCCGGTGCGGTTCACCGGGCGGTGACTATCAGTCCTAAGTGGACTCCTGGCGCAGAAGTGTCAAGCGGACACCATTGATGCCGAATTGCCATGGAGCCATCCTGTAAACGAGCAGCGAATCTATTTCACGGAGGAATATCGTGACTCCCAGCATGCAGAAGTTCGAGATCGACTACGTGGAAATGTACGTCCCGAATCTCGAGGTGGCCGCGTCCGGCTGGATGGACAAGTACGGTTTCGCCGTCGACGGCACGGACCGCTCGGAGGACCACCGGAGCATCACGCTGCGGCAGGGCCCGATCAGACTGATCCTCACCGAGCCGACGTCGGACCGGCACCCGGCGGCGACGTACTTGCAGACCCACGGTGAGGGCGTGGCCGACATCGCGCTGCGCACTCCGGACGTGGCCGCCGCCTTCGAGGCCGCGGTGAAGGCGGGCGCGGAGGCCATCCGCGAGCCGGGCGAGCGTGCGGACGCGGTCGTCACGGCCACCGTCGGCGGTTTCGGCGACGTCGTGCACACCCTGATCCAGCGCGAAGAGGCCCCCGACTCCAAGGAAGCCCCCCGCGGACGGGGCGGCGTGGACCTGCTCGCGATCGATCACTTCGCGGTCTGCCTGAACGCGGGCGACCTCGGCCCCACGGTGGCGTACTACGAGCGCGCCCTCGGGTTCAAGCAGATCTTCGAAGAGCACATCGTGGTCGGTGCCCAGGCGATGAACTCCACCGTCGTGCAGAGCGCGTCGGGCGAGGTCACCCTCACGCTGATCGAGCCGGACAAGACCGCCGACCCCGGCCAGATCGACGACTTCATCAAGGAGCACCACGGTTCGGGCGTCCAGCACATCGCCTTCACCAGTGCGGACGCCGTCCGCGCGGTCAAGGAGCTTTCCTCGCGGGGGGTGGACTTCCTGAAGACCCCGGACACCTATTACGACCTGCTCGGCGAGCGGATCGAACTGGAGACGCACTCGCTGGACGATCTGCGGGAGACGAAGCTGCTCGCCGACGAGGACCACGGCGGCCAGCTGTTCCAGATCTTCACCGCCTCCACGCATCCGCGGAAGACCATCTTCTTCGAGATCATCGAGCGGCAGGGTGCTGGCACCTTCGGCAGCTCCAACATCAAGGCCCTGTACGAGGCCGTGGAACTGGAACGGACCGGGCAGAGCAAGCTCGGCCCCGTTCGGCGATGACCCACCACCTCTGCCTGGACGACCTCGAACGTGCCGCCCGCGAAGTCCTCCCCGGCGAGATCTGGGATTTCCTCGCCGGGGGCAGCGGCACCGAGGCGTCGCTCGAGGCCAACCGCGCCGCGCTCGAGCGGATCTTCGTGATCCCCCGGGTGCTGCGCGAAGTGGCCGAAAGCACCACCGAGGCCGAGGTGCTCGGCCGGCGTGCCGCGCTGCCGATGGCGGTCGCGCCGGTCGCGTACCAGCGGTTGTTCCACCCCGAGGGTGAACTCGCCGCGGCACGCGCGGCGCGGGACGCCGGTGTTCCGTACACCATCTGCACCCTGAGCAGTGTTCCGCTGGAGGAGATCGCGGCCGTCGGTGGGCGGCCGTGGTTCCAGCTGTACTGGCTGCGCGACGAGAAACGATCGCTGGAACTCGTCCGCCGCGCGGAGGACGCCGGCTGCGAGGCGATCGTGTTCACCGTCGACGTGCCGTGGATGGGACGACGGCTGCGGGACATGCGCAACGGCTTCGCGTTGCCGGAATCGGTGACGGCGGCCAACTTCGACGCCGGAGCGGCCGCGCACAGCCGGGCGGGCGGGCAGTCGGCGGTGGCCGAGCACACCGCGCGCGAGTTCGCCCCGGCCACTTGGGAATCCGTGGAGGCGGTCCGTGCGCAGACGGACCTTCCCGTGGTGCTCAAGGGGATTCTCGCGGTCGAGGACGCCACTCGCGCCGTCGACGCGGGGGTCGCCGGGATCGTGGTGTCCAACCACGGAGGCCGTCAGTTGGACGGTGCCGTACCAGGACTCGAAATGCTGGGCGAGATCGCCGCGACGGTCTCCGGGGGCTGCGAAGTGTTGCTGGACGGGGGAATCCGGAGTGGCGGGGACATCCTGAAGGCAGCCGCCCTCGGGGCGTCGTCCGTACTGATCGGACGGCCGGTGATGTGGGGGCTGGCCGCGGCGGGGGAGCAGGGCGCGCGGCAGGTGCTCGACCTGCTCGCCGAAGAACTCCGGAACGCACTGGGCCTGGCGGGCTGCGACTCGATGGGCGCGGCCCGCCGTCTGGGCACCAGGGCCCCCGGCTACGACCCGAGAACGGCGCGACGGTCATGACAAGGAGTCCTCTGATGCTGCCTTGCCTCATCCCGCGAAACGCGGTGCGTCCCCGTGACGACCGCGACCACGCGGACCGCGTCGCGCTGTCGGCCGCGACCACCGACGGCGTGCACATGCGGACCGAGGACGTCCGCGCCTGGATCGCCGAACGCCGTGAGGCCAACGTCTTCCACGTCGAACGCATCCCGTTCGCGGATCTGGACCAGTGGTGGTTCGAGGGCGTGACCGGCAATCTCGTGCACAGCAGCGGACGGTTCTTCACCATCGAGGGCCTGCACGTCGTCGAGCACGACGGCCCGCACGGCGACGGCCCCTATCGCGAGTGGCAGCAGCCGGTCATCAAACAGCCGGAAGTGGGTATCCTCGGCATTCTGGCCAAGGAGTTCGACGGTGTCCTGCATTTCCTGATGCAGGCCAAAATGGAGCCGGGGAACCCCAACCTGGTGCAGCTCTCGCCGACCGTGCAGGCCACCCGCAGCAACTACACCAAGGCGCACGGCGGGACGAACGTCAAACTGATCGAATACTTCGCGCCGCCCGACCCAGAGCGGGTCATCGTCGACGTCCTCCAGGCGGAGCAAGGCTCGTGGTTCTTCCAGAAGTCCAATCGCAACATGATCGTCGAGACCGTCGACGACGTGCCGATGTGGGACGACTTCTGCTGGCTCACCCTCGGCCAGATCGCGGAGCTGATGCACGAGGACGAGACGATCAACATGAACGCCAGGAGCGTGTTGTCGTGTCTTCCTTACCACGACACGGCTTCCGGCGCGTTGTTCTCCGACGTCCAGCTCCTTTCGTGGTTCACGAACGAGCGATCGCGCCACGACGTGCGTGCCCGCCGCATCCCGCTCACGGACGTCTGCGACTGGAAGCAGGGCGTGGAAGCGATCGAGCACGAGGACGGCCGCTATTTCAAGGTCCTCGCCGTCGCCGTGAAGGGCAGCAACCGCGAGAAGATCAGCTGGACCCAGCCGTTGCTCGAATCCGTCGGGATGGGTGTCGTCGCGTTCCTGGTGCGCGAGATCGACGGCGTGCCGCACGTCCTGGTGCACGCCCGCGCCGACGGCGGTTTCCTGGACACCGTCGAGCTGGCCCCGACCGTCCAGTGCACGCCCCACAACTACGCGCATCTGCCCGCGGAGAGCAGGCCGCCGTTCCTCGACTTCGTCCTGGACGCCCCGCGGTCGCGGATCCGTTACGAGGCGATACATTCCGAAGAAGGCGGCCGGTTCCTCAACGCGAGGGCCCGCTATCTCGCGATCGAGGCGGACGAAGCGGCCGAGACCCCGCCCGGCTTCGCCTGGGTCACCCCGGCCCAGCTCACCGCGCTCACCCGGCACGGGCACTACGTCAACGTCGAGGCCCGCACGCTTCTCGCCTGCCTCAACGCCGCTACCGCACAGCCTCAAGCCCAGTCTCAAGGAGTCGCCTGACATGAAGCTGATCACCGTCCTCGGCGCATCGGGCTTCGTGGGCTCGGCCGTCACTCGCGCGCTGGCGCGGCAGCCGATCCGGCTGCGCGCGGTGGCGCGCAGGCGGTTCACCCCCGAACCCGGTCGAGCCGAAACGACCGTCGTCACCGCTGATCTCACCGACCGTGCCGCGCTCGCCGACGCGGTCGCGGGATCGGACGCGGTGGTGTACCTGCTCCTGGCGGACGGTGGCTGGCGGGCGGCCGAGACCGAAGAAGCCGAACGCGTGAACCTCGGCGTGATGCGGGACCTCGTCGACGTCCTCGGCGACGCGGGCGGACCGCCCCCGCTGGTGGTGTACGGCGGTGCCGCTTCGCAGGTCGGCGTGCCCCCTCGGGAGCCGCTCGACGGGAGTGAGCACGACGAGCCGGCGACCCCGTACGACAAGCAGAAGCTCGCGGCGGAACAGGTCCTCAAGAAGGCGACGGCCGACGGCGTGGTGCGCGGGTTGAGCCTGCGCCTGCCCACGGTGTTCGGCGAGACCGCGACAGCGGGGGCGAACCACGACCGCGGGGTCGTGTCCGCCATGGCCCGGCGAGCGCTCGAAGGCCAGGACCTCACCATCTGGGGTGACGGCACCGTGCGCCGCGACCTGGTCCACGTCGAGGACATCGCGGCGGCCTTCACCGCGGCACTGGTGAATCCGGATTCCCTCGTGGGCGGCCACTGGCTGCTCGGCGCGGGCCGGGGAGACCAGCTGGGCGAGGTCTTCCGGCTCGTGGCGAAGGAAACGGCCGCGCAGACCGGGCAGAACCCGGTGGAGGTGACGTGCGTGGAACCCCCGTCGCACGCGCCCGCGACGGATCTTCGCAGCGTCACCATCGATTCCACCCCGTTCCGGGCGATCACCGGCTGGCGCCCGGAGATCTCACTGCCCGAAGGAGTGCGTCGCACCGTCGCCGCATTGACGACATCAGTTCACGGAAAGGCTCGCTCATGACCACGCGTGTTTGGGACTACCTGGCCGAATACGAGACCGAGCGGCTCGACCTGCTGGACGCGGTCGAGACGGTCTTCAACTCGGGGCAGCTCGTGCTCGGCGCGAGCCTGCGCGGGTTCGAGTCGGAATTCGCCGCGTACCACGGGGTCGACCACTGCGCCGGTCTCGACAACGGGACGAACGCGATCAAGATCGGCCTGCAGGCGCTGGGCATCCGGCCGGGCGACGAGGTGATCACGGTGTCGAACACCGCCGCCCCGACCGTGGTCGCCATCGACGGCACGGGCGCCACCCCGGTTTTCGTCGACGTCCGCGAGGACGACTTCCTGATGGACACCGGCCAGGTCGAAGCCGCGATCACCGAGCGCACCAAATGCCTGCTCCCCGTGCACCTGTACGGGCAGTGCGTGGACATGGCGCCGCTGAAGGAACTCGCCGCGAAGCACGGACTGTCCATTCTGGAGGACTGCGCCCAGGCACACGGGGCCCGGCAGCACGGCAAGATCGCGGGCTCGACCGGTGACGCGGCCGCCTTCTCCTTCTATCCCACCAAGGTGCTCGGCGCGTACGGCGACGGCGGCGCGACCATCACGTCCGACGAAGCCGTGGCGCACAAGCTGCGCCGGCTGCGGTACTACGGCATGGACGAGACGTACTACACCCTGGAGACGCCTGCCCACAACAGCCGTCTGGACGAGGTGCAGGCCGAGATCCTGCGGCGCAAGCTCAGGCGCCTCGACGAGTACACGGCCGCCCGCCGGGCCGTCGCCCAGCGTTATGTCGAGGGCCTCGGTGACACCGACTTGAAGCTGCCTCAGACCGTCCCCGGCAACGAGCACGTGTACTACGTGTACGTGGTGCGGCACCCGCGTCGTGACGACATCCTCGAACGCCTCAAGGCGTACGACATCCACTTGAACATCAGCTACCCGTGGCCGGTGCACACCATGACCGGATTCGCCCACCTCGGCTACGAGAAGGGTTCGCTCCCGGTCACCGAGAAACTGGCGGGCGAGATCTTCTCGCTGCCGATGTACCCCGCGCTTTCCGCCGACCTGCAGGACAAGGTCATCCACGCGGTCCGCGAAGTGCTGTCCACCCTCTGACCACACCGAGCACAGGAGCAAGCCGTGCAAGCACGCAAACTCGCCGTCGAAGGCGCGATCGAGTTCACCCCGCGCGTCTTCCCCGACGACCGGGGCCGGTTCCTCTCGCCGTTCCAGGAAGAGGCCTTCACCGAGGCCCACGGCAGCCCGCTTTTCCGGGTGGCGCAGACGAATCACAGCGTGTCCAAACGCGGCGTGGTGCGGGGCGTCCACTACACCGTGACACCCCCGGGCGTCGCGAAGTACGTCTACTGCGCACGCGGCAAGGCCCTGGACATCGTCATCGACATCCGGGTCGGCTCGCCCACCTTCGGCAAGGTCGACGCGGTCCTGATGGACCAGGAACACCACCGCACGATGTACTTCCCCGTCGGGGTCGGCCACGCGTTCGTGGCGCTCGAGGACGACACCGTCATGTCGTACATGCTCTCCGGAAGCTATGTGGCGGAACAGGAACTCGCGCTCTCGGCGCTGGATCCGGCGCTGAACCTGCCCATCGACGACGGCATCGACCCGATCGTGTCCGATCGGGACCGGGTCGCCCTCACCCTCGCCGAGGCGGAACAGCAAGGGCTGCTTCCGGACTACGCCACCAGCGTCGAGCTCGAGCGGCAGTTGTCCGGAGTTCCGCTCTCCGCCTGATTTTCCTCCTCCGCCGAGACTTGCGCCGACGATCGCCATCACGGAACCCGACACCGTGATGGCGATCGCCGGCGTTTTGTCGTGCCCGTGAGGGGAAGGGGTGAAGGTGGTGGGTGGGTCCGGTTGGTCGTGAGTGGCGTTTCGGGTGTCGTGCACGGCCGCCATCCCGGTGTCGCGAAAGCCACTTTCGGGACGTCTGGTGTCCCGAAAGTGGCTTTCGCGACACCCGGGCTGGCTGGCGTGGCCCTCACGAGACTCGGCCCGCCACGCCACTGCCGCTCTGGCTCTCCTCTGCGGTACATGAAGGCCCCCTTCCTTGCGCCTAGGTACAGGAAGAGGGCCTTCATGTACTGCCGAGGGAAGTGGCCCTTCACGCGCCGCCGCCCGTGACTGCTGGGCTGGCGGGTGTTACTGAGGCTGCCGAGGGAAGTGGCCCTTCACGCGCCGCCGCCCGTGACTGCTGGGCTGGCGGGTGTTACTGAGGCTGCGGAGGGAGATCACGTAGTCCGTGAAGGCCTCCTTCACTACCTTCAGGGTAGGCAAGGAGGCCTTCACGGACCTGCGACCAACTCCAGCCACAAACAGCAGGTACCTAAGACCCCTTCGGCACTAACCAGAAACGCCACTCACGACCACCCCGCCACCGCCGCTCCTCTCCGGCACCCCCAGACCAAGTTCCGCCCGTGGACCGGATCAAGGGCGAAGATCATAATGATCAAGCTCTCTGAGTAACTGTCCCGTTACTGATCCGATAGGCGAACGCCGGTTCGCCGGGGGAAGGACGCCTCTTGACGACCAAGGGCATTGACGCGCCATCGGAGCTTCCAAGTCCGCCGGAACCGGACCGGTTCGGCTGGGTGAGACGAAACCGGCGATGGCTGCTCGGGCTCGCCGTGTTCGCGCTGCTCGCCCAGATGGCGATAGCGATGATCACGACGGCCGTGGAGCAGTCCCCGACCATCGACGAACCGGTCTACGTCGGCACCGCGGTGGTCTACCTCGACCAGCACAGCCTGCGGTACAACCCCGAACACCCTCCGCTGGGCAAGCTGATCATCGCCGCCGGAGTGGCTTTCACCGACCCGAAGATCGACCCGGCCTTCGAAAGCCACGAGTGGGAACTCGGCAAGCACGTCGTTTACGAGGCGGGCAACGATCCGGAACAGTTGATGCTGGCCGCCCGGCTGCCGGTGATCGTGCTGACGCTGTTGTTCGGGCTGGTCGTGTTCGCGTTCGCTTCCGACTTGGCCGGCCGCGCCGGCGGGCTGGTGGCGCTCACCCTGTTCACCTTCTCGCCCGACGTCATCGCGCACGGATCACTGGCCACGCTCGACGTCCCGGTGGCCGGTTTCCTGCTGACGTCGGCCTGGCTGGTGTGGCGTGCGAGAAGCCGCCCCGCCCTCTACCTCCCGCTCGCCGGGCTCGCCCTCGGCGCGGCCACGGCCACGAAGGTCCTTTCCCTGGTGGCGGTTCCGGTCCTGGTCCCGCTGGCCGTGCTGTCCGTCTGGCACGCCCGCCGCGCCCGGGGCCTCGACCTGAAGAGCCCGGCCCTGCTGATCGGCCGCGGCCTGCTGGCGTCCGCCGGGATGGCGCTGATCGCGATCGCCGTCGTGTGGGCCTCGTACCTTGTCGTGGATCCGGGCCTGCACTGGGAGACGCCGGAGGGAATGCAACCCCTGCACGGGATGCGGACCCTCGTCGAGTGGTTGCCGTTCCCCCAGCCGTTGAAGGACGGCATGCGGTTCCAGTTCGAACTGGAAGACCACGTGTGGCACAACTTCCTGTTCGGCAGGCATTACACGGGTTCGCTCTGGTACTACGGGCCCGCCGCGCTGCTGGTGAAGACGCCGCTGGGCGCGCTGGCGATTTGGCTGGCGGGCGCCGCCGTGATGCTGTCGGTTCGCCGGTTGCGCCCGGCGGCACCGTATGTGCTCATCCCGACGGCCGTGCTGATGGCCACGGCCATGGTCATCGTCCGCGACAACGGCGTCCGGTACCTGGCCTTCGCGCCGATGTTCCTGGCCGTCGCGGCGGCCGCGGTGGTCGTCCTCCGACGACGGTGGGTGAAGGTGGCCGCGACGGTGCTGGTGGTCCTCGCCGCGGTCAGCTCGCTGCTGACGTTCCCTTACTACCTCCCGTATTCCAATATGGCGTTCGGCGGCCCGGCGAACACGCACCGGTACCTGCTCGACTCGAACGTCGACTGGGGCCAGGACCTCGGCCGCCTGGCGGATCGCCTGAAGGAGAGCTACCCGGGCGAGCGGACCTGGCTCGTCTACCAGGGCAGCGCACTCCCGTCCTACTACGGCATCGACGCCGCCGACCCGTTCAGGGTGCCCGTGGACGAGGTGCACGGGCTGCTCGCGGTGTCGGACTCCGCGATTCTCGGGGACTATGACGACAGTTCGGGCGGAGGCGGAGGCGGCGGCGTCGGCGGTCTCGGGGGCGGTGAGGTCTCCGGGGTTTCCGGTGCCACCGGCCGGCTGGCCGCGCTGCTCGACAGCAGCACGCCGATCGACACGGTGGGCCACTCCATCACGATCTACCGGCGGCCGTAGGGCACGCCGTCAGTCCACTTGAGACGTTCCGTCGGCGGTCATTCGTCCGAATCGTTCGTCCGTAACCAAAATCCGGCTGGGAACGGGCCTTGGACGATTGACCGCCGAGTTCGGCGAAGCCTAATTTCAGGAATGTTCACTCGAGATCCGCGAAAGGTGAGATCGATGCCCGCTGCGCAGTTCAAGCAGCTGTTCCGTAGCAAGCTGAGAACATGGGGGTGGATGTACCGATGACTGCCATTGCCGAACCGGCCGAGGACCTTTCCGTTTTCACGGGGCTGACCGAGATCACCAGGTTCGCCGGGGTGGGGACCGCCGTGTCCGCGTCGTCCTACTCGCAATCCGAACTCCTCGAAATCCTCGACGTCGAGGATCCGAAGATCCGGTCGATCTTCCTGAACAGCGCGATCGACCGGCGCTTCCTCACACTTCCGCCGGAGGGTCCCGGCGGGCAGCGAGTCTCGGAACCGCAGGGCGATCTGCTGGACAAGCACAAGAAACTCGCGGTCGACATGGGATGCCGGGCGCTCGAGGCCTGCCTGAAGTCGGCGGGCGCGACGCTTTCGGACCTGCGTCACCTGTGCTGCGTCACCTCGACCGGTTTCCTGACCCCCGGCCTCAGCGCGTTGATCATCCGTGAACTGGGGATCGACCCGCACTGCAGCCGTTCGGACATCGTGGGCATGGGCTGCAACGCGGGCCTGAACGCGCTCAACGTGGTCTCGGGCTGGTCCGCGGCACATCCTGGTGAGCTCGGCGTCGTCCTGTGCAGCGAAGCGTGTTCCGCCGCTTACGCCCTCGACGGCACCATGCGGACCGCGGTGGTCAACAGCCTCTTCGGCGACGGATCGGCGGCCCTCGCGGTCATCTCCGGCGACGGCCGGGTGCCCGGCCCGCGGGTCCTGAAGTTCGCGAGCTACATCATCACCGACGCGGTCGCGGCGATGCGCTACGACTGGGATCGCGAGCAGGACCGGTTCAGCTTCTTCCTCGACCCGCAGATTCCTTACGTCGTGGGCGCGCACGCCGAGATCGTGATCGACAGGCTGCTGTCCGGTACGGGGCTGCGCCGCAGCGACATCGGCCATTGGCTGGTGCACTCCGGCGGCAAGAAGGTGGTCGACGCGGTCGTCGTCAACCTCGGCCTGAGCCGGCACGACGTCCGTCACACCACCGGAGTGCTCCGCGACTACGGAAACCTCTCCAGCGGCTCCTTCCTCTTCTCCTACGAGCGGCTCGCCGACGAGGACGTCACCCGTCCCGGGGACTACGGCGTGCTCATGACCATGGGGCCTGGCTCCACGATTGAAATGGCGCTTATTCAATGGTGACGCGTAACGAAGTGAACGGCGAACTGGTGCTGCGTTTCGACGGGGCCCGGCCGCTGTCGGCCGCGGCGGTCGAGGAGATCGACGCGCTCTGCGATCGCGCCGAGGACCACCGGGGAACGGGACCGGTCACCATCCACGTCACGGGCGCCCCGCCCGCGGGCTGGGCGAACGGACTCGCCGTCGGCCTGGTCAACAAGTGGGAACGGGTCGTGCGCCGGTTCGAACGGCTCGGCAGGCTCACGGTCGCGGTGGCGTCGGGGGAGTGCGCCGGAATGGCGCTGGACCTCCTTCTCGCCGCCGACGTCCGGATCGCCGAGCCGGGCACGCGGCTGCGGCTCACGTGGGTCGGCGGCGGCGCCTGGCCGGGGATGACGATCTACCGGCTCACCCAGCAGGCCGGTGCGGCGGGGATCCGGCGGGCCGTGCTGCTGGGAACGCCGATCGAGACCGCTCGCGCGCTCGCCCTCAACCTCGTCGACGAGGTGACCGCGGACCCGGCGGAGACGCTGGCCGGGCTCGCCGATGCCACGGACGGCGCGGAGACGGCGATCCGCCGTCAGCTGATCTTCGAAGCGGGCTCGACCACCTTCGAGGAGGCGCTCGGCGCTCACCTGGCCGCGGCGGACCGGGCGTTGCGACGGGAAGCCAAGTCGTGACAACGGATTCCGTGACTCTGCCGCCAGGGCTCGATCTTCGGGCCCTGGCGGGGGAGGCCCACCGGGTCGACGACGGCGTCCGGGCGATGCGCGCGGACTTCATGGAGGCGCATGCCGAGGAGATCTACGCCGAGCTCACCGACGGCCGGACCCGGTACCTGCGCATCGACGAACTCGTCAATGCCGCCGCCCTCGCCTTTCCCGGCCTGGTGCCGACGGAAGCGCAGATGGCGGCCGAGCGCTCGCGGCCACAGGCGGAGAAGGAAGGGCGCGAGATCGACCAGGGCATCTTCCTGCGCGGGATCCTGCGTGCCCCGAAGGCCGGTCCGCATCTGCTCGACGCCATGCTCCGGCCCACTTCCCGGGCGTTGCGGTTGCTGCCCGAATTCGTCGAGACCGGCGTCCTGCAAATGGAAGCCGTCCGGCTGGAACGCCGCGACGGCGTCGCACACCTGACCCTGTGCCGGGACGACTGTCTGAACGCCGAGGACGCGCAACAGGTCGACGACATGGAGACCGCGGTCGACCTGGTGCTGCTCGATCCGTCCGTCCGGGTGGCGCTGCTGCGGGGCGGCGTGATGAGCCACCCCCGGTACCGGGGCCGCCGGGTGTTCTGCGCGGGGATCAACCTCAAGAAGCTGAGCGCCGGCGAAATCCCGCTCGTCGATTTCTTGCTGCGGCGGGAAATGGGCTACATCCAGAAGATCTTCCGCGGCCTGTACACCGACGGCTCGTGGCACTCGCGGTTGACCGCCAAGCCGTGGATGGCTGCCGTCGATTCCTTCGCGATCGGTGGGGGGACTCAGCTCCTCCTGGTCTTCGACCACGTGCTGGCGGCGTCCGACGCGTATCTCAGCCTCCCCGCGGCGAAGGAGGGGATCATCCCCGGCGTCTCGAACTTCCGGCTTTCCCGGATCGCCGGGCCGCGGGTGGCCCGGCAGGTGATCCTCGGCGGACGCCGGATCCAGGCGGCCGAGCCGGACGCCCGGTCGATCGTCGACGAGGTCGTCCCGCCGGAGCAGATGGACGTGGCGATCGAGGGCGCACTGGCCCGTCTCGACGGAGAAGCGGTGGTGGCCAACCGGCGCATGCTGAACCTCGCCGAGGAACCGCCGGAGGAATTCCGCCGGTACATCGCCGAATTCGCGTTGCAGCAGGCATTGCGCATCTACGGCGCGGATGTGATCGGCAAGGTGGACGGCTTCGCGGTGGGGTCGCGATGAGCGAAACCCGGGTGCGGTACGAGAAAAAGGACCACGTCGCCCACGTGACGATGGACCGGCCCGACGTGCTGAACGCGATGGACCGGCGGATGCACACGGAACTCGCCGGGATCTGGGACGACGTCGAGGCCGACGACGACATCAGGGCGGTGGTCCTGACCGGCGCGGGGGACCGCGCGTTCTCCGTCGGCCAGGACCTCAAGGAACGCGCGCGGCTGACCGAAGCGGGCGTGGAGCCCTCGACGTTCGGCAGTGGCGGTCAGCCGGGTCATCCCCGGCTCACCGACCGGTTCACGTTGTCCAAACCGGTGGTCGCCAGGGTGCACGGATACGCGCTGGGCGGCGGTTTCGAGCTGATGCTCGCCTGCGACATCGTCGTCGCCTCCGAGGACGCGGTGTTCGCCCTGCCGGAGGTCCGGCTCGGATTGATCGCCGGCGCGGGCGGGGTTTTCCGGCTGCCGCGGCAGTTGCCGCAGAAGGTGGCGATGGGGTATTTGCTGACCGGGCGCCGGATGGACGCGGCGACGGCGCTTCGCCACGGACTGGTGAACGAGGTCGTCCCGGTGTCCGAACTGGATCGGTGCGTCGCCGAATGGACGGACGATCTCGTCCGTGCCGCCCCGCTTTCGGTCCGTGCCATCAAGGAGGCCGCACTGCGGTCGCTCGACCTCCCGCTCGAAGAAGCGTTCACCGCCTCGTATCCGTGGGAAGAACGCCGCAGACGGAGCGCGGACGCGAGCGAGGGCGCCCGTGCCTTCGCCGAGAAAAGGGATCCGATCTGGACGGGCCGGTAAAGTGCGGACGGCGTGTGGAAACAGGGTTGGACAGGGCTTTTTCCATTGTTTTGAGTGACGGATGGTGGGAGATTTCGACGTAAGAGAAATCTCCGAAAATTCCTCATCGCTTGCGTGAAGCCGGGCTTTCCCAGCCTGTTTCTTCGTTCACCCGAGACCGCCGCCCAGGCCGGGAAATCCCGGCTTTCCCTGACGCCCGGTGCCGGCAGAAACCCTGGATATCTGTGATGACAACCATCGCCGCCGTCGATCTCGACAACCAGCGCATCGACCGCATGGTCCCTCTGGTCACGCCGGCCTTGCTGCACCACGAACTGCCGCTCAGCACCACCGCGGCGGACACCGTGCGGCAAGGCCGCGAAACCGTCGTCCGCGTCCTCGACGGGACGGACGACCGGCTGCTCGTGATCGCCGGACCCTGTTCCATCCACGATCCCGCCGCGGCACTCGAATACGCCGACCGCCTGGCGTCGGTCGCGGGCCGATTCGTCAACGATCTCCTGATCGTCATGCGTGTGTACTTCGAAAAGCCCCGTACGGTCGGCGGCTGGAAAGGACTCATCAACGACCCGCACCTCGACGGCACCGGCGACGTCAACCGCGGCCTGCGTATCGCACGGGACCTCCTTCTCGAACTCGCCGAAGGCGGCCTGCCCGCCGCGTGTGAATGGCTGGACACCACCATTCCGGCTTATCTCGCCGACACCGTCTCGTGGGGCGCGATCGGCGCCAGGACCGTGGAAAGCCAAAACCACCGGATGCTGGCCAGCGGCCTTTCCATGCCCGTCGGTTTCAAGAACCGCCGCGACGGTGATGTCACCGTCGCCGTCGACGCGATCCGTGCCGCCGAAGCACGCCACGTCGTCCCCGGCGTCGACCCCAGCGGGCTGCCCGCCATCCTGCACACCGTCGGCAACCCCGACTGCCATCTCGTCCTGCGCGGCGGGAACTCCGCGCCCAACCACAATCCCGCGTCCGTCCGCGCGGCGCTCACCGCGCTGCAGACCGCCGGTCTGCCGCGCCGGGTCGTGATCGACGCCAGCCACGACAACAGCCGCAAAGACCATCTGCGGCAGGCCATCGTCGCCGATCAGATCGCCGACCAGATCAGGACCGGCCAGCGCGGCATCGTCGGCGTCATGCTCGAATCCAACCTCCAGGCGGGACGGCAGGACCTCCACCCCGACCGGCCGCTCACCTACGGACAGTCCATTACGGACGCTTGTATCGACATGGCCGCCACCCAGGAAGTCCTGCAGAACCTCGCCACGGCGACCGCCGCCCGGCGACGGCAGGGCAAGTCGGGCGCGAAGTGACTACCTGATCGCGCCGGCGCACCCCATCGCCGGATTCGGCGCGGCCTCGCCGCCGGTGCGCTCGAGGTGCGTCTCGCCCCAGACCCTGACCGCTTCGACCACGGGCAGAACCGTGGTCCCGTAGGGAGTGAGCCGGTAGAGGACGCGCGCCGGGACCGGCCCGGTCTCCACGCGTTCGACGAGTCCGTCTGCCTCGAGTTCGCGTAACTGCTCGGCCAGCACCTTGGGGGTGATGGGGGTGCCCCGGCGGCGGAGGCCCGCGAAATGGGACTCGCCGTGGGCGAGCCAGTACAGCAGGGTCAGCTTCCATTTCCCGCCGAACGCGGCGAACGCCGCCGCCATCGGGCAGCCGGGCAGGGGATTGGGGCGAGAGGGGTTACCCGCAGGTGCCTTCTTGTCCATGGCCGGACTCCACTCGGATAGTCGGACCATGACCGTGCCATACAAACGAATCCTGACGGTGGGCCTCGCGGCCTTCATGCTGATCGCGACGGCGGTGTCGGGCGACGCCTCGACGCCGCCCGCGTCCTCGACGGGCGCGGACGGCCAACGAGCCTTCGACTGGGAGATCGGCACCTGGCGCTCCACGGTGCGGGTCCTCGCCGAGCCGCTTTCGGAGACGGCCGACGAGTGGCTGCACTTCGCGGGCACGAGCACCGTCCGCCCCCTGCTGGACCGGCGGGCCAACGTCCTCGAATTCGAGGTCTCGGGGGTGAACGGCCGCATCGAAGCCCTCAACCTGCGGCTGTACGAGCCGCAGGCGAAACGGTGGAGCCTGACCTTCGTCAACGTCCGCGACGGTCTGCCCACCCCGGCGGTGTACGGCGGGTTCCGTGACGGCGTCGGCGAATTCCTCGGCGACGACCAGTACGGCGGCCGTCCGGTCAAGGTGCGCTTCCGTGTCGTCCGCCCGAGTCCGGACGAGGCGAGGTTCGAGCAAGCGTTCTCGGCGGACGGCGGGACGACCTGGGAAACGAACTGGGTCGCCGTGGATCACCGCATCCGGCGGTGAAATGCGGTCACCTGACGGCATCCGCCGGGTCGTCGGTCTTTTCGCGGGTTTCGATGACCTCCGTCGCGCCTCGTTTGCTGAACGCCGCCCAGAGGTTGAACCCGATGATGCCGATCCCGACGGCGAGCCACAGCCAGAGAAACCCGTTGTTCCGCCCGATTCCGCTGAAGAGGCCGAACAGGAGAATCGCCGCTCCGAACACCGCGCCGAAGATCGCCATCGGTTTCGACGGTTTCACGCTGAAAGAGGTCACTCTTCGACACTCCGATCGTGTAGTTCCCCCATGCGGTCGGAGTGCCCACCGGCCCGCTCCGTCAAACGCCGCCCGCGATGCCTTCGAGCAGGGCCAGTTCCTCGCCGCTGAGCCGGATACCGCCCGCCGCGACGTTCTCCTCCAGATGGTCCGGGTCGCCGGTACCGGGAATGGCGAGCACGTGGTCCCCGCGATGGAGAGTCCACGCGAGCCGGATCTGCGCCGGGGTCGCGTCGTGAGCCGCGGCGACCCGGGCGACTTCGGCCTGCCCTGGCACGGCACCGGGAGCGGCGCCCGGAAGCGAGGTCGTGACGGCGAAGAACGGCACGAACGCGACGCCGTGTTCGGCGCACAGGTCGACCAGGGCGTCGTCCTCCCGGTCGGTCAGGCCGTAGCGATTCTGCACGCAGACCACCGGCGCGATGGTCCTCGCTTCGGTCAGCTGGTCGGCCACGATGTTGGAGATACCGAGATGGCGGATCAGGCCCGCCTCGCGCAGGTCCGCGAGCGCGCCGAAATGTTCGGCCACCGAGCCGGGTTCCTTGCCCATCCCTGCGCCCCAGCGCAGGTTGACGACATCGAGGTGGTCGAGGCCGAGCTGCCGGATGTTCTCCTCGACCTGGCCGCGGAGCTGGTCGGGACGCGCGAACGAGAACTCGCCGTCGCGGGAACGGCCCGCTCCGACCTTCGTGGTGAGCACGAGGTCTTCGGGATAGG
This sequence comes from Amycolatopsis sp. BJA-103, assembly GCF_002849735.1. Lineage (GTDB taxonomy): Bacteria > Actinomycetota > Actinomycetes > Mycobacteriales > Pseudonocardiaceae > Amycolatopsis. The sequence goes on from NZ_CP017780.1 coordinate 9,329,896, forward strand.
GCTGGAGCGCGGTGCTGATCAACTCGTTCGCCGACCGCGTGGGGGTGAAGTAGAACGACGCGGTGTCGATGTGGTTGACGCCGAGCTCGATCGCCCGGCGCAGGACGGCGATCGCGTCGTCACGGCTCTTGGGCTTCTCGTCCCAGGGCATCCCGGTCAGCCGCATCGCGCCGAGACCGACGCGGTCGACCGTGCGGTCACCGAGCCGCCAGGTGGCCGGGGGAGTGCTGTCGCGGAGGTTCGTCATACCCGTCAGCGTCGCGACGGGCCCGCCGGAGGTCAGGAAATGGCAACAACCTGCCACCTGGTCGCGGGCGGCGAAGGTGGGGCAATATCGATCCCATGCGGACGAGTGATGCGGTCACGGTCGTGCACGGCGAGGAAGAACTGTTCCGCCGGGTCGGGCACTTGTTCTCGACGGTGACCGACCTCGCGTGCGCCGCCAACGACCTCGCGACCTGGGTGGCCGATCGCCGGTCGGAAGAGCTCACCGCGGCGGCGGAGCGCCGGACCGGCGACCTGCGGATCCGCAAGATCTACCGGGCGGGCCTGCTGCTCGATTCGGTGTCCGCGCAGGAGCTGGCGAGGATCCGCGACCGGTTCGGGGCGCAGATCCGGATCTCCGCCGAAGACGTCAACGAAACGATCATCATGGACGGCAGGCTCGTGATCCTGGCCGGCGACCTCATCGCGGGGCGGCGCGGCTACAGCGTCATCACCCAGCCCGAAACCGTGCAGGGAGTGATGTCGCTGTTCGAGACGGCCTGGCGCTCGGCGACCGATCTCGCCGTCTACGACGCGCGGGTCTCCGAGATCCGCCGTCTCGCGCCCGCGGTGCTGGACCTGCTCGGCAGCGGCGTCAAGGACGAAGCCGCCGCCAGGACCCTCGGCCTCGGCGTGCGGACCTACCGGCGCCGGGTGGCCGAACTGATGGCCGCGCTGGGCGCCGAGTCCCGTTTCCAAGCGGGCGTCCGGGCACGCGAACTCGGCTTGGTCTAGCCGTCGACGGCGCCCGCCCAGTCCGGGAGGGGCTCGCAGGCGGCCCGCCAGGAGGGCGGTAGCCCGTCGACACCGACGTGGGCGGCGACGATGCCCCCGACGATGGCGCAGGTGGTGTCGACGTCGCCACCCGCGCCCGCCGTGATCCAGATGGCCTGCTCGTAGTCGTCGAGGTTCCGTGCCGCGGCCCACAGCGCGAACGGCACCGTGTCGTGGGCACCGGTGTAGCGGCCGTTGCCGAGTTCGTGGACGGCGATCGCGGGCGACGGCACGTGGGCCAGGCCCCGGGCCGCCCAGACACCGTGGTGCACCCGGCCCGGGGGGACCCGTCGCAGGACCTGGTCGAGGAAGTCCCTCGGCGACGGCGGCTCGGGGGCGGCGGCCAGCGCGGAGGCGACCGCGACGGCGATCGCGCCCGCCACTCCGTCCGGATGCGTGTGGGTCACCTCGGCCGACAGCGCCGCCTGGCGCGCGGCCTCGTCCGGATCGTCGGCGAACCAAGCGCCGAGCGGCGCGACGCGCATGGCGGCGCCGTTGCCCCAGGAACCCTGTCCGTCGAACAGGTCCGCGACCAGTTCGCGCCACGAGCCGCCCTCGCGGACCAGCCGCAGCATCCGGTTCATGGACGGTCCGTAGCCTCGGTCGAAGTCGTGGCGCGCCGCGAAGCTCGCGGCCAATAGGTCTTGGTCGACGTGGCCGGTCCGGGTCAGCACGGCGAAAACCGAGCACGCCATTTCGGCGTCGTCGGTCCATTGCCAGGGGCTTGGCGGCGGTTGCCGCCGCTCCCAAGCGTCACGATTGTCGGGGACGAAGAACTGGGAACCCAGAGCGTCGCCGAGGGCGAGTCCGTACAGGGAGTTCAGGGCGAGTGCTCGCCGGTCAATGGTCATCACGACCATCTTCGCCTTAGGGGGCGCCCGGTGTCGCGTCGTTTCTCAGGCCGACAACCGCGCCGTGATCCGGTCGAACAGCTCCGTCAGCGGTTCGCCGACATCCCGGCCGAACTCGGTCAGCCCGTAGGTGACCTGGGGCGGCGTCGTCGGTTCGACCTTCCGCCAGACAAGGTCGTCCTCGACCAGCGCGCGCAGGGTCTGGGCGAGCATCTTCTCGCTGATGCCCCTGATGCTTTCGCGCAGTTCGTAGAACCGGAGGTCGGTGTTCCGCAGGGAGATCAGCACCCAGACACCCCACCGGCTGGTCACGTGGTCGACCACGTCGCGAGCGGGACAGTCGGTGTGAAACACCTCATACGGCCGCCCTGACCCGGTCTCCTTGAGCTGTGCGCCTTCCGCCATGTCATGAGCTTACCTGGAGGTATGTCCTTACCAAAAGTTAGCTCCGCTCCTAGCGTTCCGGCCACAGAAGACATCGGACGAGGAGCTGTTCATGATCGTGGTGACCGGGGCTACCGGAAACATCGGCAAGCCGTTGACACAGGCGTTGGCCGAGACGGGTCAGGAGGTGACGGCGGTGTCGCGGCACGCCGCCGCGGTACCGGACGGTGTCCGCCACGTGGTGGCCGACCTGGCCGACCCCGCCGGGCTCGAGCCCGTGTTGTCCGGGGCGAAGGCGTTGTTCCTGTTGCTGTCCGGCGACCTGCACGCGGCCGGAGCCAGCCCGGCCGACGTCATCGGCCAGGCCGCGGCGAGCGGGGTCCGCCGGGTCGTCCTGCTGTCGTCGCTGGGCGTGGCGACCAGGCCCTTCGGCTCGACGCGGATCGCGCTGCGAGCGGTGGAGGACACGCTGCGGGAGTCCGGGATGGACTGGGTCATCCTGCGTCCGGGTGGGTTCGCCTCCAACGCCCTGTGGTGGGCCGAGTCCGTCCGTGAGCGGCAGGTGGTCGCCGCGCCGTTCGGTGACATCGGGGTGCCGGTCATCGACCCGGCCGACATCGCCGACGTCGCGGCGGCCTGCCTGCTGGACGACCGGCACACCGGCGGCGTCTACGAGCTGACCGGCCCGGAGGTGATCACACCGCGTCAGCAGGCGGAGGCCATCGCCACCGCCCTGGGCTCGCCGGTGCGGTTCCACGAGCTCACCCGCGCCGAAGCCAAGGCCGGCATGGCCGAGACCATGCCGGCGGAACTCGCCGACGACACCTTGGACATCCTCGGCTCCCCGAAGCCGGAGGAGGTGCGCGTCAGCCCCGACGTCGAGCGGGTCCTCGGCCGGGCACCTCGCCCCTTCTCCGACTGGGCGGCCCGCGCCATCGCCGCTTTCCGCTGATACCGATCCCGTCACCAGGCGCCCCGGAACCGATTCCCGGTTCCGGGGCGCCTGGCGTTTCGGCCAGGGCGAATGCGGATACCGACGCGGTAAGATCCTCCCGCCGACGTGGGGAACCAAAGCGCGGCCGGATGCGTCGGTGTACACGAATGTGGTCATCCGCGTTTCGGGAAACGGTGCGCACAGGTGACTGTGAGCTCATAGGCTGCGCGGTAGAGCAGCGTGGGACAGCAAGTGAGGGAGCACTCATGACTCGCCGATTCGATCCAGAGCAGATCGCCGCGCTGGCCAAGAAGGTCGGCGGGCTCAAGGACGGCTTCAGCAAAACGGGCAAGGACCTGGGCGACGGCGACCCCGGTGGCGCGTTCGGCGACCTGAGCAACGCGGCCAACACGGGTAAGACGGTGAAGGGTTTCCACACCGGGGTGAACGCCCAGCTGGCCGCCGCCGAGAAGCTCGTCGACGCCGCTTCCCAGGCATTGGCCAACGCCGCCCAGCGCATGCGTAACGACGAGGCCGCGGGTGTCCACACCCTCGGCGGCAACCGCGAGCGGTCTTGATCGGACTGAAGACGGGAACCAGGGGGATTTACCGATGACCACCGCGGAACGTGACCAGCGTGCGCTCGACGACCCGGCGCACGACCGGCCTAAGTCGCTGGACGCCATCGACAAGCACGCCCAGCAGGCGCAGAAGCTCAACGCCGGTGCCGTCAACGATCAGGCAGCGAAGGTAGGCGGAGCCGCCACCCGCGCCAACGATCTCGGAGACGATCTCAAACTCTTCCGCGACGACGTGCTGCGCGAATGGGAAGGCAAGGACGCCGACGCCGTCGCCGACCACCTCGAAAAGCTCGGCAAGGCCAGTTACAAGGTCAGTGACAAGGCCGAAGCCGCCAAGAACATTCTTCAGCGCGTGTCCGAGATCCTCGACGACACCAAGAAGAAGGTCGCCCAGCTCGCCCAGGAAGCCAACGACAAGGACGCGGACAATCGCGCCCTGATCGGCGCGGCCCGGAAGCGGAAGAACAGTTCCGACGACGAGAACGAGATCGCCGCCGCCGCGTCGGACATCGAGCGGCTCCGGCAGCTCAACGAAAAAGACTCCAACGGCAAGAAAGACGAGATCGAGCGGGTACTGGACGCCGCCGAGAAACAGATCGACGATCTCCTCAAGCCGCTCGGCCTGGAAATCGAGAACGGTTTCCTGGAATTGGTGCCCGCCGACACCGGCCAGACCACGGCGTCGAGCGTCAAGGCCAGCCCCGTCGATTCCCGCATCAGCCCGACTCCCAGCTATGGCGGCGGGGACGGCGGCGGTGGTGGTGGCGGAGGCGGCGGCGGTGGCGTCGCCGGGGTGCAGGGTGACGGGCGGCCCGCCAAGCCGATCGACGCGCAGGGCGACAACCCGGCCAAGATCGCCGAGCAGTTCCTCGGGCGCAACGCCGGTGACCTCAAGGGCAGCGGTGAGCTTCCCGCGATGCAGTCCTGGGTGCCCAACAACGTCAACTGCGCGAACTTCGTCTCCGGCTGCCTGGAGGCTTCCGGCCTGATCGACAAGGGCCAGGCCAGTGCCTCCGTCGCGGGCCTGACGGCCAACCTCGAAGCGGACGGCTGGAAGTCGGTCCCGCTCTCCGAGGCGAAACCCGGCGACGTGGTCATCTCGAACAACGGCGGGCACGTCGTGCTGTACGCGGGCGATGGTCAGTTCATCGGCTCGAACAACGTCAACCCCGACGGTTCCCAGAAGATCAGCATGGGTGGCGGTGGCGGTCTCGTCAAAATCCTGACCCCGCCGACCTGATCCGCTTCACCTCGCGAGTGGTAGGGACGGTTAGAGCGGACCGGTATTTGCCTACCTACGCGTGACCAGGGCGAAGATGGTGTGCGGTAGTCGAGGGGGTCGCTCAGGTCTCGGAGTTCGATGACACCGGAATCTCACCGCGGCACGTTCGAGTGTGGAGGATGTTTGATGATGAAGGATTTGGGACGTTGAGTGTCCCGATTCCTTCATCGTCGAGGGGTCGCTCCGGTCTTGGTACTTGATCGACGGAGGATCGGGGACACTCAACGTCCCCGATCCTCCGTTGATCAAGACCGTGGTCTCGCGAACGGCAGCCGAGTGGGGAGGATTTGGGACGTTGAACGTCTCAAATCCTCCCCACTCGCCCACATCGGCATCCAGAACAAGCTCTACAAGCCACCGAGATGACATCAGGATCCAGTGGGCAGGCAAATACAGGTCCACCAGAACCGTCCTTACCACTCACGAGGCTTGAGCTTGTGCCGAAGTCAGAACCCGAACAACGTCCGCGGCGCTTCGTGGTCGTCCGCCCAGGTCAGCCAGGCGACGTCCGTCGGACCGATGGCGTAGTCGGACAAGCGCCAGGACCGCGCGTCGTTGTCGGCGGCCGCATCGTCCCGCTTCTTGAGCAGGGCGACATAGACGTCGGACATGACGCCGTCGGCCCGGCGTGCCTCGTAGACGGTGCCGTCGTAGTACGGACGGCCGGCTTCGGTGCCGCGCATCGTCCCTTGCAGGAACACCCAGGGCCCGACGCGGTCGAGCTGTTCCACCTCCACCCGGACACGATCGCCGAAGTACTCGTCGAGTCGTGCGGTGGCGGCCTGGAGTACCGCTTCCCGGACCGGGTCACCGGGGGTCAGCGACACCGGAAAGGACCGGGCGGACGGGCTGTACATCGAGCTACCTCCCAAGAGCGGAACAGCGATCCGGCCGACCGTGGCGACCGTATCTGCTGGCTCCGGTGATGCTACAGCTTCGTCCCTGCCCAGTCCTGGCTTCGGCGACACGCGGTCACCAGCAAAGCGCCAAGGTCTGTCTCCGTTCCCGGACGGCCAGCGCGACCGAGGCCGCGGCAACCCCGCTCACGACCACCACCGCGGCCGCCAGCCGTCGGAGCCGCCACGCGGATCGGTGCGCCCGGGCCGTCTCTTCTTCGCGGGCCTGGATGCTCGCGTCGAGGAACTGGTGTTCCCGGAGGGTCAATCTCGCCCCTCCGGCCAACGCGATCGCTTCATCGAGCTGGCTGCCCCGGTAGAGCGGCGCCGGGTCGCGGTCCGCGCGTTCCCACACCCCGGCGGCCTCGGTCAGCCGCCGATGCAGATACAGGGCGCCACGGCCGGTGGACAGCCAGCTCCGCAGCCGCGGCCATTCCCGGATGAGCGCGTCGTGCGCCAGCTCCAGCCCATCGGCGCCCGCGGTCACGAGCCTGGCGTCGATCAGCCGGGCGACCACCGGCGCGGCGGCCGGGTCGAGTTCGTGCGCGGGGACGCGCCGCCGGGTGTCGTGGCCGTCGGCGCCCAGCGTGGTCAGCCGGACGAACACGTCCCGTGCCTGCTGCCGCCCGAGTTCGTCGAACTCGCCGAAAACCTCCTCGGCCGTGTCGGCCAGGGCGCGCGTTATCCCGCCGGCCGCCTGGTACGCGGCGAGGGTGAGCGTGGCGCCGTGAGGGCGTTGCCAGGTCCGGCGCATCGCCTGGGAGACCAGCGGGAGAACGCCGTGCCTGCCCGCCGTCTCGGCCATGACCGTGGCGACCAGCGCGCCTTCCAGCTGGTGCCCGGCGGCGATCGCCGGGCGCATGATCGCCGAGCGCAGCTGCTCCGCGGTCATCGGCCCGGCGTCGACCCGGTTCTCGGGCCGCAGCGCCGCGGCGAGCGCGGGATACCTCTCGCAGTGTCCGATGAAATCCGAACGCACACCCACCACGAGCCGGGTCCGGCTGTCCGGTTCCTGGACGGCGTGCAGGAGCACCGCGACGAAGGCGTCACGCTCCTCCACGGTCCGGCAGCGGGTGAAGACCTCTTCGAACTGATCGATCACGAGCAGGAGTTCCGCGTCCTCGTGCCGCCTCGCCAGGAACTGACGGACACGCAGGTGCAACCCCGCCGGATCCGCCGTCAGCTCCCCGTGCAGCCGGACCGCCGATCCGCCGCTCACCGCGGCCAGCTGGATCGCGCCTTCCCGGAGCGGATGCGGCCCGGGAGTGAATCGCAGGATCGTCCGATCCCGGCCGGATCGCCGGACCGCCGCGATCAGTCCGGCCGCCAGTAAGGACGACTTGCCGGATCCCGAAGCGCCGGAAACCGCGAGGAGTCGTCGTCCGGTGACGTGGCGCGACAATTCTTCGACAAGGCGCTCGCGGCCGAAGAAATAGTCGGCCTGGTGTGCCCCGAATGCGTTGAGACCCGGATAGGGGATCTCTTCGTCGATTTCCTCGGGCTCCGCGACACGGTTCATCGCGGCGGTCCCGTACCAACGCTCCTCCCACTCGGCGAGGTCGCCTTCGCACGCCCGGACGTAGGCCAAGGTCACCGCCAGAGTCGGCAGTTTCCGGCCACCCGCCGCGTCGGACAAGGTGCTCGCCGCGTAGTGGGCCCGCTTGCTCAATTCCCGGTACGGCGGGCTTCCGGCGTTCTCGCGCAACCGTCGCAGATCCCCCGCGAACTGTGACAACGAATCTTCTTCCGTAACGAATGGACGTTCATGTCGTGGCATCAGCCACCCCCCAGGTGTCTGCTTTTCCCCATTGTCCGGAAGTTTGTCGTTCGCTGTCCACTCCCCGGCACAGAACACTGCCGGCGCACTAGACAGGTGACAGCGGGTGCCGTGCTTCACGCGGCTCTCGCTCTCGAAAATCGGAAATGATCACTGGAGGGGAAATGAAAAACGTGGGGATCCGCGGAATCGCGGTGGCGGCGGGGGCCGTCGCACTCACCGGGGGCATCCTGCTGGCAGGTGCCGGCTCGGCGTCCGCCGATACCGAGGTGAAGCATCACTCGGCGATCGGCGGGGAGGTCGGCACCAGTCACGTGGGCAGGTGGACGACCACCTACTACGACGGCGTCGCCTGGAACGCCACCGTGTTCGTCGACTACGGCCGCAGCGGCGCCTACACCAAGTGCTCGGACGGCCACCGGGTCTACGGACCGACGGTGGGACCGGGAACCTGGCTGTGGGGCGGCGATTGCTACAACCACGGCAACATCGTCGACTACGGCTCGTACGAAGGCTGACAACAGCCTGAACGGCGGCCCGTTCCCTCCTTGGGGGCGGGCCGCCGTCACCCGTCCGGGTCGATCAGAGGTCCACCACCGACAGTCCGTCCGCCACGACGACGCCGTCGTGCAGGACCGTGCGGTCCTTGCCGCGGTCCATCACCGCGCTCGTCGGGGTTTCGCCGTCCACCAGCAGCAGGTCGGCGCGGTCGCCCACGGCCACGCCGGGACGGTCGGCGATGCCCGCCAGCCGCGGGACGTCGTGGCGCATGATCGACGCGCCACCCATCGTCGCGACGGCCAGCGCCATTTCGATCAGGTCGTCGCGGCGGAAGCCGTGCGTGAAGGCCAGTTGCCAGGTGCGGTCGAGCAGATCGCAGTTGCCGTACGGGCTCCAGTAGTCCCGCTGGCCGTCTTCCCCCAGGCCGACGCGCACGCCCGCGGTCGTGAGGTCCGCCAGGGACAGCTGGCCGTCGACGGACGGCGCGACGGTCGCCATCGCGATGTCCAGCTCCGCGAACGTGTCGATCAGGCGGCGGCTCACCGATTCCGAAATCGAGCCCAGCTCGTACGCGTGGGACAGGGTCACCTTGCCGCGCATGTCCAGCGCGCGGACCCGCTCGATCACCAAATCGGTCGAGAACACGCCCAGATGCCCCGGCTCGTGCAGGTGGATGTCCACCTCGACGCCGTACTTCTCGGCGAGGCCGAAAACAACGTCGAGATGTCCCTTGGGGTCCTTGTCCAGCGAGCACGGGTCGATCCCGCCGACGACCGTGGCGCCTGAACGCAGCGAGGCCTCCAGGACGTCCACGGTGCCGGGCTCACGCAGGATCCCGGCTTGCGGGAACGCCATCACGTCGACGTCAGCGTGCCCGGCGAACCGCTCCTTCGCGGCGAGCACGGCGTCGAGCTTCTCCAGCCGGCAGTCGACGTCCACCTGCGCGTAGGTGCGCACCCGGGTGGTGCCGTTGGCGATCATCCGCTCCAGCGTCCCGGCGACGCGCTCGGGCAGCGGCACCTCGGCGTCACGCCAGTTCTCACGGTCGTTCAGCATCATCGCCCAGACGCCCGGCGCGCCCGTATGCGGCCGGAACGGCAGGCCGACGCGAGTCGAGTCCAGGTGGACGTGCACGTCGCTGAACGACGGGAACAGCAGCCGCCCGCGCCCCTCGACCGTGCCGGGTGACGGCGCGGCGGCGGGATCGTGCGCCCGCACCGCGGTGATCCGGCCATCGGCCACTTCGACGTCACTGTGCTGTCCACCCCACGGGCGGACGTCACGGATCAACACGGAGAGCACCTTTCTCGACGAGGTCCCGGCGACTCACTTTGGCATACCAAAGCGAGGGGACTTGAATGAGGCGGCGCTTAGGCGCGATCCCTCAGCCGCCGGTCCGCCGTTCGCCAGATGACCTGAGGATCGAGGTCGGTGGCGTGCCACGTGGTGGCGCGGGTGGTGCCGAGGTCGCGGTACTTCCGCATGATCTCGACGTGCGCGGGGAGCCCGACGAAGCCGCGCAAGCCTTTGCGGTCATGCCATACCGAGACCGACCCGAGTCGCCGTCGCAGCGGTTCGGCCCACAACCACTGGCCGATCGCGCCGGGTAGGCGCGGCCACTCGCGGCCGAGCGCGTAGCCGGCCCGGTAGGCGCCCGGTGTTCGTCGAAAGTCGTCCAGCGTCAACTCGGTGACGCTGACCAGTACGTCCCCCGCGACGTCCGCCGCCGGGCCGGCGATCCACCTGCTCCTGATCATGCTCACTCCTCATGGCACTTCAGCCCGAGAAGGCTGCACCCGCAGATGATACGCGCATGCTTACGATATGCGCGAACGGCCGGCAGCCCGGCTGCCGGCCGTTCGCTGTCCCAGGTTCAGGGGCGGTAGATCTCCTTGACCGTGCTGATCCGGTCGTCGCCGTTCACGCTGATCTGCGCGAGCACCGGATTGCCGTCCTTCAACTGCTGGATCAGCTGTTCCTGACCGCACGGCCGGCTGCCGAAGCCCTGGTCGTCGATGGTGACCGAGTCGCTGGGGCACAGGGTGGCCGCGCTGAACACCTCGCCGCCCTTCTGCAGCGGAAGCCGGTAGGTCCTGCCGTCGACCGGCGAGTCCTGGTGCGTGACCAGCTCGAAGCGGACCATCCGCGTGCCGGCGTCGTACCCGGCGAACTGCACCCGCTGGGTGGAGTTCGGGAACTTGCGGACCTGTCCCTCGGGCGCCCCGCCGGAGGGCCTGGTTTCCAGCTGCAGGGAGCTGTTGGGCACGCCACAGACCACCGCGCCTTCTTCGCCCGCGGAGCCCGCCTGACGGGCGCAGGTCCACTTCCCCTGGACGTCGAGTACCCGCTCGCCGGGGCCTTCGGCCTGCGGCAACTTCTGGTAGTACTCGGCGATCACGGTGAACGCCTCGGTGCAGCCCGGCTTGGTGCCGTCGGTGGCGGCCACCGCGATGAGGTCCATCTTCGTCCGGCCGGGTGCGCCGACCGGGCCCCCGTACTTGCTGCAGTCGACGTCGCCGTTCGCTGTGGCGCCGGAACCGCCGGTGGCCGCCCCCTGGCCACCGCCTTCCGGCACTTGCTCGACGGCCGCGGTCTCCGCCGCGTTCCGCACCGGAGAACCATTTCCCGCGACACTGTTCCCACTGCACGCGGAAAGCAGCGCGGTGGCGGCGACCGCCCCGCCCACAATGGCCATTTTGATGGTCTTTTTGGCGGTGAATTCCATTTCGGTGCCCCTCTCGCAGCCTTTGTTCGAAGCTATGTCCGGAAGACGTCAGGGCCAGAATGGGGTTGCTTCGAAAGGTTGTCGTGGCGCAGAGGTGCCCGAAGGTCCGAGCCGCCTTGTCCCCGCGGGCAGAACCTCGGAAGGCTTCGCAACCTGGTGCGCCGGCAGGGTGAACCCCGCCGGCGCACCGGTGATCGTGCGGCGGTGGGTTACGGAATGACGCGGTTGCGCAGGTTGAACGGGTACGGGCCTTCGCCGTGGATGCTCAGCTCGGCGCGCACGTCGAAGCTGTAGAACGGGTGCGAGTTGAAGTAGCTGTCCAGATTCGTGCCGCCGAAGCAGATCAAATCCGCGCCACCACCCGAATTGGGGCCGTTGCACAGGCTCAGCGTCGGGTAACGGAACGAGTCCAGCGGCCGGAAACCGGTGCCGCCGGGGCCGGGAACGGGCAGGTGACCGATCAGTCCGCCGGGGTCACCCGGCCAGTTCGACTCGACGGGCTGCCGCCGCCCGTCGGCGAAGAGCACGCCTTGGATGTTGCGCCCGGGCGGCTCGGTCTCTAGTACGGTGCCCGCGACGAGGGCGCCGAGGCTGAACCCGACGATGTACACCTTGGTGTCGAGGTCGCAGCCGTAGGTGACGTAGAGGTTGTAGAGCGCGGTCCTGAGGTTGGCGACACCGGCGTCGACGTCGGCGTAAAGGTTGATGTCCCCGGCGCTGTTCGGGTACGGGATGCGCACCGGGTCGGCGCCGCCCGGCGAGAAGGCGCGGTCCAGCAGTTTGAAGGCGCCTCCGTCCTGGTACCCCGGCACGACGAACATGACCGGCCCGCACGCGCCGTCAGGCCGGGCGGCCGCCTGCGCGGCCCCGGCACCGGCGATCGCGCTCGCCAGGGTGACGACGGACAGGACGGCGGTCGTGAGTAAGCGGAATCTGGCTCTTCTCATCGGTTTCTCCCCACTGTCGAATTGCGGGCCGAACGCTAATGAGCGCCGATGAAATATCGATGAAATGCCAGGGCCCGCCTGCGCCGTGCACACGATAGGGTGAAGCACTCTTGACACGGGTAAAAATGGCACCGGCTATGACTGAGGCCAGTATGGCCGGGCCTGTTCCGCCGCGTGCATGACGGCACTTCCGTCGAGAACCGCAGGAGTGGCGCCGATTCCCCGTTTTCGCCACTCGATGACGAACTCGAAGGGGGCGGGTGGCGGAAGCGGCCAGAGCCAGAGGCGTTGATCGCCCTGGTAGTACCGGTCGTCACTGCTGAATCCGCCGCCCGCGTCGACGAGCCTGGGAGAATCCGGTCGTTCGGCGGGGTTCGCCCAGCCGTGGAAGGAGTTGCCGACCGTGGTCGCCTTCGAACCGTCGGGAAAGCGGACTCCGAATTTCAGGTCGGCGTCGGTCGGTTCGGGCGGGAAACCTCTTGTCGAGTGCCTGTCGGTCAGGCTCTTCCAGGTCGTCTCGTCCGCTGACCCCCGCCGGACGGCCACCTGCAAGGTGAAACAGCAGCCCTCGCGAAAGGCGAGGGCGTGCTGCAGCGCGACGACGGTGTCGTCCGTCCTGACCACGAACTGCTCGATGGGTACGGGGTGGCCCAAGATGTCGTGGGGCGGTCCCTGCCAGGCAGCTGTCTGCATCCGCCCACGGTAGCCTGCGAAGATGACCGCCTGTGCGAAATCAGGCGGGCTTCGTCGCCGAGCTCTCTTTGAGAGAATCCAAAAAGAAGCTCCAACTTTCAGAATTGACCCTGATCGTCGGCGGATTCGCCGAGCGGTCCTTGCTGTCGCGCAGCAAGATGGAATCGTTCAGCAATTTTACTTCCACACAGCTGCCGGTGGCACTTGAGTAGCTGCTCTTGAACCAGCCTCCTCGGGTCTTCATTGTCGATGGTGATTTAGCGTCGTTCAATCTAGTTCCCTGGCATAGTGATGAATCATTTCCAGTGATCGTTGCTCATCCAGGGCTTTCCCGAATGCGTCACTGTATGTCATTGTCAAATCGCGGATCCGCGTCGAGTCATCGATGATGTCGTATTTTGTGACTGTTTCTTGCCAGGCGACGGTGGGCAATCTCGGGTTGTCGAAATCGATCATGTGCACGGTGGACGCACCGAAAAGTCCACATGCTTTCGTGCTGAACGGAATGATGCGGACTTTGATCCGTTCGGGATGATCTTCGATCATGCCCGCAAGATGGTCGAGCTGGCAACGCAAAATGGCCGGTCCGCCGATCTGCTGTCGAAGTGCGGCTTCGCTGATGATCGCAGTGACGTGAAGTGGATTTTCACTGGTGAGTCGCTGCTGCCTTTGTAAGCGGACCTCGACACTCTGGTCGACTTCTACTTGGCGAAGAACGACGGCCGGCGTCATGATCGCCCTCGCGTAATCCGCGGTCTGCAGCAGTCCGGGAATGATCAGACTTTCGTAGTCGCGGACCCCCTGGGCGCCCAGTTCGAGACCGTACATGCGTTGAATCTCGCTGCCCAGCAAGCTGGAATACCTGGTCCACCACCCCCGTTCCTTGGCCAGTTGTCGCAGATCAAGTAACTCCTGTCGCTCGCTGTCGTCGAACTCGAGAAGCCCCAGAAGCCTGGTCAGGCTTTCTTCAGAGAGAATTTTGCGTTCGTTTTCGACGGCGGACCAGTAGTTGCGCGAGAAGCCCAGTGCGGCGGTGATGGTCTTGACGTCGACGTTCAACTGGTCGCGGCGTTCGCGGAGCCGAAGAGCGAGCTCCCAGGCCGCGACCACCGGAGATGTCGGTGGTGGCACTTCTCCTCCCTTCGGGTTCGGTCACCCGAGATGCACGAGCTGGTTCATGTGCACGGTTACGGTAACCGCACAATAGTCCGGTCACCGTAGCCGGGGAGTGTAACTCCACCTTATCGTTCAAAGCGATCTGGCAAGCTCAGCCGCCAGTCAAGCTGCATGTCGTGGTCGCGAGGGCCCGTCAACCCCAGTCCGACGTCTGGCTTCTCGGTGGTGGCACCGCAGTGATGCTGCACGTCAACGGGGAGGAAACCAGATGCCGACTCCTGGTCAATACGGGTTCGATGCCCATCCTGAGCCGCCCATCGCGGGCGGCCACGTGCTGGCGGCGGGATCGCCTCAGGAACCCGAAACCGCCATGCCGGACGATGTCCCGCGGTCGCCGGTGACACTGAGTCTCGACGTCGGCCGCTCGGTGGCTCGAGAGTCGGTCGGCCGGGCTGCGATCCACTGCACGATCGTCGCGGTCGACATCGAGGGGTTCGGGCAACATCACCGCAGCAACGCGAACCGGGTGCGCATCCGCCGCGGGCTCTACGAAGCGATGCGGGCGGCGTTCGAAGGCGCCGGAATTCCCTGGCATTCCTGTCATCGCGAAGACCGTGGCGACGGCATCTTGATCCTCTCTCGCGCCGAGACGCCAAAGGCTCTGTTCGTCGACTCTCTTCCCTATACCCTCGCGCTGGAACTGGCCAGACACAACGCGACTCATCCGCATGAAGAGCAGATGCGCCTTCGGCTCGCCCTGCATGCGGGAGAGATCAACTACGATGAATACGGGGTCACGGGCTACTCGATAATCCACGCGTTCAGGATCCTCGACGCGCCCTCGCTCAGGATGGCGCTCGCGGGCAGTTCAGCGATTCTGGCCATCATCGGATCCGAATGGTTCTTCGACGAAGTGATCCAGCACAGCGAATCCAGCCATGCGGCATCCTATTTTCCCCTGGAGGTCAAAAGCAAGGAGACGGAGACGCGAGGGTGGATGCTTCTCGTCAGTACTTCCGTCATGTCTCACCGCTCGGGCATGGGTTCGCGAACCCCGCGTTATGGCTCCTGTTCGCGAACGGCGCGACGGGGCCCGAGGCGATAGGTCTACGGGCCGCCCACCAGGTCGTATGTCAGGTAACAGTCATGGGAAGCCTCGACGAGGACTCTCGTCGCCGTTTTTCCCCGCGGGACGACGCCGGCTGTGAAAACGACGTGCGAAGATCCGAACAGGGTGAAGACGTCATCGACCTTCACCAGTCCCGTTTCGCGAACGCTTTCCCCTGAGCCGGGCGTGCAGTAGGACCACGTTCGCTGTTCGGGGGTCTTTTCGTCTTCGCACCATCGCGCGCCGGCGCACGTCAGGACGTTGCGGTAGTCCCTGCCGTTGTAGTGGACCTGGTACGGAAGTCCCCTCTCGCCCGGCAGGGCGTAGCCGAAGTGGTTCGCCACCTTGGGGATGAACGCGGCACCAAGTGTGCCGGCAACGACCAGAACCGCGATCGACACCATCGCCGCACGCCGGCGGAACAGGGACGGCACGTTCATGCTTGCGCGCGTAAAAGGTGACATGCCTGCCTTCCGCTGCTCCGGCCGGACTTCGCGACGTCCGATCCTACGCGGCGATCACGACGTACATGGCCTCAGTCGATGAGGACGTTCTTGTAGAACAGGTTCGCGTAACGGTTGATGTTGCCCATGCTGCTGCGTGACCCGAAGCCCATGTACAAGCGGGTTTCCCCGGCCAGGCTCCGGTAGATCCCGAGGCCCTCCGGCTCGCGGAACACCAGCGAATTCCCCGCCTTGGTCAGCGCGCGGCTCTTCACCTTGCCGGTGTTCATGTCGATGCACGTGACGTAGGAGTTGATGTCGGCGGGGTTCTCGTGGCCCTCACCGTCCAATGTGTACAGATACTGGCCGTAGATGGTGTATCCCTGGAAGGTCACCTTCGTATCGGCCAGCGCGGGCTGTGGGAAGTGCGCCAGCGGCGCGCTGAAGTCGCCGGCGGCGGCGGACGCGAGCGGATAGACGCTGATGTGCAGCTTGCCGCCTTCCTTGCGGCGTACCGCGATCCGCTTGTTGATCGGATCGGTGGCGCAGGTGATCGTCTCACTGCCGGTGAGGAACTTCTTCACCGACGGCGTGCCACCGTTGACGAACTTGAACCTGGCCAGCGCCGTCCCGCGACCGTCGCCGGTGGGTCCGTCCGAATCGCATTCCATCCAGATGTAGGAGTCGGTGCCCACCGGTTCGACGCCGATCGACACGCCGTGCCCGGCGTTGTTGAGATGCATCGAGCCCAGGATCTCACCGGAGAAGTTGACCTGGGTGACGCACAGGTCGTCCCCGGTCCCGCCGTTGCGGGCGTTCACGATGAAGATGCGCACGTTCTGGTTGTCGAAGGCGAAGCCCTGCATCACGTGGTGCGACTCGTGCAGGAGCTTGCTGCGGAACTCGTCGTAGGACGGTTCGGTGAGGTCGAAACGCTTGGACGCCGGCAGCGCGGTGATCGCGGCCGAAGCCGGTCCGGCGAACGTCGCGCCGGTGCCGAGCAGTGCCGTCGTCGCGGCGAGACCACCGCCGGCGCGCAGCAGTGAACGTCGGGAGAACGTGGATCGGACGAGGTCCGGGGGCACTTGCTCGGGCATGAGTGCTCGCCTTCATCGAGTTTCGCGGTCCGACCGAAAATTCTTCAAGCTCGTACAAGATTCGTACAAACATCACCGACCGGCTCGCGGAGGTGTGGTTCGTTCGACCGACAGCACGCGGACCCGCCTGCGGATATCTTTTGGCTGACCACTCAGCACCCGAAGGAGCACCATGACGACCACCCGGCGTGTTCTCGCCGTTCTGGCCACCGCAGGTCTGGTCATCTCGGTCTTCGGCGCAGGTACCGCCTCCGCCGCGACCAAGGGCAAGATCTACATCTCCAACAACTGCGGCAAGGCGGTCTCCACCACGATCCACCGCACCGACGGCTCGATGATCGCGGGCACCGGCGCCGCCCCGGCCGGCAGTTACTTCGGCTACCCGGTCAACCCCGGCAACTACAAGGTTCGCGTGCCCGCCGGTAACCGGGACGTGAAGATCCTCGACCTCGGCGGCAAGGCGCACTCGGTCATCGTCAAGGCCTGCTGACGTCCACACAGGACCGACGAGGTCACCAGCCGAACAACGAAGGCCGCCATCCGGGAACGTTCCGGATGGCGGCCTTCGTAGAGATACCGTCGGTTACGCGGTGGTCATCTGGATGACGGTCCAGCGCTGGTTGGCTCCGCCGGTGCCGTCGTACTGGGAAATGGCCGCACCGTTTCCGGACTGCCAACCGGTGACGTCGGCGAACTTGCCGGTCAGGGCGCTGGCGAGGCCGAGGGTGTTGTTGTCACCCTGGACGAACACCCACTGCTGAGCACCGCCGTAGTGGCAGCCGAACTGGATCAGCTGGGTGCCGTTGGCGACCTCGCCGTAGCGCACGTCGAGGCACCTTCCGGAGTTCTTGTTCTTCAGCCCGTATTTCTTGTCGCCCAACGGGACCAGTTCCCAGACTTGTTTCGGCCCGCCGGCGCAGTCCCAGAGTTCGGTGCCCGCGAAGTCCCCGTTGGCACCCTGGTTCGGCGTGTCCCAGAGACCCGCGACCTGCATGCACCGGCCCGAGTGCACACCCTTGAGCTGGATGGTGCCGAGTCTCATCTCGACGGTCCACGAGACGTGGGTCGGGTCGATGAGGCGCCACCGCTGGTCGATCGAGTTGGTGTTGGTGTACTGCACGATCAAGGTCGCGTTGCCGGTGCCCGAGTCGGCCGCAGTGGCGAACCGGCCGGACCCGACGTTCTTCAGCTGGAACGTGCCGTCGGCGTTCTCCAGGAACTCCCACCGCTGGTTCGGGTGGTCGTTGCACGGGTTCTGGACGACGTTGTCACCGTTGATGTCCATGCACATCTTGGACGCGAGATTCTGCAGGCGGTACTGACCGCCATTGACGGCCTGGAGTTCCCAGACCTGCTTCGGGCTGCGGACGCAGTCCCACAGCTCGGTCTTCGCGCCGTTGGCGAGCGCACCCTGACCCGGTGTGTCCCACAGGCCGGCGACCGCGAGGCAACGGCCGGACTGGATTCCCTGCAGTTCGACGACCCGCTTGTCCGCGGGCTTGATCAGGTCGAGTTTGGCCGCGGCGTGCTGACCGGTGAGGAGGAACGCGTTGCGCTGCGCGGTGGTGCCGGCGAGTGCGGCGCGGGCAGCGGAGACCAGGTTCGGCTGGTAGCCATCACGTTCCGCCCGGTCGAGGATCACCCGGATCTGACGTTCGGCTTCGATCGCGTCGAGCCGTTCCTGCTCGTCGATGTCCGCCTGGTGCGCCGCGTGCACGCCGGTGAAGATGAACGCCTTCCACACCGCCGCGTCACGGCTGTCGTAGGCCGTTTGGGCGGCCGCCTTGACCTTGGGGCCGATGGCGCGCTTGATCATCTCGTAGATGAACTCGTGATCAGGGAGGTTCTTGAGCTCTTCGGTGGCCGTCGCCTTCGTCGCAGCCGCCCAGGCGCGTTCCTTCGCCGTGCGGTTCGCCTCGCGTTCGAGACGTTCGCGTTCGAGGCGCTCGGCTTCTTCGATCTTGCGCTTCTTGTCGGCGGCGGACGCGGTGTAGATGCCCGTGACCACGAACTCCTGGCGCTGGTCGTCCGTGGAACCGGTCTTCAGGACGGTCGCCGCGCCCTTCTTGACGTCACTGCCCTCTTCGGCCATCTCCCACAGCTTGAAGACGAAGTTCTCCAGCGAGCCGTCGAGCTGCGCCTGCGGAACGTTCGTCCAGCCGATCTCGGCCGCGGCGGCGAGTCGTTGGCGGTCGCGCTCCGCCTTCTTCTCCAGCTCGATCTGGTCGCGCCGGACGGCGTCGAAGATGCCGGTCTTGATGAAGTTGTAGCAGGCGAGCTCATCGGTCGTGTCAGTGAACGCCTTGAGCGCGGCCGCCTTGACCTGACTGCCCTCGCGAGCCTTCTGCCACAACGTGATCACGAAGTTCTTGTCGCTCATCACCGCCATCTCCGGGGTGAGGAGGAGGTTGAGCTCGCGAGCGGCCGCGGCCTTCTCGTCGGTGGTCGACTCCTGTGCGGCCTGCGCGGACGCCGCCGAGGCCGGGCCGGTCGTCTCCGCTTGCGCCGGCGTCGCAGCGAGGCCACCCACCAAGGTGACCGCGACGGTCAGTGCGGCGATTCCACGCACGCCGCGACCGACCAGACTGAATCTGGACAAAGAATTCTCCCCCTCTGGACTAACGAAATGCGCCTTACGGAGTAGGCGAAAGCCAGTGTTCGGCGCCATTAGTCGACGTTTCCCGAACCTTGACATGGTCCGCGCGGAGGCGGCAACCGTGAGTGGTCTAGATCACTGATCATCCGCGCTCGATGCGTGCTAAGAATTATCTGGACATTCGTCCGTCAGGCTGTTTGTTCGGGGGATTATTCTAGGGGGAACAAATTGGGCCGTCATGCACTCATGCGCACGGCACTGGCCGCGGTTATCGCAGCCGGAGGGATCGTTTCGGTCGGCTCGCCCGCGGCTGCCGCCGAAAGTGTCATCACCGCGGCCGAGCCTGCTGACCAGCTGGAACAGGCGGAGCTTGCTCGGGTTCGGCGGATAGCGTTGCGGGACTATCGCCCCGAAGTAACGGCGGAGGCCTGGCACGCGATACTCAGTTCCAGGGGGGCCGAAGCGATAAGGGAATTCCTGGAATCCGGGTATCAGAAAGCGAAGACCCGGGCGGCGGAAACGGTAGCCCGGAATACTCGCTACATCGAGGATGTCAACAGGTTTTCGATTCCGGGGAGTGCGGTTCGCGCTACGTCTTCACGCGTTCTTCGGGGCTCGGACAGTGAAAAGGGCGAGTACGTCCAGGGCGGTCTTACGAAAGCGCAAGAACTCGATCGGATCAACGGCAACCGGTACGAGGAGAAGGTCGCCGCGCAGGCGCGTGCGGACCGCGACTACGTGGCGGAGCTGGCCGCCCGCGATCCCGGTCCGCAAGTACGCGCGGCCGCGGAGCGCGCGTTGTCGGTCGGTGACGATGTCGCGATCGGCCTGTTCTTCAAGTACTACTGGGCGAGCGCCGCGAAGCTGGACGACGAGGCGTTCCGTCGTGGTGCGGCCGATCTGGACGCCGCATGGCACAGCAAGATCCGCCTGCTGACCGAGGCCGCGCTGGCCGCCGAGAAGGCGGAACGTGAGTCGAGCGGTGAGCTCGCGCGGAAGGCGCGCGCCGACGCGATCGCCGCGTGGCGTTCGATCGACGATCAGGCAAGCCAGTCTTCGGTGAACTGGGTGGCGGAACGGGACAAGGCGGCTGCCCAAGCCGCGGCCTGGGCCGAAGTCGCCGCACACGCGCGCGCCTCGACGACCGAACAGGACTGGGCGAGTGTCATCGCCCGCGCGGAGCAGGGCAACACGTCATGGGCCGACGAGGCCGAGTGGGCCGTCCAGCAGGCAGGCACCTGGCAGGCGATCGCCGCACAAGCACGAGCGAACGCCGCCGCGGCCACCGATCGGGACAGAGGGGATCAGTAGTCGCATGAGCAACAGGTCAGCGAGCGCCGCCGCGATGTGGCGCAGATCCGTCATGGTCGTGGTCCTCACGATGATCATGGCCTTGCTGGGTGGTCTCGTTCCCGCCGGGGCGGCCGCCAGACCCGCGACGGCGCCCGCGCCCGCGGCTGCCGTGTCGGAAGACCCGCCCGTCCTCGACGACGAAGACCAGTTCAACCGTGAGCTGGTCGAGGACATCGCCAAGCATGCTCCCGACATCGAAGTCCGGGAGGCCGCGCAGGCGGCGCTGGACACGAACGACCCGGCGAGGATCATCTGGTTCCTCGACTACGGCGAGGCGGAGGCCAAGGCCAAGGCCTCGGAACGCAAACGTGTCACCGCGGCCAAGAACCGGGAACTGGTGCAAGGCTGGGCACGGACCGGCGGCCCGCATGTGCGAGCCGGCGCGCAAGCCGCCCTCGATTCCGGCGACGACACGACGATCGCCGACTTCGTTTCCTATGGCAAGGAAATCGCCGAGAAGCAGGACCAGAAGGACGCCGAAGACTCGAAGGCCGAGCAGGATCGCATCATCGCGCGTGTGCGGGACATGGTCGCGCACGGTGGACCACAGGTGCAGGTCGAAGGCGAAGCGATCCTGCTCACCGGCGACTACGCCCGCATCCGCGAGTTCTACCTGACCGGTTACGCCGAGGCGAACCAGCGCGACCACGATTTCCAGCAGGTCATCGAGAAGGCGCTGGAGGATCGCAACAAGGCGATCACCGAGCTCAACGCCTTGGCGCGACGCGCGGAAGCCGCGGCGGACGCGCGGGCCGAGATCATGCGCGCGAACATCAACGCCGTCAAGGTCATGGAAGACGGCCTGTTCGCGATGCAGATGGCCGTGAAGGCGGCGCACAAGGCCGACAAGATCTTCCAGGAAGACAAGCCCGGCCGCGCCAACGGTGCCAAGGGGCGAAACCAGGACATCGACGCGTTGCGTGCCGAGGCGACGGAGTACGCCGCGCGCGGCGGCCGCATCGCCGGGGAGGCCCGGGGTATCAACACCCAGGTCCACAACGCCGCGGCCCGCCTCGTCGAGACAGGTCTGACCAACGGCCTGGACTGGGCCAAGGTCACCATCGGCATCAGTCACGCCGTCGAGGCGACCGCGTTCGCCGCGGAGACCTCACAACACGCGATCGAGGCGACGCTGGCCGACAGCCGCGCGCTCGACGCGGACCGCAACGCGCAGGAGCACGCGAACAACGCTCACAAGTACCGCGCGGAAGCCGAACGCCAGGCGCAGCGGGCGCTCGACCTGGCCGCGGCGGCGAGGGTCCAGCGTGACATCGCCCTCGCGGCACGCGATCGCGCCGAACAGCAGAAGAACCTCGCCGCCCAGAAGGCGGTGCAGGCCAAGCAGCACGCCGCGAACGCCCGCACCGCCCGGGCGAACGCGCAGGGCGCGGCCAAGAACGCGATCGCCAAGTCCAAGGACGCCACGACCGCCTACAACAACGCGGTCACGCACAAGGCCGCCATGGACGAGACGGTGCGGAAAGCCGCGGCCCTCGGGAAGGAACTCGACGTTGTCGAGGGCCTCCTCGGGGAGCACGTCCGGGTCTACCACGAGTACGAAAAGCTCCTGGTCATAGCGCATAAGAAGGCCGAGGACCTCGGCGGCGAGGCATGGGACGAGTACCGGCGCATCGAGGGCGAGACCAATCAAGCCAAGGCCGCGGCCGCCCAGTCGGAAGCGTGGGCGAGCCGCGCCAGGGCCGCGGCGGCCACCGCGCGTGCCGAGGCACAGCGGGCGACGAACGCGGCGAACGAGGCGCATCAGGCAGCACTGCGCGCGAACCAGGAAGCGGTGACGGCACGTCGCGCCGCAGACGAGACGCATCGCCTCGCGCTGGAGGCCGCCAACGCGGCCGTCGCCTCCAACACCGCGGCCGAAATGGTGCAGAGCGAGGCCGAGTCGGCGGTACGTGAGGCCAACCAGTCCGTGTACCAGTCCATGATCGCGGACCGGGCGGCGGCCGCAGCTGCTGCTTCGGCCGAACTGGTCATCGACCCCGTGCGGGCGGCGGAGAGCATCCTCAAACCGTTCGCCGCGATCAACGCCGACGCCCGAAGGGCACTGGCAGGTGCTGCTGAAGCGCTGCTCATCAGCGAGGAGCAGTCTCGCCTCGCGCGGGAGAAGGCGACCGAGGCGGCCGCAGCGGCGGTCCGCGCGCAGAAGGCGGCGGATGAGGCCGTCGCAGACATCAAGCCGGCTTACGAGGCTGCCGCTCGCGCAGTCAATGCCGCGAACGCCGCCGCACAGGACGCGCTCACCGCCAACGACGCTGCGAACACGGCGGCGCAGCACGCGAACGCCGCGTCGGGTTCGGCGGCCACGGCCGCGCAGTGGGCGAACTCGGCTCGTTCGGACGCGACGCTGGCGACCCGATCCGCCAACGCGGCGACCGCTGCGGCCACTGCGGCGGGCCAGGCGGCGGGAGCGGCGGAGAGGCTCCGCAGCGCCGCGCTGGAAGTCGCCAAGGGTTTCGACGCCTTCGAGAACTCGATCGTCGAGCGTCTGAACCAGGTCACTGACCTGCGGAAGCGTTACGACGAGGCCGTGCGCCTCGCCGCGGCGGAAGCCGACCGCAAGCGTCAGGAGCTGAACGAGCTGACGTTGCACAATCTGGCAGGCGCACTCGTCTGCAAGGTGTCCACGTCGCTCCCGCCTTGCCAGGAACTGCTGGCCAAGGTCAAGGGTCAGCTCGGCCCGGCACTCGACGCCTTGGGCAACTACGTCGAGGACTGGTTCTGGTGCACCTCCGGTATCGACGAGAGCGCCTGCCAGCGGTATCACGAAAAGTCGAAGAAGGCCCTCGAGTTCACCTGGGAGGCGATCAAGGGTTTCGCCGAGGCCGCGGTCAGCCCGTTCGTCACCGTGTGGGAGGTCGGCGGTTGCGTCGTCTCGGGCGTCGACTCGGGTGACTGGTCCAAGTGCAAGGCGATTCTCGACGGCGCGATCTACACCATCGAGAACCCGTACATGTGGATCAATCTGCCCGAGTGGCAGACCAACCCGGGCAAGGCGTTCGGCGGGCTTCTGTTCGACGCCGCCGCCGCCGCGGCCACCATCTACGCGGGCGGTTCCGGCGGCGCGGCGTGGAAGACCGTCCGGACGTTGTCGAAGAAGATCGACGGAGGCTCAGGACCGCTGTCGAAGATGGTGGCAGGCCTGGAGCGCTATGCGGTCAAGCTGCATGAGTCCGTCCGCGACAAGCTGCCGAACGCGGTCGGGGAGATCCTGAACCTGAAGGCGCGTTTCGACAACGGCGACGCCAAGTTCGACGGTGCCATCGCGGTCGTCGACGAGCGGCTGTACCGGATGGAGCCCTTCGCGATCCGGCCGGAGGGCACGCCGAACCTCGTCGACGGGGCGACCATCCGCCTCGAAGGCGGCACGCTGCGGATCGAGAACGGCTTGGCGAAACTCGACGGCGCCAAGCTGAAGGTCGAGCCGCCGAAGCACTGTCCAGTCGCCGTCGCGGCCAGGGCGGCCGCGTCCGCGGGGTGCGGAAAAGATGATGGGCCGAAGACCAATCCGGACAACTCCTATGAGCACGACATCGACCTCGGGTACCAGAGCGGCACGCCGCTCGGTTCGCTGAAGGTCAGGTTGTCACCGGCGGAGAACGCCTGGGCCAACAAGAAGATGAACGAGGCCAAGGACCGTGAACCGGCGATCACGCCGAAGGTTGACGAGGTGGCGAAGAAGATTCCGACGGGGGAGCGGGTCGGGCAGGGGTACGAGCTGAAGGACAAGGGCCAGGCTCCCTACCCGTCGTTCAAGCGCAAGCTGTTCGACGAGATGAACCCGAGGCCGGAGAAACCTGGAGCGCCGGCGCCGCCGAAGCGATCACCGGACGAGGTCGCGGACAAGATGAACGACTTGGTCCGGTACACGATCAACTTCCCGAAGGGCACTTACTCCCTCGGCGTCCAGAACGCGCTGGTCGAGTTCGCCAAGTACTTCGACGAGGTCAAGGTCAAGAACTTCTGGGTGAAGAAGGAAGCGGGCGAGGGCAACTACCCTGGCATCAACGTCACGTACAAGACGAAGGACGGACAGCTCTTCGAGGTCCAGTTCCACACCCCGGAGAGCTTCCACGCCAAGGGCGACGCCGAACACTGGGGTTACGAGAAGAAGCGAGCGCTCGAAGCGGTCGATTTCAGTCAGTACCCCCCGCATGAGCGGGAGGCCGTGCGGAGCAAGATCCAGGACGAGATCGATGAGTTGAAGGATCAGTCCGCGCTCATCTTCGGTGAGGTGGAAACACCGGTGGGTGCGATCAACATCTCGCCCACGAAGCCGTAGCAGCAGCCACAATGGAGGCGCCCCCGGCGATCGCGGCCGGGGGCGCACTCTCTTTCGCGGAACGAGGACCTGATGGAGCGCCAGTACCTGTACTACGCGATCGTGACCGAGGCGTTTCCCCGCGTGGACGAACCCGCACTGGTCTGCCGTCGTTGGGTCGACGCGCAGGGGCTCGTGCACGAGGAAGCGTTCACCGACGAGTTCAAATGGGAACCCGAGGAAGTGCTGACCAACATCGAAGCCGGTCGGTGGACCGGTGAGATCCACCCGATCACCGAAGAGGCAGGGCTCCGGTTCGAGGCGATCCAGTATGCCCGGGTCCACAGGTTCGACCCCACCGACGGGAATTACGAGTACTTCAAGCTCGTCGAGCTCGGCAAGACGGTGCTGGCGATCCGGACGTGGATCAGCCCTCAGGGGCACGACCTGGAGGAGACGCACACGGCCTCGGGATGGTTGCGCAGTCACGTCCGCAGCAAGCTCGAACGTGACAGCATGGGCGGCGATCTCATCCCGATCACGCAGGAGGAAGCCGAGAGCCTGTGACTCCCCGCCGACGCGAGATCCAGGACCGGTAGGGGCGGTCTCAAGCCGTGCCGTACAGGTGCCGCAGCCCGGAGTTGACCACCGACGGCACGGCGGAGTAGTGGTTCTCCCCTGGGAAGATTCGGCAGGTGACCCGGAGTCCGGGATAGTCACGAAGGCGGAGCGTCTGCGCCAGCCGTGTCATGGAGCCGAGGAAGCGATCTCCGCACGGCCGTGGGCCTCGGGTGAAGCACTGCTCCTCGAGCTGGAACAGGTAGTCCTCGCAGCCATTCGTCACCGGCCTTCCGCTCACCCCGACCGGCAAGATCAGCAAACGCGACCTGCGCGAGCCGCACTGGCGAGACAAGAACCGCGCCGTCAACTGACCCGGACAGGCGGCTTGGTTCGAGGAGGCCCGGTACTACGCCCGACAAGTCAGCATTGGCGTCGACGGCGCTCTCCGGTGTGTCCGGGAACGTGGCTTTCGCGACACCGTCGTTCAGGCCTCCGGGGTGTCGCGAAAGCCACTTTCGCGACGCCTGATGTCCCGAAAGTGGCTTTCGCGACACGGCCACTCGGTACCGGTCGGCGGCTACGTTCGTTCGGCCTGAAGGCGTTCGTCGTAGCTCTGCTGGCAGTTCTGGATCTCGTCCGCGTGGGCGGTCGTCCAGTCGTACAGGTGACCGAAGGGCTCGCGCAGGGATTCGCCGAGCGGGGTGAGGGAGTACTCGACTCCGACCGGTGAGGTCGGCAGCACGCGCCGTTCGATCATCCCGTTGCGTTCCAGGCGGCGCAGGGTCTGGGTGAGGACCCGCTGGGTCACGCCTTCGAGGCGGCGCTTGATGTCGTTGAACCGGCGGGGCCGGTCGAGGACGGTCATCACCATCATCGACCACTTGTCGGCGATCTGGTCGAGGATCGGGCGACTGGGGCAGTCGGCCCGGTAGACGACGTCCGTGTCCGTGCCGGGAGTGTCCATGTCGGTATCCTCCACGATCCTTACGATGCCGAAAGTGCGTTATTGACGCCGGTCTCCCGCCGCTTCAGCATAGGTATACATCAGGAACTTAGCTGCCTGACAGGTACCGATCGGAGATTCTTTCGTGCATCACGACGCCTACGCGACCCTGCGAGTGAGCCATGAGGCAGGCATCGCCCGTGTCACCCTCGACAACCCACCCGTCAACGTCCTGGACGTCGCCCTCATGGCCGACCTGCGGCGGCTGTTGACCGGGCTGCGGGACGACGATTCGGTCCGGGTGATCGTGTTCGACAGCGCCGATCCGGACTTCTTCATCGCCCA
Organism: Amycolatopsis sp. BJA-103; assembly: GCF_002849735.1. Taxonomy (GTDB): domain Bacteria; phylum Actinomycetota; class Actinomycetes; order Mycobacteriales; family Pseudonocardiaceae; genus Amycolatopsis. Next base: position 9,356,343 of record NZ_CP017780.1, read on the forward strand.
CGTCGACATGTCGCTCGTCGACGCGCCGGACGCCTTCGACGAAATCGCGGCCGAAACACCCGACGGTGTCAACGTCTTCCAGGCCCTCGGGGAGTTGCTCCGGCACCAGCCCCAGGTGACGATCGTCAAGCTCGCCGGCCAGGCCCGTGGCGGCGGGGCGGAGTTCGTCACGGCGGCGGACATGACCTTCGCGGCGATCGGTCGCGCCGGGATCGGCCAGGTCGAGGCCCTCATGGGCATCGTCCCCGGGGGCGGCGGCACCCAGTACCTCGCCGATCGGATCGGCCGCAACCGCGCGTTGGAGGTGGTGCTCGGCGCCGACCTGTACGACGCGCAGACCGCCGAACGCTACGGCTGGATCAACCGGGCCGTACCCGCCGAGGAACTCGACGACTTCGTCGACCGCCTCGCCCGCAACATCGCCGCACTGCCCGAGGGCGTGGTCGCCGCGGCCAAACGCGCCATCGTTCCCACTGACCTGGCCGAGGGCCTGCTGCGCGAACACGACGCTTGGGCGGGCCAGTTCGTCCGGCCCGCGGCCGAACGGTTGATCCGAGGCGGACTGGCTTACGGCGCCCAGACCCGCGACGGCGAACGCGATCTGGAGAGCCTGCTCCGCAAGCTGGCCGGCTGATCCACGACAAGCGCCGGGACTCAACCCGGGCTTTGCCGGCTCCGGTAGGCCGCGACGCTGGCCCGGTGCGCGCAGTTCCGCGTGCAGTACTGCTTCGAGCCGTTGCGCGACAGGTCGACGAAAGTGGCTCGGCAGTTCGTCCCGGCGCAGGCGCCGAGACGAGTCGGACCGAGTGTGGCGATCACGGAGGCCAGTGCGCTGAGCGTGGTCGCGGCCAGGTGCGCCGAGCAACGGTCGGTGTCGGAGGTGACCTCGATCCACCAGCGGTCCTGATCGTGGCGCAGCACGGGCGTGGCGCGGCTGTCACGGAGACCGTCATTGATCAGGGCCGTGGCTGCCGCCGCGTCGGTGCTCGCTCGTTCGAGGACGGCGCGCACCGTCTCGCGTACCGCGCGGACCTCGGCCAGGTCGGTACGGGTGAGACGCCGCGGGCCGGTCCCTCGGCCCGCGTCCGGCGAATGGTCGTCGAGGAAGTTCCGGAGCTGCTCCACCGTCTCGAGCGCGTCCTCGCCCTTGATCGGCCTCAAGGTGTTGGCAAGAGCGACGGCCGTCTCGACCGCCGATGATCTGTAACACGCATCGAGCATTTGACGTGTCTCCTCCCTGTTCCGTAGCGTGACACCCATAGTAGCTGTTACGTGTAACGCCACGCTGTGGAAGGAGACGACGATGCCGCAGACGATCCCCGCCGTAGGAGCCCCCAGCGGGGGATCGGACCACGCCCCGGACGGGCGGCGGCTGGGTCTGATCCTGGGGATGCTGGTGCTGCCGATGTACGTGGCACTGGGGGCACCGTCGGTGGCGCTGCCTGCCATCGGCCGCGCGCTCGCGGTGCCGTTCGGGGCCACGGCATGGATTCTCGCCGCATGGTCGCTGACCTCCGCGCTCGCGATGCCGGTCGCGGGCAGGCTGATGGCCCGGTGGAGCCCACTCCGGGTACTCGTCGCCGGAGTCGTGGTGCTCGCCGCGGGCTCGGCGCTCGCGGGAGCCGGCCCGACACTGCCGGTCGTGATCGCCGGTCGGCTGATCGGTGGCGCCGGGGCGGGTGCGACCGTGATCGCCGTCTTCGCCGTGGCCACCGCCCTTCCCGGGCGGGAAAGGATCCGTGCGCTGGGAATCATCGCGGCCGCCAGTGCGACGGCGTCGGCGTGCGGGACCCTGCTGGGCGGGGCGGTCACCGCATGGCTGGGGTGGCGTGCCGTGCTCGCGATCCCGGTCCTCGCGCTGCCCCTGCTGCTGGCCGCGTTGGCGCGCAGGCGCACGTTCACCCGGATCGCCGGCGGTGAGCCGGACGCCCCGGCCGGGCGGTTCGACCTCGTCGGCGCGGCCGTGCTGTCGGTACTCGCCGCCTCGTTGATCACGTTGCTGCAGGCACACTCGGTCGGCCTGCCCGGTCCGGTCACGCTCGCCGTGGCCGGAGCCGGAGTGCTCGCCGCCGTGGGACTGTGGTGGCGCGTGCGGCGCACGCCCGACGGGTTCGTGCCTCGGCGGGTGATCGCGGCCCGCGGCTTCCTGCCTGCCGGGCTCATCGGCGGGACGATCTTCGCGGGCTACTACGGGGTGCTGTTCGTCGCCCCGTCCCTGATCGAACAGGCCACGGGCGGTGGCGCCCTCGAAGCCGGCGCGATCTTGGTCCCGGCCGCCGCCTGTTCGGTGCTGGCGGGACGGCTGGTCGGCACCTTGACCGACCGGTTCACCGGCTGGCAGGTGTCGGCCGGGCTTGCGGCACTCACCGTCGTCGGCGTGCTCGTGGTCGCGGTCTTCGACGGGCCGATCCCGGTCGTCGTCGGCGCGGCGCTGACCGTGTGCGGCTTCGCCGGTGCCCAGGCCGTACTGGTGGGCCTCGCACCGGAACTCGTCGCCGCGCGCGACCGCGACACAGGACAAGGCCTGTTCAACTTCATGACCGCCCTGGGTGGCGGGATCGGCCCGGCCGCTGTCGCCGGCTTGTCCGGCATCGCGTCGGTGCCAGTGGCCCTCGCCGTGCTCGCGGCACTACCTCTGGCCGGACTCGTCCTCACCCTGACCCGGCGCCCAGGCGCGTGAACCGATCTGTCCGACTACCCCTGAACGAGGAAGGAAGCACCGCCATGGCAGCAGAACCGTTCGAGGTCAGCATCACCGAAGCCGAGATCGCGGATCTGCGTGAACGGTTGCGCCGGACGCGGTGGCCCGAGCCCGAGCCGGTGGACGACTGGTCACAGGGTTTGCCGCTGGCGTACGCGCAGGAGCTGTGCCGCAGCTGGGCCGAGGACTACGACTTCGGGTTCGCCGGGCGGCTGAACGTCTTCCCGCAGTACCGCGACACGATCGACGGGCTGGGCATCCACTTCCTGCACGTCCGCTCGCCGGAGCCGGACGCGTTCCCGCTCGTGCTCACGCACGGGTGGCCGGGTTCGGTGCTGGAGTTCCTGGAGGTCCTCGGCCCGCTGACCGATCCGCGCGCGCACGGCGGTGACCCGGCGGACGCGTTCCACGTGGTCGCGCCGTCGTTGCCCGGGTACGGCTGGAGTGACAAGCCGTCGACGACCGGGTGGGGCACAACGCGCACCGCCCGCGCCTGGGACACGCTGATGGTTTCGCTGGGCTACGAGCGCTACGGCGCGCAGGGCGGTGACTGGGGTTCGGCGGTGTCCGGCGCGCTGGGGGAGGTGGCACCCGAGCGGGTCGCCGGCGTGCACCTGAACCTGGGATCCGTGGCGGCGGGCACGTTCGACGACCCGACGCCCGCGGAGCTGACGAATCTCCAGGCCGAGAAGGAGTTCCAGCGCACCGGCCGGGGATACTCGGCGCTCCAAGCGACCCGGCCGCAGACGCTCGGCTACGGCCTCACCGATTCCCCGGCGGGACAGGCCGCCTGGATCGCCGAGAAGTTCTGGGCGTGGACGGACAACGACGGCCACCCCGAGGACGTGTTGTCGCGGCAGGCGATCCTCGACGAGATCTCGGTCTATTGGTTCACCGCGTCGGCCACGTCGTCGGCGCGCCTGTACTGGGAGAGCTTCGCCGACTTCCGGGACAAGGTGACCGCGCCGTCCGGGCTGTCGGTCTACCCACGCGACATCACTCGCCCATCGCGGCGGGAGGCCGAACTGCGGTTTACCGATCTGCGCTGGTTCGAGGAACTGCCGCGAGGCGGCCACTTCGCCGCCCTGGAGCAGCCGGAGTCGCTGATCGAGCAGGTGCGCGGGTTCTTCCGTCTCTTCCGCTGACCGTCCGTTCCCTCTCCCGGTAAGGCCCGCTAGGAGCGGCTGTCGGTGAGCCTGTCGCGCAGGCGGGCGGCGTCGCGCATCGGCGGCAGGCCGTAGGCGCGGCGGTATTCCCGGGTGAACTGGGTGGCGCTGGCGTAGCCGACGGCATCGGCGGTGTGCGCGGCCGTGGTGTCGCCTGCCACCAGCAGGCGCCGCGCCTCCTGGAGTCGCAGGTGCTTCTGGAACCGCAGCGGGCTCATGCCGGTGGCGGCCTTGAAATGCCGGTGCAGGGTGGCCGGGCTCATGTGCGCGACCGCCGCGACCCGCTCCACGGTGATGGGCTCGGTGAAGTGGGCGGCGATCCAGTCGGCCGCGGCGCGCACCCTGGTCAAGGCCGAGCCGGTGGCCGCGAACTGGCGCAGGGTCGGGCCAAGCGCGCCGCCGAGCAGGCGGTAGAGGATCTCGGCCTCCACGCGGGCGGCCAGCGGCCGGATGTCGTCGGGGGTGTCGAGCAGCCGCACCCAGCGGGTGACGGCGTCGACCAGTTCCGGGGTCATCGTGGCGGAGACCTGGCCCGCGGCCGGGGTGGCCGGGGCCTCGCCGTCGAGTTCGAGCAGCAGGTCGGCCAAGACGGGGCCGTCGAGGTGCAGCACGGCCGAGCGGTACGGCACCTCCTCGAACACGGCGGTGACCGGCAGGTCGAGCGAGTTGAGGAACATGTCGCCGCGGCGGGCCGACCGGCTGTGTTCCCCCGTGATGGTGCGCTTGGAGCCCTCGGCGATGAAGCACACCATCGGCTCGTAGCGCAGGTCGAGAGGGTCGACCACCTCGTCGAGGGCGACCACGGTGAGCCGGGGCACGGCGGTGGCGCCGGACCACAGGCCGTTGCGGTGACGGCCCACGGCCGCCGCGAGCTGGTCGAGCACGGGCTGCTCCGAACAGGATGGGTGAGAGGATCAGGCAATCCTATGCGGTTCACCGCTCATGCCGGCGCGACGAGTGCGCTCTAGCGTCGAAGGTATGACACAGCTGCAGAACCTGCCCGCACGCGTGCTCGGCACGCAGGGCCTGGAGGTCGGCGCGATCGGCCTCGGCACGATGGGCATGACGATGGCGTACGGCGCGGGCGACGAGGCGGGCGGCATCGCCACCATCCGCCGCGCCCACGAGTTGGGCGTCACCCTGTTCGACACCGCCGAGCTGTACGGCATGGGCACCGGCAGCAACGAGCGGCTGCTGGGGCGGGCGGTGGCCGGATTCCGGGACGAGGTCGTGCTCGCCACGAAGTTCGGCTTCGACCTGACCGACCCGGCGAACGTGGGTGCGAAGCTCGACAGCAGGCCCGAGCACATCCGCGAGGTCACCGAGAACAGCCTCCGGTACCTGGGTACCGACCACGTCGACGTCCTCTACCAGCACCGGGTGGACCCGGACGTGCCGATCGAGGACGTGGCGGGCATGGTCGGCGAGCTGATCGCCGAAGGCAAGGTCCGTTTCTTCGGGCTGAGCGAGGCGGGCCCGGACGTGCTGCGGCGCGCGCACGCCGTGCACCCGGTGTCGGTGCTGCAGACCGAGTACTCGGTGTTCGAGCGCGCGGTCGAGGTCGAGGTGCTGCCGGTGGTGCGGGAGCTGGGCATCGGGTTCGTTCCGTACTCGCCGCTGGGCCGCGGGTTCCTCACGTCCGCGGTGAAGCCGGCGGCCGAGTACCCGGCGGACGACATGCGCAGCTGGGACGACCGGTGGCAGCCGGGCAACTACGAGCGCAACGTCGCCGCGGTCGAGGCGCTGACCGCGCTGGCACGGGAGAAGGGCGCGACGGTGACCCAGCTCGCGCTGGCGTGGCTGCTGACGCAGGGCGACGACGTCGTGCCGATCCCGGGCACGCGCAGCCCGGGGCGGCTGGCCGAGAACGTGGCGGCGGCGCACCTGGTGCTGACGGCGGACGACCTGGCGCGAGTGCAGGAGGTCCTGCCCAAGGGCGCGGCCGGCTCCCGCTACCCCGAGGCGATGATGCCGACCTGGTGAGGTGATCGGCCGGCAGAGCCGGCCACACCGCCGAACGAGGAGCTCTGAAGGCCGTCGGGCAGCTCGATTTCCTTTGCTCGCAGATCGGCCCGCGAGGAAAGGTGCCCGGTTCGTTCAATTCGACGAATTGCATCGGTCGTTCTCGTGTCCGGTTACGAACCCTCGTCACTCGCGCTCGAACTGTGGTTCCGACCCCGGAATGGTGGATCACCCGGCTGGATGACCCGGCTCGCGTGTTGCCTGGTCAGCGGGTTCCATTGTGGACGGGGTGGGGTTAACCCCACCCCGACTGGGCAGCAGGTGCCATCGCCTCACGCTGTCGGACGGCTTAAAGTTCGGTTATCGGACTTGGAGCCGGTCCACGCGGCAGGAAATCGATCCCCGCGTCAGAAAGTTCACCATTTCGGGGCGCCGTGAACGGTTCTCGAACAAGGAGGAAACAATGCGGTCGTCAGCTCGCACACGACGGCGTGGGATCGTGGCGGCACTGACAGGTGCCTGTCTTCTGCTGCCCGCGGCGGCGCACGCCGACGATCGCCCGGCCTCGCTCCAGGCCGCGGAGATGAGCACCGCGCTGGACCGGCTGACCATCCCGGATCTGCAGCGGGCCATGGATGGCAGGCTGCTGAGTTCCGAGCGGCTCACGCGTGGCTACCTCGATCGCGTCAACGCCCTCAATCCGCGTCTGAACGCGGTGGTGCAGACGAATCCGGACGCGCTCGCGCTCGCGCGCCAGAGCGACAGCCGTCGCCGCGCCCACCAGGCGCGGGGACCGCTGGAAGGGATTCCGATCCTGCTGAAGGAGAACATCGACACCGCGGACCGCCAGACCACCACCGCGGGCTCGACAGCGTTGCGCACGGCGAAACCGGCCAAGGACGCGTTCCTGGTGCAACGTCTGCGCGATGCCGGTGCGGTCATCCTCGGCAAGGCGAACATGTCCGAGTGGGCCAACTTCTACGGCTCCAGGCAGATCCCGGGCTGGAGCGCCGTCGGTGGCCAGACCCGCAATCCCTACGTCCTCGACCGGAGCCCGTGCGGTTCGTCCAGCGGTTCCGCGGCAGCGGCGGCGGCCGGGCTGGCGACGGTGACGATCGGCACGGAGACCGACTCGTCGATCGTGTGCCCGTCCGCCGCGACGTCGACGGTCGGCATGAAGACCACGCTGGGGGTGGTCAGCCGCGGCGGTGTCGTGCCGATCACGAACCAGCACGACACCCCAGGCCCCATCGCCCGCACGGTGACCGACGCGGCACTGACCCTCGCGGTGATGGCGGGAGCCGACGCGGCGGATCCGGCCACGGCACCGGTCGCGGGCGCCGTGCCCGCCGACTACCGCACCATGCTCGACCGCGATTCGTTGCGCGGCAAGCGAATCGGTGTGTGGCGCAAGGGACACGAGGGAATCGACCGCGACGTCGACCGGGTCTTCGAGTCCACTGTTCAGCGGCTCCGCGCCCTGGGCGCCACCGTCGTCGAAGGAGCGGACGTCCCCGACGTCATCGGAATGGTCCAGCCGCATTTGCTGCCCGCCGTGCTGACCGAGTTCAAGCACGACCTCAACGGCTATCTCGCGGCGACCCCGGGCGGGCATCCCAAGAACCTCACCGACCTCATCGCCTACAACAAGAAGAACGCGGCGATCGAATTGCCGGGCTTCGACCAAGACCTGCTCGAGATGGCCGACGAGACCGACGGAAACCTGAACGATCCGACCTACCGCGCCCACCGGGCGGCGGCGACCGGACAGGCACGGGACTCGATCGACGCCGTCGTGAAGAAGTACCGCCTCGACGCGATCGTGACGGCCACCGACCTGCCCGCCCCGCCGATCTTCGGGGGCGGCGGTAGCCCCTTCGTCAGCAGCACCCGCAGCACGTCGGCAGCCGGATATCCGCACATCACCGTTCCGGGAGGCTTCGCCCGGACAGGGCTGCCGATCGGCATCTCGTTCCTCGGCACCCGCATGACCGACGCGTCCCTGCTCGGTTACGCCTACGCCTACGAACAGGCCACCCACGCCCGGAAGGCGCCGCACTACCTGCCCACCGCACGCTGACGTCCAAGGCCTGACCCCGTCCGACGGGGTCAGGCCTTCGTGCCGGACTCCGGCACCGTGAGGTCGTCGGTATCGAAGAGCCGGTCGATGAGCCCGCCCAAGGGCGTCCAATGCTCACCGGAGAGGTCGCGGGCGGCAACCGATTCTCCCCTTCACGCGTGTTCGTCATGCATGCACGGACAAGGGGAGGGCCAGCATGACTTTTCGAAGATCACTGACGTTGCTCACCGTCACGCTCGTCATCGCGCCGATTGTCACCGGTGGTGCGATGGCGGCAGCGGAAACCACCGGTCAACAGCGTTCCGAGGTGACGCTGTCCGCGACGTCCTGGGGTCACGTCGACTCGGCGACACCGACCACCGCCTACTTCAAGCCATCCGGCAACTCGCCGATCGGTACCTGGGACACCACACCGCACCGCCAACGCTCCTACGTGAATTTCGACCTGAGTTCGTTGCGGGGCGCGCCGTTCACGACGGTGCTGCTGTCGGCCGGCGAGACGCACTACGTCGGCTGTGACAGCCGCGCCACCGAGGTGTGGCGGACCTCCGCCTACACGAAGCAGTCGACCTGGCAGAACCGCCCGGTGGAGCGGACACGGGTAGCGTCCAGGGGTGCCGACGGCACCTGCGTCGACAACGACGCCACGTTCGACGTCACCACCGCGGTGCGGGACGCGGTCGCCCACAAGGTCCGTCATCTCACGCTGGGTTTCCGTGTCGCCGAAGCCCACGAGGCGGACCCGGCGTTCTATCGGCTGATCGAGGCTCCGGCAACGCTGCGGGTGGTCAACAACGCGCCGCCCGCGACGCCGACCGACCTCCGCGCCAACGACGAACCCTGTGCCAAGGACGGCACCGGAGCGCTGGCGAGCCGCCAGTTGAAGCTGAGCGCACAGGCAACCGACCCGGACGGCGACTTTACGTCCGGGCAGTTCGCGTGGTGGCCGGTGGCGGACCCGTCGCAACGGCACACGGGTGCCGGGTCGGGCAACCCCGCCGCGGCGTACCCGGACACCTCGGACCTCGCCGACGGCACCTACGCGTGGGAGGTGTACGCGCAGGACAACTGGGGCGCGAAGTCGTCCACGGTCGGCCCGTGCCGGTTCACCGTCGACCGCACGGACCCGAAGGCGCCTGCCGTCGTCTCCGCGACGTACCCCGCGGACGCAGAGGGCGGCGGGGTCGGGGTGGCGGGCGAGTTCACCTTTTCCCCCAACGGTTCCACCGACGTCGCGCGGTACGACTACAACTTCGGCGGGGAAACGCGGGAGATCGCCGCGGGCCCCGACGGCACGGCCACCGTCAGCTTCACGCCGACGACCAACGGCTGGCAGTCGGTGGTCGTGCGGGCGTGGGACCGGGCGGGCAACCTCTCGCTCAGCACCTACCACTCGTTCATCGTCAAGGAGACGCGGCCGACGGTCACGTCCGACCGCTACCCGCCGCGGGGCGGCCCCGACGGCGGCATCGGCGTGCCGGGTGTGTTCCGGTTCGCGCCGGGGATGCCGAACGTCGTGGCGTACGACCACCGGCTGGACGACGGCGCGTCCGCCACGGTCACGGCGGGCCAGGACGGCGTCGCCGAGGTGACGATCACGCCGGCCACCGGTGGTGATCACGTGCTTTTCGTGCGCAGCACCGACACCGCGGGCGTAAAGTCGCCGGAACGGGAGTACCGATTCCTCGTCGACGCGTCACCGGTGGTGGGCGGGCCCGAAAACGTCGACCTCGGCACGTCGGCCACGTACACGGCGAAACCGAGAATGCCGGGCGTGGCCGAGTACGACTACTGGTTCGCGAGTGCCGAGAGTACGAAGTGGACGGTCAAGGCGAACGCCGACGGAACCGCCACGCTGCCGGTCGAATTCACCTCGGCTGACCAGAACGTGCTGCGGGTGCAGGCCCGCGACGCGTCCGGCGGGCTGTCCCCGGTGACGGAGAAACGGTTGTCGCTCAACACTTGGCGTCCGACGATCGGCTACGTGGGTGACATCGCGACGGAGGGCAAGGCTGCCACGTTCACCTTCACCACCCCGATGCCGAACGCCGTGGAGTTCGAGTACTGGCTGACGGCGGACCCGGCGACCAGGTGGACCGTGCCGGTCATCGGGAACACCGCGACGGTGAGCTACACCCCGCCGAGGATCGGCGACTACGAGATGCTGGCGCGCGCGAAGAACACGGCGGGCGTGTGGTCGGCGGCGGACAACATCACGTGGACGGTGACGAACGATCCGACGGTGACCTCGAAGGAGTTCCAGGCGAACGGGCGGGTGTTCCCCGGCAGCTTCACGTTCGAAGCCCGCCAGCCTGGCGCGGTGGCGTTCGAGTACTCGTTCGGCTGGGGTCCGTTCCAGCGGACAGCCGCTCAGAACGGGCGAGCCGTACTGGCATGGACTCCTCCGCTGCCGCCGGAAGGCTCGGCCCACCACAACCTGCGGGTGCGTACGGTGACCGCCGAAAATGTCTCCTCGCAGGAGAAAACGTACTACTTCACCATATTGAGCGCGCCGTACGTGTCGTCCAAGGAATACCCGGAAAGCGAGTGGTCGGGCGGTGCCGGTGTGCCGGGGACGTTCACCTTCACGCCGGGTATGCCGGGCATCGTCTCGTACACCTACTCCGTCCGGAACGACCGAGGCGCCGTGACGGAGGAGCTCACCGTACCGGCGGACGGTTCGGGTGCGGGGACGATGACGTGGACCCCACCGGCCCTAGGCATCTACACGGTCTTCGTGCGGGGCAACACGGCCGACGGCACCAGGTCGGGTGGCATCGGCTACTCGGTGTACGTCAACTGACCGCGTGATCAGCGGCCCCGCTCCCGCCAGGGAGCGGGGCCGCCTGCTCGGCAGCGGCAGAAATCTCCGGCGAACACTCGCTCGCGGGGGTCATCCCACGGCGATTCCGCGGGTCTTGAGGGTGTCCTCGGCGCCGGGGGCGGCCATCATGGCCTCGTCGCCGCCGTGGATCACGCGGAGGTTGGGCAGCAGGGCGAGGTCGTCCAGTGAGGTGACGTCGAAGAGCTCGTCCTCTCCGTCCCAGAACGGCGAGCACTGGTGGTAGATCTCCAAGCCGCCGTCAGTGGTCAGTTCTTCCACAGCGGCCAGTTGTTCGGGGGTGATCTCCAAGTCGGTGAAGTACTGGCGGGCTTCATCGAGGACGGTGTAGAGCAGGTCCTGTTCGCGCAGGTACTTCCACAGGTCGCCGGTGGCGCCCTTGGCGTGGAGCACGTCGGCGATCCGGAAACGGGGCTGGATGAGCTTGTCCTGGTACATGAGCTTGTCGATGACCAGCAGCTTGAAGTTGAAGTCGCGGAACATGCCCCAACATCTACCAGACCGCCCCGACAATCCTGGCGTGTTCACGGGCGGGTCGTGCCGGACTGAAGGCTCCCTTCGCCGCGTTCGATGCGGTGAAGGGAGCCTTCGGCGTCGCGGACCTGGACCGGCCGACGAGAGTCGGCCGCACCCTGAGTGTCCACACAGGACACTCAGGGAGAGTTCAAGGCCTACTGGCGGGCCTGCTCCCGCCGCTGACCCCCGGGAAGTAGACGAGGGGTTCACCGGTCGCCGGGTCGTAGTATCCGGCGACTGCCACGCGCCTTCCGCGGCGCGGATCACCTCATCCCCGGTCCGGGACGGCGGGAAGCAGGTGAAGTCCGCATAGGACGTACGACCGGTGCCGGGATCGCGCTTCTCAGTGGTGGTCCGGCGTACGTCCGGGTAGTCCCGCGGACGCTCGAGCGCGGGCTCGTGGGCCGTGGTGATCAGGAAGTTCCGCAGCCCTTCCGGCACCGGTCAGAAGAACGACTGCGGCACCACCTGCCGGGACCAGCGGCCGTAGCGGCTTTCCAACGGGTCACCCGTCGACGGCATCCGGGTGCCCTGCGTCGCCGACGCCGGTGTCAAGCCGTTGGGCCCGCAGGGATTCTCGTGGTCGGGTGCGGTGATCCCGAGGTCGCCCAACCACCTTTGATCGGCTCGGTCACTTGATGGGTGTGGTTTGGACCGAGGCGATCAACCACTTCTCGTCCTGGCGGGCGAGCACGAACGTGACCGCGCCCTTGTCGGGCAGGGGAGCGTTCGGCGCGGTCCGTTCGTCCGAGACGTGCTTGGTCGCGGTGACGACGGCGGTGTCCGGCTGTACCAGCCATGCGTCGTCGATCTCGATTCTGGTCCGCACCTGAGCGAGCTGGGAGGCCATCGCCTTGTGGTAGGCGGCACGGACGGCCTCGCGGCCGTGCAGCCTGCGGCCGGCGATGTTGACCAGGTTGACGTCCTCGGTGAGCAGGTCGGCGAAGCCGTCCGGGTCGTTCTGCAGGCGGTCGCTGTCCAGTACGACCTGCTCGAAGTCCTTCATGATCGCATTCCCTTCGTATCGGAGTGTTTCGCTCCGATAGCGTAGGGCCGGAGCGTTTCGCTCCGCAAGCCGCTATGATCCAGGTCATGCCCAGGCACGCGGAAGCCGAACGCAACGACCGCGCATTGCTCGAAGCGGCGCGCGAAGTCGTGGCCGTGGACGGAGCGAAGACGTCCGTCGCGTCGATCGCGGCACGTGCGGGCGTGGGCATCGGAAGCCTGTACCGCCGGTATCGATCGAAGACCGAGCTGTTCCAGCACCTGGTGGAGATCGCGCTCGACCATTGGACCGAGATCGCCGAGCAGGGGCTGGCCAACGACGACCCCTGGGACGGGCTCGTGCACTACGTCGGCAGCGCGGTCGGCATCGGTTCGCTGGCGCCGTTGGCCGGGATGGTCACCATCACCGACGAGATGGCCGAGAAGAACGCCCGATCCGACAAGGCTTTCGCCGCGCTGATCGCCAAAGCGCACGACGCGGGTGTGCTGCGCGCGGACGTCACCGCGATCGACGTGTTGCTGCTGGTCGAACAGCTCGGCAAGTCGCCGCTGATCGAGCAATTCCAGCGCCAGGGCAGGGAAGACCTGTTGGAAGCGGCTCGCGTCGCCCGGCAACGGGTGATCGCCATCGCCTTGGCCGGACTACGCCCGAGCGACCATCCACTGCCGGGGGCACCGCCCAGCATGGACCTGCTCAGCGAACGCTGGACTTAGGTGACCCCTGCCCGATCGCCTTACCCTGCACAGAACCACTTTTCTCGCGGGAAGCGGCTGCCGCTCACGGCGTGTTTGCGCTACGGTACTCGCTGCTGATGACGTCCTTCGATCCCCGCTGCCGTGGAGCTGCCGCATGATCCCCCGGCTCGGCCCAGGCGTCCCTGCCCTGTCGATCGTGAGGATTCCATGGAGTACCCCCTGCTGACGGCGGCGCTGGTCTGTGTCTCGCTGCTCGCCGCGGCCTTCGCACTGTTGCTGGTGCGCCAGCGCCGGGTCACCGTCAACACCGGCCGTCGTGGTGAGCAGCTGCTGGCCGAACTCCGCGCCCGTCAAGAGGAGGACAGGCACCTGCTGCACAGGCGGCTGCCTGCCCTCGTCGAGTCGCAGGCCAACCAGGCCGTGACCGTGCCCGGCCCCTTGCGTGCCTTCAACGGCGAGGACCCCCACCGCGAACTGCTCGTGGTGATCGGCGAGCTGACCGGCCAGACCCGCCGCAACGCCGCCGAATCCGCCGCCGCCACCCTGCGCGCGATGATGCGCACGGTGCAGAACCTCGCGGGGGAGCAGCAGGTGCTGATCTCGGCGATGGAGGAGCGCCACGACAATCCCGACGTGCTCGACGGTCTGCTCGGCCTGGATCACGCGAACTCGCAGCTGGGCCGCCGTGCCCAGGCGACCGCCGTGCTGTGCGGTTCGTGGCCGGGCTTGCAGCGCTCCGCAGCGACCCTGACCGACGTGGTGCGCGGGGCCACCGGCCGCATCCGCGACTACGCGCGCGTGCAGATCCCGGCGCCTTCGGACACCGCGGTGGTCAGCCAGGCCGTAGAGCCGGTGGTGCTCGCGGTGGCCGAGCTGCTGGACAACGGCGCCCGCCACTCGCAGCCCGGTTCACCCGTGCAGGTCAGCTTCCAGCAGGCGCACAACGGGCTGGCGATCGTCATCGACGACGCCGGGGTCGGCATGACGGTGGAAGCGGTACAGCGCGCGGGCTGGCTACTGGAAGGCCACGGCGGTCAGGACATCGCCGCGCTCGGTGTGCCGCCGCGGATCGGCTTCGCCGTCATCGGCGTGCTTTCCCACCGCTACGGTTTCCGCGTCTCGGTGGACATGCGCTCGCCCTTCGGCGGGGTGCGCGCGGTGCTGTTCCTGCCGAGCGAGCTGCTCACCCGCGCCGCCGTCCCGGTGCCGGCACCGCAAGAGGTCCCGTCGCTGGCCGCGCCCGCCAGCCCGGCCGCGATCACCCCCAGCCCGACCCCGCGCGTGCGCGTTCCCGCGCCGGAACCACAGCCGGCCGAACCGGCCGAGGAACTGGGTACCACCGAGCACGGCCTGCCCCGCCGTCGCCGACGCGCCCCGGTGACCGGGGCGGCCACCACCACGCTGTCGGTTCCGGTGCCGCCGCCCGCCGCGCCGGAAGTGACCGAGTCCCCGGTGAACCACAGCCCGGTCGCCACGGCCACGGCCTGGCAGCGCGGCACCCGCCAGGGCCGCGCTTCTTCCACCGATGACGAAAGGGATTTCCAGTGAGCAGCTCCGTCACCACCAACAACCGGTTGGGCTGGATGCTCGACCAGGCCCTGCAGATGCCGGAGACCATCTCCGCGGTGCTGCTCTCGGCCGACGGCCTGCTGATGGCCCATTCGCAGGGAATCACCGTGGAGGACGCCGAGCGCACCGCCGCCGCGGTCTCCGGGCTCCAGTCGCTCGCCCGCGCCACCGGCGAGTTCTGCCGTCAGCCGCCGGAGCAGTGGCGGCAGACGCTGATCGAATTCGACGGCGGGTTCGTCTTCCTGACCTCCGCCGGACAGGGCGCCTACGTCGCGGTGTCCACCACCGGCCGGGTGGACATCGAGGGCGTTTCCTCGCGCTTGCAAGAGCTGGTGCAAAGGCTCGGCCAGGAACTCACCGCGCCACCGCGCTTTCCGGCCGAGGGACCTGGCAACCCGGCATGAGCGGGCAACGGCGGGAACGGGCGCTGGTCCGGCCGCACGTGGTCACCGAGGGCCGGGCCCACCCGACCCGCAACACCCTGGACGTGGCCACCGTGGTGCTGGCCACCTGGGCGCCGGTGACCGGGCTGAGCCCGGAAAAACGGCGGGTGATGGAGCTGTGCCGGGGCGGCGCGCTGGCCGTCGCGGAGGTGGCGGCGCATCTCAAGCTGCCCACCAGCGTCACCAAGGTGCTGTTGTCGGACCTGCTCGACAGCGGGCACATCGAAGCACGGGCCGCGGTGCGCGAGACCGAAGTCCCCGACCAGCAACTCCTCCAGAAGGTACTCGATGGCCTCCGTGCTCTCACCTGACCGATACGTTCCCGCCACGGTCCGGACCTCGGTGAAGATCCTCATCGTCGGCCCGTTCGCGGTGGGGAAGACCACCTTCGTCGGCACGCTCTCGGAGATCCGCCCGCTGCGCACCGAGGAGCGGATGACCCAGGCGGGCGCACTGGTCGACGACCTGTCCGGCGTGCGCGGCAAGGACACCACCACGGTGGCCATGGACTTCGGACGTCTGACACTGAGCGACGAGGTGGTGCTCTACCTCTTCGGCGCCCCGGGCCAGCAGCGGTTCACGCAGATGTGGAAGGACCTTGCCCACGGCGCGCTCGGGGCGCTGGTGCTGGTCGATCCCACCCGCCTGCAGGATTCCTTCGACGTGATGGGCCTGCTGGAGGAACTGGATTTGCCCTACGCGGTGGCGGTCAACCAGTTCGACGGCGCGCCGCGTTTCCCCGATGCCGAGGTGCGCGAGGCGCTCGATCTGCTACCCCAGACCCGGCTGGTCACCTGTGACGCCCGCGATCGCGCGTCCGCCGCCTCGGCGCTGATCAGCCTGGTCGACTACCTGTTCACTCCCGGCCGCCAGGAGCATTCGTGACCGTTCCCGCCATCCCGCCCCCCGGTTGTCCCGCTCACGCGACGCGCACCCCGCTCTACGACGAGGAGTTCGCCGCGAACCCGGCGAGGGTCTACGCGCGGATGCGCAAGGAACACGGCCACGTCGCGCCGGTCGAGCTGTCGCCGGGGGTGAACGCGAGCCTGGTGCTGAGCTACGAGGCGGCGCTGGACGTGCTGCGCTCCCCGCAGACCTATCCGCGGGACCCGCGCCGCTGGCAGGCCGGTCAGCCGCCGGACAACCCGGTGATGCCGATGATGGGCTACCGGCCGAACTGCCTGTTCACCGACGGCGCGGTGCACGCGCGCTACCGCAGCGCGGTCACCGACAGCATCTCGCGGGTGAACCCGCACGCCCTTCTGGCCTACGTGGAGAAGGCCGCGCGCGAGCTGATCGCGAAGTTCTCCCGGAACGGCCGGGCGGATCTGCTCACCGAGTACGCCGGAACCCTTTCCCTGCAGGTGTTCAACCACCTCTTCGGCTGCCCGCCGGAACTGGGCGAGCGGCTCACCGCGGGGATGCGCGGGATCTTCGACATGGTGGACCCGGAGCGCGCCAACGCCGAGCTGACCGCGGCCATGCTGGACCTGCTGGCGCTCAAGCGACGGCAGCCGAGCCAGGACGTGCCCTCGTGGATGATGGCGCATCCCTCGAGGCTGACCGACGAGGAGATGCTGCACCAGCTGGTGCTGCTGATGGGCGCGGGCACCGAACCGCAGCAGAACCTGATCGCCAACGGGCTGCGCCTGCTGCTGGTCGATGAGCGCTTCGCCGGGGACCTGGCAGGCGGCAGTCTGCACGTGGAGGACGCGCTGGAGGAGATCCTCTGGAGCGACCCGCCGATGGCCAACTACTCCGCCGGTTACCCCTATCCGGCGGCCGACCTGATGGGCGCGCGTCTGCCCGCCGACGAGCCCGTGGTGATCAGTTTCGCCGCCGCCAACACCGATCCCGAGCTGGGGGAGGCCCAGCGGGCCGGTAACCGGGCGCACATCGCCTGGAGCGCCGGGGTGCACTCCTGCCCCGCGCAGGGCCCGGCGCGGCTGATCGCCACCACTGCCATCGAGACCCTGCTCGACGCGCTGCCGGATCTGCGCCTGGCCGTGCCGGACGCCGAACTGCGCTGGCGGCCGGGACCGTTCCACCGCGCGCTGGCCGGTCTCCCGGTCCTGTTCACCCCCGTCGTCGCACCGGCCAGTCCCGTTCCCGACCCGACAGGAGAGCACCCATGGCACCAGCCCGCCCGTTCGTCCTCGATCCCAACGGCCGTGACGTCCACACCGAAGGCGCCGAACTCCGCGCCCGCGGAGCCGCGACGCTGGTGGAACTCCCTGGCGAAGTGGTGGCGTGGTCAGTAACCCAGCCGGAACTGCTGCGGAAACTGCTGGCCGACCCGCGGGTGTCGAAGAACCCGAACCTGCACTGGGCGGCCTACCGCGACGGTGAGATCCCCGAGGACTGGCCGCTGCGGATCTGGGTCTCGGTGCAGAACATGTTCACCGCCTACGGTGGCGACCACCGGCGGCTCCGTTCGCTGGTGTCGAAGGCGTTCACCCCGCGCCGGGTGGAAGCACTGCGGCCGTGGGTCGAGGAGCTGACCACCGGCCTGCTGGACCGGCTCGCCGCCGGGCCGGATTCGGTGGACCTGAGGGAGAACTTCGCCTATCCGCTGCCGATCGAGGTGATCTGCCAGCTGTTCGGCGTGCCCGAGGAGCACCGGCCGGAGCTGCGGCGCGCGGTGGACGGGGTGTTCAACACCTCGCTCAGCGCCGAGGAGGCGCAGGCGAACGGCGTGCTGATGTACGGGATTCTCGGGCAGTTGGTGGCGAACGGGCGGGTGAACCCCGGTGAGGACCTCGCCAGCGGCCTGATCGCCGCGCGGGACGAGGACGGTTCGGTGCTGGAGGAGGCCGAGCTGATCGACACGCTGATCCTGATGATCTCGGCCGGGCACGAGACCACGGTGAACCTGCTGCACCACGCGATCCTGGCGCTGCTGACGCATCCGGAGGAGCTGGCGAAGGTGCGCTCAGGGGAGCACACCTGGGCCGAGGTGATCGACGAGACCATGCGGTGGCAGGCGCCGATCGCGAACCTTCCGCTGCGGTACGCGGTGGAGGACATCGAGATCGACGGGGTGCACATCAAGGCGGGCGAGGCGATCCTGGCTTCGTACGCGGCGGCGGGCCGCTCGCCCGAGGCGCACGGTTCCGACGCGGACGAGTTCCGGCTTTCGCGGGAGTCGAAGAGTCAGCACCTGTCGTTCGGGCACGGGGTGCACTACTGCCTCGGCGCGCCCTTGGCGCGGCTGGAGGCGGAACTCGCACTACCGGCGCTGTTCGAACGGTTCCCCGATCTGGCCCTGGCGGCGGAGGTTTCCGAACTGGAGAAGATGCCGTCGTTCATTTCGAACGGGCACACGAGTCTTCCGGTACGCCTCAAGTGAAGGCGGTGAGGGTGGCTTTCACCGCGGATCCGCGGTGAAAGCCACCCTCACCGAGCCATTCCACGTGACCGTCAGTTCATCGCTCGTCCCCTCCGGGGACGTAGAACGCGGTGGTGGCCTCGACCGCGGCCGCCACGTGAACCGGATCGCCACCCGCGGCCAGATGGGCTTCGCCCCATGCCGCGGCGCTGCGCCTGGCGAACTCGCGTCCTGCGGGCGAGGTCTGGAACTCCTCGTGATCGAGCGTCTCGCCGTCGGTCAGAAACCGGGCCAGCGTAAGGAGATGCAGGTCCCAGCCCACACCGCCGGCACCGGGGCCGTAGGTCGGGAACATGGGCTCCCCAACGGCCGCCGCGTGGACCAGTTCGAACTCGGTATCCCCGGCAGGGCCCGCGGACAGGCGCACCTCGACTTCACTCGTGCCCGGCCATTCGTCGGCGCCCGGCCCGAAGAGCCAGGACACCCGTAGCCGCCGCGGCGGGTCGCAATGGAGGATCTCGCCGTGTTCGCCGCCGTCCAGCTCGAACGACCCGCCGAGTCGCAGGTCTCCGGTGACCGGCTTCAACCAGCGGCCCAGGCGCTCAGGATCGGTGATGGCGTGCCAAACCTCGTCGACCGACGCGTCGTAGCGACGCCGCAGCTCCATCGTGTAAGCGTCGCCGGCGGGCAGGGTGGCCGCACCCATGGTCCGGCGCGCAGCGGCCAGTTCGTCCAGTATGTCCTTCATGTCATGACTCCTTAAGTCGAGTTCACGCCGTCCGCCGGGATCACCCTGCCCGCGCTGCCCGCGCTCGCCGAGGATGTCGAACGCATGCACAAACCGGACCGTAACAGGCATGACTTATATAAGGAAGAACTGGTATTTGGGAGGGTCCCGTAGGTCAGGGCCTCCTGGTCTCACGCTCCTGGTAATCGCGCGGTGAAAGGCCGTGGAAGCGGGTGAAGGCGGAGCTGAAGGTCGGGAGGTGGGCGTACCCGAGGCGGCGGGCGACGGCGCTGGGTTTGGCGAAGCCGGCGAGCATGTCCCGGGCGATGCGCATGCGGGCGGCGTAGCGCCACCGGGAGAAGCTCATACCGGTCTGTTCGCGGAAGGTCCGGTGGACGGCGGCGGGCACGTCGGGTCCTGACCCGCCGGAAGTACCGATGCGGCGCAGGTAGTCGATGGCGGCTCCCCGTGCCAGGGGGTCGGTCGGCATCGGCAGCGACAGCGCTCGCTGCGCGGCGACCTGGTCGGCGAACAGGTCGAGGACATGGCCGGGGTCATAGCCGTCCGGCCGCATCGGGGTGCGCGCGATGATGGAGCAGAACAGCAGGTAGTCGTCCCAGTCGGGCGAGAACTGGACCTGCAACGGCTCGGTCAGCCGCAGGTCGCCGGCATCGGCGTCCCCGATCGGCAGCGAGATCGAGTCCTGATGCACGCCCGTGACATGCTCCACGCCCGCCGGGATCCAGGTCGCGACGCCCCGGCCCCACTCGTAACGACGTTCGCCGACGCCCAGGTATCCGCTGCCGCGGTACGCCCAGCAGAGCACATGGGAGTCGTTGGCGTGCGGGATCGTGCGAGTCGCGGGAAGCAACCCGGGTGCGTCCGGCGCGACCCGGCCTCCCCGCATCATCGTCACGAGGTCCTCGGCCTGACGCACGGCAGCCGTGCGCCGGGAGTGTTCACCGGCGGCAGGGTGCGCGGAGAGCGTCCGGCTGAACCCGTACGGAGTCGACCCGAACTGCTGCCTGAACGCGCGGGTGAATCCGCTGCGGCTGGCGAAGCCCACCCGCGCGGTCACCTGGTCGACGCCGAGCCCGGCGGCCAGGAACTCGACGGCCGCGCTCAACCGGCAGCGCAGCCGCCACTGCTCGAAGGTCAGCCCGGTGTCGGCGCGGAAGTCGCGGAGCAGGGTCCGCGGGCTGGACAGCACCCGTGCCGCCCACTCGTCGACGGTGAAGTCGAGCGCGGGATTCCGCAGCAGCTCGTCGGCCACTTCCCGGGCCCCGCCGGCTCTCGGCATCGACGGCGGATCGACCCCGTCCGGCCGGGTGTCTTCGCTTCGCGGCGGCGGTCGCCGTCCAGCGCCGCGAAGAAGATCGACGAGCGCGTCCTGGGAGTATCCGTGGCCGGTCAGCGGCGTGACCATGAGGTTGAAGTGCTGGATCAGCCAGTCCTGCCAGCCGTCGGGAACCACGAACCGTCTCGGCTCGGCAGTGTTCTCGGAATGGGTCTCGGCGGCGAGACTCGGATGCGTCAACAGGGGGAAGGCGACCGTGCCCGGCTCGGTGACGAGCGTCCACCGGTTGCCGGGGTTCGCCGGAATCCAGACACCCTCGCCGCCGGCGAGCCGGCACTCCGGGCTGTCCTCCATCCGGAGGCACGCCGAGCCCGTACGGACCCAGAGCAGGAGATGCTCGGGCTGGTCCCATGAGCCGCTGGACCGCACCCGGGGGATCGACGGCGGCCGGACATCCACGCCCATGGCGTCCTAACTATGTGGCGATCCACGCACACCGCGAGGAGTAAGGATTGCCTAACATTAGCTCCGCCCCCTGTCGATGGTGGAGGGCGGCCTCGTCACCTTCGTCCCGTTCGGAAGGGCTGTTCCCCGCATGCCGAAGACTTCACGCCGGATCACCGTGCGCCCCTTGACCCTGCGGGAGGTCGAGGTCACCCGCGTGCGGGACCTGACGCCGGGGATGCGGCGGATCACCGTGACCGGTGCGCAGCTGGGCGAGTTCACCTCGGCGAACGGCTTCGCCCGGCCGGCGTTCGACTCGACCGGTTTCGACGACGACATCCGGTTGGTGTTCCCCTACCCCGGCCAGGACCGGCCGGTGCTGCCGGTGCAGCAGGAGAAGGGCCTGGACCTGCCGAGAGATCCGCGGCCGTTGACGAGGCTCTACACCGTCCGTCGCTGGGCGCCCGAGACGGGCGAGCTGGACATCGACGTCCTCAAGCACGGTATCGGCGTCGGCACCACCTGGGCGTACCGCGCCCAGGTCGGCGATCGCGTCCACTTCTTCGGCCCGAGCTCGTCGCGGGCGCTCCCGCAGGACGCGGACTGGCTGCTGGTCGCCGGGGACGACTCGACGATCCCCGCGATCGCCCGCCTGCTCGACGAGCTGCCCGAGGGCACGAGGGCGCAGGTGTTCATCGAGGTCGCCGAGGACGAACACCGCCAGGAGCTGCGTGAACTGCCCGGCGTCGAGGTGACCTGGCTCGTGCGCGACGGCGCCGAGGCCGGTACGACCCGCCTCCTGGTCGACGCGGTCAGGAACTGCGCCTGGTGGGACGGCAGGCCGTTCACCTGGCTCGCCGGGGAACAGGCGGCGGTGCGCGACCTCCGGCGTCATCTGGTCGAGGACAGGGGAGTGTCCAAACAGGACATCGAGTTCAGCGGGTACTGGCGTCGCGGCGAGGTCGTCGCGCTGGAGACCGACGGGGCGGTGCCCGATCCCGCGAAGACGAGGACCCCGCTCGAGAAGCTCCACGAGCTGACCGAGCTGATCGCACCGATGGCGATCCGCACCGCCGTCGAACTGGACCTGCCCGAGCTGATCTCCCGCGGCGTGACCGCCACGGCGGACCTGGCGGGCAAGGCGGGCGCCGACGAGCGGGCGCTGGGCAAGTTGTTGCGCTACCTGCACACCCTGGACATCCTGACCGAGACCGAACCGGGCCACTACGACCTGACGTCGGTGGGCGAGGTCCTGACCGTCGACTTCATGGCCGACTTCCTGCACCCCGCCGGGGTGGCGGGGCGCGAAATGCTCGGCATCCGCGGGCTCACCGAGTCGATCCGCACCGGCCGGCCCGCCTACGCCTCGGTCGCCGGGCAGACCTATGCCGAGGTACGGGCCGAACAGGACTACGAGGACCGCTACCTGGAACGACTGGCGAAGTTCCAGGCCACGCTGGCCGAGCCGATCGCCGCCTCCGACATCCTCTCCGGTGTCCGGCACCTGGTGCTCCACTCCGGCGGTGCGGGGGCCCAGGCCGCCGAGTTCGTCGCCGCCCACCCCGGCCTGCGGATCACGATCTGCGCGTTGCCGGCGCAAGCCGACTGGCTGCGCCGCGACCTGCCCGACACCATCCCCGACGAGCGGCAGCGCGCCCGGGTCGACGTGGTCGAACAGTCCGTCTTCGAACCCGGCCCCGCCGCCGACGCCGTGTTCGTCATCCGCGCGTTCAAGAACCTGGCCGACGCCGATGCCGCTCATGCCCTGCGCCGAGCGGCCGAGAACCTCCTTCCCGGCGGCCGGGTCCTGCTGGTCGAAGACCTCTTCGACACCGAAGACCTCGACGAACACGACGGTGAAGCCGATCTGCTCGCCCTCACCGTGCACGGCTCGGGGCTCCGCACCGCCGACGAGCTCGACGCCGTCATCGCCCGGGCAGGGCTCGAACGGTGCGTGACGCACACCGTCGGCTGGGGCACCACGGTCCACGAACTGACGCGCCCCGACACCCACCCCGACACCCACCCCGACACGCACTGACCCTTCCCCGAAACGAAGAAGAGAAGACATGACCCCTCTACGACGACGCGGCGCCGCCCTGGCCGCCGCCCTGTTGAGCACGGCGCTCGTCCTCACCGCGTGCGGCGGAGCCGGCACCGAAGATCCCGCCGGCGCGTCCGCCGAGACCCGCACCGTGCAGGCCGGCAATGGCGCGGTCAAGGTCCCGGTCGCGCCCCAGCGTGTCGCCACCCTCGGCAACACGACCCTGCCGTTCATCGACCTCGGCGGGAAACCGGTCGGCGTCACGGCGGAGTCGGACTCCGACGTCGCGCTGTTGTCCCCGGACGAGCAGTCGAGGTACAAGTCGGCCACGATTCTCGCGCCCAGCGCCGACCAGGTCGACATGGAGAAGCTCGCCGGTCTGAAGCCGGACCTCATCCTGGTCCAGATACCCGAGCCCGAGTTCGAGTCGATCAAGGCGCAGCTGACGGTGATCGCCCCGACCGTGTTCTTCGGCCTCGACACCGAGTGGAAGGCCCTCGCCGACGGAGTCGCGCAGGCAGGCAACATCACCGGTGCGCTGAGCGAGCAGAAGGCGGCGTTCGAGCAGCGCCGCGCCGCGGTACAGGCGAAGTACCGCGGGATCATCGACCGCACCTCGTTCGTCGACGTCATCCGCTACTCGTCGTCCGATCCCGGGACGTTCGCCATTGCCGACATCGGTTGCTCCGAGATCGCCAGGGACGAGGTCGGCATGAAGTTCCCCAAGGCCGCCGAAGGCGCCGATCCCCTGGCCTGGACGGCCTTGCCGTTCGAGCAGATCGGTGAGCTGTCGAAGTACGACGTGATCACCTACCCCGTCGACGCCGCGGGCCGGCCGACGGAGCCCTTCAAGCCGGTGGTCGAGACCAACACCTGGAAGGCACTGCCCGAGGTGAGCTCCGGGCACGCGCTCGGGGTCTTCTGCCCCGGCAACAACTCCTACGGATCCGTCATCCGGTACCTGGAGTCGCTCGACCGCGCACTGGCGACCCTTCCGGCCACGGGGTGACAGCCCTCGCCCTGCGGCGGGACGGTCCGGGCACCGTGGGGGTGGTGCCCGGACCGCGTCGTCGTGTGCTCGGGCTGGTCGTCGCACTGGTGGCGCTGGCCGTCCTGCTGGTGCTGAGCGTCATGATCGGCTCGACGGCGATCGCGCCGTCCGTGGTGTGGGACGCGCTGGTCCACTCTTCGGCGGGCATCGACCAGTTCGCGATCCGCGACTACCGGCTGCCGCGCACGATCGTGGGTCTGGCCGTCGGCGTCGCGCTCGGCCTGTCGGGCGCGCTGATCCTGGCGCTCACCCGCAACCCCCTGGCCGATCCGGGCATTCTCGGCGTCCACGCCGGCGCGTCCTTCGCGGTGACGGTCGCAGTGGGTCTGCTCGGCGTCAGCGACGTCCACGGCTACCTGTGGTTCGCGTTCGCGGGAGCGCTGATCGTCACGCTCATGGTGCTCGCCATCGGGTCGACGCGGCAGGGCTCCTCGCCGGTGGTCATGGTGCTCGCCGGGGTCTGCGTCGGCGCGGTGCTCGGGGGTGCCAGGGAGGCGCTCCAGCAGACCAACCCGGCCGCGTTCGACGCGATGCGGAGCTGGAACGCCGGTTCGACGGCGGGCCGCTCGCTCGACGTGGTGTGGCCGGTCCTGCCGTTCTTCGCGGTGGCGCTCGTCCTGGCCGTCGCGGTGTCGGGTTCGCTCAACGCCATGGCTCTGGGTGACGAGATGGCGGTCGCCCAGGGCGTCGCCCTGGCGCGCACCCGCGTCCTCGCGATCGTCGCGATCACCCTGCTCGCCGGGGGTGCGACGGCCATCGCCGGACCGATCGCCTTCGTCGGGCTCATGGTGCCGCACGTGGCCCGCTGGATCGTCGGCCCGCACCAGCGCTGGATCTTCGCCTACAGCGCCGTGCTGGGCCCCGTCCTGCTGCTGACCTCCGACATCCTCGGCCGGCTCGTGATCCGGCCCGGCGAGATCCCGGTCGGGGTCGTCACCGCCTTCGTCGGCGCCCCCGTCCTCATCGTGCTGGCGCGCCGGAAGAAAGCGAGCGGACTGTGAGCACAGGCGTGTCGTCACGGTCGGCCCGCGCCCGCCCGGCGCCCGGGGAGCGGGTGGACTCCGGGCGACGGGTGCTGACCGTGCGGTGGTGGCGGGTCGCCGTACGGCTCGACCTGCGTTCGGTCGTCGTCTGCCTGGTTCTCGCGCTCGTGATCGCCTGCACCGCGGTGCTCGCGCTGATGACCGGCTCGTACCTGCTCAGCCCCGGGCAGGTGGTCTCCGCGCTGGCCGGCGGGCAGACCGGACTGGTGAACGACATCGTGGTCGGGTGGCGGCTCCCGCGGGTGACCGCCGCGCTGGTGTTCGGTGCCGCGCTGGGGGTGAGCGGGGCGATCTTCCAGTCGATGTTGCGCAACCCGCTCGCGGACCCCGCCGTCATCGGCTTTTCCGAGGGCTCCTACACGGGCGCGCTGGTGGTGATCCTGGTCGCCAACGGCACGTACTTGCAGCTGGTCGGCGGGGCGCTGCTGGGCGGCATGGCCACCGCCGTCGCCGTGTACCTGTTCGCCTTTCGACGCGGAGTGCAGGGCTTCCGGCTGATCATCATCGGCATCGGCGTCTCGACCTTACTGGCTTCGCTGAACACCTGGCTGATCCTCAAAGCCGACCTGAAACAGGCGATGGCCGCGGCGGCCTGGGGCACCGGGTCGCTCAACGGCGTGTCCTGGAACCAGGTGACCATCGGCGGCGCGTGTGTTCTCGTGCTCCTGCTGCTGGCGGGGATGTCGAGCCGTCCGATGCGACAGATGGAGCTGGGTGACGACGCGGCCGCCGCCCTTGGAGTACGGGTCACTTCGGTACGCCTCGGCCTGGTCGTGGTGGGCGTGGCGCTGACGGCGACGGTCACGGCCGCGTCGGGGCCGATCGCGTTCATTTCCCTGGTCGCGCCCCAGATCGCCCGCCGGCTCGCTCGCACCGCGGGGATCACCCTCGCGCCCGCCGCCGTCGTGGGCGCGCTGCTGTGCCTGTCCGCGGACTACATCGCCCAGCACGTCGCGCCCACCCCGCTCCCGGTGGGGATCATCACCGTCGTGCTCGGTGGCGGCTACCTCGGCTGGCTGCTTTTCACCGAAGCCAGGAGACGTCTGTGAACACTCCGCCCAGCACGCCGGCGGTACGGCCGTTCGCCGTCGGGCCGGAGACGACTCCCGGCCGGTTCGTGCTGCACGTGATCGGATCGGTGCGGCGGAGCACCGTCCCGGCGATGCTGCTGGCGATCGTGTGGCAGGTGGGTGAGTCGGCGGTCCCGGTCGTGATGGGTGTCGCGATCGACCGGGCACTCGCGACCGGCGACGCGGGCCAGCTGGGGCTGTGGCTCGGTGTGCTGATCACGCTGTACGTCGTGTTGACGGCGGCGGCCGGGCTCTCGTTGCGGCTGACCGTTTCCTCGGTCCAGCTGGTGCAGCATCGGCTGCGGGCCACCCTCTCCGCCCGGGTACTGCATCCCGTCGGCGGAGCCACCCGGGCACCGGACGGCGAGGTCGTGTCGGTCATGACCAACGACGTCGGACGCCTGTCCAACGGGACGTTTCTCGCGATCATGCCGATCGCGAGAATCTTCACCATCGGGTTCATCGCCGCCTCGCTGCTGGTGACGCACTGGCTGCTCGGGCTCGTGGTGCTGGTCGGGGCGCCGGTGTCCGTCTGGCTGATGGGACTGCTCAGCGAGCGGCTGTCCCGGGACACCCGCGAGTACCAGGCCCTGCTCGCCTCCACGGTCGGGCGGGCGACGGATCTGGTCGCCGGCTACCGGGTGATCAAGGGGGTGCGGGCCGAGACCGAGGCCACCACGCGCTACCGGCAGGCCAGCGGGGCGGCCCTGGTCGGCGCGCAGCGCAACGCCGGGCTGCTCGGGCGGTTCCTGCTGGGCTCGGGCGTCGTCACCGGCGTGTTCGTCCTCGCGGTGACCGGACTGGCGGGCTGGTTCGCCGTGGGCGGGCAGCTGAGCGTCGGCGGGCTGATCGCCACCGTCGGCCTCACCCAGGCGCTGCTGCCACAGGTGGAGTCGATCGCGAGACTCTCCATCCCCAACCTCGCGGGCTCCCGCGCCTCCTCCGCCCGTCTGCTCGATGTCCTGCGGGGTGCGGACGGGCCCGCACCGGCCGACGGCGGCCGATCCCCGGTGTCCGCGCCGGCGGTGCCCACGCTGGACGTGGTCGGTGCGGGCGTGCGTGTCCAGGTCGAGCCCGGTGAGCTCGTCGGAGTGCGCGCCGACGACCCGACCGCCGCACGGCTCGCCGAGGCGCTGCTGAACCCGGAGGGCGACCGGGACATCGAGGTACGGCTCGACGGACTCGCGGTACACGAGCTGAGCCCGGCCGGGTATCGCTCCCTGGTCACCGTCGCGCCGCACCGGGTCACGCTGTTCACCGGCACGATCCGCGACAATCTCACTCCCACGGGCGCCGTGCCCGAGCGCCTGGACGCCGCGGTGCGGGCCGCGGCCTGCGACGACTTCGCCGCCGACCTCGACGATCCCGTCGGCGAGAACGGCAACCGCCTCTCCGGGGGCCAGCGCCAACGGGTCGCGCTCGCGCGTGCCCTGGCGACCGACGCGCCGGTACTGGTGTTGCACGACCCGACCACCGCTGTCGACTCGGTGACCGAGCAGGTGATCGCGGGGAGACTCGGTGCCGTTCGTACCGGACGCTCGACGCTGCTGATCGCCTCGTCCCCGGCACTGCTGGCCGGCTGCGACCGCGTCGTGGACCTGCTCGCCGACGTGCCGGTTCCCGGCCGGACGGAGGTCACATGACCGCGACGACGACCGCCGGCGGTGCGTTGCGCGTCGCCACCGGACCGGAGACGGCGCGCGAGGTGTGGCGTACCAGCCGTGGGCTTCGGCTCCGCATCACCGCCGTCGTCGGGGTGGGGATCGCCGGCTCCGCCGTCGACCTGGCCGTTCCCGTGGCCATCGGCTTGCTCGTCGACCGGGTGCAGGCAGGCACCGCCGATCTCGGCACGGTCCTGATGCTCACGGCGGTCATGATGGGCTCGGCGGTCCTCGGCGCCGCCTGCGCGGCGGTGACGATCGTCCTGGCCACCCGCGTCTTCCACCGCATCCTGGCCGACCTGCGGGAACGGCTCGTGGAGCGTGGCCTGAGGCTCCCGCAGCACGTCGTCGAACGCGCCGGCACGGGGGATCTGATCTCCCGGTCCAGCGACGACGTCACCGCCGTGGCCGATGCCGCCCCCGCGGTGATCCCGGCTCTCACGGTCACCGCGTTCACCATCGTCGTGTCGCTCGCCGGGCTCGCGGCGCTGGAGTGGCCCTACGCCGCCGCGCTCGTCGTCGTGCTGCCCGTGTACGCCCTCGCCCTGCGCTGGTACCTGCGCACCGGATCGGGGGTGTACCGCGCCGAACGCGCGGCGATGAGCGTGCGCGCCCAGCAGATCGTCGAGTCCCAGCGCGGCTACGCCACCGTTCTCGGCTTCGGACTCGCCGAGGAGCGGCACCACGCCGTGATGGCCGCCTCCTGGCACGTCGCGGTGCAGGCGCTGCGGGCCCGAACCGTGCAGAGCAGGTTCAACGTCCGGCTGAACCTCGGCGAATGTCTGAGCCTGGCCGCCGTGCTCGTCGTCGGCTTCGTCCTCGTCGACGCCGGAGCCTCCACCGTCGGTGGCGCCACCACCGCCATGCTGCTCGTCCTGCGCCTGCTCGGGCCGGTCAATCAGCTGATGTTCGTCCTCGACACCCTCCAGTCCGCCCTCGCCTCGCTGAACCGCATGGTCGGCGTCGTCACCATTCCGGCCGACACTGCGGAGGAGGGGCAGCGATCGGCGACGGAGGCGGGCATCGCCGTACGGCTCCGCGACGTCGCGTTCCGGTACGACGACGACGCCCCGCGTGTGCTCGACGGCCTGACCCTCGACATCGCCACCGGTCAGCACGTCGCCGTCGTCGGCGCCTCCGGGGCGGGCAAGACCACGCTCGCGGCCGTGATCGCCGGCATCCGTCCGCCCACGGCCGGAACGGTGACCCGCCCGGACCGCACCGCGGTCGTCACCCAGGAGGTCCACGTATTCGCCGGGACCCTGCGCGACAACCTCACCCTCGCCGCTCCGTCGGCCACCGACCGGGACCTCCGGACGGCACTCGACGCCACCGAGCTCCTCGACCTGGTTCCCGATGGGCTGGACACCCTCGTCGGTGTCGGCGGGTATCCGCTCACCGACGCCCAGGCACAGCAGCTCGCCCTCGCCCGCCTGCTGCTCACCGACCCGGAGCTGGCGATCCTCGACGAAGCGACCGCCGAAGCCGGCTCCACCCACGCCGGTCTGCTCGACCGAGCCGCCCAGGTCGCTCTCGAGGGCCGAACCGCGCTGGTGATCGCCCACCGGCTTTCCCAGGCCGCGGCGTGTGACCGCGTCGTCGTCATGGAGCACGGGCGGATCGTCGAGGCCGGGACGCACGACGAGCTGGTCGCCGCGGGTGGCGTGTATGCCGGACTCTGGGCCGCGTGGTGGGAAGGGCAACGGCTCGGCGGATGATGGCGTGCTTCTACGGCAACGTGGCCAGGGAGAGGCTCTGGGACATCGCGAGCGAGCGACGCAAGCTGGAGTGGCGCCTCGAAACCGCGAACTCCGCTCTCACCGACAGCGCCCCAGCTCATCAACGCCAGTCTCGCGCTGCTCGAACAGCCCAGAAGCTGTACCGCCGCTGCAACGACCAGCAGCGGCGTCTGCTCAACCAAACGATCTTCCAAGCCCTCTACATCGGGGACGAGGAGATCGCAGACGGTGAACTCCAGGAACCCTTCGGGCTGCTCCACGCCATCCAGCGCGACCGGGCCGCAGCATCCAGCCCACTGCCCACAAATAAGAAGGCCACCCGCAATGAGGGTGGCCCTTGCTCGCCTTCAGGCATCGCGGTTCTACTTCGTAGCCTTCATTGAGGCACTTGTTCTAGTAAGACCTCTAGGGTAATGCTAAGGGGACTCGAACCCCTGACTCTCTCACTGCCAGTCAGGTTCAAGCAGGGCGCTGGCCTGCGGTTATCGAGAACCCGCTGGTTGGTGTAAGCAGCTCGGCTTCGTTCGACGCAGTTCGTTGCTGTTGTCAGCAGTTGTAACCGACGTCGTGCTCCAAAACTGCTCCAGGAAAACTAGTGTGAAAGTCTAAGGCAGCTATAGGACGAAAAGTTGGTGAGACCACCATCTTGGAGTTCAGCGCAGTCGCTCTAATGGGTCTGTTTACGCGCTGTCTACTTTAGCCTGCGAGGGGGACCGGTCGGTCGTCCATGACACAACGGGCCCACCGCTGCGGCCCGCGGATACTGTTGCCATCTCGAGGTACGTTGGCGGTTCGGCCTCCCGTTCCCATTCGTAGAGGGTGACTCGCAGCGTGTTGGAGGTGCGGCCAAGCATCACGGCTAAGGGGAAAGGGACGCGCATGAACAGGTGTATATGCCGACTTCCTGCGATTTCGCCGATGCGCTGGCGTAGTTCGGTGACAAGTGCGGGGGCTGCCTCGGCGGGGATGGGCTCGCGTTCCGCCACGGCGATCTCGACTGCGTGGGCGTAGGCGTGGCTCTTGGCGTAGTGACGGAAGCCTTTGTTGGGCGGTGCTGGTACGAGATCGAGGTACACGGCGACGGGGCCATCGGGGGGACCGTCGAGGGGAATCGCGCTCTGTACGAGCGGCACAGTCTGGGTTTCAGCTCCCGTCCATTCGGTCCCGTCTTGATCAGTGACTGTGACGGTCAACCCACTCGTGGTCGGTAATGCGGCCCCGAGCGCGAACGCCATGCTCAAGTGCGCGCCGCCAGTGATGTGCAGATGCTGAACGCCGGCCGACTGGACGATGCGTGGCAGGTCGCTGAGGAACGGCGCGAAGTCTTTCCAAGCGTCGGCGGGCGGCACGCTGGTATCGCGCAGGGGTGGGCGAGTCCGGGTCGCGAGCGGTGCCTTCCGAGTACCCAGGGCAGGGGCCCGGGTTTGGATGTCCAGATGGAGCCGATCGTCGACGGCGGCGCGGCGGACACGGCGGACTGCCATCTCGCTGGCCAGACGAGCGAGCCCTGCGTGGTCGAACACCGCGAACTGATCGAAGTCGCTCAGCGCCGCTGTCTCCTGGGGGAGCAGACGATCCGGGGCACCGTAGTCCAGTCGCCCGTCCGAGTCGGTGATGGTGTTCCCGATGGCGAAGGTGAAGGCAGAGTCAGCCTCTAGGCGAAGGAGATTCGGTAGTTCCAACTCTCGGACGAAACTCGAGTGCGCCATGTCTTTGGTGACGAGAAGTACGGCCCCGGACAGCCCTGAGTCGAGGGCTTCTTGCAATCGCCGCTGAAAGCGGCCCGGTGGTAGATGAGTCTGGTCATGCCACACGGGGACGCCGTGGGCGCGAAGTACCCACGCGGCGCGTTCTGCCAAAGCATCTCCGTCTGAGTGCCGGTAGCTGAGGAAGATCGGGTCAAGGTCGTGTATGTGAGTCATCTGCAACCTCCTGTGCAGGTCTGGGACAGATCAGGGATTGGCAGCGGGGCGGGCACCGCTGCGCGACGTTACTTCTGCGGCGAAGGTCGGACTCGTTTGAGTTTGGTGGCGATGGTGAGGAGGCGATCTTCGCGAACCGGGTGGTCAGGGAAACATCGAGGATGTGCCGGCGCTGCTCGTTGCCCGGACGGCTGAAGGTGACGTCCTGCGGTGACCGGTGTGGTGACCTTGGTAGAACTCGGCAGAGTGCTCAGCCCGGAATGGTGAACGCCGGTGTATAGCCGAGCCCGGCTCCGAGGTGTTCGTAGACCACTGTGGTGCGGGTTCGGTTCCAGCGATGACCGAGCAGGAGCGCGAGTCCTCCGGGACCCGCCAAGTACAGGTGTACTGCCTTGGCAATCGGCTGATCACCGAGTTCCGCTCGAACCAGGTTGCGTACCCTTTCTGCGTACGTCACGGCGTGCCTAGCGCCTTCGATGGAAGCGTCGTCGGGTCCGGCCGCTGGTATGACTGTCAGCAGGTGGTCGATCGGAACTTGGTTCGCCTGCAACCAGTTGACCACTTCGTCTGTCGGGTCGATGGTGGTGCCGACAGCGACCGCAAGCTCGTTTCCGAGCTTGATTGGCGTTCGCCTCAGGGTGGGCTGGCCCAGCGTGGCTTTGGCGGCGGCGGTCGACCAGATCTCGCCGCGTTGTAGATAGCGGAGCGTGTGCTGGCGCACCTGGGGCAGGGCGGTGCCGACGCGGAAGAACGTCGCTTGCCGCATGGAGCCGCGGACAACTGTGGATGTCCAGCCCTCATTTTCGATGGTGGCTGCGGCTGCGGCCAGTTCCCGGTCCATGGCATTCCAGCTATCCGTGTCGCGTGGGATCACACGTGCCCGAGGCTCGTCGCCGTCGTACATGTCGACCCAGTTCAGGGCAACTGTCGCCTCGTCGGCGTGTGGGTCGGTGTCGATGGCTTGGACGACTAGCAGCGCGGACGGTGCCTCTCTTTGCAGGTCGGCAACAGCTTGGTGGATGTCCTGTTCGCTGATCACCCGGGTGCCCCCGACGACCCAGCCGGTAACGGTGGTCAGCCCGTGCTGGAGTGCTAAATCGCTACCGTCCAGTCCGGCGGCGAGCATCAAGGTCCGAACGTGTTCTCGTTCTGCACTGATCGTACGACCGGTAATGAATTGTAGGTGACCGAGCATGTCGAGGAGTTCTTCGCGACTTGAGCCGACATGCTCTGCCCAATTGCCGATAGCCTTGCCCGCCTCGGATGTCTCCGCCGCGTGGGACGCGTAGGGGAGAAGGAGGTCGGTGCGGCCATCGGCGTGTCCCAGCAGAGGGTGGCTGCCGTCGAGGGCACGGTTGGTGATCAGCTGCATCGAATGCCCGTTGCCATGTCGGCCGAGCGTGACATGGCTGTTGTACAGCTTCTGCAGCAGGGACTTGCTCTTGCCGCCCCGTGGCGGAGTCGTGAGGTAGTCCTCATCGACGAGATCTGCTGGGTTGGTGGCCCACTTGACCTGTCCGTACAAATCGCCGCTGGCCGTTCGGCTCCGCAGGACGACATCGTCGACATTGCCTGCTCCGGTGATCTCGACTTCCACTTGGTTGAATCGGCTATCCGGCCCGATCACGCGCATCGCCGCGCCCCAGACGAAGAGGTCCTGGAAGCCGTCGCCGCCCCGGCGGACCCCCGAACTCGACGGTGCGCCGGCTGCCGGTCGAGAAGCGGTCATGTCGTTTCCCTCTCGGGTGAATCGGGGATTAGCCCACGGATGAGCGGGTGATTCGCGGACGCTGTGACGACGGCCTCGACGAGGCCGTCAGCCAGGTGGACGAGGAGCACTAGTGGCTGGTCGTACTGGTTGGACGCATGCTGGATCGATGTGAGGTCCTGACTGCTGGCCCCGAAGTTCGCGGGATGGCTGTGCCAGTCCCCGACGTATCCGAGCCACGGATGTCCCTGGTCGCCGAGAGCCTCTTGGAGCGCAACCTGCGCGGTGTCGTAGTCGCGGACCCAGGACCCCTGAGAGGCATCAGGGTCTGGTACTTCGACGGCGTGGTACACCATGACTCGCTCGTCTAACCACCATCCGAGCAAGACCCCGCCGGTCTCGCGAGGGTGAGCGGCCTCGGCGGCTGCGGCGATCATCGACGTCACCTCTGCGGCCACCTGTAGTACTTGGTCCAAGTCATTCATGACGCGGCTCGTCGCGGGTGGTCGGAGGTGATCCAGCCGATGACGTCGAAGGGCGGTTGATCTTGGGGCTTGCGCACGTCTGCGACAGTCGCGGGGAGTTTGCGCTCGGCGGTGACTTCGTCGATCACAACGCGGAGAGCTAGCTCGGCGGCCGCCACGACGGCCCCCGGGGGTGTGGGCGAGATCGGGGCACCGCAGCCTCGTTCACGCAGCTGGCTGGCGTGCTCCAGCGCGGGCAGTGGCGGCAGGTAGCTCTCGCCGGGGCGCAGGGGCATTCGGTCGACCCGCAGAACATGGCCATCACGCTGTACGCACACAGACACGACCGTGTGGTCCGGCCCGACGCCGAGCCGGTTGACCGCGGTTGCGAGCAAGCTGCTAGTTCGGCCGCTGCCAGTCGCGTCCAGAACGATCCGGTTTTCGAGCACTAGATCAGTTGCCTCGTCCAGCGTCGACAGCCGGCTGTGCGTGACGGTCACGGCGTCGACCTGGGGGTCGATCGCGGAAAGGCAGTCGAGCACCGCATGAGGCTTTGGCCAGCCGATGTGCCGGAGGTCAGCGAAGTGCCGGACGACGTTGCCCGGCCGCAGGCGCTCGGGATCGACGAGGGTCAGGATGCGGGCCCCGGACCGGAACAGCAGCTCGGCGGTGAATGACCCAATTGCCCCACAGCCGACGATCGCGATGGGGATGTCGGTCAAGGCCGTGCGTGCTGAACCGGCGCGCGTGGTGCGCGTCGATCTGCTCGTGTCCGCGCTCTCGCAAGCGCTGATCCGAATACCGGCACCGTTGGGGCGAACCCTCAGCGCAAGCGCGGCGTCTGCTTCTCCTCGGGTGTAGCGGAGCAGGATGACGGTGATCACGCGGATCTTGATCAGCCGGCTGACTTCCGCGGCGTGAGTGCCTAACGATGCGGCGAGGTCGTCCCAGCTCCGTATCGGCTGAACGACGGATCCGATATCGGCCACCCAGGCGAGTCGGCGGTCCTTGCGGTTTCGTCGCCGCCCGTTGACGATGTTGCCGGTTCGCCGGGCCCTATCGGCGATATAGATGATCTCGGGGCCCCCTTCGGTCTGCGCGGCCTGATTCGGGAGCAGCCTCGTCGCGTTGTAGATCACCATCCGAGGACCATCGTCCTCCTGGTCCAGATAGCGTTCAAGGTCACATGAGTCGTCGTCGGGCCAGCCGGCCGCGGTCTTCTGTAGCCAGTCGGCGATCCGGTCCAGAAGCTTTCGCGGGTCCAACCATGGCGCGTCGTCGACTGACCAGTCGTCCTCCCAGAGACAAAGTGTGTTGTCCGCGTTGATGTGGAAGGTGATCTCGAGCGGCCCGCCGGAGTCCAAGAGTCGCACCATCGGTGGTGCGAAGGGAAAAGTCGCCCCGGGCATGATCTCCACTTGCGCCGTGAATACCGTCGGCGGCTGGTCGGGCCTGGCTGGCTCGACCCACTGCACCGGACCGCGGAGCCGTTCGCCGTCATCGGTGAAGCCGAGTGTGGGGAGCTCTTCTCGCCACCGGTCGAGGTCAGCAGAGAACATGTTCATGCGTACCGATCGCGACCGGCTGGCACCGCCGGGGCACCTTTAACCAGAGCGCCCGTCGGCTTCTCTGTTCCGTCGGCGTTGCACGCCTCGGGAAGGGCGAAGACGAACTCGGGTTCATCGGTCTGCTGCGTCTTGCCGAGCAGCTCTTGCCACTTCAAGGCACTCGCGCAGATGTCCTCCTCTTTGAGCGCATCTTCCGCGAGCTGGGCGGCCTCGGTGATCCGTTCGGCGGCGGCCTCGATCTGTTCCTGCGTGGCCTTGGTCGTGATAGTGCGCTCGTCGAGCGTCGGGTCGTCGGGGCCGTCGGTCACGTAGTCCGGCAGCCGGTCCGCGATCTCTCGCAGGATGATGCAGAGGTACCCGGCGACGGTGTTTTTGTGCGGCTCGAGATCCTGGAAGGCGTGGTAGGTGAGGACCTCGAAGTAGTATCCGCCCGGCTGTTCGTCGACCCAGGTGCGCCGGATTTGGCGGATCAGCTTGACCAAAGGCACGTAGACGCCGGACCCGGACAGGAGAAAGTCGTCATTGGCTTCGGTCGTGAGCTCGCTCATCTTGACCGGGTTGGTCTCGATCCAGTTAGCGCGCCCGTCTTCTTCGACCTTCTCCGGGATCTGCCAGTGCTCCGTGGGATGGTCGACGCACGGGCGGGCGATGACGACGTCGACCGACAGGTCGAAGTCCGGAAACTCGATCATGACTGAGCGGTGCTGCCGTGCCACTTGGTCGGGGAAAGCATCCTCGAGAACATCGTTCACGTGGTCGAGGATTTCGCCTGGCCGCAACGAGTCGGTCGCTTCCTCCAGACGCACGAACATGTCGACGTCTTTGACCCGTTTGATCGACACCTGTCGGCCGTAGGAACCGATGAGGAAGGTAGAGATTCCCAGCTTTTTCAGCCTGCCATCGGCCTTCAAGACCGCGGTCACCAGCTTGTGAGCTTCGGCGGCGTTGTCCGCGTCAACTTTTGGCTCGATACGGGTTAGTGCCGCTTTGAACTGCGTGGCTAGGGTCGCCATCGGTGCTTCTCCTTCCGAGATTTGGGCGAGAGCCCGGTGCAGGCGGGGTCAGGTCTCCTCGGTGAAGACCGGGCTAGGGGCGAGGTCGGCGGCGAGAGTGAGCAGGTCCTCGTCGGTGACTGGGCGGTCGGGAAAGGCGTCGAGGACGGCAGCGGGAACGAGCCGCTGGGTGAGATCGGAGCCAGTGAACCCATGCCGTCCGCCGGACGGACCGGTAAGTTCGACCAGCTTGGAGATCGTCTCCGACCGGATGCTGAGCCCATTGAGGGCAGCGGTGAGGATCGCGTGGCGCTGCTGGTCGTCGGGTCGACCGAATCGGAAGGTCGCGGCCGCCCGGCGCAGCACTGCCGGGTCGATAGCGCCAGGACGGTTCGTGCAGAGGACCACGATGATCGGCAGTCCGATTCCGGCGATGCCGTCCACGCCCGCGAGGAAGGCGTCGACCCCGGCGCGGTCTTCGTGGTGCATCTGCTGCGCTTCCCGTGACTGCACCAGCGCGTCGGCCTCGTCGACGATGAAGACCGACACGGCGGTGACGCCGGCTGAGCTGATCGAAGCCTCCGCCTGTCGGCGCACGTGGGTAAACGCTTCCCCTATCAGCGTCGTCATCTCGCCGACCAATCCGCGGCCCCGTGCCGTGAGCTTCAGGCGGTATAGGAAGACCGGAAGGTCGAGGTGCTCGGCCAAGTCGCAGCCGAAGGACTCGGCCAAAGCCGACTTGCCCGAACCGACGTCGCCGGCGAAGACGAATAGAGGCGCACGGTCGGCGAGCAGGCGAAGGGCCGCTGCAGCGGCCCCGGCGTGGTGTTCGTCGGCCCACTTCCGCAGCTGATCGGGCTGGGCGAGGAGCGTGGCTTCCTTGCGCAACCTGATCTTGGTCTCGTCCAGGCCGACGAGGCGCTCGTACCGGGCCAGTTGCTGTGGATCGGGGAGTTCGATCACCGGCAGGAAGAGGTCATCTTGCGTGCTCAATGTGGTTCTCCGAGAGGTCAGGTCGCGAGCGCGACGAAGATGCCGCGGGTCACGCCAATGCCGTTACTGCTGTAGCCGTGGCCAGGCGTGGAGTTGCCGAGTCCGACGCTGGGTTCGGTACCCGCGGTCCGCCGGACCGGCAGGCCTGCCTTGAAGGCTGTTTGGTCGGCGACGGACAGGGCGTTGAAGGTGTCGCTGTACGACATGTATGAGTGGAACGGCAGCTTCGCGACATCCGCGGATCGCGGAAGTCGGCCAGGCGGATCATCGAGCCGCTGTCGACCAGCCGTCGCCCGGTAGCGGAGACGTAGCTTCCAGCTGTTGCTGGCATGGTCCCGGAATCCGTAGTCCGCGGTGCCGAGGTAGTCGGCTTTCAGGAGCAAGGCGGCTTCCTCGGCGAACTTGTCGATCTCGTCGACGTCGGCTGGCCTGCCGTACATCGAGCGCAGCTGCCGCAGGTCGGCACCAATCTTGGCGCCGACGTACCGGGCGTTGGTGATCGTGAACGAGGAGGTGAAGGTCAAGGAAGCGCTCATGGTCAAGCTCCGAGGAACGAAGGGCCGAAGAGGGTGCGCCAGGCGTCGTTGGCCGCGCCGCAGGTGGGGGAGGTAGCGGCCCAGGAGACCGCGTCGAGCGCCTCAGCCGCGAGGTCGACGAGGTGGCGTCGGTTGGTGTCGGTGTAGCTCGACGCGACGTTGTTGCCCGGATTGACCGGATCCCAGACCTGGATGGGCTCGGACGAGGATGAGACCGCGTTCGCGGCGTAGTGGTCGGTGAACACGACCGGCGCCTGTAGACCGGTGGTTACGATGTAGGCGAGCACCTGCTCGAACGCCGCCGGGTAGTCGTCGACCTGCAGAGGCGCGCCGTGCCAGCCGTTGTCCCACAGGTGCGCGACGATGAGTTCGAGAAGGAAGCTCTTGCAGCGGAGGTTCGGGTCCAGGCGCTTCGCTTCCTGGATCCACGCTTTGAGCAGCCGGATCAGCTCGGCGTAGCCGCGCCCGGCTTCCTGCTTGCGGGACCGGATGAACTCCAGGTGCTGCGTCACCGAGGTCAGCACCCGCTCGCCCTGACGGGTGATCAGGTGGCCCCTGTCCTGCTCGTCGCCCTGGAACAGCACCGGCGCGACGTCGATCTTGAGCTTGGAACCGTGCAGCGTGATGCCGACGGCGTGCTGCGAGATCACGAAGTCGTCGGCCACCTTCGTCTTGCCGTAGACCTCGATGCACCGCGCGAGGAGCCAGTCCAGGACCTTGGACTCGTCGATGTCGGGGTCGGTCGTCCGCAGGTAGGCGGCAACATCGGCGTCGGATCCCTCGCCGCGCCGACGTCTGATGGCGGTGCCCTTGGCGGTGCTACCCGACGCGCGCAGCTTGACCAGGTCGTAGTCCGGGGCTGCCGCGATGTGCGTCTCGAGCCGGGACCGCAGGTGATTCACCTGTGCTCGGCGCTGCGCGGCGTCGGCGCTCGAGATGTTGACCCGTGTGACGGCGAATGTCGCCAGGATCTGGTGGTTGACGTTCCTCTCCCCGGCCATGCCCGAGTACCTCCTTCGTGGGGCACGAGGCCCGCCGATCTTGTGCACCGGTTTCATTGAAACAGATGAACACGGCGGTTTGCTCGGCACCCCCTCACTCGGCGTGTTGGATCTGGAAGACTCGGCGACGTGCGCATCGAGCTCGTCGGCCGGCGGCCGCTACTGCGCCGGCTCTGTCCGGTCGAGCCGGAGGCCGGCCCACTGATCTTGGACGGCCAGCGGCTCACGTTCGCGTCGCCGCTGGACCTCGCGGCGATCGTGGCGCTCGCTCGGGCAGCCGGATCGCGGGGGGACAAGGTTCGGCTGATTACGCCGCGTGATCACAACGTCGCGTCATACCTCGAGCGCCTAGACGTCATCAGTAGCCTGCCCCCGGATACGGACGTCGTCGGTGATCTCCAGGGCGGGTCGCGGATGGACCTGTCGGATCGCCTGCTCGAAGTCACACATTTGACCCCTGATGGAGCCGATCGGCTGGGTGAGCGAATGGGGCGGATGCTTACTCGGCACTACGGCGATCTTGGCCGGAGATACTTCGCGGGGGTTGGTGAGCTGATCGACAACGCGATCAGTCACGGGTGGAGCGGTGTCGGCGCCTTCGTTGCAGCGCAGGTCTATACCGGAGCAACGAGTGGTCTGCCTGGTATCGAGTTCGCGGTCTGCGATACCGGAATCGGTGTGCGTGCGCACCTCGGCCACAACTTGGCCGACGACGTCCTGGTCGACGACGTAGCTGCTCTCGAGACGGCGCTCGAGCCGGGGGTGACCGGCACTCAGGAGGTGCGAGGTCATGGTCTGAACGACCTGTGGCGGGTGGTGCCGAAGGGCGGTCTTGCCCGCCTTCAGCTCCGCAGTGGCAAAGGTCTCGCCAGTGTCGTCGGCCGTGGCGATTCGAGGCGTCCGACGTGCGTGTCCGCCGACGTCGACGTGGCGGGCACCTGGGCGTCATTACGGATACATCCTTACTAGTTCCTGCGGCCTGTGTTTCAATGGTTTCATTGAAACCGGGAGGCTTTGTGATGGGTTCGCAACATCTTTACCGGGTGGGCAAGCATGGTTCCTTCCTTGCCACCCGGAGTACCGCCAAGGCTGCGCGGGAGTCATTGGAGCACGAGTCGTCCGCTGGATCGGAAGCCAATGAGGTCGTGATTGACTTTGCGGGCGTCGACGCCATGACCATCAGTTTCGCCGACGAGTTCCTCGGCAAGTTTTACGCTGCGGTCGCGTCCGGAGATGTCGCGGTGTCGGTCGTGCTGCTACAGGGGCTCAACGAGGAGACTCTCGAGACGATGCAGGTCTGTCTTGATCGGCGCGAGTTGATGGCGGCCGCTGTAGATGGTGGTGAAATTCGCTTGATAGCTGCGCCAGCGCATCTTAATGAGACGTATCGCCAAGCTTTCGCCCTTCGAAGATTTCGCGCAGGGGAGCTGTCCGAACGTCTTGGGGTCACCTTGCAGAACGTCAACAATCGATTGAAACGCCTGGTTTCGAGCGGTACACTCAAACGTGAAAGAAGCATTCCGGCCAACAGGGGTGGAAAAGAATTTGTTTACACGGTCCCGGGTTCGTGGTCAGAGAAGCCTGCATAAGTGCCGATGAAATTTTCTGCCTAGCCCGAATTTCGCAAGCAGCTGCCGTCTGCAGATTATCAGTGCCGCTACAGTCCAGCGCGCAGCGCTTGACGATTCCATCCGGACCCCAAGTCCTCTGCTGTTGAATCCGCCTTCCGGTCGAAAAATTTGCAGGGTGGCGGCGTAAAGCGCAGCTCTGGATTTCAGGTCGGGCCGAGCGATGTCAGCTCTTGAGAAGCTCTTAACTGGCAATCTGTTGCCACAACTTCGAGTCCTGTCTGAATGTGTGAGGATGGTCTCGGAGTTGCGTTCCGGTCGGGTGGATGAGGTGGGCGGGTGGCTTAGCTTGCCTTCCTGAGGGCCTGGCTGTCTGCGCCTGGTCCCGGTGAAACGCGCGAAAGGTGCTCGGCTGCTTGATTCGTAGCGTGATCACGCGGCGCGTTCGGTGGAGGGCCGGCTTCGCTCGGGTGCCACTGTGCGGCGTTGGATTTCCGGATTGCGTGCTCGCCCGGATGGCGCCGCGCAACGGAGATCTTCACATAGCCTTGCCTGCGGATTCTTTAAGGTAACTAAGGTCGCCCTCCACCTGCTATTCGGAGCCTCTCCAGGCGCTTTGAGTTGCCCCATGAAGGTCATGGATCCGGAACCACACGAATCACGTGCAGGGGTAGAGGGGTTTCCGTGGGTTGTCCGGACGTGCCTGTGGTGGCTTGCGCAGTAACGACTTTGCTGTTGCGCCGATGGCGGCCGCGTTGCTGTCCGTGCCAGCTGTGCGTCCACATGGGATAGTGTGATGCTGGCGGCCGTGGAATCATGGAGGCGGAGCCCGCCATCAGTCGCCGACCGTAGCCGGTCCAATGACGTCGGCGGTCTGCCCAGTCACTCGAACGGCCCAGCGTCGAAGCGATGACGCACTTCCGCTCCGCAGGTCGCTGCGACGTCTTCGCCGGTTTCATGGACGATGGTGGCCACGGCCGATGATGTGCCTCCTGCGGCCGCGAATGCTTCTTCGTCGCCAAGCCTGATGTCTTCTTCGGTGAAGCGGTTGCCTGCGTTGACCCAAGCCGCGATGTGGTGGACGGCGATCCTGATCGCGGTGCTGACCGCGGCCGTGGTGACCGTATTGTGGTGGCTGGCCACCGCGGGGCTCACGGGAGCGGATCTGGTGAAGGTGCGGCTGGACGCGCTGAAGGTCGGGCTGAGTATCGGTGTCGGTGGTGTGGTCGCGCTCTATCTGGCTTGGCGCCGCCAACACTCCACTGAGGCCGACCTCGACAATCGCGAACGCGCCCTCGCTCACCAGCAAGACATCGCTGCCGCTACCCAGGCACACCAGGAACGAGTCGCCGAGGACGCCCGCGCCGACGCCGTCGAACGCCGGATCACCGAGCTCTATCTCAAAGCCGTTGAACAACTCGGCTCCGCCAAGGCCCCGGTCCGCCTTGGCGGCCTTTATGTCCTCGAACGCCTTGCCCAGGACAACGAAACCCAATGCCAGACGATCGCCAACGATCTTCGACGGTCACGCGGCGTTCAACGGGGCAACTTTCACCAGCGACGCCATATTCGCCAAGACGACCTTCGCCGGCGACGCAGGTTTCCGCAAGGCGACCTTCGCCGGCGACGCCTGGTTCGGCGGAGCGACGGTGAAAGGAAAGCCTGTCGCCCCCTCAGATTTCGTCTTCGGAACCAGAGAGGACTCTGGCTAAGCGAACTTGCAATCCGACGGAATCTGGAGCCCATCGACTTTAGCGGGTTCCCTCGGTTACCGGAGTCCTCGTAGACAACCCGGTCGGGTTACATAGCTGGAGCAGGCGATGTGACCCCATTCGGCATGGCCGGGACGGTGTGCTCCAGATTTGCTCCAGCTACTGAACAGTAACTGAAGTTGGTCGCGTCAATTCTCAAAGTGAGGAAGACCGAAAAAACCGCCCTACCTCGGCAAACGTGCCAGATGGGGCGGTGTTTCGTCACTGTGGAGCTAAGGGGACTCGAACCCCTGACCCCCTCACTGCCAGTGAGGTGCGCTACCAGCTGCGCCATAGCCCCGGAGCGAAGTTGTACTCCGCATCTCGTGTGTCCATACATTACACCGCCCGCGCGGGCCGTTCGCGAGGGGGTCGCTCTCAGTGGTCTCGATCGCCGCAAGCGGCACTGACCTGCATCTTTGAGACTTATTTTTAGACGTGTATTGACTCCGCGTGTGACCGCCGTTACGTTTTCGACCATCGTGACGCCGAGGTCCCCGCCCGCTACGCCGCGTCTCCACTGGGCTCCGCCTCAGCTCGCCCTGCCCCATGACGCGGAGGAGGTCCTGATGAGGGCCAGAGCAGCCTTGATAGCCCTGTTTTCGCTGGTCGGAGCGCTGATAGTGGTGGCTCCGGCGGCGCAGGCGGCCATCGTTCCCGATACCTGGTACACGGTGACGGCCACCAGCGGGAAATGCGTGGACGCGCGGGCC
Source organism: Amycolatopsis sp. BJA-103 (assembly GCF_002849735.1). Lineage (GTDB taxonomy): Bacteria > Actinomycetota > Actinomycetes > Mycobacteriales > Pseudonocardiaceae > Amycolatopsis. The sequence continues at coordinate 9,398,943 of NZ_CP017780.1, forward strand.
GCCGGGTCGGCGAACGGGACGGTCGTCCAGCAGTACGCCTGCAACCAGACCTTTTCCCAGCAGTGGCAGTTCCAGCCGACCTCGGGCGGCTACTACCGGGTCAACACGCGCAACAACCCGGCGCAGGTGTGGGACGTCGCCGACGTGTCGACGTCCGATGGCGGGCTGATCCATCTGTGGGCTTACGGCGGCGGAAACAACCAGCAGTGGCAGCCGGTCGAGGAAGCCGGTGGCGCGTACCACTTCGTCAGCCGCAACAGCGGCAAGTGCCTGGACCTTCCGGGTCTCTCCACTCAGGACAGTGTTCAGCTGCAGCAGTACGCGTGCAACGGCTCCGGCGCGCAATCCTTCCGGCTCACGCCGGTCACCGGCACCGCCAACCCCGACCTCGGGCCGAACGTGCTCGTCTTCGACCCCGGCATGGCGCAGTCGGCGATCCAGTCCCAGGTCAACAGCGTCTTCTCGCAGCAGGAGACCAGCCAGTTCGGCTCGAACCGGAAGGCGCTGCTGTTCAAACCGGGTTCGTACAACGTCGACGTCAACGTCGGGTTCTACACGCAGGTGCTCGGGCTCGGCCTTTCGCCGGACAACGTGACGATCAACGGCGCGGTGCACGCGGAGGCCGACTGGTTCCAGGGGAACGCGACGCAGAACTTCTGGCGTGGCGCGGAAAACCTCTCGGTCAACCCCGCGGGCGGCACCGACCGCTGGGCCGTTTCGCAGGCCGCGCCGTATCGCCGCATGCACGTCCGCGGCAACCTGCAGCTCGACGATGGCGGCTGGTCCAGCGGCGGCTGGATGTCCGACGTCAAGGTCGACGGCCAGGTCCGGTCCGGTTCGCAGCAGCAGTGGATCTCGCGCAACTCGCAGTTCGGCAGCTGGAGCGGCTCCAACTGGAACATGGTGTTCGCCGGGGTCAACGGCGCGCCGTCCACCAGTTTCCCGAATCCGCCGTACACCACGGTGAACACGACGCCGGTGGTGCGCGAGAAGCCGTTCCTCTACGTCGACAACGCCGGCGCGTACCAGGTCTTCGTGCCCGCCACACGCACCAACGCGCAGGGCATCACGTGGGGCGCCAACCAGCCGGGGTCGTCGCTGCCGATCAGCCGGTTCTTCATCGCGAAGCCCGGCACGACGGCTTCGCAGATCAACGCGGCGCTCGCCGAGGGCAAGGATCTCCTGATCACGCCGGGCGTCTACCACCTGAACGAGACGCTGCGCGTGACGCGGCCGGACACCGTCGTGCTCGGCCTCGGCCTGGCGACGCTGATCCCCGACAACGGCATCACCGCGATGACGGTGGCCGACGTCGACGGCGTCAAGGTCGCCGGGGTGCTGATCGACGCGGGCACCACGAACTCGAACACGCTGATGGAGGTCGGCCCGGCCAACTCCGCCCAGGACCACGCGGCGAACCCGACTTCGCTGCACGACGTGTTCTTCCGCATCGGCGGCGCGGGCGTGGGCAAGGCCACGAACAGCTTGGTGGTCAACAGTGACGACGTCATCGGCGACCATCTCTGGATCTGGCGCGCCGACCACGGCAACGGGGTCGGGTGGAACACCAACACCGCCGACACCGGCCTGATCGTCAACGGTGACGACGTCACGATGTACGGCCTGTTCGTCGAGCATTACCAGAAGTACCAGACGATCTGGAACGGCAACCGCGGCCGGACGTACTTCTACCAGAACGAAATGCCTTACGACCCACCGAATCAGGCCTCCTGGATGAACGGGTCGACGCGGGGTTACGCGGCCTACAAGGTGGCGAACTCGGTGACGAACCACGAGGCGCACGGGCTCGGGAGTTACTGCTACTTCAACGTGAACCCGAGCGTGGTCGCCGATCGCGCGATCGAAGCGCCGAACAATCCGAACGTCCGGTTCCGGAGCATGGTCGCCGTCTCCCTCGGCGGGAACGGGACCATCAGCCGGGTCGTCAACGACCGCGGCGGACCGGCCAACTCGGGATCGACCGTGGCGAACCTCGTCGCGTATCCCTGATGGACCCCGGTGCGCGCCGTGATGGCGGTCGCGGCGCGCACCGGCCTTCACCCTGACGAGTGGTGTGCCGCGCGCTCTCCGTCCGGCGCTTCGATACTCGGGGCATGCCTCTCGTCGGTCTCACCGTCGTCGAACCCCGCCTGGCCTGGCCGCTCGCCGCCGTCCGCGGGGTTTTCGCCATCCTGTTCGGCGTGCTCGCGCTGATCTGGCCGGGAGCCACCGTCCTGGCCCTCGCGATCATCTACGGCATTTACGCGATCATCGACGGCATCGGCGGCCTGATGCAGGCCTTCCGGCCGGGCGACGCCGCCCATCGCGCTGCGTACGGAATCCTCGGCGCCTTCGGCATCATCGCCGGTGTCCTGGTCCTGCTCTGGCCGGGGATCACCGTGCTGGTGCTGGCCTTCCTGGTCGGTTTCTGGGCGATCTTCACCGGCATCGTCGAGATCGTCGCCGCGATCCGGCTGCGCAAGCAGATCGAGGGCGAGGCCTTCCTCATCGCGGCGGGCGCGCTCTCGCTGATCGCGGGCATCGTGATCGTGTTCAACCCGCTGGCCGGCGCCTACGGGATCGCGCTGCTGGTCGGGATCTACGCCCTCCTGTACGGCGTGATGCTGCTCGTCCTGGCGTTCCGCCTGCGGAAACTCGCTCAAAGCGCCTGATCACCGCCAGGCCTGCCTCGCGTAAACCTCGGCTCCGGCGCGGCGCAGGTTCGACAGGCTCGGCGAGCCCTCGACAGCGGTCGCGACGGCGAAGCGTTGCCCTTCGCGGGCGGCCGCGGCGAGACCGTGCGCCAGCAGCCGTGCCTGCGCGCCTTTGCCGCGATGGGCCCGCGGCGTGGCCGAGCCGCCGAGGAGGACGCCAGGACCGTGCGAGCTCAGGGCCGCGGCGGAGATCGGCACGCCGTCCTCGATCAAGAGTGACCGCCGGAGCCGCGGATCGGCGTGTTCGGCGGCCATGAACGCCGTCACGGCGCCGCCGCTTTCGTAGCCTTCGAGCAGGATGCGGAGGAAGACGCCGACGTCGGGTGAGTCGTCGATGTCCGCCTCCACCGGAGGGAACTTCGTGAGCGGGAGGGTCGCGATCGGACGGACGCCGTCGGGGACGAGACCGCTGTCGTGCGGCACCAGGCCCGCCGGGAGCACGAGCGCCGGCCGGTCACCTTCCCAGCACGACGACCCGGCGAGCCGGACGGCCTGTGTCAGGTTCACCTCGGTGACGCCGGAGATCGTGCGCAGGAACCGCAACTCCGGAGCCGTGGCCAGGACCGCGAGAAGGCCGTCTTCGCGCCACGCCTCGAAGGAGCCGGGGAGTCCCGCCGCGGTGGCCGCTTCGCACGCGACGACGGCACGGTCGTGGATCACTTGTTCGGCTTCGGCCAGCATGACCCGAACGTAATAGGACGTAGGCTGATCCGGTGAGCCAGCCGATCCTGTTGACCGTCGACGACGATCCCGCCGTATCCCGTTCGGTCGCCCGCGACCTGCGCAGACGGTACGGAAAGGACTACCGGATCATCCGGGCCGATTCCGGGGCCGACGCGCTCGAAGCGCTGCGCGAGATCAAGCTGCGCGGCGACGCCGTGGCCGCGATCCTCGCCGACTACCGGATGCCGCAGATGGACGGCATCGTCTTCCTCGAGAAGGCGATGGACCTGTTCCCGAACGCCCGCCGCGCGCTGCTGACCGCATACGCCGACACCGACGCCGCGATCCAGGCGATCAACGTCGTCGACGTCGACCACTACCTGCTCAAGCCGTGGGACCCGCCGGAGGAGAAGCTCTACCCGGTCATCGACGCGCTGGTCGAGACCTGGCGCGCGGTGGGGGAGCGGCCGGTCGACGAGATCAAGCTCATCGGCCACCGGTACTCCTCGCCGTCGTTCCACCTGCGCGACTTCCTGGCGCGCAACGCCGTGCCGTACCGCTGGTACTCGGTCGACGACGACGAAGGCCGCCGGATCCTGGAGGCCGCGGACGCCGCGCCGCACGACATCCCGGTGCTGGTCACGCCGGACGGGACGGTGCTGCGCCAGCCGTCCGGACCGGAACTCGCCGACGCCGTCGGCCTGTCCACGCGCCCCGCGCAGGAGTTCTACGACCTGATCGTGATCGGCGGCGGGCCGGCCGGGCTCGGGGCGGCCGTGTACGGCGCGTCGGAGGGGCTGCGGACGGTGATCGTCGAGCGCAAGGCGACCGGCGGGCAGGCGGGCACCAGCTCCCGGATCGAGAACTACCTCGGCTTCCCGGACGGCGTTTCCGGCGCGCAGCTCACCGACCGCGCGCGGCGGCAGGCGTTGAAGTTCGGCGCCGAGGTGCTGACCACGCGCGACGTCGTGGGCCTGGAGGCGCGCGGTTCGGCGCGGGTCGTGCTGTTCGGCGACGGGACCGAGATCGCCGCGCATTCCGTGGTGCTGGCCAGCGGCGTCACCTATCGCGCCTTGGAGGCCAAGGGCATCGCCGAGCTCGCCGGCCGCGGCGTCTACTACGGCTCGGCCGCCACCGAAGCGCCCGAGTGCAAGGGCGAGCACGTCTACATCGTCGGCGGCGCGAACTCGGCGGGCCAGGCGGCGGTGTTCTTCTCCAAGCACGCCGCCGAGGTCACCATCCTCGTCCGCGGCCAGTCACTCGAAGCGTCGATGTCGCACTATCTGATCGAGCAGATCGCCGGCATCGGGAACATCCACGTCCGCACGCGGACCACCGTGGTCGAAGCGCACGGCGACGATCACCTCGAATCGCTGACCCTGTGCGAGAACGGCGGCGCGACCGAGACCGTGCCCACCGGCCACCTGTTCATCTTCATCGGCGCGGCACCGCGCACCGACTGGCTCGGCACGGAGATCCAGCGCGACGACCACGGTTTCGTGCGGACGGGCCCCGATCTGCTGACCGAAGGCGACCGGCCGCCGGGCTGGCCGCTCGACCGCGACCCGCACTACCTCGAGTCTTCCGTCCCCGGGGTGTTCGTGGCGGGAGACGTTCGCGCCGCTTCGGTGAAGCGCGTCGCGTCGGCCGTCGGCGAAGGCGCCATGGCGGTCACCCTGGTTCACCGGTACTTGGAGGAGCAATGAGCGTTCTGCCCAGGGAGGAACTGCGCGGGCTCTTCCTTTTCGAGCACCTCAGCGAGGAACAGCTGGACTGGATCGACGAGCACGCCGTCCTCGAGCAGTACACCGGCGGCACCACGATCATGCGTGAGGGCGATCCGGCGACCTGCTTCTATCTCCTGCTGTCCGGCGCGCTGCGGATGACGCGGCTCGTCGGCGGCACCGAGGTCGAGACGATCCGGTCCGACCAGCGTGGCGCGTACTGCGGTGCGACACAGTTCTTCGTGCACCAGGAGAACGAACATCACTACGGCGCTTCGGTGCACGCGGTCAGCGACCTCACCTTCCTGACGCTGCCCGCGGCCGAGTTCGCCACCGAGTTCCGCCGCTGGTTCCCGATGGCGACGCATCTGCTGGAGGGCATGTACCTCGGCTGGCGCAACAGCGACACGGTGATCGGCTCGCGGCGGCGCCTGCTCGCGCTCGGCGAGCTTTCCGCCGGGCTGACCCACGAACTCAACAACCCCGCCGCGGCCGCCGTGCGCGCGACGGCGGCGCTGCGGGAGCGGGTCGCCGGGATGCGGCACAAACTCGCGATGCTGGCGAAGAAGAACGTCGACCCGACGTTGCTGGAGCAGTTGCTCGAGATCCAGGAACAGCTGGTCAAGCAGGTCGCCTCGGCGCCGAAGCTGACCGCGATGCAGCAGTCCGACCGCGAGGACGAGATCGGCGACTGGTTCGACGACCACGGCATCGACCAGGGCTGGGACCTCGCCGACATCTACGTCCGCGCGGGCCTGACCGTGCCCGATCTGGACCGGCTGCTCGACTCGGTCGGAGAGACCTTCCTCGACGGCGCCGTCCGCTGGCTGGCGTACGCGCTCGAGACCGAGATGCTGATGGGCGAGATCGAGGATTCGACGACCCGGATCTCGGTGCTGGTCGGCAAAGCCAAGCAGTACTCCCAAATGGACCGCGCGCCGCACCAGTGGATCGACGTCCACGAAGGGCTCGACTCCACCCTCGTGATGCTCGCGGGCAAGATCACGCCCGGGATCCGCGTCGTGAAGGAGTACGACCACGAGATGCCGAGAATCCCGGCGTACGCGGCGGAACTGAACCAGGTGTGGACGAACGTCATCGACAACGCGCTCGGCGCCATGGGCTCCGAAGGCACACTGACCCTGCGGACGTCGCGGGTGAACGATCACGTGCACGTCGAGATCGGCGACACCGGGCCGGGTATCCCGGCGGAGATCCGGCAGCGGATCTTCGAGCCGTTCTTCACCACGAAACCGGTCGGCCAGGGGACCGGGCTCGGTCTGGACATCTCCTGGCGCATCGTCGTCGAACGGCATCAGGGCGACCTCCGGGTCGACTCGGAGCCCGGTGACACGCGGTTCACCGTCTGTCTGCCGGTCTCGGAGCAGTCGGTGATCTGACGGAGCCTGCGCTGATTTTCCTTCTGCCCCAACGTTTCGCCAGTAACTGACGACTTCTTCCGTTCATCGATCGTTCACTTCGAAATGGCTCGCCCGCGCGTCAAATGAGGTGAACGGGCTGAAGGATCAGGCCTGTGAACGAGGGGGTGGGCCGGTGAAACGCCGTCTGTCGATCGGCCTGGCAGTGGTGCTGCTGCTGGCCGTGGTCGCCGTGATCGTCTGGGGCCGGGGCGGTGACGACGACACCGCGCGGGGGACCGGCCTGACCACGGTGCGCGGGGTCATCGGTTCGGAGAAGCTCGCGTTCTTCTCCGACAAGCGGGTGGCGGACGCGTTCGCCGAGCACGGCCTGAAGGTGGACGTCGACACCGCCGGTTCGCGGCAGATCGCGAGCATGGACCTCGGCGCGTACGAGTTCGCGTTCCCGTCTTCGTCGCCCGCCGCGCAGCGGATCCAGCGCGACCACAAGGTGACCGGCGTGCACACGCCGTTCCAGTCGCCGATGGCGATCGCGACCTTCGAGCCGATCGTGAACCTGCTGGCCGCCAACGGGATCGTGCGCAAGGGCGCGGGCGACTATCAGGTGCTCGACGTCGCGAAGTACCTCGAACTCGCGCAGAAGGGCACGCGCTGGGACCAGCTTCCCGGCAACACCGCCTTCCCGGCGCGCAAGAACGTGCTGGTCACGACGACGGATCCGCGTGAGTCGAACTCGGCGGCGATGTACCTGTCGATCGTTTCCTTCGTCGCCAACGGGAACAACGTGGTCAGCACGCCGGAGGCCGAAGCGAAGGTGCTGCCCGGGGTGTCGAAGCTGTTCCTCGACCAGGGTTACACGCAGAACACCACCGAAGGCCCGTTCGAGGACTACCTCGCGGCGGGAATGGGCAAGACGCCGATGGCGCTGATCTACGAATCGCAGTTCGTCGACAGGCTGGTCCGCGCGGACGGTTCGATCCGGCCGGACATGCGCCTGCTCTACACGGCGCCGACGGTGTACTCCAAGCACACGCTCGTGCCGCTGAAGCCGAACGGCGATCAGGTGGGCAGGCTGCTGGCGACCGATCCCGAACTGGGGAAACTCGCCGCCACCTTCGGTTTCCGCACTGGGGACCCGCGGTTGTTCGCCGACGTCGTCGCCGCGGCCAAGGCGCCGGTGCCCGCGGATCTGGTGGACGCCGTCGAGCCGCCGTCGTTCGAAACCTTGGAGCGTCTGCTCGACGCCGTGAAGAAGCAGTACTGATGGACGATTTCACGCTCACTCCACCCGAACCGGTGGAGGCGATCCCGGCCGAGCGGGCCGCCGGTCTGGTCACCCTCGGCCCGGAGGTCCACGCCGAGATCGCCGGCCGCGCGGAGAAGTTCGCCGCGCGGCTCGAAGCGCTCGACGTCCGATCGCCGGAGTTCACCCGTGTCCTGGACGAACTGCTCGCGGTCGGCGAGTCCGACATGCGCGCGGCGGCCACCGTCGCCGGTGCGCTGCTGGACCGTTCGACGCGGGCGCTGGCGGAAATCGCGTCACCGCAACAACAGGCGACGGTGAGCTTGGCCGGGCTCCGGCGGACCGTGGCCGAGATCGACCCCGCGAAACTGCCGATCACCGGCCGCAAGCTGATGGGGCTGATCCCCGTCGCGGGCAGCGCGAAGAAGGCGCTGGACCGCTACCGCGCCGCCAACGAGCCGGTGAACGCGCTGGTACTGGACCTGCGTGCGCGACAGGACGTTCTGCGCCGGGACAACGCCGCGCTCAAGGGGGAGCGGGAGCGGCTGTGGGGGACGCTCGGCAAGCTGTCGGAGGCGGCCGCGTTCGCCGAGGCCGTCGACGCGGCGATCGACCGGCAGGTGGGGATCTTCGACCTGACCGATCCCGCGCGGGCCAGGTCACTGCGGGCCGACGCGCTGCATCCGATCCGGCAGCGGCACCAGGACCTGCTGACCCAGCTCGCGGTGAGCGCGCAGGGTTATCTGGCACTGGATCTGGTGCGGCGCAACAACGACGAGCTGATCCGCGGGATCGAGCGGGCGGTGTCGACCACGGTCGCGGCGTTGCGGGTCGCGCTGCTGGTGAGCGGCGCGCTCGCCGGGCAGCAGGACGTCCTCGACGAGGTCCGGGCCGTGCGGGCGACCACCGACGGGCTGATCCGGGCGAACGCCGAACTGCTGGAGCTGCGCAGCGCCGAGATCCAGCGCGCGGGCAGTGATCCGGCGGTGGCGGTGGCGACGATCCGCGAGTCGTTCGAGCGGATCTACCGCAGTATCGACGCGATCGACGAGTTCAAGGCGGGGGCCGTCTCGACGATGGCGGCGACCGTGGAGGCGCTGTCCGGGGAGATCCGGCGGGCCGAAGACCATCTGCGCCGGTCTCACGAGACGGCGACGGCCGAGGGGGCATCGTGAAACGCTGGACGGTGGTCATGCTGGCGGCGATCTGCGCGCTGTCACTGGTTTCCTGCGATTCGGGGGAAGGCGCGACGGGGCTGGGGGAGGCCGAGGCCGGCACTCTGCGCGTCCTCGCGGGAAGCGAGCTGGCGGATCTGCAACCGTTGCTGGAGCAGGAAGCGGCGGCGACCGGGGTCAAGGTCAAGTTCCAGTTCACCGGGACGCTGGAAGGCACCGAGTCGCTCGCGAACGGTAAGGCGGACGGGCAGTACGACGCCGTCTGGTTCTCGTCGAACCGCTATCCCGCGGCCGTTCCGGAGGCGGCGAAACGGCTCGGCGAGCAGGTGAAGATCATGAGCTCTCCGGTGGTGCTCGGGCTTTCCGCGTCGGCGGCGCAACGGCTCGGCTGGGCCGGGCGGCCGGTGGGCTGGGGTGAGATCGCCGAGCAGGCCGGGAAGAAGGCCTTCACCTACGGCATGACCGATCCGTCGGCGTCGAACTCCGGGTTCTCGGCCCTCGTCGGGGTCGCGTCGGCGCTCGCGGGTGCGGGCAACGCCATCGACGCGCAGCAGATCGCTTCCGTCACGCCGAAACTGACCGAGTTCTTCAGCGCGCAGGCGATGTCGGCGGGTTCGTCCGGCTGGCTTTCCGAGGCCTACCAACGGCGGGCGAGCGGGCAGGATCCCGGCAAGAAGGTCGACGGCCTGATCAACTACGAGTCCGTCCTGCTGTCGATGAACGCGAGCGGGAAACTCCCCGAACCGCTGACGCTGGTGTATCCCTCCGATGGCGTCGTCACCGCCGACTACCCGCTCACCCTGCTGCAGAGCGCGAATGCCGACGCGCGGGACGCGCACCGCAAACTGGCCGAGCGGCTGCGCACACCGGACACGCAGCGCAAGATCATGGAGACCACGCAGCGCCGCCCCGTCGTTCCGGGAGTCCCATTAGGACAGCAGTTCGCGCGGAAGGACCTCGTCGAACTGCCGTTCCCCGCGACACAGCAAGCGGTCGACGCGTTGCTGGGCGCCTACTTCGACAAGATCCGGCGTCCGTCGCGGACGCTGTACGTGCTCGACACCTCCGGTTCCATGGCGGGGGACCGGATCGGGTCGCTGCGCACCGCGCTGATCGGGCTGACCGGCGCCGACGGTTCGCTGACCGGCCGCTACCGCCGGTTCCGCAGCCGCGAAGAGGTCACGATGCTGCCGTTCGACACCGTTCCCCGCAGCCCGGAGACCTTCGCGGTGCCGGAAGGCGATCCGCAGCCCACGTTGGACAAGATCAAGCGGTTCGCGGAAGACCTCGACGCGAACGGCGGCACGGCGATCTACGACAGTCTCCAGCGCGCGTACGACATCATGGGCCCGCTGGTCGCGCGCGACCCCGACCGGTTCACCTCGATCGTGCTGATGACCGACGGGGAGAACGCGAGCGGCTCCACCTTCGAGGACTTCCAGCGGAAGTTCCCGTCGCTGCCGGAGCCGATGCGGCAGATCCCGGTGTTCACGGTGATCTTCGGCGAGGGCGACTCCGCCGAACTCGGCGAGGTCGCGAAACGCACCGGCGGCAACGTGTTCGACGCGCGGGGTGACGTGCTGCCCAAGGTGTTCCAGGAAATCCGCGGGTACCAATGATCCGGTACTTCGGCTCCACGAAGAACCTCGCGGGCTGTGTCGGCGGGCTCATCGGGCTCGTGCTGTACCTGACCGGTGTGGTCGGCGGGCTGTGGCCGGTGGTGGTCGCCGGGCTGTACGCCGTTTTCGCCCTGCTGGCGCCGCCCGAACGGGTCCGGCTGGTGCCGGTGGACGCCGTCGCCGAGGCCGGGCAGCTGCGCGCGGACCTCGACTCGTTGGTGGGCAAGGTGACCGCGCAGGCACAGCGCATGCCGGAGTCCTCTGTGGATGGTGTGCGGCGGATCGTCGAGGTGCTCGACGACATGCTGTCCCGGACGAAGCGGTTGTCGGCCAACCCGGACGTCCAGCATTCCGTGACCAGGCTGGCGCGGACGGATCTGCCGCTTTCCGTTCAGACCTACCTCAACCTGCCGTGGTGGTTCGCCGCCAAAAGGCGGGCGAGCGGCGAGCCGAGCGCGTCGGAAGAACTCCTCGCGCAACTGGAGCTGCTGGAGACCGAAGCGCACCGGGTCGCGGAGCGGTTCTACGCCGGCGACGTCCATCAGCAGGCCGATCACACGCGATACCTGCGGGAGCGGGGCGAGGCCTGAGGCGGTCCCGATCAGCGGCAAGCGGGAACCAGTCTGCCGGTCGTTCTGCATGGGCAAGCCGGGGTTCCCTGCGCTGGACTGGGCGACGCCGATCCGGTCGAGGTCGGCGTTCCGTCTCTCCCAGGGAGCTCAGACGTGCGTAAATACAGACTCGGAGCGGCCGTCCTGGCCGCGGTCATGGTGTGTCTCGCCGGTGGTGTCCCGGCGAACGCCGAGCAGCGCGGCGACCACTGCGTCGCCGACACGGCGACCGGCGCGATCCGGTGCTTCGACAGCGTCAGCGAGTCCCTCGCCGCGGCGTCGGCCGGAAAGGTCGGTGCCTCCGCGACGGTGATCAGCGTGCTGTACGAACACGGCAACTTCGGCGGCGCCAGCCTGGCCGTCACCGGGTCGCCGTGCGTCGAGGGGACCAATCAGACCCTCGGCTTCCTCGGTGACTGGAACGACAAGATCTCCTCGTTCCAGACCTTCAACAACTGCTACATCACGATGTACGAGCACGCCGAATACCAGGGCGAAAGCCAGGAGTGGTACGCCAACGACAGCGCCAACTACGGGTCGAACATGAACGACCGCGGCAGCTCCGTGGTGTATTCGCGCGGCCCCTCGCGGGCCGAACTGCTCAAGGACTGCGGCCGCGCCACCAAGAACTGCAACGCCCACGTCGACCAGCGCGGCCAGGACTTCTACGGCAGCTGGGGCCGGGTCGACACGGTGTACAACTGCAGTGCCAACAAGATCACCCAGGTGATCGGCAAACGCGACACCCGCAGCGGCAAGAACACGGTGTCGAACGAGATCAGCGTGACCGCGGGCTTCCAGTTCCTCGTCGACTGGTCGGTCGCCTACAAGCGCACGTGGGGCCAGGAATGGGGCTGGGAGACCAGCGAAAGCGTCGAGACCCGGATCGAGGTGAACCCGGGCTACTGGGCGGGCCTGGACCGTTCACCGGTGATGCGGATGGCCAGCGGCTCGTACGACATGTGGTTCGACAAGCGCAAATGGGGCCACCACCAGTGGTACGTCTGGAACTTCAGCGGTGAAGGCCCCGCTCCCGGTGTCGTGGGCCAGACCAGGACGGTCGGCAAGAAGATGACGTCGGACGAGAAGAAGAAGGTGTGCGGGAAGTCGGCCGGGCTCGTGCGGTCCTCCGCCGGAACCCAGGCGGAAAGCGCCGCGGCGGCGACGCCTGCCGCGCCCGCGGTCCGCGTCGCGGAAGGACGACTGCACAGCTGATCCGTTCGGCGGCCGATGGTCACGCGCTGACTATCGGCCGCCGAGCTTCGGCAGGGTCAGCGTGGTGACGGCCGTCATCACCCAGCCCAGCAGGTCGCCGAGCGGGATCGTGGACAGCTTTTCCGGCCATTCCTCGGCCAGCGCGTGCAGGACGAGGTGACCGTCGTGCGCTTCGACCGCGGTGAGCCGGATCCCTTGCGGGAGTTCGGGCAGAGGCAGCACGATCGGCTTGAGCCGCGACGGCGGGCCGAAGCGGCGCCGTCCGATGTGGACGGCCATCGGCCGCAGGACGACGGCGTCGTCCTCCACAGTGGACTCCAGTACGAGATGTCCCCAACGGGGCCGCTTTTCCCAGCGGACGTGGAAATTCCCGTCGTCGCCGGGGGTCACGACGATGCCCGGCCGGGCTTCGGCGACCCGTGCCCGCAGGATCTCGGGCGCCACCCGGATCGCCATCTTCACCTGGTCGGGAATGGCGGCGGGGGACGGGAGCGAGCGGAGCCGGACGTTCGACGCCAGCACGGTGATGCGTTCCAGCGGCGTTTCCGGCCAGTCGACGTCCTCCACGACGATGCGGACGTCGCCGATCCGGCCGGTGGCGGCCAGGCTGAGGCTGTCGGCCTGGTAGTCGAGCCCGGTCAGGGTGAGCCCGACGTCGTGCCCGTCCACCTTGGTCGTCAGCCGCCGCCCGACCAGCTGTTCGGTCACGGTCTTGAGCACCGCGGCCGGGGTCACCGGGACGTTCGGCAACAGCGCCCGCCCGGCGGCTGCCAGGCCGAACAGCTCGGGAAGGGGGTTCAGCTCGAACCATCTGCCTTCGCTCATCCGACCAGTGTCGCCGAACGGGACGCCGATTGCCGCCGCAGGGGGGTCAGCGGGCCGCGAAACGGGCGATCACGCCCGCCAGGATCACCCAGAACGCCGCGGCCAGACCGTAGTCGAGGATGACCGCGAGATTCGGGTCACTCACCGGGAACAGCCCCGGCCAGAACAACGCCAGAGGTCCGGCGAGTGCCTGGATGAAGATGAAGAAACCGTTGCCCGCGTTGGCTCCCGCGAGAACCATGACCATGTACAGCAGCTCGATGAAAGCGAACAGCGCGCCGATGCCGGTGATGACCCGCACGGCCGTGTTGCTCCTACTGGTGGTTCGCCATCTGGACATGCCGAAAAAGTTCCCGGATTCCGCGACGGCAAACGCTTCAACGGCCAAGTTGCGCCGATCGGCCGTATCCACCTACTCCTCGTAGCCCGCCAGTGACCGTGCGATGGCCCAATCCTGGGCGGCGACGCCGACGGACTTGAACACGGTCCTCCCCGAGACCGCGGGAGGCTCCCGCAAAACCGCGCCGAGCTCCACGATGGACGCCCGGTCGAGAAGGCCGTCCTCGACGGCTTCGATGACCTCGCCCGCCTCCTCGAGCGCGGCTCCGATCTGGTCGACGACCACGAGCGACGCGGTGGCGAGCAGTTCCCCCGGCAGTTCACGCATCGACGGCCGGAACGAGCCGATCGCGTTGACGTGGACGTTCTCGGGCAGGGCGGACAGGGCGAAGAGAGGCTTCTCCGACGATGTCGCGCAGTTGACGATCTCCGCGTCCGCGAGGGCGTCCTCGACGGACTCGGCGACGCGAAAGGCCACGGCGGGGAACTCCGCGCCGAGCCGATCCGCCAGCGACCGGGCGTTCCCGGCGGTGCGGCTGTGGATCGCGACCTCGCGCAGTTCCCGGACCGCGGCGATGGCGCGGACCTGGTCGCCCGCCTGCGCCCCGGAGCCGAGGAGCGCGAGGCGCCCGGCATCGGGTGGGGCGAGCAGATCGGTCGCGACGCCGGTGACCGCGCCGGTGCGCAGCGCGGTCACGGCGGTCGCGTCGGCGACGAGTGGTTCGCCCGCGCCCGCCCAGACCACGGTGCCGAGGATCGCCGGGTCGCGGTCCAGCCGGATGCCGAGGGTCTTGACCACCCCGGTTGCCGACGGTTCGTGGTACGCCGTCATCACCAGCACCCGCCCGTCGCCGAAGACGAGTCGTTCCGGCTGGGTGAAGTGCCCGGCGTCGAGTTCGGCGAACGCGTCGCGGACCGCCTTGACCGCGTCCCGCATGGGGACGGCCGCGCGGACCTCGTCGGCGTTGAGGGTTCGTGGCATCAGGACTCCTCTCAGGAGTCACCTTGCCAGCGAGCCTTCAGCAACCGTCCAGCGGTGCGCCTTGCCACTGCCAGCCCGCGCGGGACGGGCGTCCGGGAAGTTCCACGCGGTCCGTGGCCCACAGCAACGCGGTCCAGGGATCGAGGCCGTCGGCGTCCACCCCCGGGAACATCCGCGCGAGGACCCGCGAACAGACTTCGCGGGGCGGATCGAGGGTGACGTCGAGCCCCCTGGCCATGTCCTCGCCGTGGACGAGGGTCTCGACGCAGCCCATTCCGGCGAAACCTTCGAGGTCGGCGCGGCCGCTCGGGTGGTACGCGCGGACATCCGGGGCCACCGTGCGCAGCGTGGCGCCCAGGATGCCGCCGCCGACCGTGACGAACTCCAGCATTTCCGACGGAGTCGCGGCGCTGTCGGCGACGGCTTCGAAGCAGACGAACCGCGGCGTCGACGGCCGCGCGATCAGCAGCCCGGCGTAGGAGATGAGGCAGTCACCGAGGTGCTCGGCCGTCCGCCAGGCGTTCAGTTCGCCGGTGCCGGAGGCCGACGACCAGTCGTGGTCCGCCGCTTTTCGCAGGTCGCTCACCACGCTGGTCACCGCCGCGTCGAGATCGCCGGGCGTGATCGTCATCGGGGCCTCAGCTCAAAGGTGTCGGAAACGCGACCGGGCCGCGGCGGCCGTTCTTCCCGACCGCGCGCACGCCGAAGAACACGTTGTCCTTCGACAGGTCGACCTTAGCCTCGGTCCTGTCGCCGACTCCGATCACGTGCGTCCATTCGGCCTCCGTCGTCTCCCGCCAGACGACCTCGTAACCGGCGAGATCCGGCTCGGTTCCGCGCCGCCACACCAGATCCGTGTCGTTCGTCAGCTGGTTCGTCCGGATCCGGACGTCCTCGGGGGCGCCGGGCGCGGTCGCGAGCGACCACAGCGTGGCGGCGTTCACCCGCGCGACCCTGGCGATGAACGGGAAGTCGCAGAACTCCGGCAGATCGCCGAACTGCTTGCCGTTCTCCACCCGGACGTCCTGGTGCTGGTGCGCGAAGTCCTCGTGCGGTTCGGTGAACCGCGCGGCCGGATATCCCTGCTCCAGGAACGGGATGTGGTCGCCGCCCCGGAGGTAGCGGTCGCGCCGGTAGATCACCCGCACCGACATCCCGGTCGCGTCGTTCTCCGCGACCGATCGTACGAACCGGGCCAGCTGACGGGACGGCGAATCGTTCTCGCCGCCGACGGCGCGCCGGATGTCGGCCTGCGCGGGGGTTTCCGACGTCGGCACGCCCTCGGCGAACAACCGGATCGTGCGCGGATCCCTTGTCCCGTCGTCTGCCCGGCTCGATCCGACGATGTCGTTGGTGAACATCGCGCGCACGTTCGTGCCCGCCGTTTTGTAGAGCGTGGCCAGATGCCGCGCCCCGAACAGGCCCTGTTCCTCACCCGCGACGGCCACGAACACGATGGTCGAGGCCGGGCGGCGGGTGGCGAACACCCGGGCGAGCTCCATCGAGACGGCGACTCCGGAGGCGTCGTCGTCGGCGCCCGGCGCGTCTTTGACGGCGTCGAGCGGATCCGAACACCGCGAGTCGTAGTGACCCGACACGACGTGGACCTGTTCGGGCGTGGTGGATCCGCGCAGGGTGGCGACGACGTTGGTGATCGTGGTGGCGACGGGGATCCGGGGCGGGGCGGGCGGCTGCACGTACGACTGCAACTCGACCTTCATCCGGCCGCCCGATCTTTCCGCGGATTTCGTCAGCTCCGCGAAGATCCAGTCGCGGGCGGCGCCGATGCCCCGGACGGGATCGGTCTGCGAAGACAACGTGTGCCGCGTCCCGAAGGCGGCGAGCCTGCGGACGGTGGCCTCGATGCGGTGTTCGTCGATCTCCCGCAGGATCGCCCGGAGTTCCGCGTCGGGCCGTTGCGGGGCAAGGGATCCGCCGGGCCCGCGATCACCCGGCTGTTCGGCACCGGCCGGGACGCCGGTGAGGGCGACCGCCGACAGCGCGGCCGACGTGGACAGGAAAACTCGTCTGGACCTTTCCTCAGCCATCCTTCGTTCCTACGCGTGCGGGCATCGGGCGTCTACCCGCGAAAAGGATGAGCGCGAGGTTCGAGTACCCCCGCGAGGGCCGAGGCGAGGAGGGCGACGGTGCGATCGTCGTCTCCGGCCAGGGTCCGCAGGACGCCCAGCGCCGGTTCCGGCGGCATCTCGACGAGGGCCTGGGTGAGGCGGATCCGCGTCGCGGGGTCCGCGGTGGGTGCGGCTAGTTCGGCGGTCAGGGCGCTCATGATCCGGTCCGCGCAGCCCGCGTCGCGGGCCAGGGTTCCGAGGACCTCGGCCGCCTCGACGTCGGTCGTGCCCTCGGCCACCATGCGGACGAGGGCCGGTACCGCGACGGTCTCGCCCCGCGAACCCAAGGCCAGCGCGGCACGCCCGCGGACGGCCGTGTCCAGGTCTTCGAGTACCTCCGTCAGCACCGCGGCCGCGTCGTCACCGGGCATCCCGGCGATCGCGAGGACCGCGCGCCGGCGGACCTCGACGTCCTCCGAACGCGTACCGGCCGCCAGACTCGCCACACCGTCACCGCCCGCCCGCGCGAGTGCCCACCGCAGGGCTCCGGCGACGTTCGGATCGGCTTCGGCGAGGACCGCCCCGGCCAGCAGTTCGGTGGGCACCGGCACGTCTTCGGCCGGAGCCAGGACGGTCTGCTGCCGTCGCGCCGCGTGGGGCGAGTTGAGCCCGCGCAGGAGCTCGACGATGCGCAAGACGCCTTCCCAGCCGAAGGGCGCCGAGGCGTCGACCGCACGGAGCCGATCGAGCAACTCCTGTTCCCGCGCCAGGCGTTCCTCGGTCCGCCGGATGAGGTCGCCGACCAGATCGGACGGCTCGAAGGCCGGATCCTCCAGGGCACGCCCGATCTGGCGCAGTGACAAGCCGAGGGACCGCAGGCTCTCCACGTGGAAGATCCGGCGGATGTCCTCGTCGGAATACTCGCGGTAGCCGCCGTAGGTGCGGCCCGTCGGCCGCACCAGCCCGAGGGTGTCGTAATGCCGCAGCATCCGGCTGCTCACCCCCGAGCGGCGCGCCACCTCACCGATCAGCATTCACGCTCCTCCTGCTCGTTCCGGTCCGAGCGCGACGATCCGTTTCGCCTCGTCGACGGACGGGTCGAAAGCGGCCTCCGGGTCACGCAGGAGCCGCTCCGTGGCGCGGGCGTGCGCACGCACCTCGGGGTCGGCACTCGCCAGGCCCGTCCGCAGGGCCGGCTCGATCTCGTCTCCGAGCGCGACGAGCGCCCTGCTGAGACTCAGCCGTACCGCCCGGTCACCGCGGCCGAGTTGTGTGGCCAGGTCCCCGGCCAGCTCCTTCCGCTCCCCGTCGGGGACGAGGACGACGGCGGCACGCCAGGCGCTTCGCGCGACCTCGTCGTCGGCGTCGTGCAGCAGCGACCGGGTGATCGCGGGCCACGCGGTGACGTCGCCGATCTTGGACAGCGTGTGCAACGCCTGGCTCCTGGCCTGGGTGACCTCGGAACCGAGCTCCGTCACGAGCGCGGGCACCGTGTTCTCCGTGGGCAAGCGGGTCAGCGCCCAGGTCAGCATGTCCCGCACGAAGAAGTCCGGCTCGATCGCGCACCGCGTCACCAGCGGCTCGACGAACCGGGCCTCCGGGTACGTCCCGGCCGCCAGGGCCGCCTGGAGCCGCGCCGACGAGCTCTCCGAGCTCAACGCGTCGAGCAGCCGCATGTCCGGCGAAGTCCTCTGTGTCGTGTCCATGGGGATCACCTCCTGCCCACAGTGAAGACCTTGTCACGATGTCAAGGTCAAGCACGGAGCCCGGACTTCTATCGGGTGAGGCGGCCGAGGCGCGGCCGTGCAGGGTGGTCGTGAGTGGCGATTCGGGTTCTAACGGACCCGTATTGCCTGCCCACTGGATCCTGATGTCATCTCGGTGGCTTGTAGCGCTTGTTCTGGATGCCGTTGTGGGCGAGTGGGGAGGATTTGAGACGTTCAACGTCCCAAATCCTCCCCACTCGGCTGCCGTCCGCGAGGTTGTGGGGTGGCACGGTCTTGATCGACGGAGGATCGGGGACGTTGAGTGTCCCCGATCCTCCGTTGATCAAGTACCAAGACCGGAGCGACCCCTCGAAAACCGCACATCTAGCCATCAATCGGACATTCAGCTGTCAGGTGATGTCCCTTGTGGACACTCGGGGAAGGCTGGCGCCCGCAGGCCAGTCCAGAACCATGCCGCGAAGGCCACCTCTCGACCTTGAGGCTGGCGAAGGGGTCCTTCACCACAGAGGCTGGTCACGCCACCTGTGCCTTTTCCCGCCGCAAACCACCGGCCGCTAGGGCTTCACGTCGCTTCGGGGGCGGTCGCGGGCAGCAGCTCCCGCAGCATGGCCAGCAGCTCCCGCCGGTCCCCGGCCCCGAGCTTCCCCCGGATCCGGGCCATGTGGTGTTCCACGGTCTTGCCCGAGATGAACAGCTTGCTCCCGGCCTGCTTGTAGGTCAGCCCGTCGACGACCAGCCGGGCGACCTCCAGTTCCCGTTCGCTCAGGGTGCTCAAACCGGTGGCCGCGACGGGCTCCGGAGCGCGGCCCTGGAACTGCCGGGCCGCTTCGAGCAACTGGACCATCGCCTTGCGGTCCGAAGTCCGGATCGCCGCCTGCCCGGCCAGCCGGGAGGCGTCCCAGCAGAGCCCGAGTTCGTGCAGTTCCGATGCCGCCGCGGTGATGACCTCGGGATCGAAGCTCCCGGTCAGGACCGCGAGCCAGCCGCTCGCGGCGGCGGCGAGTGCGGCCGGATAGCGGCCGCAGGGCGCGAAAGTGTTCAGCGCTGCCAGATGGTCTCCGGCCGAAGAATGATCCTCGACGGTGATGGCGGCGTGCAGTTCGTGCCAGCGCAGGGTGGCCGTCCACAATGGAGGGTTGCCGAGAGCGTCGAGGACGGTGTGCGCCCGTTCCAGGTGCCCGGCCAGTTTGGCGCTCGCGCCGCCCCGTGCGGCCGCGATCGTGAGTTCTCCCAGCGGCAGCAGCGAGTACAGGTCCGGCTGCTGGCGCATCGTCGCCTGGTAGGCGCGGTCCCAGGATCGTTGCATCCCGGGAAGGTCGCTCGACCGTCGCGCTAAGCCCAGTTGCAGGGTGGCGGCGAAGAGTTCGTCGCGGGCTTCGAGGCCGTCCGGTGGCATCAGGGCTTCGGCGGCCGTCTTGAGGTCGCCCGCGGTCATCGCGACCCAGCCGAGCAGCAGCCGGTGCCGTTTCGCGAGCAGGTCGCCGCCGATCCGCCCGGTCACCGCGCGGCTCAGCACCGATTCGGCCAGCGCGAGTTCGCCGGAATGCAGTCCCACCAACGCCGCGAGGGCCGCCGGGCTGTCCGGGAGCGGTGCCGGCGCCCCGGCCGATTCCAGCATCGACGCCGCGCCGAGCAGGGCCGACAGGGTTTCGGCGCCGCAGCCCGATACCGAGCCGGTGATCGCGCGCGCCGTCCGTGAGGCGGCGTTCGCGAACAGGGTCGGGACTTCGGGGGTCTCCAGGACACCCTGGGCGGCTTCGAGTTTTCCGGTGCCCAGCAAGGCGATCGCAGCGAACGCCTTCGATCCGGCCCGGCCGGACCATTGGTACAGCTCGGCGCTGTGCGCCAGTTCGCCGCGATGCGCCAGCACGGTCGCGGCCACTTCGGCGCCCGCGGCCCTGGCGTCGGTGTCCGAAGTGCCGCCGAGCATGCCGTCGCCGAGGCGGAGTGCGGTGTCGAGGTCTCCGGCCAGCGCCGCGGCGTGCGCCCAGCCGACGGTGAGCGCCGCGCCGCGCCCACCGGCCTCGGACGCCGCTTCGTAGAACCGCGCCGCGAGTTTCGTGTCGTCGGGCATCGCCTCACGCGCGGCCGCCTCGAAGGCCGCCGCCGCGCTCGCGCCCGAACTTCCCGTTCCCAGCAGGGAACGAGCGAGGTCCAGCACCGGAAGTCCGTCGCGCAGCTGGAGTTCCACCAGCCGTTGCAGCACCGTCAGCCGTCGTCCCGGTGACCCCCAGGCGCGGACGGCTTCCGCGGCGATCGGCAGCAGGACGTCGTCCTCGCCGAGGAGCCCGGTCGCCCTGGCGTCGTCGAAGACCTCCGGCAGGCCTTCGCGATCGCGGTTGAGCAGTGCCGCCAGGAGATCGAGATTCCGGCCCGCGCCTGCCTCGGCCGCGATCAGGTAGCGGTGCACGTCCTCGTCCAGCTGCTCGAGCTCGCCGCGGAAGTCCGCGAGCCCGCCGGTGACCGCGCGGAGCACGAGCCCCGGCACACCACCGGTTCTGACGTGGACTTCTCCGGCCGTGGCCCCGTCGCCACCGGCGTACTCGACGAGCCGCCGGACGTCGTCGACGCCGAACGCGCCCAAGGACACGGATCTGCCGAAGGAATCCGCGAGCGCGCGCAGCGCCTTGGTCCGCCCCGTCGTTCTGCAGGCGAGTACGACGGGCACGGCCGTTTCCTCCGCCCGCGCCTTGATCTTCGCGATCTCGTCTTCGCCGAGCTGGTCGGCGTCGTCGACCAGCAAGGCCTCGACACCGGCACTCGCGTAGTGGCGTCCGAGCAGGCCGAGCAGATGGGTCTTCCCGTGCCCACCGGGGGCGACGACGGTGAGCCGCACCGGGAGTTCCGGGGCGGCGGTCACCTCGTCGAGCAGACGCCGGGCACCCGGATGGATGATGCCGGGCTTGTCGAGCAGTGCGTTCAACAGCGACCTTCGGGGGAAGCGGCTGGGAAGGGAGAAGGGGAATCAGCCGGGTTGGGGGGATTGGACACGGTGGTGGCGCCGGGGGTGGGCGGCGCGCACGAGGTCGGCGTGGTGGGAGGGGCTTCGGGACCCTTGTCCGCGGTGGCTTCTCGGGTGGTCAAGGTGAGCAGCAGGGCGGTCGCGGCCAGCACCGCGACCGCGGTCCCGGCGACGAGGGGCTTGCGACGGCTGAGCAGTTTCGCCGCCCCGGTGCGTTCTGGCAAGGGGAACGGGGTGATGTCCACCGGCGGCCGTTCGGGCCGCTCGGTGAGCTCCGGAGTGTCGTCGACGCGGGGGAGCAGGGTGGTTTCCACGGTCGCCACGGCATTCGCGGGTTGCGGAACGTCACGTCGCGCGGCGATGTTGGCCGCGCCGGTCGCCACCGTCAGCACCGGATCACTCGAGGCGAAGACGGGGCACGGCGTCCGGCCGGGAACCGGCGGGGCCTCGCCGCAGAGCACGATGCCCGCCAGCGCCTGCGGCTGGATCCCGGCGCCGTGCGCGAGTTCGAAGACCTTGCCGATGGCCTCGCCGGGGTCGACGCCTTCCACCGTCTTGACCGGCAGCCAGCCGTTGATCCCGGCGGTGGCGATCGTGACCACCGCGCCGTCCGGGCCGAATTCGCAGACACCGGCGGTTACTTCGCCTTGCGGGGCAAGGTACGTGTGCAGCGCGGCGACGGGGGCCGGTACCAGCATGGCGCGGGGGAAGCCTGCTTCGGCCAGTGCCCGGCGCAGCAGGTCACGGCGGAACGAACCCCAGCCGACGGGGTGCGTGAGCACGATGTCCCGCGGTTTCTCGCCGAACCGCTCGGCCGCCTGATCCACCGCGGCGTCCACGAGGACGGCGCTGAGGGATTCGGCCGGAAACCGTTCACCGCCGACGATCACGGGGACGTCGTCACCGATCCGCTCGTGGAACCCGGTCAGCAGCCGGGCGGGCGCGGACCGGCCCGCTTCGACGGCGGCGTCCCCGGTGAGCAGGTAGCCGTCGTCGTCGAGGAACACCGCGGACGCCGCCGACGGGCCGCGCGCGCCGAGCCACGACGGCTCCGGCACGCCCCAGCCGTCGCCCTGGTTCACGCAGGTGGCGGCGGTGGTGCGGGTCGAGGCGATATCGATGCCGAGGACGTAGGGCAACGAGCATCCTCCTTCGCTTGACCAGCCCCTAAGGACCTAATAGGGCCACTCACCCGAACGGCTTGACCCATCCGGGTGAGGGTTGGCATTAAACCCAACCGGATGCGTCTCGGTTAAGCCCCTAACGCCCTAACGATGTCATACCGATCCCCTATTGGCTGAGTGGGCGACGACCAGGAGTGATCCCCGATGTGCTGAGAGGTACCGGCTCACTAACTTCGGTGACCTGCGCTCAGCCGTGCCCTCCGGCCGCTGCGCCAGCCCCACCGACTAGACCACCAGGAGAGTCCTTCCATGGGTTCCGTCCAGACCCTGCACGACTTCACGCTGAACCTGCTGAACGACACCGCCGCCCGCGCGGCCTTCGCCAACGACCCGCAGCAGGTCCTCGCCGACGCCGGCCTCGGTGACATCAACGCCGCCGACGTGCACGAGGTCGTCCCGCTGGTGCTCGACTTCGTCCCGGTCGACACCGTCACCGACGTCACCGGAACCGCCGCCGCGACCGCCGACAACCTGGCGGGCTTCGGCGGCGTCGCGAACGTCGTCAACGGCACCGACGGCGAGTGCGCCGACGGTGTCCAGGGCGCGATCGACCAGCTCACCGCGCTGACCGCCGGCCTGCCGGTCGCCGTCCCGGGTGCCGGCGAACTGCCGAGCCTCCCGAGCCTGCCCGACGCCGGTCTCCCGGGTCTGCCGGAGCTGGGCGGCCTGCCCGCGGTCCCGGCCGTGCCCGCCGTGGGCGACCTGCCCGTCGACCTCCCGGGCCTGCCCGCCGTCCCGGCCGTCTCCGACGTGACCGACGTGTCGAACGCCGCCGCCGGCGTGACCGCCCTCGCGCAGAACACCATCGGCAGCTTCGGCCTGACCGGTGACCTTTCGGAGCTCGACGCCGTCTCCGCGGGCCAGGCCGGTGGCCTCGCCAACGGTGCCGTCGACACCGCGACCGACCTGGTCCACGACGTCCCGGTCGTGGACGCGGTTCCGGCCGTCGACTCGGTCCCGGCCGTCGGTGACCTGAACAGCGACCTGCCCCGCGTCGACGGTGTCGCGGGCGGTGCCCCGGACTTCCTGTCGACCGTGGGTGACCTGACCAGCGTCATCGGCCAGGTCGGTGTCGCGGACGTCACCACCAAGGTGCACGACATCGCGGGCAAGGCGCACGACATCGGCAACGGCAACATCGCGAACGACGTGACCGACAACGTCGCGACCGACGTCACCGACAACGTCGTGAACGACGTCGCGAACCACGCGGGCGTCAACGACGTGCACGACGTCGTCTCCGGGGTGGCCAACAACATCGGCCACGTGGGCGACATCAACCTCGGTGCCGGCGACATCGCCTCGCACAACGACATCCACATCGGCTGAGCTGAATATCTTTCATCTCTTACCGTGTGCTCGGGCCCCGCGATCGCACCTGGTCGCGGGGCCCTCGCGGCATGTTGGCCCATGCCACATTGATTCCGTGCTTGGTTAAGGGAACACTGCATCCCCGTGACAGCCCCCGCCTGGCTCGACGTGCTCAACGAGACCTTGGACGCCTGTGCCGCCCACGGCCGCGCCGACCTGGCCGAACGCCTGCGGCGGAGACGGGACCAGCGGGTTCCGGGCACCCGGATCGCGGTGGTCGGCTTTCCCAAGCAGGGCAAGGGATACCTGCTCAACGCGCTGCTGAACGCCCCGGTCTGCGCGGTCGGGGACGCGAGCACCCCCGCCGTCCCCACCGAGATCGGGTACGCCCCCGACGCGGCCGCCACCCTGGTCGGGCACGCCAGGGAAAGCGTGCCGGTGGCCGAGCTCGCCAAGGAACTCGAGATTCGGCCGCCCGGTTCCCTGCGCCGGGTCGAGGTCGGCCTGCCGCGTGAACTGCTCGGCACGGGTCTGGTGCTGGTGGACACCCCGGCGATAGGGGATCCGCGCTCGCCGCGCACGGCGGCCACCCTCGACGTCCTCGCCGACGCGCACGCGGTGATCCTCGTCTCCGACGCGACGCAGGAACTCCAGCCCGCCGAACTCGCGCTGGCCCGGCACATCCGGACCTGGTGCCCGGCGCTGGTGCTGGCGCTGACCAAGATCGACGTCAGCCCGGACTGGCGTGAACTCGCCGCCCGCAACCGCACCGCGCTTTCCGAGACCGGCGTCGTCGCCGATGTGTTCCCCGTGTCCGCGACGGTGCGCCAAGCCGCCGCGAAGGCCGGTGACGCCGGCCTCAACGGAAGGTCCGGTTTCCCGGAACTCCTGAACTGGGTGGGGGAACAGGCCTCGCGCCCGATCGAACGCACCCGGGCGCTCGCCGCCGCGGTGAGCGTCCGCGCGGCGGCGGTCGAGCTGGTCGAGACCCTGCAGACGCGACTCAACGCCGTCTCACAGGACAACGGAGTCGACCAGGTCACCCTGCTGCACCAGGCACAACGGCGCACCGAGGAACTGCGGCGGCAGAACGTCCGCTGGCAGAACCTGCTGTCGGACGAGATCACCGATCTGGTGTCCGACGCCGAATACGACCTGCGCGAGCGGACCCGGCAGATCGTGCGGCATATCGACCGCACCTTCGACGAAGGCGACCCGGTGCAGATCTGGCCGGATTTCCAGACCTGGCTGGAAGAGAACCTCGCCGAGGCCGTCGAAACGAACTACAACTGGGTGTCCGACCGGTCGACGTGGATCGCGCACGCGGTCGCCACGAGTTTCGGGCCGCGCTACGGCCAGGCACCGGAACTGCCGCTGACCGGATCCGGAGTGGACTCGATCCCCGAGGTCGGCGCCCCCAAGATCGAGCGGTTCAAGATCGGGCAGAAACTCTTCACCGGCTTGCGCGGTTCCTACGGCGGCGTGCTGATGTTCGGCCTGGTCACGAGTCTCGCCGGGCTGCCGCTGATCAACCCGGTGTCCCTCGGCGCCGGTGTCGCGTTCGCCACGAAGAGCGTGCGCGACGAAGGCGGGATGCGGTTGCAGCGGCGGCAAGCGCTGGCGAAAGCCGCGGCGCAGCGCCACGTCGATGACGTGTTCATCCGGTTCAGCAAGGAGATCAAGGACGAGATCCGCCAGGTCCAGCGGCGGCTGCGCGACCATTTCGCCGCGCTGTCGGACGACCTCGCGGAAGAGCTGACCCGCCAACGGGAACTGATCATCGCCGGATCCGCCGAACGGGACCGGCGCACCCAGCGGGTCAAGAAGGAGATCGACCGGCTCGCCGCCCTGCACCGGAAGGCGGGCGCGCTCGGCAGCGGCGCGGCGCCGCGCCGGGAGCTCTCGGCGTGACCGCTCTCGATGTCCGTGAACTGGTGACTGAGGCCGCGGCGCTCTACCGGGACCGCCCGCACGCGGTGGCGATGCTGCACGAATGCCTGGAGAGACTGGAAGAACCGCTGCGCGTCGGCTTCGTCGGCACGCCGGGGACCGGTAAGTCCACCTTGGTCTCCGCGCTGTCGGAATGGCCGACGCGGGCCCTGCGTGACCTCGACCTGTTCGACACCCCGGCGCTCGCCGAACACGTCGACGCGACGGTGCGCCTGGTGCGCCACCTCGAACCCGACGAACTCGCCGGTGCCCGGCCGGTGGGCGGTTCGGCGTTCGCGCGGCAGAGCGCGGTGAACTCGGTGCTGGTGCTCGGCAGGGCCGACGAGGTCGGCGCGGGCCGGATCGACGCGCTGCTCACCGCGAAACAGCTGGCGCGGCGGGCTTGGCGCGAGGATCCGAACTGCGCGGGGTTCCAGGGAGTCATCGCCGTCGCCGGGCAACTGGGCTACGCGGGGCGTGCGTTGCGGGACGACGAGTTCGCGGTGCTGCGCGCGCTGGCGACGGTCTCCCGTCAAGAACTGGAACGGTATCTCCTGTCCGTGGATTCCTTTGTGGACGATCCGTTCCCGGTGGGGGTCCCGCCGGAGTCGAGGAAACACCTGGTTTCGCGGTTCGGGCTCTACGGCGTCCGGCTCGCGATCACCCTGATCCGCACGGGCTGCGAGAGCAGGCTGAAGCTTTCGGCGGAACTCGTGCACCGCAGTGGTCTCGGCGACCTGCGGGACGCGCTCGCGGGATGCTTCGTCGCCAGGGCCGAAGCGTTGAAGGCCCGCACGGCGGTGCTGCGGCTGGAAGGCCTGCTCGCCGCCGAACCGATCCCGCACGGCGACCGGCTGGCCGCACGCGTGGAGCGTTTCGCCGCGGCCGCGCACGACTTCCGGGAACTGCGGCTCATCGCCGACATCCGCGGCGGCCGCACGGCGTTGTCCGGGGAAGTCGCGGAGGAGGCCGCCCGGCTGCTCGGCGCGCAGGGCCTCGCGCCCACCGAACGGCTCGGCCTCGAACCCGGCGCGGACCCGGCCGAGATCCACGCGGGCGCCGAAAGCGCGCTCGCCGGATGGCGGCACGAGGCGGAACGGGCCGACGCCGCGCACGCCGAACGGGCCGCGGCGCGCGTGATCGTCCGCTCGGTGGAAGGACTGCTCAGCCTCTTCGTGGCCTGAAGGGGCCTTTCCCCGCATGGGATGAGGGCAAAGCGCCCTTCGCCGCATGTGACGAGGGGAAAGGCCCCTTCAGCTCCGGGGCTGGTCCCGCGTCAGGCGTTGCCGAGCACCCGGGTCACGGTGATCTCGATGACCACGCGCTCCGGGTTCGGCTTGGGCTCCCGATAGCGCGCGGCGTAACGGTTTTCGGCGTCGCGCACCGACTCCGGATCCTCGCGCAGCACCGCCCGTCCCTCCAAAGTGGACCACCGAGGGCCGTCGATCTGGCAGGCGGCGACCGGAATGCCCTTTTCGTCCGCTTCCTTGATCATCCGGGCCTTCTTGGACGAGCGGAACGTGATCACGCGAGCGATCCCGGTCTCGAAGTCCACCGTGACCCCGACGGCGACGACGTGCGGGGTCCCGTCGGGGCGGACGGTGGTCAGGGTGGCGAGATGCCGTTCGGTCCAGAATTCCCGGAAGGTCTCGCCGCGCGCGCTCAGGTCGATCGTCATGTGCTCACGCTAGGCCACCGTTCACTTAAGCGTCATTTGAGGTAATAGTAAGGAAACTTTCTTAACTCTCTTGTTTTTGGCCGACCCGGATGTCACCCTCGAAAAGCGCCGCCGCCACCAACGACGTTTCCGGAGGAGCCATGAGAAAGACCGTTCGGACAGTGCTGGCCGCGGCCGCGCTGACCGCCGGGCTGGTCGCCACGACCGCCCCCGCCACCGCGGCCACCGCTCAAGGAACCCCTTACCTGCCAGGCGTTCTCCGCCCGTCGGTGTCCCAGGCGACGCAGGACGCGGCACTCGCCAAGTACTACGACTTCTGGAAGAAGAACTTCCTCACCACCAAGTGCGGGACGGGCACCTACGCGGTCAAGGCGCCGGACGCCGACCACGCCTTCGTCGCCGAGGGTCAGGGCTACGGGATGACCATCGCGGCCATGATGGGCGACAAGGACTCGCAGGCCCGCACCGTCTTCGACGGCATCCTGAAGTTCGTGAAGGCGCACCCCTCGTCGATCGACAAGGACCTCCACGCCGCCGAGCAGGACGCGAACTGCAAGAGCGTCAACGGTACCGACTCGGCGACCGACGGCGACCTCGAAATCGCCTACGGCCTGCTCATCGCCGACAAGGTCTGGGGCAGCGGCGGTTCGGTGAACTACAAGGCCGAGGCGCTGCGGATCATCAAGGCGATCAAGCGCAGCGAGGTGCACCCCACCACCAAGTTCATGCGGCTGGCCGACTGGGCGGACAGCGGCAAGTACATCAACAGCTCGCGTTCTTCCGACTGGATGCCGGGCCACCTCCGCGCGTTCGAGAAGGCCACCGGCGACTCGTTCTGGGGGCAGGTCCGCACCCGGCAGGAGCAGGCCGTCACCCAGCTCCAGCAGCAGTACGCGCCGAAGACCGGGCTGATCCCGGACTTCGTCGTCAACACCAACTCCACGCCGAAGCCCGCCCCGTTCGACTTCCTCGAGGGCAAGGACGACAAGTACAGCTACAACGCCTGCCGTGACCCGTGGCGCCTCGGCGTCGACGGTGTCACCGTCTCGGGCAGCCCGGCGCAGGGCCAGGTGCGGAAGATGAACACCTGGATCCAGCAGACGACCGGCGGCGACCCGGCCAAGATCACCACCGGCTACACGCTGTCGGGCGCCAAGATCTCGGGCGAGACGGGTCAGCATCCCTGCTTCACCGCGTCGTTCGCCATCGCTGCGATGAACGACCCGGGCAGCCAGGCCTGGCTGGACAAGCTGTGGACCCGTGTCACCACGTGGACGCCGAACGCCACGGACTACTACGGCACCGGCATCACCGTGCAGGTCCTGCTCATCCTCTCCGGTAACTACATCGCTGTCTGACCTCCCGTGAAGGCCCCCTTCCCTCGACTGAGCAGAGGGAAGGGGGCCTTCACGCGCGCTACGGACACCCACCGGACAAGATTTCAACTATCAGTTGACCTCTTCAACAGGCAGTTGTAGCGTCGGCGACCATCCGAAGCCTGTGGAGGTCCGTCATGCCGTCGACGCCGCACACCCAGACCCGAACCTGGCGCTTGGCCGTGCTCACCGGCCTGGCCGCACTCGTCACCGCGGCCTGCGGAGGCGGGCCCGACGGGGCAGGCGGCCAGGAACCCGCGGCACCGGGGGCGCCCGCCGCGATCCCGGACACGACCGCCCTGATCGAGTCCGTCCAGAAGGACTCCGCCGTCGTCCTGCCCGCGAAATACACGCAGGCCGGGATGCTGCACCTGGCGTCGAACCTGCAGTCGGCGCCCAACAACTTCTACGCCGCCGACGGCAAGACCCCGATCGGCTACGAGGTCGACCTCGCCAAGGCCATCGGCAAGAAGCTGGGCGTCACCGTGCACCACCAGGACATGGCGTTCGGTTCGCTGATCACGAGCCTCCAGTCCGGCCGCGTCGATCTCACGATGGCCGCGATGAACGACACCAAGACGCGTCAGGCGCAGATCGATTTCGTCGATTACTTCTCCTCCGGAATCACGATCATGGTCCGCAAGGGAAACCCCGACCGGATCTCCGGCCCGGACACCTTGTGCGGCAAGAACGTCGCGGTCGTGCAGGGCACGAGCCACCAGAAGTTCGCCGAAGAACAGAACGGCAAATGCACGCAGGGCGGCAAGCCCGCGCTGACCGTGACCGCGACGGACAGCGACACCCAGAACCAGAACCAGCTCCGCACCGGGCGGGTCGCCGCCATCCTCAACGACCTGCCCAGTGCGGTCTACATCTCGCGGACCGCGGGCGAGGGCAAGTTCTTCGAGGTCGTCCCCGGCGAGCCGCTCAACGGCGGGCCGTACGGCATCGGCGTCAACAAGGAGAACAAGCCGCTGGCCGAGGCCGTCCAGAAGGCGCTGCAGTCCCTGATCGCCGACGGCGGCTACGGCAAGATCCTCCAGGCCTGGGGCGTCGAGCAGGGCGCGGTCAAGGAGGCGAAGCTCAATGGCGGAAGCTGAACCGCTGCCGATCGTCCGGCTGAGGCACTGGGGCCGCTGGGTCAGCGCCGTCGTCATCCTCGTGCTGCTGGTCCTGCTCGGGATCGCGCTCGGGAACGCCCAGATCCAGTGGGATTCCGTCCCGGAGTTCCTGTGGTACCGGGTGATGGCGGTCGGTCTGCTCAACACCGTGCTGCTCGCGGTGATCGCGCAGGGTTCGGCGATCGTCATCGGGATCGTGATCGCCCTGATGCGCCGGTCGGCGAATCCGGTGGCGCGCTGGTTCGCGGCAGGCTACATCTGGCTGTTCCGCGGACTTCCGGTGCTGCTGCAGATCCTGATCTGGTACAACCTGGCGCTGGTCTTCGAGTTCATCTCGATCCCGCTGCCGTTCGGCGGATACCTGCTGCACGAGCAGACCAACGTGCTGATCACCGCGTTCACCGCGGCGCTGCTCGGCTTGGCGCTCAACGAAAGCGCGTACATGGCGGAGATCGTCCGCGCCGGGCTGAACAGTGTCGACAGTGGACAGACGGAGGCGGCGAAGTCGATCGGGATGTCGCCCGGCGCGACGCTGCGCCGGGTGGTGCTGCCGCAGGCGATGCGGGTGATCATCCCGCCGACCGGCAACGACTTCATCAACATGCTCAAGGGGACGTCGATGGCGTCGGTGATCGGCGTGACCGAACTGATCCACGCCGCGAACAACATCTCGTCCAACAACCTGCTGGTGATGGAAACGCTGCTGGCCGCCGCGGTCTGGTACATGGTCGTGGTGACCGTCGCCGGGGTCGGGCAGCACTATCTGGAACGGGCCTTCGACTCCGAAGACCGGTCGCGAAGTCCGTTCTCCCGTGCCGCCAAGGCTTTGCGCACCGCGCCGCTGGTGAGGAGTGAACGTGGCTGAGCCGCTGCTCAAGGCCGTCGGAGTCCGCAAGAGCTACGGCCACACCGAAGTACTGAGCGGGATCGACCTCGAAGTCCACAAAGGACAGGTGGTCTGCCTGCTCGGCCCGTCCGGCGCGGGAAAGAGCACGTTCCTGCGCTGTGTCAACCATCTGGAGACGATCGACGCCGGACAGGTCTGGGTCGACGGCGAGCCGATCGGGTTCCGCCTGAAGAACGGGAAGCTGTACGAGCTGAAGGAACGCGAAGTCGCCCGTCAGCGGCGCGATATCGGCATGGTGTTCCAGCGGTTCAACCTGTTCGGGCACCGGACGGCGCTGCAGAACGTCGTCGAGGGGCCGGTGCGGGTGCTCGGCGTCCCGGCCGACGAGGCCCGGGAACAGGCGCTCGACCTGCTGGACAGGGTCGGCCTCGCGCACCGTGCCGACGCCTATCCGGCACAGTTGTCGGGCGGGCAGCAGCAGCGGGTCGCGATCGCCCGGTCGCTCGCGATGAAACCGAAGCTGATGCTGTTCGACGAGCCGACGTCGGCGCTCGACCCGGAACTCGTGGGCGAGGTGCTGGCGGTGATGGGTACGTTGGCCGCGGAGGGGATGACGATGGTCGTGGTGACGCACGAAATGGGGTTCGCGGCCGAGGCCGCGGACGAGGTGGTGTTCATGGCCGACGGCGCGGTCGTCGAGACCGGCCCGCCGGGGGAGATCCTGAGTTCGCCGAAGCACGAGCGGACCAAGCAGTTCCTGGCCCGGGTCCTCGCATGACGCGGATCTCGCCGCGGTACCTGCTGCAGTTCGGCGAGCCGGCCGGGTACCTCGACTTCGCCCGGTTCGGGCCGCCGTCGCACGCCGTGCTCGACACGACGGCGAGCCTGCTCGACGCCTCGACCAAGGCCGGACCGTCCACTGTGGATGACCTGATGCGGCAGGAGACCCGGGCCAAGGCCGCCGCCGCACGGCTTTCCGGCAGCGACACCGACCACACGGTGTTGTTGCCGCACACCAGTCTCGGGTTGTTCCAGGCCGCGTTCAACGCCCCGGGCGGCGAGGCGCTGGTCTCGGCGTCGGAGTTCCCGGCCAACACGTACCCGTGGGCGCGGGCCGAACAGGCTGGACGGCTGACAGTGCGCCGGCTGCCGCTGGGGAACGTCACGGCGGACGCCGTCAAGGCGGCCTTGACGGCGGAGACGTCGCTGGTCAGCGTGAGCGCTGTCGACTTCCGCACCGGGTACCGCGCCGATCTGGCGGCGATCCGCGAGGTGGTGGGGGACCGGCTTCTCGTCGTCGACGGCATCCAGGGCTTCGGGGTGACCGAGGCGCCGTGGGAGGTCGCGGACGTGCTCGTCGTCGGCGGTCAGAAGTGGCTGCGGGCGGGCTGGGGCACCGGCTTCGCCGTCCTGTCCGACCGGGCGCTGGAGCGGATGGAGCCGATCCTGTCCGGCTGGACCGGCGCCCGTGACCCCGGCCTGTTCGACGACGAGATCCATCCGGCCGACGACACCGCGGCCGCGTGGTCGATCTCGAACCTGAGCCCGATCACCTCGGGCGCGTT
This sequence comes from Amycolatopsis sp. BJA-103, assembly GCF_002849735.1. Taxonomy (GTDB): domain Bacteria; phylum Actinomycetota; class Actinomycetes; order Mycobacteriales; family Pseudonocardiaceae; genus Amycolatopsis. Next base: position 9,431,201 of record NZ_CP017780.1, read on the forward strand.
CGCGGCCGCTCTGGAACTGGTGGAAGAGGCGGGTGTCGCGGCCATCGCCGGACGGATCGCCGAACGCGTCGGAGAACTCGAAGAGGTCGTGAAATCCGTGGGCGGCGAGGTGGTTTCGGCCGTCGAGCGGCGGGCCGGGATCCTCGCGTTCACTGTGCCCGGCCACGCCGCCGAACAGGTCGGCTCCGCGCTGGCGAACGCCGGGATCGCCGCGACCGTACGGCCGGAGCACGTCCGGCTGTCCCCACACGCGTCGACACCGGCGAGCACGGCGGAACTGGTGCGCACGGCACTGGAACGCTTGACGAAACCGGTCAGCGTTTTCGAGGCGCCTGTCGTCGCGTCGGCGGCGTCGGGGGATCTGCTCACCGCGCTCGTCCCGGCGGTGCACGCGCTCGCGGCGATGCTGGGGCCGGGCAACGAAGTCCTGCTGCACGACCTGAGCAGGCTGCCGGACTCGATCGTCGCCATCGCGGGTGACCTCACCGGCCGGACGGTCGGCGGTCCGATGACGGATCTCCTGCTGGGCCTGGTGCGCCGCGGCACCACACAGGACCTGACGAACTACGAAACCCACGGCCCCGACGGACGCGCGATCCGGTCATCGACGGTGTTCCTGCGGGACGCCGACGGGGTCGCGATCGGCTGCCTGTGCGTCAACCGGCTGACCGACGGGGCGCCGAAGGCCAACGGGCACGAACCCGAGACGTTCCCGCCGGACGTCGACAGCCTGCAGCGGTTCCTCGTCGGGCGCGCGGTCACGAAGGCCGGGATCCCGGTGGACCTGATGAAGAAGCGGCACAAGGCGGCCGTGGTCCGGGAACTGGACGAGGCGGGGTTCTTCCTCATCAAGGACTCGGTGGACCACCTCGCCGGGGAACTCGACGTCACGCGGTACACGATCTACAACTACCTGAACGAGATCCGGGGCACCTGACGCCGGCTGCAATGAAGGGGACTTTCATTGCAAATTTTGCAATGAAAGTCCCCTTCATTGCACGCGCGGAGCTACTTCAGGAAGGACTCAACGGCATCCGCCGCCCGCTCGATCCCGCCGTTCCCCCGGGTCTCAGCCCGGACCGCGGCGAGGTGAGCCGCGACCGAAGGCGACCCGGCCACCCTCTCGACGGCGGTACGCAACACGGAAGCCGTCACGTCCGAGGCCGCGAGTTCCTCGCCGACGCCCAGTTCCGCCAGTTTCGCCGCGTTGCCGAAACCGTCGGTGGCCAGCGGGATCGCGACGGTCGGCACGCCGTACCACAGCGATTCCGTGCTGCCGCCCATGCCGGCGTGCGTGATGAACGCCGACGCGGCCTCCAGCACCGCGAGTTGCGGGACGAACGGGTGCACCTCGATGTGCTCCGGCAGCGGCCCGAGATCGGCAGGATCGGTTTGGCCGATCGAGATGACCACGTGCCAGTCCGAATCGCGGAACCCGTCCACGCACGCGCGGAACAGGTCGAGCTGATCGGTGAACGCCGTGCCGAGGGACATCAGCAGGACCTTCTTGCCGCTCGAAGGCGGCGTCCAGCTCCGGTCGGCGAGGCGTTCCGGGTCCAGCGCCGGGCCGACGAACCGGACCGACGACGGCACCCGGTCGACGTTGGGCTGCATCGCCCTCGGCAGCAGCGCGAGCACCTGCTCCGGATGGGAGATCCAGTCCCAGGCGTCGGCTTCGATCCCGTTCTCTTTCAGCCACCGGGTGAACGTGGCGAAATAGTCCTTTCCGGACGGTGAGGTCCGGATCGAGGTCAGGATCTCGGCCATGTCCTCTTCGTAGCCGTCCCAGGCGACATACGTCGGGGACAGCTGCACGGCCGGGACGCCGTAGCGCCTGGCCAGGATCGGCGCCGGGAGACCGCCGATGTCGTACAGCAGCAGGTCCGGGCGGTTCTCGTCGTAGAAATCGGTCAGCACCGGCATCGCCTGGATGCCTTCGTCGAGGAAGACCCGCATCTGGGACCCCGGGTCCTCCGGCCACGCCGACTGGTCGCCGAGCGGGAGGATCGACGGATGCGCGACCACCTCGGCGCCGGTCGGCTCGATCAGCCCGGTGAGCGGTTCGCCGACGACGTAGCTGACCCGGTGCCCGCGAGCGACCAGCTCACGGATGACGGCCAGCGAGGGGTAGATGTGGCTCGGCGCGGTGCAGCCGATCATCGCGATGTGGTTCTGCATGAGATCCTGTCTGAGATCGTGACGTCAGACGGCGCGCAGAAAAGGGGCCTCCCGATCGCGGGGGCCCTGCGGTCACGCCGTCTCAGGCGGTGCGCATGCGGATTCGGCAGATCATGATCGACAGCCTAGCGCCCGCCGCGCGGCCTCCCAACCGATTAACCGGTTGCCCGGTTTGCCGCGATCGGGACCCGCCGTTGGTAGGGACCTTCGCCGAAGGGCTTCCGCAGGTCATGGACGTGGATAGGGTTTCGGGGCTTTCACCTTTGGAGGGAAAGGGAAAAACCTTGAGACGTGTGCTCATCACCGCGCTGGCCGTCGCCACGCTCGCCTCGGTCGCGGTGACCGCGCCCGCCGGTGCGGCGGAAGCGGCGCAACCCGCCGAGACCATCACCTGGGGGGCGTGCACCGACCCGACGTTGATCAACGCCGGCGCCGAGTGCGGCTACCTGTCCGTTCCGCTCGACTACTCGCGCCCGCGCGGCGAGAAGATCCAGCTCGCGCTCAGCCGCGTCAAGCACAAGACGCCCGAAGCGCAGTACCAGGGCGTCATGCTCACCAACCCCGGTGGCCCCGGCGGTTCCGGGCTGCTGCTCGCGACCCGCGGCACGCGCGTGCCGAACCACGCCGGCGACGCCTACGACTGGGTCGGTTTCGACCCGCGCGGCGTCGGCTCCAGCAAGCCCGCGCTTTCGTGCATCCCGAACTACATGGACTACAACCGGCCGGAATACGTGCCGACGACGCGGCAGCTGGAGAAGACCTGGTTGCAGCGCTCGAAGTCCTACGCCGACGCGTGCGCGAAGAACAACAGCCGCGCGCTGCTGGAGAACATCAAGACGACCGACACGGTCAAGGACATGGAGAGCATCCGCAAGGCGCTCGGCGCCGAGCAGCTGAACTTCTACGGGTACTCCTACGGCACCTATCTCGGCCAGGTGTACGGGACGCTGTTCCCGCAGCACGTCCGCCGGATGGTCCTCGACTCCACTGTGGACCCCCGTAATGTCTGGTACCAGGCCAACCTGAACCAGGACCTCGCGTACGACGTCAACCTCAACATCTGGTTCGGCTGGGTCGCGTCGCACGACGACGTCTACCACCTCGGCAAGACGCAGGCCGCGGTGAAGCAGGTCTTCGACGAGCAGCTGAAGAAGCTTCGCGCGGTCCCGGCGGGCGGCTACGTCGGGCCGGACGAGTTCCTCGACGTCTTCAACCAGGCCTCCTACTACCAGCTGCGCTGGACACTGCTCGGTGACGCGCTCGCGAAGTTCGTCAACAAGGGTGACTGGCAGACGATGAAGGGCCTGTTCGAGAACTTCGGCGGCCGCGGTGACGACAACGGTTACGCCGTCTATCTCGCCGTCCAGTGCTCGGACGTGAAATGGCCGCAGAGCTGGCAGCAGTGGAAGCACGACAACTGGCGCACCTACCAGAAGGCGCCGTACTTCACCTGGCAGAACGCCTGGTACAACGGCCCTTGCCTGTACTGGCCCGCGAAACCCGGCAAGCCGGTCAAGGTCGACGGCAAGAAGGTGCCGAGTGTGCTGATGATCGGCGAGACGCTCGACGCGGCGACGCCGTACGAAGGCAGCCTCGAGGTGCGTAGCCGGTTCCCCGGCGCTCGCCTGATCGGAGAACCGGGCGGCACGAGTCACGCGATCACTCCGCGCGGCAACGCCTGCGTCGACAACAAGATCGCCGACTACCTGGCCACCGGTGCGCTGCCCGCGCGCAAGCCAGGGCGGACGGCCGACGTCGAATGCGCGCCGCTGCCGCTCCCGGTGCCTCCTCCGGTTCCGGCAGTCGCTGACGCGGCCACCTCCAGGGTGCCCGCCTAGCTCCAAGTACATGAAGGCCCCCTTCCTTGCGCCTAGGTACAGGAAGGGGGCCTTCATGTACTCCCGGGGTTTCCAGGGCAGGGGACTTTGTGTTACAAAGTGCGTATCGACTTTGTGGTTCAGAGTGCTCGAAGGGGGAAAGTCATGGCGGACGCGTTCAGCCTCGAAGGGCTCGTGAAGCGCTTCGGCGACGTCCTGGCCGTCGACGACGTCAGCGTGCGGGTCGCACCGGGGGAGGTCGTGGCGCTGCTCGGGCCGAACGGCGCGGGCAAGTCGACCACGATCGACATGCTGCTGGGCCTGACCAGGCCTGATGCGGGTCAGGTCCGCGTCGCCGGGCTCAGCGCGGCCGAGGCGATGGACCGGGGGATGGTCGGCGCGATGGCGCAGAACGGGACGCTGCTCAGGGACGCCACGGTCGTCGAGCTCGTCGGCCTGTTCGCCTCGCTGCACCGGAATCCGCTGCCCACCCGCGAGGTGCTCAAGCGCGCCGGCGTCACCGAGTACGCGAACCGCCGCTGCGGGAAGCTCTCCGGTGGCGAGCAGCAGCGGGTGCGGTTCGCGCTCGCGCTGGTCGGCGATCCGGATCTGCTGGTGCTCGACGAGCCGACCGCGGCCATGGACGTCGACGGGCGGCGCCGCTTCTGGGCGGCGATGCGCGAGTACACCGAGACGGGCCGCACGGTCCTCTTCGCGACGCACTACCTCGCCGAAGCGGAGGACTACGCGGACCGTGTCGTGCTCATGCGGCACGGCGGGGTCGTCGCGGACGGGCCGGTCGGCGAGGTCCGGGCCGCGGTCGCCGGCCGGGTGCTGCGCGCCGCCGTCCCGGATGCCACCGAGGCCGCGCTCGCCGCGCTGCCCGGGGTGTCGCGCGCGGTGCTGCGGGCCGGTCACGCGGAGCTGAGCTGCGCCGATTCCGACGCCGCCATCCGCGGTCTGCTGCGTGAGTTCCCGCTCGCCGCGAACATCGAAATCACCGCCGTGGGACTGGAAGAGGCCTTCATCGCGCTGACCGCCGATGCGGCCGAAGGAGCTTTGAGATGAACCTGAGTTACCTCGCGCTGGAGATCAAGCGCATCGTCCGCAGCCCGCAGTTCGCGCTGTTCACCATCGGCATGCCGCTCGCGATGTTCCTGTTGTTCGGCGGGATCTTCGGCGCTCGCGAGATCGCTCCGGGGATTTCGACCGCGACCGTGACCATGGTGAACATGGCCGCGTACGGCGCCATGACCGCCGCGCTGTTCACCGGCACGCGCGTCGCCACCGAGCGCACCGACGGCTGGCAGCGCACCCTGCGGCTGACCCCGATGCGGGCGCCGGGCTATCTGATGGTCAAGGTGTCGGCGGGATTGTTCGTCGCGCTGCCGGTGCTGCTGGTGATCTTCGCGGCGGGCATGATCCGCGGCATCCGGCTCGAAACCGGCCAATGGCTGACGATCTTCGGCGCGCTGTGGCTCGGCGCGCTGCCGTTCGCGGTGCTGGGCCTGATGATCGGCCTGTTCGGCAAGGGCGACACCGTGCAGGCGGTGACCGGCGCGCTGATGCTGCCGCTGGGCATGTTCGGCGGACTGTGGATCCCGTTGCAGGTCCTGCCCGGCTGGATGAACACCGCCGGGTACATCATGCCGACGTACTGGCTCGGCGAGATCGGCCGCGCGCCGGTGCTGGGCGGGTCCGGCGCGCTGACCGCGGTCCTGGTGCTCGCCGCCTGGCTGGTGGTGCCCGCGCTCGTGGTGATGGCGAGGTTCCGGCTTGACACGGCGAGACTGTGAACCCGTGTTAGTTTTCCGAAGTGGTGGAGGATGAACGAGACGACGACGCGCGGCCGATGACGCCCGAGGAGTCGCTCGCGCTCATCGCCAGGCAGACGGAGGACACCCGGCGTGAGATCGGGCCGAATCCGGCCGTGCTGCTCGCCGTCTGGGGACTGGTGTGGCTGTTCGGTTTCGGGCTCGTCTACGTGTCCGCGCCGCCCACCGCCCTGATGCCGATGTGGGTCGCCGGCGCGATCGCCGCCGCCGGTTTCCTCGGGGCGATGGCGTACTCGGCGATCTACGGGATCCGGGCTGGCCGCGGTGTGCGCGGGCCCTCCCGTCTCGTCGGGGCGATGTACGGGTGGAGCTGGATGATCGCGTTCGGCGGGCTGACGGTGGTGAACACCGCGCTGATCCGGCTCGGCCTCGACACCGAGCTGATCCCGTTGCTGTGGTCCGGGACCTCGCTCATCCTGACCGGCCTGATGTACCTCGCCGGCGGAATGCTGTGGCAGAGCAAACTGCAGTACGGCCTCGGCGTGTGGATCATCGCGTGCGGCGCGGCGAGCGTGCTGGCCGGGGGACCGCACAACTTCGTCGTGCTGAGCCTGGCGGGCGGCGGTGGCTTCCTGGTGGCGTCGCTGGTCTTCCTGGTGCGGGCGCGATGAGCGAAGACGGGCTGCCCCAGCTCGATCCGGTGATCCACGCGCAGGCGCGGCTGCGGGTCACCGTGGCGCTGTCGAGCCTCGGGCCGGGGGACCGCATCACCTTCCCGCGGCTGCAGCAGTTGCTGGACATGACGCCGGGCAACCTGTCGACCCATCTGCGCAAACTCGAAGACGCCGGCTACGTCGAGATCACCAAGGCGTTCGAACATCGCACGCCGGTGACGCTGGTCGAGCTGACCACGCGGGGCCGGGCGGCGTTCGAGGAGTACACGAAGGCCTTGCACCGTCTTCTCGAGGTACCGGGCGATGGGCGGGCATGACCGGTGGGTCATCCACCTCGACATGGACGCGTTCTACGCCTCGTGTGAACAGCTGACCCGGCCGACCCTGGCCCACCGTCCGGTCCTGGTCGGCGGCGCGGGCCCGCGCGGCGTGGTCGCCGGGGCGAGTTATCAGGCGCGGGAACACGGCATCAAATCGGCGATGCCGATGTCGCAGGCCCGGCGGCTGTTGCCACCCAACGGGGTCATCCTGCCGCCGCGGTTCAAACTGTACGAATTGCTGAGCACGCGGGTGTTCGACCTCGTCGCCCAGTACGCGCCCGTGCTGGAGCGGATCTCCCTCGACGAGGCTTTCGCGGAACCGCCGTCGCTGGCCGGGGCGTCGTCGGCGGGGGTGCGGGAGTTCGGTGCCCGCCTGCGGGAGCACATCCGGTCCGAAATCGGGCTGGTGGCGTCGATCGGGGCGGCGTCGGGGAAGCAGGTCGCGAAGGTCGCGTCGGATCTGGCGAAGCCGGACGGGCTGCTCGTCGTCGACCAGGGCACCGAACGCGACTTCCTCGCGCCGCTGCCGACCAGGGTGCTGTGGGGGATCGGCCCGGTGGCGGAAGGAAAACTGCGGGCGATCGGCGTGCGGACGCTGGGCCAGCTGACCGCGCTCTCCGAGGCCGACGCGGTGTCCACTTTGGGCAGTGTTGTCGGGCGGGACCTGCGGCGCCTGGCCACCGGCGCCGACGACCGGCCGGTGTCCGGCCGCGCGGAGCTCAAGCAGGTCAGCGCGGAGACGACCTTCGACCGGGACCTGATCGACCTGGCGAGCCTGCGGCGCGAGGTCCGCGACCTCGCCGTCCACGCGCACAAACGGCTCGTCAACGCCGACCGGGTCGCGCGGACGGTGGTGGTGAAACTGCGGCACACCGACTTCAGCACGGTGACGAGGTCGGAGACGATGGCTTCGCCTACCGACGAATTCGACCAGCTCGCCTCGATGGCGGAACGGCTGCTCATCGACCCGGCCGAATTCGGCGGGGTGCGGCTGGCCGGGGTCGCGTTCTCCGGGCTTTCGGTACCGCATCAGGATCCGCTGTTCACTCTTGCCGTTCCGGCTCCCGACGTGCCCTTGGTCGAGCGAGCGCCCGCGCCGGAGGTCGTCGTCTCCTCGACTTGGCGGCCCGGGGACGACGTGGCGCACGACGAGTACGGAAGTGGCTGGGTGCAGGGAGCCGGGCACGGCCGGGTGACCGTGCGCTTCGAGACGCGGTCCAGCGGCCCGGGCGTCGCACGGACCTTCCTCCAGGACGACCCGGCCCTCCACCGAGGCGACGCCGGCGACTGCCTGGCCTAAACGCGGGGATGGCTGGACGCGCGGGTGCCCCCAATGCGGCATTGGAGACGCTGAGCGTCTCCAATGCCGCATTGGGGACACCGGACACTCCATGGCCCCGGGCCCCGAAGGCACCCCGGCGCCGCGACCCCCGGTGAGTGCCTCGCTTGACCCCCGCGTTTCGTCCTCTAGTTGCGGTAGTTGCACACGCAAGGACCGCAACTAGAGGACTAAACGCGGGGGATCGGCGGAGCGACGGTTTCCAGCAAGTGCCGCGTCGCCGACTCCGCGCCGTCGGCGTTCTTTTCGAGCACCATCGCCACCACCCGCGCATGGGCGGCCAGCACGCCGTCGCCGGGAACCTCTTCGAGCGCGGCCACGGCCGGACCCCGCAATTGCGCGATCAAGGCGTTGCCGGACGCGCGAAGCAGGGCCGCGTGGAAGGCGCGGTCGGCCTCCTGGAAAGCCGGGAGGCCGACCGCGTCCGCCATCAGGCCGTACGTCGCGACGAGGACCGCGAGCTCGTCCGGGCGACGGTGCCACGCGGCCATTCTCGCCGCTTGCGGTTCGATCGCCAGCCGGAGTTCGAACAGTTCCGCCAGCTGCCGGGAACGCTCGGGCCCGGCGGCCCGCCAGGCGATGACGTCCGGATCGATCGCGTTCCAGTGTTCCGGTGGCCGTGTCCAGGTGCCGACGCGCGGCCGCGCCGCGACCAGGCCCTTGGATTCCAGTACCCGCAACGCTTCCCGCACCATCGTGCGCGACGCGGAGAACCGGCGCCCGAGGTCTTCGGGGACGATCGGCTGCCCGGCCCCGAAGACCCCGGCGACGATCAGCCTGCCCAGTTCGTCGACGATCCGGGCATGCCGGGTCATACGGGCAGGCCGACTCGGCGTTCCCCGCTGCGGACCTGCTGGAGCACGACGGCGACGACGAGCAGGGTCCCGGTGGCCATGTTCTGCCAGAACGGGTTGACGCCGAGCCCGGACATCCCGTTGTTGAGCACGCCGAGAATGATCACCGCGAGCACGGTGCTGATGATGGACCCCTTGCCGCCCTTGAGCATCGTGCCGCCGAGCGCGGCGCCGGTGACGGCGAGCAGTTCGAGCCCCTCGGAGCCGGACGTCGGCTGGCCGGAGCCGGTGCGCGCGGTGATCAGCAGCCCCGCGATCGCCGCGACCACGCCGACGAGCGCGTAGACGCCGATGATGTAGCGGTTGATGTTGATCCCGGCGAGCCGGGCGGCGGTGTCGTTGCCGCCGATGGCGTAGATGTTGCGGCCGATGTCGGTGTAGCGCAACAGGAAGTGCAGCACCGCCGCGACGATCAGGAACACCCACAGCAACGTCGGCAGCCCGGCGATGGATCCCTTGGCCAGGAAGATGAACAGGTCGTCGGCGCCGGTGTAGCCCTGCGCCTTGCCGTCCGAGATCACCTGTGCGATGCCCTTGTACGTCGCCAGCATCGCGAGCGTCGCGACCACCGGGTTCACCCGGCCGAAGATGATGATCATGCCGTTCACCAGGCCGCACACCACGCCGACGCCGATCGCGGCGAGGGTGCCGACAGCGGAGCTCCCGGTCGAGGTGAACACCATCGCCGACACCACCGACGCGAGCCCGGCCATCGAGCCGACCGAGATGTCCAGCGCGCCGAGGATGATCACCAGGGTCTGCACCAGCGAGAGCAGTCCCATGATGGTGATCGCGCTGCCGATCAGCAGCAGGTTGTTGGTACGGAGGAAGTTCTCGTTCAGCGAGCTCATCAGGATCACCAGCGCGATCAGGGTGAGCAGCAGGCTCGAGTTCTGCACGCCGATCGCGGTCACCGTCCGGCGGAACGGTGACACCGGGTGGGCGATGGTCGTCACGAGGCGATCTCCTCAGTGTCTTCGGTGGCCGGGATGGCCAAAGTCAGCACGGCTTCTTCACTCGCGTCGTCACGGCCGAGCTCTCCGGCGACCCGGCCCGCGCGCAGGACGACGATCCGGTCGGCGAGGCTCAGCACCTCGGGCAGATCGGACGAGATCACCAGCAGGGCGATGCCCTCGGCGGCGAGACCGTCGATGATCCGGTAGATCTCGGCCTTCGCGCCGACGTCGACCCCGCGCGTCGGTTCGTCGAGGATCAGCAGCTTCGGGCGCCGCGCGAGCCAGCGGGCGAGGACGGTCTTCTGCTGGTTGCCGCCCGACAGCTTGCGGACCTCCTGCTCCATCGACGGCGTCCGCACGCGCAATTCGCGCACGTATTCGTCGACGAGCTCGCGTTCCTTGGCCCGCCGCACCACCCGGAACTGGCTCAGCCGGTCCAGCGCCGCGATGGAGACGTTGTCCCGCACGGACCGCTGCATCAGCAACGCGTCGGTCTTGCGTTCCTCCGGCGCGAAGCCGATCCCCGCCTTGACCGCGTCGCCGGGAGTGCGGGCGCGCAACGGTTTCCCGTCCAGTTCGACGGTTCCCGAGCGCACCGGCAGATCGCCGACGATCGCGTGCGCGAGTTCCGAGCGCCCGGCACCGACCAGTCCGGCGAGGCAGACGACCTCGCCCGCCCGGACCTCCAGGGAGATGTCCGTGACGTCGTCGGTGGTGACGCCGTCGAGCCGCAGCACCACCCGGCCGGTCTCCTGCGCGCTCCGGCGCTCCAAAGTGGACAGATCGCGGCCGATCATCATGCGCACCAGCCGGTTCTCGTCGGTGGACGCCGCGTCCTCGACCCCGATCAGGGTGCCGTCGCGCAACACCGCCACCCGGTCGGCGAGCTGGAAGATCTCCTTCATCCGGTGTGAGACGTAGACGACCGCCACCCCGCTGTCCCGCAGCCGCCGGATCAGCGCGAACAGCGCGTCGACCTCGTGCTCGGACAGCGAAGACGTCGGCTCGTCGAACGCGATCACCTTCGGCGGTGTCGCGGCGGTGAGCACCCGCAGGATCTCGACCAGCTGCCGTTGCGCGGGGGACAGCCTGCTCCCGAGCGTCGAGGGCTGCAGCACACCCTCGAATCCGTACTCCCGCAACGCGTCCTGCGTCATCCGATGCAGGGTCCGGCGGTTGACCAGCCGTCCCCGCGCGGGCAGCTCGCCGACGAAGACGTTCTCCGCCACCGAAACGTGCGGGATGATTTCCGGCTCCTGGTAGATCACCCGGACTCCGGCGGCCATCGCGGCCCGCGGGGAGTCGAACAGCACCGGTGAGCCGTCGATCAGCAGGTGCCCGTCGTCGGGACCGTGGTCGCCCGACAGCACCCGCAGCAGGGTGGACTTGCCCGCGCCGTTCTCGCCCATCAGCGCGAGGACCTCGCCGGGCCGGAAGTCCAGGGTGACGCCGTCGAGCGCGGTCACCCCGGAGAACCGTTTGCTGATCCCTTGGGCGGTCAGCGCCGCCGCGGGTTCGGATGTGGCCATGGGAACGCCTCCACGCGGGATCAGATGCAGTTGACGCCGGCCTGCTTGTAGTTGTCCTTGGTGACGATCTGGGTCTTCGCGATCGTCTCCGGGGGCAGGTCCTTCGAGTTCTTCACCTTGTCCACCAGCAGCTGGATCGCGGTGCGGCCGACCTCGGCGCCGGAGATGAACAGCGCCGCCTTGTTCCCGGTCTCCTTGCCCGCGGCCCAGTCCTTGCAGGTCAGGTAGGCACCGAGACCGACGCCGATGATGTCGGCCGAGGCGACGCCCGAGTTCGCGAGCGCGGTGACCGCACCGGTCTCGTTCTCGTCGTTGCAGCCCCAGACCACCCAGTGCTTGACGCCCGGGTTCGAGCCGATCACCGCGCCGGTGCGGTTCTGCGCGTCCACCGGGGTGTTGTCGGTGCCGACCTCGATCACCGGCACCTGCGCGCCTGCGTCCTTGTCGAAGGCGGCCTTCGCGGCGGAGACGCGGTCCTTGCACACCGTCAAGTCCTGCTTGTACGCACTGATGATCTTGGTGTCGGCCGCGGTCCAGCCGGCCGCCTTGAACAGCTTCGCCGCTTCCTTGCCGACCGAATCGCCCATCTGGGAGCCGTTGAAGCCGACGAACGGCGACTTCGTCCCGGCGCCGTCCTTGATCACGTCGTCGGAGGCGATGATCGGGATGCCCGAGCTCTTCGCCTTGTCGAGCACCTGCGGGCCGATGGCCTGGTCGGGGACGACGATCGCGATGCCGTTGGCGCCCTGGGCGACCGCGGCGTCGAGTTCGGTGATCGCCTTGTTGGCGTCCTGCCCGAGGTTGACGACCTTCAGTTCGACACCCAGTTCCTTCGCCTTCTCCTGCGCGCCCTGCGCCTGCTCGACGAAGTACTGCTGGTCGCCCTGTTTCTGCAGGTAGAACAGGGTGATCTTGCCGCTCGCGGGCGCCTGCTGCTGCGGCGCGGCGGTGTCTTTGCCGGACGAGCAGCCGGTCAACACGACACCGGCAATCAAACAAGAACCAACAAGGCGCCAGGGCAGGGACTTGTGCGAAGCTGTGGACATCAAATGCTCCCAGGACGAAGCGGAAGAGTGTGACTGGTATTACTAAACACTCTTACGGGTGACGTCAAGGCACGATCATGGCACGGTCGACGGGCTGTGGTCGTACTAATCGCACGTCGAGAGCCTGCTTCTGCGGCGAGTGGTCCTGTGGAACTTGTCCGAACTCTGTCCGATCGTTGTTGTTGACTTTGGTTGAGTGTCGCGGGCAATCACCGTAAGGCAGGATGAAAGGGACAGTCACCCGATCGAGGGAATCCATGTTCAGCTCCCGCGTCCGTCAGACCACCGCGCTCCTCGGCGCGGCCCTCCTGCTCACCGCGTGCAGTTCCACTCCCGAGCAGCAGCAGCAGCCCGCCGCGTCCGAGGCTCCGGCGACGGCGAGTCAGGCACCCGGCGGCGCGTTCACCGTGGTCGCGACCGGCGACGTGCTGATCCATCCCGCGCTGACCGACCAGGCGAAGGAGGACGGTGGCGGCAAGATCGACTACCGGCCGCTCCTGGCCGGGATCAAACCGCTGATCTCCGGCGCCGACCTAGGCATCTGCCATCTGGAGACCCCGCTCGCGCCGAAGGGCGGGCCCTACAGCGGCTACCCGTCGTTCAGCGCGCCGCCGGAGATCGTCGACGCGCTCAAGGACACCGGCTACGACAACTGCTCGACGGCGTCCAACCACACGATCGACCAGGGCGTGGACGGCGCGACGCGGACGCTCGACAAACTCGACGAGGCGGGGATCAAGCACACCGGCTCGGCACGCTCGGCCGAAGAAGCGAAGAAGCCGCTGATCGTCGACGTCAAGGGCGTCAAGGTCGCCCAGATCTCCTTCTCCTACGGGTTCAACGGGATCAAGGTGCCCTCGGGGAAACCCTGGCTGGTCAACCAGATCGACGCCGAAGACGTGATCGCCCAGGCCAAGGCGGCGCGGAAGGCGGGCGCCCAGGTCGTCCTCGCGAGCCTGCACTGGGGCACCGAGTACCAGCACGACCCGACGGCCGAACAGCGCTCACTGGCGAAGAAACTCCTCGGTGACGACTCGATCGACCTGATCATCGGCCACCACGCGCACGTCGTGCAGCCCTTCGAACAGATCAACGGCAAATGGGTCGCCTACGGCCTCGGCAACAGCGTCGCCCGGCATTCGGAGCCGAAGGGCTCGACCGAACAAGGGGCGGCCGCGCGGTTCCGGTTCGTGCGGGACGGCGAACGCTGGAAGGTCGACAAGGCCGAGTACGTCCCGACACTGGTCCAGCTCGGCCCGCCGATCCGGTTGCTCGACCTGACCGCGGGGCAGAGCGGGAACGCCGGAGCGGACGCGCTCGAGGCCACCGACGAGGTCGTCCTCAGCCGTGGCGCCGGCGATCAGGGGTTGACCCGCCCCGGTCGCTGAGCTTCCGGCAGGGACACGGATGGGCCAGGCCCTTCGTTCCGGCCCACCCGTGCCTTTCTCCGCGCCCGACTTCAATATCGTCGCCGCACCACCAGTTTCGCGAGGGCCGCGAGCTCGGTGCCTGGGCGGGGCACCGGACTCGAGACGGCGAGATGGTGCAGCGCGCCGGTCAGGAGCGCGTCGGCCTGCTCCTGGCTCCATGTCCGGCCGCCCGCCCGTTCCACCAGTTCCGCCGCGTGGGGCAATTCCGCGACGTCGAGGTTTTCCTTGCGGTACAAGGCCTCCAGTTCTCGCCCGGCTTCCGTCCCGGAGTGGAGCGCGGCCACCACCGGCAGGGACTTCTTCCGGTTGGAGAGATCCGAGTGGACCGGTTTCCCGGTCACCGCCGGATCGCCCCAGATCCCGAGGAGATCGTCGATGTGCTGGAACGCCAGCCCGAGTGCCCTCCCGTACTCGGTCAGCCGGTCGACCTGATCCTGCCTCCCTTCCCCGGCGAGCGCGCCGAGCGTGCACGACGCCCCGAGCAACGCGCCGGTCTTCCCCTCGGCCATCCGTACGCATTCGGCGGTGTCGACGTCACCGCGTTCTTCGAACTTCAGGTCCGCGCTCTGCCCTTCCAGAAGATCGATCACGGCCGTGCTCAGCACCCGCAGCGCGGTCTGCCCGAACGGGGCCAGCAGTTCGAGGGCCCGGGACAGCAGGGCGTCCCCGGCGAGGATCGCGGCGCCGGTGCCGAACACCGTCCAGGCCGTCGGGCGGTGCCGCCGGGTGGTGTCCCGGTCCATCACGTCGTCGTGCAGCAGCGAGAAGTTGTGCACCAGTTCCACCGCGACGGCCACCGGGACGGCCACTTCGGCGTCACCGCCGACAGCCTGCGCCGACAGCAGCGCGAGCGCGGGCCGCAACGCCTTCCCGCCGTCCGAAGTGGACGGACGGCCGTGCTCGTCCCACCAGCCGAAGTGGTAACCGGCGATGAGCCGCATGGACTCGGGAAGCCCGCCGACGGCCTCGCGCAGTGCCGGGTCGAGCAGATTCCTGCTCCACGTCAGGACTTCGGCGGCGGGACGGGCACCGGTGCCGGTGTCGATGGTCGTCAACGGACTTCCCTTCAGCCTTCGCGTCCGAGTTCGGCGTTCTCCAGGATCGCCAGTGCGTCAGGCACCAGCACCGCAGCCGAGTAGTACGCGCTCACCAGGTACGAAATGATCGCTTGTTCGCTGATCCCCATGAAGCGGACGTTCAGTCCGGGCCGGTACTCGTCGGGCAGCCCGACCTGATGCAGGCCGACGACGCCCTGAGTGTCCTCACCGGTCCGCATCAGCAGGATCGAGCTGGTGCTGGTCTCGGTGACGGGGATCTTGTTGCACGGCAGGATCGGGATCCCGCGCCAGGCGGGCACCTGATGGCCGTCCAGGTCGACGGCGTCCGGATAGATCCCCCGTTTGCTGCATTCCCGGCTGAACGCCGCGATCGCCCGCGGATGCGCGAGGAAGAAACCGGGGTCCTTCCACACCAAGGCGAGCAGCTCGTCGAGGTCGTCCGGCGTCGGCGGGCCGGTGCGGGTGTGGACGCGATGGGAAAAGTCCGCGTTGTGCAGGAGCCCGAAGCCGGTGTTGTTGATCAGCTCGTGTTCCTGCCGCTCGCGCAACGCCTCGATGGTCAGCCGCAACTGCTGCTCGACCTGGTCCATCGGCTGGTTGTAGAGGTCGGCGACCCGGGTGTGCACCCGCAGGACGGTCTGCGCGACGCTGAGTTCGTACTCGCGCGGTTTGGTCTCGTAGTCGACGAAGGTGCCGGGAAGGAGCGGTTCGCCGTCGTGGCCCGACGCGACGTCGATCCGCGCCTCACCGTGATCGTTGCTCGCCTGCGATCCGCCGGCGGAGAACGCGCCGAGATGGTCGCGCAAGCTGTCCGAGCGATCGAGGATGTCGGCGAAAGCTGTGCGGGACAAGGAAAGCACGGTGCAGGAGGTGACCGCCTTCGCGGTGAACTCCCAGATCGCGTCGTCATCGACCAGGATCTGCGATCCGAAATGCCCGCCGTCGGCGAGGGCGCCGAGGACGGTCTCGTCGCCGTACGCGCCGACACCGAGCTTGTCGATCTTTCCGTGCGCGATCAGGAAGACCTGGTCGGCCCGGTGGCCGAATTCCGTGAGGGTGTCGCCCGCGGACAGTTCCCGTTGGACGAACCTGCCGGCGAGTTCGCTGAGGACCTCTTCGTCGTCGAAACCCCGCAGCGGCGGGAGTTCGCCCAGTTCCGGCGGGATCACCCGGACCTCGGCGCCGGCGGTGGTGAAGGCGACCCGCCCGTCGCCGACGGCGTAGCTCAGCCGGCGGTTGACCCGGTACGCGCCTCCCGAAACCTGAACCCACGGCAGCACTCTCAGCAGCCATCGCGACGAGATGCCCTGCATCTGCGGGACCGATTTGGTGGTCGTGGCCAGCGTGCGAGCGGCGGCCTTGCCGAGGCTCAGTTGCGGGTTGTCCGTGATCGTCACCGAGAAATCCACCCATCGTCGTGGCGGGTATTTCCGCCCTGGTGAACTGATGTTCCCAAATTCGCGGATACCCAGATTCAATGGGGAGGCGCGAAATGAACATAGCAAGCGGGAATGCCCGTACAAACACACGATCGGGTAGCCGGGTACGTTCACCTGTTTGCCGGATTGGCCCGTGCGGACGCTCCGCCCGCAGCCGTTCGGGCGACGGAGCTGCGGAGAATGTCGGTATACGGCCAGTTCGGTGACGTCCCGTGGTGGCTGATCACTCGGACGTGAAGCTGCAATCTCACAGTGGTGACGAGCCTTTCCGGCGCGTGTCGAAAATCGTTTCGCGGTATGAGAAATTGGGCCGAGACGGTGATGATCGACTTTATCCTTTCCGCCACCGGTATGAATTGATTCAACTGCTCTTCTCGGCGCGCCGGAGGGTGAACTAGTTTCAGCAGTCTTCACGGGGTAAGGAGTCGAATGGGTATTTACCTGACCGGCATCGCCTGGGTCGTCGGAGCGGCGGCGGGGGCGGGGTTCGTCGGCTACCTCGTCCGCAAGTTCGGCTGGGACGAGGGGCGGCCCGACAACAACGACGCCGCCGGCCAGGTGTTCACCATCGTCGGCGGGCTCCACGCCGTCCTGGTCGCGTTCATCCTGATCTCCCTCTTCGACTCCACGAGCGCGGCGAGGGACGGCTCCTACCACGAGGCGGACAGCCTGGTCGCCGCCGTCTGGGCCGCGGACTCGCTGGGGACCGAGGTCAAGGACGAGGTCCGGAAGCTGAGCGCGGAGTACATCAAGACGGTCGAACAGAAGGAGTGGCCGCGGATGGCCGAAGGCGGGGACGTCGCCCCCGACACCGGCTGGGCGCAGCTCGACCAGTTGCGCAAGGCGGTGGACAAGGCCTCGTCGGACGACGACTGGGTCCGCGAGCGCAAGGCCGAGGCGGCCGCTCAGCTCTGGCAGGTCTACGAGGCCCGGCAGGATCGGCTCAACGCGGTCGAGGGCGGCCGGGTCGGCGGTGTCGTCTGGTTCGCGCTCATCATCGGCAGCCTCATCTCGGTGCTGCTGCCCAACCTGTTCGGCGGCACCCGGCTGGCCGCGCATCTGGTGATCGTGTCCACCCTGGCCGGTACGGTCACGCTCCTGTTGTTCGCGATCTACCAGCTGCAGAACCCGTTCGGCGGAGGGGTGCGGATCCCTCCCGACGCGTTCACCGCCGCGCTGGCGAGGATCGCCTGAGCCGGTGAGCGTCGTGGACGGGATGACGCGGGCGGCGGCGACGGTGGCCGTCGCCGGGCTGGTGGGGGCGTCGGCGCTGCTGGCCCCGATGGCCGCGCGCGCCGCCGAATCCTGCCTGGTGGTGCAGGCGGAGACCGGGTCGCACGGGAAGTCGAAGCTGCGCTGGATCGATGTCGGCTCGGGGACCACCACGCGGGTGACCGATGCGGGGTACCGGCTCAACGCGCTCGGTTACTCCGCGACACGGGACTTGGTCTTCGGTGTCGCCGAAGGACTCAGCCGGGGCGCGCACGCGGTGACGATCGACCGGGACGGCGACACCCGGGACCTCGGCCCGATCACCCGGGCGGGGAACCGGCTGCCGGTGTGGAGTCCCGTCGCGGGTGTCACCGCGGGCGCGATCGGCGGGAATTCCTGGTACCTGCTCAGGAACGGCACCCTGTACACGGTGGATCTGACACCGGGGGAGCGGTACCTGCGGGTGATCCGGACGGTGTTCCTGCGGCCGATCACGCTCGCCCACGACGTCAACGATTTCGCGTACCACAACGGACTGCTCTACGGCGTTTCCACCACCTGGCGCGGAAAAGGGGCCGTGATCACCATCGACCCGTCGTCCGGCAAGGTCCGCGAAGCCGACGACGCCCGGTTCCCGCCCGCCGACGTCTACGGTTCCGTCGTGCTCGGCCGTGACGGTGCCTTGTACGCCACGGCGAACCGGATCGGCGGGCGCAGTGTGCTGTACCGACTGGATCGCGGTGGGCGGGTGACCGAGGTGCGGTCCGGTCCGCCGCTGGCGGGTTCGGACGCGGCGGGCTGTCTCACCGCCCCCGAGCCGCCGAAGCCCGAGCCTCCGAAACCGGAACCGCCCAAGCCGACGCCCACTCCGGTACCCAACCCGCCCACGCCCACATCCACGCCGTCCCCGACGCCTGCTCCCGTCCCGGTTCCGACGCCGCCACCGTCTCCGTCCCCGACGTCGTCGCCGAGCCCGACTCCGAGTCCGACGCCCAGTCCGTCGCCGTCCCCGACGCCTGCTCCCGCGCCCAAGGTGGTCCCGCCGCCCGTTCCGGTGCCGAAGCCGACCCGCGCGGCGCCGCCGAGGGAACGCGAGGAGGCGGCGGAGACCGATCCGCACGCCCGCACGAAGGAGAAGCGCCGGTGGGGTTTGACCGCGCTGGTCCTGATCCTCGGCGGGGGAGCCGCGGCGGGTGCCGTGCGGCGGGCCCGGTGAGTCAGTACTTGAACTGGTCCACGTTCTCGCGCGTGATCAACAGCGGGTCGCCCAGCAGTACGGTCTTCGTGGCTTCTTCGTACTTGATCGCCGGGAGTTCGAGATTGACCTTGTTCGACGCGCCGAGCTGCCTGCCTTCGGCGATCTGCTTTCCCGCCCAGGCGGTGAGGTAGCCGAGTGATTCGACGTTCCACAGCACCGAAAGCGAAGCGGAACCGTCCAGGAGGTACGGCTTGATCGCCTGCGGCGTTCCGACGCCGACGGTGAAGACTCGGCCGATCTTCTGCTGCGAGCGGACCGCTTCGGCGACCCCGGGGGCCGACGTCGTGCACTCGCCGACCAGGCCGGTGAGGTCCGGGTACTTGGCCATCAGGTCCTTGGCCAGCGTGGTGGCGTTGTCCTTGTCCTCGCCGGCGTAGACCGTCTCGACGAGCTGAGCGCTGGGATACTCCGTGGCGGTATACGCACGCTGCACGGCGATCCACGCGTTGAGGTTCTCGGCGGTCTCGCCGCAGGAGACGATCGCGTACTTGCCCGCGCCGCCCATCTTCTTCATCAGGGCGTCGGTGAGCGCCTTGCCGATGCCCTCCGGGGTGGCCTGGTTGACGAAGAGCTCGCGATCGGTGCCGGGCGCGTCGGTGTCCGAAGTGATCACATGGACGCCCTTGGCCCGCGCGTCGGTGATCGCCGGTGCCATCGTTTTGGGGTCGTTCGGGGCGATCGCGATGACGTCCACCCGCTGGTCGACGAGGTCGCGCACGATCGAGACCTGTGCGGCGGGGTCCACCGTGGCAGGTCCGGTCGAAGTCCATTCGACACCGAGCTGCTTGGCCGCGGCGATCCCGCCGGTGTTCATCGCCTCGAAGTACGGGATGCCCGCGACCTTCGGCACGAACGCGATCCGGATCGGCTTGGCCGCCATGCCCGCGGGCTCTTCGCTCGCGCATCCGGTCAGCCCGAACACCATGCCCAAAGCGAGCACAGTGGCCACGACGAGCGTCTTGGTCGGCCCTCGCATCTCCACCCCATAGTCACGGAACCACCTGAAACCAGCCGATCGGTCTTCGCGCGGTGGAGACCTCCGGCGAAACTAAGGTCTTCGGTTACCCCGGTCAACCGGATGAGCGCAAAGGGTTACGGAAGTGAGTTCATCGACCTGGTCCGATTACCGGGTCGGCCTATGGGAGTGACGGTGAGCGACCGGGAGACGCGGGTCACTGCGCCATGTATACGGGTGGGGGGTATATTTCCCCGCATGAACGAGACACGGCATGGAGCAAGCTGGTCGATGGCGGCGTCGGCGACCCTGCACTGCCTCACCGGCTGTGCGATCGGCGAGGTCCTCGGCATGGTGATCGGCACGGCGCTCGGCCTGGGCAACGTGGCGACGATCGTCCTGGCGGTGGCGCTCGCGTTCGTCTTCGGCTACGCGCTGACCATGCGCGGCGTGCTGAAGTCGGGCCTGCCGTTCGGTACCGCGCTCAAGGTGGCGCTGGCCGCGGACACCGTGTCGATCGCGGTCATGGAGATCGTCGACAACGGAGTCATGCTGGTGGTGCCGGGCGCCATGGAGGCCGGGCTCGCGA
Source organism: Amycolatopsis sp. BJA-103 (assembly GCF_002849735.1). Classification (GTDB taxonomy): domain Bacteria; phylum Actinomycetota; class Actinomycetes; order Mycobacteriales; family Pseudonocardiaceae; genus Amycolatopsis. Next base: position 9,451,630 of record NZ_CP017780.1, read on the forward strand.
GCCTGCTGTTCTGGGGCGCGCTGGCGTTCTCGCTGGCCGTCGCGTTCGTGCTGACGGTGCCGGTGAACAAGTGGATGATCGGGCGCGGTCTTGGGCACGCGAAGGTCCACGCGCACCACGGTGGCCACGAAGGCCACGCTCACTGAGCAGCCGGGTCGGAATTCGCTTGATCGCAGGTCCGTGAAGGCCTCCTTACTTACCCTGAAGGTAGGGAAGGAGGCCTTCACGGACTCCGTGCTGCCTGGTGACCGTGTCGCGAAAGCCAGGCGGATTCATGCGGTCGTTGCAACATCCTTCGTGAGCTGGGAGTTTGTGGTGGCTGGCGGGTTCGTGTTGCCGCGTTCGGTGCGGGTGCGTTTTTGGGGTGCGGTGCGGGCGGGGTATCTGCCCAAGCCTGCCGCCCGTTTGGTGGATGTGTCGCACGAGACCGGGCGACGGTGGTTCGCGCAGGCTGGCGGGGTGATCGGGAACGCACCTGGCTCGTTGGGCGAGCGCTATCTGAGTATGGCTGAGCGGGAGGAGATCTCTCGTGGTCTGTCCGGGGATCTCTCTTATCGGGAGATCGCTCGGCAGTTGGCCCGGGCGCCGTCGACGATCAGCCGGGAGGTGACGAACAATGGCGGCCGGGGTGGGTATCGAGCGCATCGGGCGGAGTCAGCGGCGCGCGATCGGGCCCGGCGGCCGAAGACTGCGAAGCTGGCCGAGGCCGGTAATCGCGAGTTGCGGGATCATGTGCAGGCGCGATTGCTGCAGGAGTGGTCTCCAGGGCAGATCACAGCCAGGCTTGCGATGGAGTTTCCTGACCGGCCGGAGATGCGAGTGTCACACGAGACGATTTACCAGTCCTTGTATGTGCAGAGCCGGGGAGCGCTGCGCCGCGAGCTCACCGCGTGTTTGCGGACCGGGCGGGCGTTGCGCCGACCGCGCAAGCAGGCGCAGGCACGACGATCACGGATCCCTGACCTCGTGGAGATCAGCGAACGGCCGGCCGAAGCCGAGGATCGGGCAGTCCCGGGTCATTGGGAAGGCGACCTGATCACCGGTGCCGGCAACAAGTCCGCGATCGGCACCTTCGTGGAGCGCTCCACCCGGTTCGTCGTGCTGCTGCACCTGCCCAACGGCCACGACGCGATCCAGGTCCGGGACGCGATGATCGAAGCGATCCAGACTCTCCCGCATCAGTTACGGCGGTCACTGACCTGGGACCGGGGCAACGAGATGGCCCGACACGCCGACATCACCCTCGCCACCGACATGGCCATCTACTTCTGTGACCCGCATTCCCCATGGCAACGCGGATCGAACGAGAACACCAACGGCCTGCTCCGCCAGTACTTCCCCAAAGGGACCAACCTGCACCAGCACACCGCCGAAGACCTCGCCGCGGTCGCCGCACGACTCAACAGCCGCCCCCGCAAAACACTCGACTGGCACACCCCACTCGAGAAACTCACCACGCTACTGTCCTAACAGAGCACGTTGCGACCACCACATGAATCCGCCCCACTTTCGGGACATCCGACGTCGCGAAAGTGGCTTTCGCGACATCCGGGACGGCGAGCCCAAACCTCGTGAGTGGTAGGGACGGTTAGAGCGGACCGGTATTCGCCTACCTACGCGTGATCAGGGCAAGTGAGGTGCGGTAGTCGACGGGGTCGCTCCGGTCTCGGAGCTTGATCAACGGAGGATCGGGGACACTCAACGTCCCCGATCCTCCGTTGATCAAGACCATGCCACCCCACAACGCCATCCAGAACAAGCCCTACAAGCTCACCGAGATGACATCAGGATCCAGTGGGTAGGCAAATGCAGGTTCACCAGAACCGTCCTTACCACTCACGAGATTCCGGACCCGCGTCCCGGCGCGGTGGTCGGTGTTCCCAATGTCGCATTTGAGACGCTCAGCGTCCCTAACGCGACATTGGGGACAGCAGGCGGACAGCCGCCCCGGTTAGACGCTCGAGAGGTCGATCGCCTTGTCGATCTCCTTCGGCATCAGCACCCGCAGGATGCCCTCCAGCAGGTAATAGTCGGCGTACGGCAGCGAAACCTCGACGCCGTCCTCCGCCGGACGGTTGCGCGTGCCCCGCGCCACGATCGCCTCGGCGCGGGTGGACTTCGTGGTCAGGCAGGTGTCGCACAGCGCGGTGAGGATCCGGATCGCCGCCTCGCGGTAGTGCGGCCGGTTCGAGACCTTCGCCAGGTCGATCAGGCCGCATGCCATCACGGCGCCGGCGGAGGAATCCTTGATGTCGTGCGGGGCTTGCGGGGCGAGGTAGTCCCACACCGGGACGTTGTCCGGGGTGAGGGCGCGGAGCGCGAAATCCGCCAGGCGTTGCGCGGTCCGCAGGAACAGCGGGTCGCCGGAGCGCCGGTACATCGTGGTGAAGCCGTAGATCGCCCACGCCTGACCACGCGACCAGCAGGACGTCGGGCCGTAGCCCTGCACGGAGTTCGGGCCGATCTCGGCGCCCGTGTCCGGGTTGAAGTCGAACACGTGCGGGGTCGAACCGTCCGGGCGCAAGAAGACCCGTTCGGTGGTCTTCGCGTGGGAGACGGCGATGTCGAGGTACTTCCGGTCACCGGTCTGCTTGCTCGCGAAGGTCAGCAGGTCGAGGTTCATCATCGTGTCGACGATGACCCGGCCGGCGTTGCCGGGGGTGCCGAGTGCGCCCCAAGCCCGGATGAACTTCCCTTTTTCGTTGTAGCGCTGGATGAGTGACGACGCGGCGGTGAGCGCGCCGGCGCGCCATTTCTCGTCGCCGGTGAGCCGCCAGCCGGTCACCCACGACGGGTAGAACAGGAATCCGAGGTCGTGATCGCTCGTCTCGTGCTGGCGCGGCGCGAGCTTTTCCGCGGACGCCATCGCGAGGGTCCGGAATTGCGGATCGCCGCTGTAGATCGACGCGAGCCACAATGTTCCCGGCCAGAAACCGCCGATCCAGCCGCCCTTGGCGGAATAGGTCCATTTCTCGAACCGGGTGATCTCCGGAAAGGTGCTCACGCCGGGGGCGACGGCCCGCAGCTTGGTCACCGCGTAGTCCGCCGCCCGGCGGAAACTCGTTACCCCGGCGGCTTCTTCCTCCGCCGCGCTGGCGACGGAGGGGATCGCCGCCGCCGCGACGGCGGCACCGGCAGCGGTGGTCAACAGGGTTCGCCGCGAAACGCTCACAATGCCCGCCATTCGTCAGTGGGAAATGCGTCACGGGAGTTTCGCACGACGGTTACGCGCTTGTGAAGGCCATTCATGGTTGTGAATAAAGAAGCCTCACTCAGCGGGACGGATGTTCGCATTGTGGTGGAACACGTTTTCCGGGTCGTACACCGCCTTGATCGCGGCCAGCCGCGCGTACTTCGCCGCGCCGTACGCCGTGCGGACCCTGTCCTCGTCGTATTCGTTCAGGAAATTCAGGTAGCCGCCGTGGTTGTTGGAATGCGGCAGGAGTTCTTCCCACAGCGCCCGTGCCCAGGCGCGATCGGCGGCCAGGAGTTCCGGGGTCGTGGCCGTGGCCGCGAAACCGACGACGAAGCCGGGCGTCCGCGGGCCGCCGAACGCGGTCGCGTCGTCGTGCACCGTCGAGTACGTGTCCTGCAACGGCACGATCGGCATGATGGTCATCGGCGACGCCTTGTCCGGCAGGCGCGCGGCGATCAGGTCGATGACCTCTTCGGACAGTGAGTCGACGTAGAGCGACTTCTCATAGGCGAGGATGCCGCGGGGCGCAGTCGGATCCAGCAGCTTTTGCAGGTTGGCGTAAGGCATCGGGGAGACCAGTTCGAACGCCGTGGGCAGCCCGTCCCGGATCCGCTCGATCAGCCGGGCGTGCCGATCGGGACCGTCGAAGCCGGTGACGACCAGCGCGAGACCCGGCACGAGGTGGTACTCGGCCGGGACGAACGGAACGGGTGGCGCGTTGAGCCCGACGAGCATGGCACCGGTGCCCGGCGGCAGCGTCGCGATCACGTCCCTCGCGAAGCGCAGCGCCTTGGGCGCGTCCTCCAGCGTCCAGAAGAACATCCCGACCTCGGCCAGGCCGACGCGGTGCAGCCGGAACTCGAATTCCGTGACCACGCCGAAGTTGCCGCCGCCACCGCGTAGCGCCCAGAACAGATCCGGATGTGTTCCCTCGGAAGCCCGCAGGATCCGGCCGTCGGCCGTCACGACCTCCGCCGAAACCAGGTTGTCGATCGTGAGCCCGTGTTTCGCGGTCAGCCAGCCGAAACCGCCGCCGAGGGTGAGGCCGCCGACGCCCGTGTCGCTCACCGTGCCGCCGACCGTCGCGAGCCCGTACCGCTGGGTCGCCTCGTCGACGTCGGCCCAGAGCGCGCCGCCGCCGACCAGCGCGGTCCGGGAGGCCGGGTCGACGGTGACCCGGCGCAGCCCGCCGAGGTCGATCACCAGGCCGTCGTCGGTGACGGCGGAACCGCTGAAGCTGTGACCGCCGCCCCGGACGGTGATCTCGAGGCCCTTCTCACGGCCGAAGGCCAGCGCGGTGACGACATCTTGGCGGCCGGCGCATTCGACGACCACGGCCGGGCGCCGGTCGATGTCCCCGTTCCACACGGCCCGGGCGGCGTCGTAGCCCGGGTCGGCGGCGGTGACCACCGCGCCGGACAGTTTCCGGCGCAACGCGGTCGTTTCAGGCGGATGCATGGGACCCCCTCAGGTCGTGGCTACCGCACAGTCTGGAGGGCGGACGACCCGGCACAAGGTCCATCCGCGCGGGAAAAAGGGCGGACCAAAGGGCGAAGGCCCGGCGCTATGGGGTGCGCCGGGCCTTCGCGTTCAGGGGTGCCTCAGCACTTGGGTGCCACCGGGAGATCCGATCCGGTCTTCAGGTAGGTGTCGGAGACGTAGTGCCCCGGGCCGATCCGGTCCCAGATGTTGCTGGTGCCGAACTTGCCGGTGACGGTCTCGCCCTCGACGTAGCACTCGATGTTGACCTTCGCGTAGTTCGCCGCGAGGCCCTTGATCGCCGCGGTGGTGCTCGCCGACGCCCGGACGTTCATCGGGTCGCCCGCCGTGCTGATGACGCCGGTCGGACCGGAGCCGGTCCACAGGTAGGAGACGTTGACCCAGCCGTTGTCCGTCATCTTCAGGCCGTCCCAGAAGGTGCCGTCCGCGAGGTCGATACCCGCCGGGTTGGCCACCTTGCGGCCGAACTCGTCCTTGCCGCCGTTGTAGCCGTCCTGGTACGCGGCCTGCGCTTCGGGCTTGCCCTGCGGCAGGTTCTTCCACATCTGGCGGGTGGCCGACGGGTTCCAGTAGTCGTCCTTGGTGTTCCACGGGCCGACGTCCCACACCGGCGCGTACTCGCAGCGGCTGTTGTCGGTGCGGCAGATCCGGACGGTGTAGTTGCCGGTGTTCTTGGGCGCCAGGCCGCGGCCCGACGGCAGGGCGACGAAGTGGTCGCGGGACTTGATCACGTGCCCGTTGGCGGTGGTGCCGCCGACGAGACCTTCACGGGTACCGAAGACCTTGTACGTCAGCGGGGCGGCGGCCGCGCCGATCGCGTTGACCTGCGGGCCGAGCTCACCCTGCAGGGTGATGTCGCTGACCTTCGCGGTCACGCCGTCGTTCACGGTGCGCAGTCCGACGCGGACCTGGACCGTGGAGACCGAAGCGGACAGCTGGGCGGCGCCTCCTTCGGTAGGAGTCCATTCCGTCCAGTCGTTGGCGTTGAGCTTGCCGCGGACGTCGACCTCGACCTCGGTGCCGTTCGGCGCTTCGGCGGTCACCTGCGCGGTCACGCGGTTCACCGGCTTCCCGAGGTTCCGCTCGGCCAGCAGCAGGTAGCCCTGGCTGCCGATGGAGTCGGGTTTTCTGTGCCACGCGGCGTTTTCCAGGCTGAGCACACCGCCGTCGCTGCGGACGTTGACGTCGTCGCCATCCACAGTGGACAGATCGGCGCGCCAGCTTCCCTCCGCCGCCGCGTTCGCGGGGCCGGCGGCCAGCGCGGTGACCGCCCCCATGGCCAGCACGGCCGCCATCACGCGGCGGGCCTTCACGGTCCGGACCATTCCGGTCTCCCTTCGAGCACTCTCGGTTGCTACGAAGGGAGCTTCGCCGGGGCGTGTACACGATCGATACAAAAAGCGAGACGGCACCGGAGGGGGTGCCGTCTCGCTGAGTGAGGATCAGGCGGAAGCAGGCTTCCCGTAGGAGGCTTCGGCGGCTTCCTGAAGGCGCGAAGCGAGCGCGGATTCCTGCGGCCGCGCGGAGAGCTCCCGCCACAACGCCAACGCGCGTTCCGAATAGGTCCGTGACCGCTCCGGCTGGCTCAGCGCCTCGTGCAGTTGCCCGAGCAGTTGCGACACCTCCGCCTCGGACCGGCGGTCCCCGTTGCGGCGGTGCACGCTCAGCGAATTGACCAGCAGCAGTTGCGCGTGGGCGAGATCGCCGCTGTGCAGATACAACTCGCCGAGGTTCTGGTTCGCGTACCCGACGCAGTGGTCGTCGCCGAGTTCGTTGAAGATCGCGATGGCCCGGTCGACCCGCTCCCGCGCGCCGGCGAGATTGCCCTGATGCTGCCGCAGCATCGCGAGCCGCTTCAACGCGTGCGCTTCCCGATGCCGGTCGCCGATGTTCGCCGACTGTTCGAGCGCCTCGGTGAACCAGTGTTCCGCGTCGGTGAACCGGCGCCGCGCCAGCCACACCGCGCCAATCGCGATCCGCGCGACGGCCTCGCCGTGCGGATCACCGGCCGCGGAGAACTGATCGAGCGCCGCGTGGCAGTGCTCCAGAGCGACGGTGTCCTCGCCCTTGATCCGCAGCACGGTGCCGAGCCCGGCCAGCGCGATCGCCGCGCCCCGCGCGTCGCCGATCTTGTCGAACAGCAGTTGCGACTGCTCGAACGCGACCAGCGCCTCGGCGTAGCTGTCCTGGTACAGCTGGATCTGGCCGAGGTTGCGCTGGATGATCGCCTCCCCGCGGATCTCGCCGGACCGGCGGGCGGCGGCCAGCGCCACGGCGTGCGTCTGCAGCCAGTCGTCCTGGTGGCCGCGCTGGTCGAAGTACGGCGCCAGCGCGGCGGTCAGACGCCAGGCCAGCGCGTCGAAGCCGAGGTCGGCGGCCAGCGCGACGGCGGCGACGCAGGTGTGCCGCTCGGCGGCGAACCACGCGGCCGGATCCTCGACCAGCCGTCCGGTTCCCCGCGGGAGCGCGGGCTGGTCGGCAGTGTCGTCCCGGTAGAGGCCGAAGAAGTGGATCGGCATCCGGTCCGCGGCCTCGACCGCGAGCGCGAGATAACCCTCCAGCACCCGTTTCGTGGCCTCGCGCGCCTTCTCCGGGACGTCCTGCGCACGCAGTTCGAGGGCGTAGCACCGCAACAGGTCGTGCAGGCGATAGCGGGGCTCGCCGGTGCCGTCCGAGCCGATGAGTTCGACCAGGTGGGCGTCCACCAGCACATCGAGGACGTCGTCGGCGTGCGCGCGGCCGAGCAGCGCCGCGACCACCCAGGCGGGGAACTGGACCGAGCCGAGCCCGCCGAGGCCGCGGAACGCGGTCGCCGCCGACATCGGCAGGAGGTCGTAGCTGAGCGTGACACTGGCGCGGACGGCCAGATCGCCGACCCGGAGTTCGTCGAGTCTTCGTCTCTCGTCCCGCAGCCTGTCCGCCAGGACACGCAGCGTCCAGCCCGGCCTGTTGGTCAGCTTCGCCCCGGCGACCCGGATCGCCAGCGGCAGGTACCCGCAGTGCCGGAGGATCGCGGCCGCGCAGTCCGGCTCCGCGGCGACCCTCTCGGTGCCGACGATGCCTTCGAGCAGCTTCGCGGCCTCGGCCTCGGGCAGGAGGTCGACGTCGAACGGGGTGGCCCCGGCCAGATCCGGCATCCGCACCCGGCTGGTGACCAGTACCGCGCAGGCACCGGCGCCGGGCAGGAGCGGCCGGACCTGTGCCGCGCTGCCCGCGTCGTCCAGGACCACGCACATGCGCATGCTCGCCAGCTTGGACCGCAGCAGCGCCGCGCGTTCGGGGAGATCACGCGGCAGCCCCGCGTCGGGGACCCCCAGCGCGCGGAGCAACTCCGCGAGCACGGTCATCGGGGGCCGGGGCGAGGACGACGTCCCGGCGAGGTCGACGTGCAGCTGACCGTCCGGGAAGTCCTCCCGGACCGCGTGCGCCACCCGGATCGCGACCGAGGACTTGCCGACCCCCGGCGCCCCCGAAAGCACCGCGATCGCGGGTTTTCCCTGATCGCGACGGTCACGGAAGAGGTCGGCGAGGGCGCCGACCACCCCGTCGCGGCCGGTGAAGTCCGGCAGGTCCAGCGGAAGCTGGCAGACCGGCGTCATCGGCCGGGTGAGGGCGGCGGCCACGGCGTCCGCGGTGACGGGGGGCGTCACGACCAGCGAGGCCCGCAGTTCCCGCAGCCGCGGCCCCGGTCCGGTGCCGAGCTCCTCGGCCAGCACCTTCTCGGCCGTTTCGTAGGCCTCGATGGCTTCGGCCGTGCGACCGTCGGCCCGCAGCGCCACGATCAGCTGCTGCCAGAGTTCTTCGCGCAGGGGATGCTCGGTGACCAGGCCGCGCAGTTCGGCGACGGCTTCGGCGGTGCGGCCGAGCTCGATCCTCGCCCGCAACCGCTGTTCCTGGACGGCGAGCCGTGATTCCGTCAGCCGGGCCACCGTCGCGCCCCAGCCGTGGTCGTGGGGGAGCCCTTCGAGGACCTCCCCGCGCCACAGCGCTTCGGCTTGATCCAGCAGGCCGAGGGCGGATTCGGCGTCCCCGTGGCCGAGCGCGTCCTGCGCGGCGGCGGCCAATTCGCCGAAGCGGACGTGGTCGATCTCCCCCGGGGTGGCTTTGAGGATGTAGCCGGACGCCCGGCTGCCGATGCGTTCCCCCAGTTCCGGATCGCGATCGGCGAGACGTTTGCGGAGCGAATGAACGTAGGTGCGGATGTTCGCCGCCGCCGAACGCGGAGCCGACGAAGGCCACAGGACCTCGATCAGCAGTTCGGTGGAGACGACGACGTTGGGTTGAAGCAGGAGAGCGGCGAGCAGCAGACGCGGTTTGGGGCCGCCGAGCGGCACCACCTGTCCGTCCACCGCCACTTCGAGCGGACCGAGAACGCGAAACCCGAGAATTGTCACCTAAACCGCCAATACGGCAGGAGCCCCATATCTGCCGATAATATTGCCGTCCCGCCATGGTGGCTAGATCCATTCGCATGCAAGTGCAGACAGTGGACGCGGTTTGTACGGGTCGTGTACGAGGCCGGTCGACGCTGCAGCCATGAAGCGTTCAAGTGTCCGGCGGCTCGCCGGTTTTTTCCTCGTGCTGGCGACGGCGGGTGCTTTCGGCCTGGCCGGCGCGACTCCCGCGCTGGCCGCGGCCACCGGGACCGTCAAGACGGCGGGTGATCCGCTGAACGTGCGCCGCGCCCCGAGCACCACCTCGACCGCGGTGCGCACGGTGGCCAACGGCGCCACGGTGACCATCGACTGCCAGACGATCGGGACCGAGGTCACCGGTCCCCTCGGCAAGACGACGTTGTGGGACTACGTCCCCGCGCTCGGCGGCTACATCTCCGACGGCTACGTCTACACCGGCTCCGACCAGCGGATCGCGCCCGACTGCGGGGTCGGCACCGGCAGTGCCGAATGCTCCACCGGCGTCTGCGCCGGTGAGGGCCAGTTCCGTTCATCGGATGCTCATTTCCTGGTCTACGACAAGGACGCCGACGGCAAGTCCGCCGTGGTCGCCTACTGGCTGAAGGGTGGCGCCGGCCCGTTCTACGTCTGGGCTTCCGGCGGTAACGGCACCCACGTCGACAAGGCCGTGCCGGTCGCGAAGGGCTCGTGGGTCTATTACAAGGTCTGCGTCGCCAACGCTTCCGCGAATCCGGCCCTCGAAGCGTGTAGCGCCGGCATCACCGATTACGCCGCGTGAAATCCCTCCCCGTTCTTTCCCCACTTCGAAAGGTTGAATTCTCATGGGTCAGGTGAACCGGCGGGCGGTACTCCTCGGTGGAGCCGCGGCGGTTTCGGCGGCTGCGTTGTCGTCGACGGTGCCTTCGTGGGCGAACGCGAGAACGCTGGCGGCGGCGCCCGCCATCCGCGACCCGTTCCAGCTCGGTGTCGCCTCGGGTGACCCCCTGCCGGACAGTGTCGTGCTGTGGACGCGTCTCGCTCCCGCCCCGCTGAACCCCGACGGCTTCGGCGGGATGCCGGACGCTTCGTACACAGTGGACTGGGAGATCGCGAACGACCAGGCGTTCTCCTCGGTCGTGCAGAAGGGCACCGCGACCGCGGCCCGCGCTTCCGGGCACAGCGTGCACATCGAGCCGGCCGGGCTCCAGGCGGGACGCGAGTACTTCTACCGCTTCAAGACCAGCGGCTACATCTCGCCGGTCGGCCGGACCAGGACGGCCCCCGCCGCCGGTGCGGTCGTGGACCAGCTGAAGTACTGCTTCTCCTCCTGCCAGCACTGGGAGGAGGGCTGGTACCACTCGTACAAGGGCATGCTCGCCGACGATCCGGATCTGGTGCTGTTCCTCGGCGACTACATGTACGAGAAGAAGTCCGGCCGCGTGGCCGCCGAACGGAATCCGCGCAAGCTGGCCTTCACCGACGAGGTGAAGACGCTGGCGCACTACCGCGCGCGGCACGCCCAGCACAAGACCGACGCCGACCTGCAGAACGCACACGCGATGGCGCCGTGGATCGTGGTCTTCGACGACCACGAGGTGATGAACAACTGGAACGGCTCCACCGCTCCGGCGACGGCGGAGCGCAAGACCGCTGGTTTCCAGGCGTTCTACGAGAACATGCCGATCCGCTCCACCGCCAAGCCGAGCGGCGCGGCGATCCGCCTGTACCGGCAGTTCGGCTGGGGCAACCTCGCCCGGTTCCACATGCTCGACACCCGTCAGTACCGCAACGCGCAGGTGCCAGACCCGTCCGGTTCGGCGGGGCCGTCGTGCACCGACATGCGGTCGACGTCGCGCAGCATCCTGGGCACGGCGCAGGAGGCTTGGCTGCTGAAGGCGCTGGAGACGCATCCGGCGAAGTGGGACTTCCTCGGTCAGCAGGTCTTCTTCGCCACCCGTGACGGCGACGGCAACAAGGCGACCTGTGAGAGCCCCGACTCCTGGCAGGGTTACGAGGCCTCTCGCGACCGGATCGCGAAGGGCATCGTGGACCGCAAGGTGCCGAACCCGATCGTGCTGACCGGCGACGTCCACCGGCACTGGGCGGCCGATCTGCGCCGCGACTACTTCAACCACAGCGACCCGGTGTTCGGTTCGGAACTGGTGACGACCTCGGTCACGAGCAACAGCGACACCGCGACCGATCCGTCGTCGACCTGGCTGTCGAACAACCCGCACGTCAAGTACTGCCGGGGAAAGCGTGGCTATGTCCGGGTGACGGCGTCGCAAACGCAGATGCGGGCGGACTTCATGACGGTTTCGGACACCACCGAGTACGACTTCTCGAAGGTGACCCTGGCCGCGGACCGCAGCTACGTCGTCGAAGCGGGTAAGCCGGGGCTGCAGAAGGTCTAACGGTTCGGCACTCTGGTCGCCCTGAAGTACGTGAAGGACCCCTTCATTGCGCTAGACGCAGTGATGGGGTCCTTCACGTACTTGGGGAAGGGCCTTCACGCATCGCGGTCGGGTGATCGCGCGACGAGCTGTTGCGAAAGCCACGTTCGCAACCTTCAACGTTGCGAACGTGGCTTTCGCAACACCGGGGATGGTGGCGTGCTGGGTCGGGGTGGTCGTGAGTGGCAAAGCGGGTTCTATTGAGGGGTAGGGCAACGGTGGCGTTGTGGCTGAACCCAAGGTGAGCGAGGGCGTGACTCGCGTGATCAGAGACGGATCTCGCGTGATCAGACGCCGAACTCCATGATCGCCGCCCGATCACGCGAGATCCGGCTTCAATCACGGGTGATCCGTCTCTGATCACGGGTGATCGCCGCCCGATCACACGTGAGCGCCCATCCCGCCTGAACACGACACGTTCGACCTCCCCTCAATAGAACACGAAATGCCACTCACGACCACCTGGACCGAGGTCGGCCTGGTCGGTGATCGCGCGACGAGCTAACCGTCCTTACCGCTCACGAGTCAGGACAGCAGGTCCACCAGTGCGTCACCGCGAGGCGTCCGGACCACGAGGACGACCTGACCCTCGCGGTGCCGCTGGATCAGACCGGCCGAGACCAACTGCTCACAGTGATAGGTCGCGGTGCTGGCCGCACAGGACAGGAGATTCGCGATCTCGCCCATACGCGCGGGTTTTCCCAAGTGCCGCAACAGTTTCGCGCGATGGGCGCCGACCACCAGGTCGAGTCCGTCGACGCCGGGGGGTGTTTCGGGCTTGCCGTTCTCGAGCAGGCCGTCCAGTCCCGGCAGCGGGTAGCCGATCCAGATGGTGTCCTCTTCGTCGAAGTTGGACACCACAGACCGGCAGCCGGCGAGCATCGGGACGAGGATCAGCTTGCGGCCACGGGCGGTGTACCGCGCCGGTTCGGCGTCGGGCAGCAGCAGGGAGCCGTTGCTGAACCGGAAATGGGGCCGCAGCAGGCCGAGTACCGCGTCGGTCCCGCCGCGGACGGAGGCGACGCCGATGCGTTCGATCTCGCGGTCGAGCAGGGGACGGGCCTTGGTCCACAGGTTTTCGGTCGCCAGCCGGGTCGCGGTGAAGGCGTCCGCGAGCGAGGCGACCCAGCGTCTCGGATGGTCGGCGGCCTGCCGCCACTGCGCGGGCAACCGATCGCCGAAGACCTCTTCCAGGCCCTTGTGGACGTCGGCTTCGGTCAGGTCGCGCAGCATTTCCGTCTGCGCGGCGGCCGCGGCGTCCTCGGTGGGACTGATCGGCACGATGAAGTCCGGCTGGACGGAGGTCCCCCGTCGGGCGAGCGCGCTCGCGGCGCGGTAACCCTGCTCGGGGATCGCCGAGCCCACCTGACGGCGCCAGGGGGCGGGCAGGCCGCGGTCGTACCCGCCGACGACCTCGACGAGCATCGAAACCAGCGAGATGTGCGGGGAAACCGTCACACCTACCGAGATCGTGCTGGTGTCACCGAGTTCGAGCCGGGTATAAGAAGCCTGGGGTGGCGTCTCGCGCATCCGGTCGTCCCTCCTGGGAGTGGGCGTCGCAGCACGCGATGTTAGCGCCTCAGGTCAATACCCTGCACCGCCCGGGAAAAGCGAGTTGCTCATTCATGATGAGGAACGCACCGAGACCGTGGAAATCGTTGGTGTTGCGCTTACGCGCGTAGTAATACGCGGTGTCACCGACGTTAGTGCCCTCGGAGATGTTTTTGATATCCGCCAATCCATCGGCACCGGCCGAGATCTGGGACAGGACCCCGCGGTGGCCCTTAGCGGCGACGGGCCGGTATTCAGGGCCGATATGGCCGCGTTCGACGCCGCGCGAGAGCAGGAAGGTGTACATCGCCGACGCCGAGGTCTCCAGCCAGTTGTCCTGGTCGCCACCCCGGTCGACGATCTGGAACCAGCGGCCCGAGGCCCGGTCCTGCCACCGGGTGTAACCGGCCGCGAGGAACTTGACGACCTCGACGAGGCGTTTCCGGCGCGGATGGCCGCCGGGCAGGATCTCGAGGAGGTCGATCGCCGTCATCCCGAGCCAGCCGATCGCGCGGGCCCAGTGGAATTTCGAATGCCGCCCGTCGCCCGAAGCCCACGGTTCCGAGCCGTCTTCGTCGTAGGCGTGGTAGAGCAGGCCCGTGGCGGGCTCCTTGAGCCTGTCGAAGTAGACGATGACGTTCTTCGCGGCCTCTTCGTAGCAGTAGCCGGGATCGCCGAAGGTCTTGCCGTACAGCGCCAGGAACGGCTGCGCCATGTAGACGCCGTCCGCCCACAACTGCCCGGTCTTGCTCGTGGCGTGGAACATCCCGCCGTCGGACGTCCGGGGATAGGACGGGAACCGCGCGCGCAGCTGTTCCGCCGCGGTCTTGTACTTCGCTTGCCCGGTTTCGGTGTACAGCAAGGGGAACATCTGCCCGGAGCGCATCGCGTCCAGGTTGGTGAAGCCGCCTGCGATCCCGCTTTCGGTGACGAACCGGTCGTACCAGGCGAGGATGTAGTCGAGGTAGCGCCGCTCGCCGGTGCGCCGGTACACGAGGTACTGGCCGTAGAGGTAAAGACCGCGGGTGTAGCCCCAGCCGCCGAGGGTGGCCGGGGTGAAGCGCTTCATCGTCGAGTCGACGACCGCCCGGGACCAGTCGACCGGAGCCGCGCTCGCCGTGCCGGGCAGGGCCAGCGCGCCGAGGGCGCCCGCGGTCCCGGCGAGCATCGTGCGCCGCGTCAGCCGGGCCGTGCGAAGAGGATCCGGGGACATGCGAGGCCCTTCCTGCGCGGGGACACCGGCTGAACTTTCCTTGCAGGACAACGTCTACCCGCCTTTTCGGTGGCGAGTCAACGGCCGTTCCCGCTGCCCGGGACGGTCCCGGTGGGCGGCACTCTCCGCGAGGCCGCCCGCTCGCCTACGATCGGTACGTGAACGAGCTGACCTTCCGCGGCCGCCGCGTCGCCCGGGACCGGGCCCTGGTCATGGCGATCGTCAACCGCACCCCTGATTCCTTCTACGACAAGGGCGCGACCTTCGCCGACCCGGACGCGCTCGCCGCCGTCGCGCGGGCGGTGGAGGAGGGGGCGGATATCGTCGACATCGGCGGGGTGAAGGCCGGTCCCGGTGCCGAGGTCGACGTCGAGGAAGAGATCCGGCGGGTGGTCCCGTTCGTCGAGCGGATCCGCGAACTGCACCCCGACCTGGTGATCAGCGTCGACACCTGGCGCCACGAGGTGGGCAGGCGCGCGGCCGAGGCGGGCGCGGACCTGATCAACGACACCTGGGCGGGAGCCGATCCGAAGCTGGCCGAGGTCGCGGCGGAGTTCGGCACCGGGTACGTCTGCTCGCACACCGGGAACGCCGTCCCGCGCACCCGTCCGTTCCGGGTGCGCTATCCGGACATCGTCGCCCAGGTCGTCGCGGAGACGACGGCCCTCGCCGAAGCGGTCGTCGCGCTCGGTGTCCCGCGTGAGGGGGTGCTGATCGACCCGACCCACGACTTCGGAAAGAACACCTGGCACAGCCTGGCGCTGCTGCGGCACGCGCGGGAACTGGCCGACACCGGCTGGCCGGTGCTGATGGCACTGTCCAATAAGGACTTCGTCGGGGAGACGCTCGGCGTGGAACTCGCGGAGCGGGTCGACGGCACCCTCGCCGCGACGGCCTGGGCGGTGGCCGAGGGCGCGAAGGTGTTCCGGGTGCACGAGGTCAAGCGCACCCGGCGGGTGGTGGAGATGGTCGCGTCGATCCAGGGATCGCGCCCGCCCGCCCGCGCGATCCGCGGCTTGGCCTAGACGTCCATCGGGATCACGGCCGAAACCGTGCTGCCGGTACCGGGCTCGCCGAGGACGGTGAGCTCACCGCCGAGCGCGCGGACACGGTCGCGCAGGCCGTGCAGCCCGGAGCCGCCGTCGATGTCGGCCTCGCCGGTGCCGTCGTCGTGGACGTCCACCCGCAGGCCGTCCTCCTCGACGCCGATGCGCACGCGGACCTCCCGCGCCTGCGCGTGTTTCAGCGCGTTGGTGACAGCTTCCGAGACGACGAAGTAGGCCGTCGCCTCCACGGGGCCGCTGAACCGGGGCACGTCCGCCTCCGCGAGGTCGACCGCGAGCGGGATCCGGTCCAGCAGCGACCGGACCGCGGGGATCAGCCCGGCCTCGGTGAGGATCGGGGGCCGGAGCCCGCGCGCGAGTTCGCGCAGTTCGGTGACGGTGGCCTGCAACTCGTCGATGGTGCCTTTCAGCAGGGCCGCGACGGCCGGGGTCAGGTCGTCGCCGAGCCGGCGTTCGGCCATGCGCAGCAGCAGGACGATGCTCACCAGGCGTTGCTGCGCCCCGTCGTGCAGATCCCGTTCGACGCGCCTCCGCTCGTCGTCGGCGGCGGCCACGATGCGGGCGCGGGACGCCTGGACCTCGACGAGGCGTTCCTCCAGTTCCGCGGCGAGGCGCTGGTTGTCCAGCACCAGCCCGGCGGCGGCGTTGAGCGCGTCGATCGACCGGCTGTCCTTCCACACCTCGTCGTCCTGCACGAGCGCGGCCAGCCCCGAGCCGTCGCGTTCCAGCAGGAGCCGGATCATCTCCGCGTTGCCGACCCGGGCCCGCAGCACGCCGATCAGGAACGCCAGCGGCCACAGGCAGAACGAGATCCGGTACACGTCCAGCAGCGGTTCGGAGACCGGATGCCCGGAGCCGAGCGCGCTGCCGACCGTGGTGCTCACCGCGCCGATCACGGCGATCGCGACGACCGGGGAGAGCAGCCGCCGCTGCGGAAGCCGTCCGGCGAGCCAGCGGTAGAGCAGCACCACGACGACGCCGCCGCCGATCAGCGCGCCGACCAGTTCGAGCAGCCGTTTGACCAGCTGTTCGGCCTCCGGGGAGGCCGCGATCGCGGCGAGGTTCTTCGGATCGTCGTTGACCAGCAGGCCGAGCACCGCCGAGCCGAAGACCACGGCGTACGCGGAGAGGGCGAGGACACGCTCCCAGCGGGACCGGAGTTTCCCGTGCGGGAAGGCGAGCACGAGATGCGCGATCACCGGGCTGGACGCGGCGGTCAGCGCCAGGCCGACGGTGTGCGCGAGGGGGTCCCCGGCGAACTGCAGGTCCTCGGCGAACAGCGCGAGCCCGGCCAGCGCGATCAGCAGGCCGATGGGGTTCGAGGCGCGGCGCACGTGCGCGACGGCGCCGGCGAGCAGGAAGAGGAACCCGGTCGTCGTCGACAGGGTGGTGTCGAGCACGGTGTGCGTGCCGTCGGCGATCTTGAGCGTCGTCGCCAGTACGCCCAGCCCGATGCCGGCCGTCAGGACGCCCGCCATCGCGACGGTCCGAGGGTGCTTCACCACTAAGCGTGATTCGCCCGTTCGGCCCGGACCGTTACACCGGGAGGACGCCCGATCGGGGGAGGCGCCATCGGGACGCCCGTCCTGACATGTGGAACAACAGTTCCGCCTGGTGTCAAGGTTTCTCAGGATGTTTCCCGTCATCCGGATGGCGATGCAGGCACGTGGGTGAACATGCGACTCTCGCGGCCACCACCCAGGCTGAGTCTTATCCCCCGAAAGGCGTCCCCCGTGAGCACCCACCACAGAACCCGCTTGCTGGCCGCGGCCTTCGCCGCCTTGACCCTGGCCGGTGGGATCGCGGGGTGTTCACGCGCGGAGAACGCCGCGGCGCCACCGGAGCAGAAGAGCCAGGGCGCCGCGGGCGAGGTGCGCGTCGGGTACTTCCCGAACGTGACGCACGCGCCCGCGCTGATCGGGGTCAAGAACGGCTTCTTCGCCAAGGAGCTCGGCTCGACGAAGCTCACCACCCAGACGTTCAACGCGGGACCCGAAGAGGTCAACGCGCTGCTCGGCAACTCGCTCGACATCGCCTTCATCGGCTCCGGACCGGCGATCAACGCCTTCACCAAGTCCAAGGGCGCCATCCAGCTCGTCTCCGGTGCGGTCACCGGCGGCGCGCAGCTGGTGGTGAAGCCCGAGATCACCACGCCCGAGCAGCTCACCGGCAAGAACATCGCGACGCCGTCGCTGGCCAACACCCAGGACGTCGCGCTCAAGAAGTTCATCGCCGAGAAGAAGCTGCCCGACGTCAAGATCACCAACCTCGACAACCCCAAGACCTTCGACGCCTTCAAGAAGGGCGAGCTCGACGGCGGCTGGCTGCCGGAGCCGTGGTCCTCGCGGCTGGTGCTGGACGCGGGCGCGAAGGTCCTGCTGGACGAGAAGACCCTGTGGCCGGAAGGCAAGTTCCCGACCACGGTCGTGATCGTCCGCAGCGAATTCCTGCAGCAGCACCCGGAGACCGTCACCGCCATCCTCAAGGGTGAACTCGCCGCCATCGACTGGGCGAAGACCAACCCCGCCGAGGCGAAGAAGGTGGTCAACGGAGAACTCAAGGCACTCGCGGGCAGCACGCTGAACGAAGCCGTCCTCGACCGCGCGTTCTCCGGTATCGAACTCGGCATCGACCCCGTGGCGTCGACCTTCACCCAGCTCGCGAAGGACTCGGTGACCGCGGGCGTGGTGAAGTCCGCGGTGGACCTCAAGGGGTTCGCCGATTTCGGCCCGCTCAACGCCGTGCTCAAGGAGCAGGGCAAGCCCGGCGTGGACGCGCCCGGGCTGACGAAGTGACCGGAGGGGATCAGCGATGACGACCACCTTGGAGCCTGGCCTGTCCACCGGTGTCGCCGTGCGCCTGGACGGTGTCCGGAAGGCGTTCGGCCCGACCGGCCGCGCCGTCGTGGCCCTCGACGGAATGGACCTGACGGTCGCACCCGGCGAGTTCGTCTGCCTGCTCGGCGCGTCCGGCTGCGGCAAGAGCACGCTGCTGAACCTGGTCGCCGGTCTCGACCAGCCGACGTCCGGCTCGATCACGCTCGAAACCTCCCGGCCCGCGGTGATGTTCCAGGAAGCCGCGCTGATGCCGTGGCTGACCGCGGCCCGCAATGTGGAACTTCCGCTGCGCCTGGCCGGTTTCGGCCGGAGCGAGCGCCGCGAGAAGGCGGCCGAACTGCTCGAACTCGTCCGCCTCGGCGGCGCGGGCGACAAGCGGCCGCACGAACTGTCCGGCGGGATGCGGCAGCGCGTCGCGCTCGCCAGGGCGCTGGCCGCGACCCTGCGCGTCGGCGGTGACCCGGAGCAGTCGCTGCTGCTGATGGACGAGCCGTTCGCCGCGCTCGACGCCATCACCCGCGACGTCCTGCAGGGCGAACTGCTGCGCGTCTACCGCAGCACCGGCACTTCGGTGCTGTTCGTGACCCACGACGTCCGCGAGGCCGTCCGGCTCGGCCAGCGGGTCGTGCTGCTCTCGTCGCGGCCGGGCCGGGTCGTGCGGGAATGGCGCGACGTCCAGGCCTCCGACGCCGAGGAGTTGACGCTGGAGATCACCGGTCACCTCCGGGAGGTGATCAGTACCCATGCCGCGGCTTGACCGCCCCGACGCTGAAGTGACCGCGGCGGAGGAGGCCGACGAAGCCGTCGGCGCGGGGCTCGACTCGCTCGACACGCCCACCGGCGAACGCCGGGAGAGCCGGGGGAAGCGGTTCCTGCGCGGGTTCGTGCCGCCGCTGCTCTTCCTGGTCCTGCTGGTCGTGGTGTGGCAGATTCTTTGGGCCGCCGCGTTCTGGCCCGAGACGATGCTGCCCTCGCCGCTCGCGGTGTGGGACGAACTCGTCGACATCACGAGTACCGGCGAGATCTTCGAGTTCGTCTGGACGTCGGTGCACCGCGCCGCGCTGGGCTTCCTCATCGGCGTGGTCATCGGGACCCCGCTCGGCCTGCTGGTGGCGAAGGTCCGGCTGGTCCGCGCCGCTGTCGGGCCGTTCCTGACCGGGCTGCAAAGCCTTCCGTCGGTGGCCTGGGTGCCGGCGGCGATCCTGTGGTTCGGGCTGAACGACGCTTCGATCTACTTCGTCGTCCTGCTGGGTTCGGTCCCTTCGATCGCGAACGGCCTCGTCTCGGGCATCGACCAGATCCCGCCGATGCTGCCGCGGGTCGGGCAGGTGATGGGGGCGAGCAGGCTGTCCGCTGCCCGGCACATCCTGCTGCCCGCCGCGCTGCCCGGTTTCCTGGCCGGGCTCAAGCAGGGCTGGGCGTTCTCGTGGCGTTCGCTGATGGCCGCCGAGCTGATCGCGTTGTCCCCGGCGCTGGGCAAGGGGCTCGGCGCGTATCTCAACGAGGGCTCGTCGTTCAACAGCATGGAAGGCGTGATCTCGGCGATCTTCCTGATCCTGCTGGTCGGCGTCGGAATCGAGTTGCTGGTGTTCCGCCCGCTGGAACGTTCGGTCCTGCGTGCCCGTGGTCTCACGGCGTCCCTTTAGGACTTTGGCCAGGCTAGCCTTACCCGCATGTCCGATTTCGGTGTGCGGGTCAAGGCGATCCTGACCGCGCTGATGATGTCCTTGCTGGTGGCCGGATGCGGGTCCTCGCCGTCCGTCGACGAGACCCTGGTCCCGCCGGAGGCGCGAGGCACCTTCCCGGTGACCGTCGAGCACAAATACGGTTCGACCACAGTGGAGAAGCAGCCGTCGCGGATCGTCACGCTCGGCCTGTCCGATCACGACGCGGTGCTGGCGCTGGGGATCCGGCCGGTCGGCGCCGTCGACTGGTTCAAGGAACGGCCGTACGGGAAGTGGCCGTGGACCCAGGCGCTCTGGGGTGACAAGCAGCCGGAGATCGTCGGCGAGCGCGACGACTACAACCTCGAGAAGATCGCCGCGCTCAAGCCGGAGCTGATCCTCGCCCAGTACAGCGGCATGAAGAAGGAGCAGTACGACAAGCTCTCGCAGATCGCCCCCGTCGTCGCGCAGCCGCCGAAGTACGAGGACTACGCGGCGCCGTGGCAGGAGATGACCCGGATGGTGGGGCGCGCGCTGGGGCTCGCGCAGAAGGCCGAAGACCTGATCAAGGGAATCGACGCGCGGTTCGCCGAGGCGCGGGCGGAGCACCCCGAGTTCGCGAAGCTGTCGATGGTCGTCGCCGACACCTTCGAGGCGGGCAAGTTCTCGGCGTTCACCACGACCGACCCGAAGATGATCTTCATGACCGAGCTGGGCTTCCGGCCCTTCGACCCGATCAAGGCGGAGAGCGACCCGGCGAAGAACGTCGTCGAGGTCACCTCGGAACGGTTCGACCTGTTCGACGCGGATCGCCTGGTGTGGCTGAACTCCGACACCGGCGCGGAGGCCAGGGTCCGGGCGGATCCGGTGTACGGGAAGCTGAAGGTCTCGGCCGGAAAGCGGGATCTGTTCATCACCTACGACAATCCGCCGGTGGGGGCCGCGATCTCGTTCAACACGGTGCTGAGCGTCCCTTACGCGATCGAGCAGCTGGTGCCGAAGCTCGCGGCGGTTCCGGCGACCTGAGGTCAGGGCACTCTCTCGCTCATGGCCCACCCGACCGACCCGTGACCCACACGTCGAGCGCGGCCGAGCATGTCGCGAAAGCCACTTTCGCGACATCTGACGTCCCGAAAGTGGCTTTCGCGACACAGCCGCCCGCCAGTCGCGAGAAGACCCAGACGCACCCAGAATTCCGTAGGTAGCTAAGAAACCTTTGGCTCGCCGGTCAGAGCGTCGGTCCGGTCGGGTGATCGCACGAGGTGCTGTTGCGAAAGCCAGGTCCAGTCCGTTTCGGGGTCCTGTGAGTTCACCTTCCGTGCCTGGCTTACCTACGACACCGTAAGTTACGGTGTCGTAGGTGGGCGTTTTCCGTACCCCGGAAGGACAAAACGCATGACGACGGTTCCCGAAAGCACCCGGCTGATGCTCGAACTCGAGGGGACGGTCGAGGAGAACCTCAACCGGCATCTCGGGGTCGCCAAGGAATGGATGCCGCACGAGTACGTGCCGTGGAGCGAGGGCAAGAACTTCGCTGAACTGGGCGGCGAGCCCTGGGATCCCGAGCAGTCGCGGGTGTCGCCGATCGCGCGGACCTCGCTGGAGGTCAACCTCCTCACCGAGGACAACCTGCCGAGCTACCACCGCGAGATCGAGCGGGCCTTCGGCCGCGACGGCGCGTGGGGCACGTGGGTGCACCGCTGGACCGCGGAAGAAGGCCGTCACGGCATCTGCATCCGTGACTACCTGCTGGTGACGCGCGCGGTGGACCCGGTCGAGCTGGAGCGGGCCCGGATGCAGACCATGCAGGCCGGGTACGACAGCGGCGACAAGGCACTGCTGAACGTCTTCGCGTACGTGTCGTTCCAGGAACTCGCGACGCGGCTTTCGCACCGCAACACCGGGAAGTACACGCAGGACCCGTTGTGCGAGAAGCTGCTCGCGCGGGTGGCGATGGACGAGAACCTGCACATGATCTTCTACCGGAACCTGGTGCAGGCGTCGCTGCAGCTTTCACCCGACGCGATGATGCGGGCGATCACCGACGAGGTCGTCCAGTTCCAGATGCCGGGCGCGGTGATCCCGAGCTTCGTGCGGAAGGCCGCGCTGATCGCGAAGGCGGGTATCTACGACCTGCGGATCCATCACGACGAGGTGATCTGGCCGCTGCTGCGGCAGTGGAAGGTCTTCGAGCTGGAAGGGCTCGGCGAGGTGGGGGAGAAGGCGCGGGACGAACTCGACCAGTTCCTCAAGGGCCTCGACACCCAGGCGTCGCGTTTCGAGGAGCGCCGGGCGGCCGCCGCGGCCCGCGCCGCCGCAAAAGCGTGATTCGCGTGCCTGAACCCCGCACTAGCGTGATTGAGGCCGTAACTCACGAGTTACGGCCTCAATCACGCGAATCACGTCGTTGATCACGCGTTAGCGCGAGCGGCGGCCACCCGCGCGGGTGCCCGCGGAGAACGCGGCGGCACCGCCACGGCGGGCCGGAGCGCCGCCGGACTGAGTGCGCGACTGGGACTTCGAGGCACCTGCGGAGGCGCCACCCCGGCGCGGCTGGGAGTCGGTGGCACCGCGACGGGCCTGACCGCCGCCCTTGGGCGCGCCTTCGCGACGCCCGGTGGTCTCGGCCGCACGACGGCCCTGACCCGCGGAAGCGCCGCCACGGCGGTCGCCTTCGGTCCTCGGCTGACGCGAACGGCCTTCCGAGGAGCCGCCACGGCCCCGTCCGCCGCCGGAAGCACCCCGGCCACCGGCCGAGGGGCCACGACCGCGACCGGTCCTGGTGCCCCGGTTTGCGGGGCGCTCTTCCTCTTCGCCCTTGCCGCGGATGGCCTCGCCGCCGGCGGTGACCTTCTTCGGGCGCGTGTCCACGATCGGCCGCCGCGGCGACGCGGTGAACGAACGCTCGCCGGGCGCCAGCTCCGACAGCAGCGGGTGGCCGGGGCCGAGCTGCGTCGTGGTCGGCTTGATGCCCGCCTTGCGGGTGAGGTCGCGGACGTCGCCGACCTGCGCGTCGGTCATCAGCGTGACGACGGTGCCGGACGCCCCGGCGCGGGCCGTGCGGCCCGAGCGGTGCAGGTACGCCTTGTGCTCGACCGGCGGGTCGGCGTGGATGACCAGCGTGACGTCGTCGACGTGGATACCGCGGGCGGCGATGTCGGTCGCGACCAGCGTCTTCGCCGCACCGGAGGCGAAGGCCTCCAGGTTGCGCGTGCGCGCGGTCTGGCCGAGGTTGCCGTGCAGTTCGACCGCCGGCACGCCGGAGGCCATGAGCTTGCGCGTCAGCTGCTTGGCGCGGTGCTTCGTCCGGGTGAACACCAGCGTGCGGCCCGGCGCGGCGGTGAGGTCGATCAGCACCGGCAGCCGGTGGGTCTCTTCCAGGTGCAGCACGTGGTGCTTCATGGTCGAGACCGGCGACTGGGCCGAGTCGACGCTGTGCGTGACCGGGTCGTGCATGAAGCGCTTGACCAGCACGTCGACGCCCGCGTCGAGGGTCGCGGAGAACAGCAGCCGCTGCCCGCGATCCGGCGTCTCGGCCATGATGCGCCGGACGTCGGGCAGGAAGCCGAGGTCGGCCATGTGGTCGGCCTCGTCCAGCACGGTGATCTCGATGTGGTCGAGCTTCGCCTCACCCGAGCGCATGTGGTCGGCGAGCCTGCCGGGGCAGGCGACGACGATGTCGACGCCGTCACGCAGCCGGGTGATCTGCGGGTTGGGGCTCACGCCGCCGAAAATGGTGGTGACCTTGAGACCGAGCGGCTTCGCCAGCGGCAGGAACGACGCCTCGATCTGGGTGGCCAGTTCGCGGGTCGGCGCCAGCACCAGCGCGCGGGGGCGGCCGGGGCGGCGGCGCGTCGGGCCGGCGGCGAGCCGGGCGAGGACGGGCAGCACGAAGCCGTAGGTCTTGCCGGAGCCGGTGCGGCCGCGGCCCAGGACGTCCCGGCCGGCCAGCGAATGCGGCAGCGTGGCGGCCTGGATCGGGAACGGGCTGGTGACGCCCTGCTCGGCGAGCGAGTCCACGAGGGTCTTGGGCAGGCCGAGTTCGGTGAAAGTAGGTGTGCTCATAAGCGTATGGGCGCGTGTGCGCCCTGGTGTCTCCGTAAGAATAGGAACGGTTGTCCTGCCCGGCGCAGACCTCGGGGGTCGCGGCGCGTGGTCATTCGACAACGAAACGCGGCCCGAGGCAGAACTGAGCGGACCGCAACGCCAGTGTACTTGGTCGTGATCTCCCGGGCTACGTGATATCGCCCGCACCGCGTTCGCGCGGCCCGACGAAGCGGGCGGCCGATGTTCGTCCGTTTCCACGAGACCGGCTCCCTCACCCGGTGAAACGCTGGTCGGACCAGCCCCGGCGTGAAAGGTGACGCGAGTGTCGAAGAGCGTTCAAGAACTTCAAGGCCTGCTCGACGAGTGGGCGCGCGAGGCGAGCGTCCCCGGTGCCGTGGCGGGTGTGACGTACCGGGGTGAGGAGTCGGTGTTCGCCACCGGGGTGTGCAGTGTGGACACCGGGCAGCCGGTCACCACCGGCACGCTGTTCATGATCGGCTCCACCAGCAAGACCTTCGCCGCGGCCGCCGTGCTCGCCCTGGTCGAAGACGGTGTGCTGGACCTGGACAAGCCCGTTGTCGAGTACCTTCCCGGGCTCGGGCTCGCCGATCCGGTCGCGCGGAAGACGGTGACCCTGCGGCATCTGCTCACGCACTCGGCCGGGTTCCTCGGTGACGTGGACTTCACCACCGGCTGGGGTGACAACGCGCTGGCGCTGGCCGTCGACCAGTTCGGCGACCTGCCGCAGGTGTTCCCGCCCGGCGAGGCGTTCTCCTACTGCAACGCCGGATTCCAGCTGGCCGGACGGGTCGCGGAGGCGGAGTCCGGCGTCACCTTCGAGGAACTGGTCCGCACCCGGCTGCTCGAACCACTCGGCATGACCGAGTCGTACTACTTTCCGTGGGAGGTGCTCACCCGCGGTCACGCCGTCGGCCACGCGCTGGGCGAGGACGGACCCGCCGTCGAGCACACCGTGGGTCTGACCCGCGCGGACAGCGCCAGCGGCGGACTCTGGTCCACCGCCGCCGACCAGCTGAAATGGGCGCGGTTCTTCCTGGCGGGCGAGTCGGCGGGCAAGGCTCCGCTCTCCGCCGGAACCCGTGACCTCCTGCGCGCGCCGCAGCGCGCGGCGGCGCTGCCATTCGAGGAGGTCGGGCTCAGCTGGCTGCGCACGCGCCACGGCGACGCGCGGCTGGTCCGGCACGGCGGCAACGTCGGCAACCTGCAGGTTTCGGAGTTCGTCACCCTGCCGGAGGAGGACTTCGCGGTGACCGTGCTGACCAACAGCGCGGGCGGCGGAGTGCTCGGCCCCCGGGTCGTCGACTGGTGCCTGGAAAACCTCGTGGGACTGCCCCCGATCGCGAGCGCGCCGCCGTCGCCCCAGCCGGATTTCGCCGAGTACCTCGGCCGCTTCGAGACCGGCGACCTGGGATTCGAGATCACCGACCGGGACGGCGTCCTGTGGGGGCAGATGGTCGTGACCATGGAGGACATCCCGTCGCCGCCGGCCTTCGAGGTCGTCTTCGTCGGTGAAGACGTGCTGGCCAAGGCCGCCGACACCCGTCGGCCCGCCGCGCGGTTCCTGAGGGACGAGCATGGACGGGTGACTTCGATCGAGTTCGGTGGCCGGACGGCGAGGCGGCGCGCTACGGTTACCGGGTAGTAACTTCGGCGACCATGGAGTGACGATGAGCGAAAAGGCGACCGCGTTGTTGCTGAACCCGGGTGGGTACGACCCACGGCAGTTCGACCCGGAGACGCGTCGCCTGCTGCGTTCCACCATCGAGTGGTTCGAACAGCGTGGCAAGCGCAAGCTCACCGAGGACTATCACGAGCGGACCTTCTACGCGGACTTCATCGAGTTCGCGGGCAAGGAAGGCCTCTTCTCGACGTTCCTCACTCCCGGCGCCAACGCCGACGGCGACCCCGACAAGCGCTGGGACACCGCGCGGGTCGCGGCGCTGTCGGAAATCCTCGGCTTTTATGGGCTGAACTACTGGTTTTCGTGGCAGAGGTCGTTTGACCTCGCTGCCTAGGTAGGCCCTCCTACCTGCGGTTTCCGGTGACAACGGCGCTGTGTGCTGGTCCAGCACAGTTCGCACAGCGTTGGTTGTGGAGGAAACTAAGGTGACCGGGACATGCGCCGAATGGCACGAGGAGTACCGCCTCGCCCTCAAGCACACCGAGCGGATCGGCGAAGAAACCAAGGAGTCCTACTACAAGGAGGTCGGGCGGTTCATTCGGTGGTGGGGCCCTGAGAAGGACATCGAGACCGCAGACAAGACAGCCGTACTCAGGTACGTCACTTACAACCGGGACGAGCGCAATCTCACCGCGGCCACGCGCCGGATGCGCCTGTTCTGCTTGCTCGATTTCTACCGTTACGTCTGCAAGGAAGAAGACAGCGGCGTCACGGGGAACCCGATCGATGGGATCGAGTTCCCCGTCCCGAAACAGCAACCGCCTGAAATCATCCCCGACGACGACCTCGTCGCGTTACTCGATACCGCGGCAGGATCGTCCTTTGTGGCCAGACGCGATACCGCGATCATTCGCATGCTGGTCGACACAGGCACGCGCCGGAAAGAGCTATGCGGCGTCGACCTTGTTGACGTCGACCGCGGGCACCAACAGGTCAAGGTGCTCGGCAAGGGCGGCCTCTTTCGCCTCATCCCGTACGGCGCCAAGACCGCGCTTGCGCTCCAAAAGTACCTCCGAGCCCGCGGGCAACGTCAGATCGGCTCAGAACCTGCCTTGTTCGTTGCGACGCGACCAAACCCACGAGGATCGTTCCGGCTAAGCGGCAGCGGCGTCTACGAAATGATCAAACGCCGAGCGGAGCGCGCCGGCCTTCCGGACACATGGCCGCACAAGGTGCGCCACACGTGGGCGCATGACCTGCTCGCGAATGGCGCGTCCGAGCAGGATCTCGAACGCCTCGGCGGCTGGGCGCCTGGTTCCATGATGGTGAAGTGGTACGGGTCCTCAGCGGCCGACGAGCGGGCTCGCGACCGCCACCGGGCGTTGGCGCGCGGGGACCGCCTCTAGCGCTGTGCGGGTGACATGGGGGCTGTGCACTCGGGGCATGACCCCGGAGCAAAAGATCAGCCAGACGCGGACCGCCGCGCACCGGTCATGGGCGAAGACTCCAGACCGGTCGCGGCGCACCGCGCCCGCCCGTGAGGCCGCAGAGGCGCGGTTCGAGCGCGAAGTCGACCCGGACGGCGTCATGACCCCGCAAGCGCGCGCCCTGGCCGCTGCGAGCGCCAGAAAAGCGTACTTCGGCGAGCTCGCGCGGAGGAGCGTCGCGGCGCGTAGACGGAATGCCGCCGCGGGTCGCTAGGCGTCGGGCCCTACTCGGACGGCTCAAGGCCAGTGCCCTTGCAACGCGGGCAGAGCTCGCGGCGAGTTACCGGGCCCGTGCTCGGCGAGCGTCGAGTAACCCA
This sequence comes from Amycolatopsis sp. BJA-103, assembly GCF_002849735.1. GTDB lineage: Bacteria > Actinomycetota > Actinomycetes > Mycobacteriales > Pseudonocardiaceae > Amycolatopsis. Next base: position 9,478,995 of record NZ_CP017780.1, read on the forward strand.
CATCTTCTTCTGGCCGTGGCAGACGGTACAGACGGGTCGGCCCTGGTCCGGTGCATCGTTCATCCCCGGCCCCTACTCCCGGGCGGCGTGCAGCCGGTGCGTGTGCGCCCGGGTTGGCGCACGCACCGGTGTTGCGGAAAGCGCTTACCCCGAACCGAATGTGCCGGTCCGGGGTGGACTGTCCATAGTGCATGGTCAGCCTTTGCAGCACCTTCCTTTTTGCAAGTTGGTAACCCGGTCGGCACGCCCATCCCTGGACAGCGCGCCGACCGGGCGTTCATGTGGTGCCTGACTGACCAGACCGCGCCCAGCGCACGAGGTCATACCCGGTGTAGTAGAGGGTGCTGGTCATGGCCTCATACAGGCGGTTGGGCTTGTCGAACTGCATGTATGCCGCCAAAGACTCGGCGGCCATGAGCACGGCGAAACCGGCCGACTCTAGATGCTCGGGCGGCAGCTCTGCGCGCATCAGTTTGGCGAACTCGACTGCCACAGCCTGGGCCCTTACGGTCTGCGGGTCGGTCAACCTTCGGGTCAAAGCGACCATCTCGATAATTGCGTCGAGGTCGAACCGGGGGGCGTCGTTCACTGTTCTTCCTTCTCGCTGTTACGTGGTCGGTTGAGGTGGAGCTGCGGCCCTCTGATCACGATGCGGCCGGCGAGGTACGCGGTATGGAGGTGTTTCAGGTACTCGTCGTTGAGTTCCTGAGACCCGCCGATGGTCCGTACCCACCAGCCATCCGAGCCCACACCGACACCGCCGATGTAGACCTTGCCCGCCTCGACGTCGTCGAGGAACTCCTCGTAACTGGCCATCACGATGACGACCCGGTGCCAAGCTGGCGACGCATCTCGTGTCGCGGGTGGGGTGTCGGCGGACGTCGAGGCGCCACCTGTCGCGGGCCACCTGCCGCGATGTCGACCTCGTGGAGGTGGTTGCATCGACGGCACCACGGGATCGGCTGGCCGACAATCGGCCTCACGGGCTCCCGGTATTCGACCTTCGCGATGGCGCCGCACAGGGTTTGAACCTGCTGGCCGTCCGCGGGGACCCGGTCGAGGCGTGCGCGGTGGGTTTCGCCGTTGATCTCGAAGAACACGGCGCCGAGGTCAACGAGGAGGACGGCGGTCATGAGAGATCCTCAGGTGGCATTGAGCCGTCCATGCGGTCGGCCTCGTCCATGAGGCCCTGGCCGGTGTCGTGCAGGGACATGCCGATCTCGCGGACGGCTTCCGCGGCGTCGGTCGTGGACAGGTTGCCGTGCGAGACGCGAAAGACGTCGTTCGACACGGCCACCATGACGCTTCGGGCGCTTTGCAGCTTGAGCCGGGTTTCAGCCTCGATCATCGGGTCCCCCATCTAAGACGGTTACGGCGCACGCGGTGCACATGAACGCCTTGGTGTCGGTGTTCGAGAGTCGGTCGCGACGGCGAGGCGTAGGGCTGCATGCGGACACCAGTTCGCCGAGGGTGTCGTCGCGGTAGGCAGCCAGGGAGAACGCGTGAAGCTGCCCGTCGTCAAGGTCGGTCAGGAGAGCGATCGGCCCTATCCGGGGCACGGCCGGTCCTTGCGTCTGGTGCGTGGGCGCACCAGACGGTGAGCGAGCGGCAGCGTTGCACCAAGTACTATCAGCGGTAACAGCCACCACAAGCAGCTCATGTTGCCTCCTGAGTGGTGCACGGTGCATCTGGTGCACGTTAGCGTGCACCGTTACGCACCGGCGACACAATGGCCCGATCGGGTGTCGGTGCTAGCGTTGGCGCATGAGCGCGCGGATAGGGTTTGGTGCATGGTGCGCACCAACGACGTAGCCGCGGTAGACCCGCGGGCCCGGACGCTCGCCGGTCTTCTCCGTGCCAAGCTCGATCGGGCCAAGGCTGACGACCCGCGAATGACTATCCGGGCCATTGCCGAACGGCTCGGCGTCAACCACAGCACCGTGAGCCGCTGGGCATCCGGCGCCACGTCCCCCGATGCCGAGCAGGTCTCCGGACTGCTCGCCGTGATCGGCGTCGTCGGGAAGGAGCGCGAGGAAATCCTCGAGCTCGCTCGCACCGAAACCCGCGGCCGCACGTGGGTTACTCCGGGACCGACCGGCGTCTCCCATCAACTCACCGGTGTCATGGAGATGGAAGCCAACGCGACCGGCATGTTCGAGTGGTCGCCCCTCGTCGTTCCTGGCCTGATTCAGGATCGGCGGTATGCCCGCGCGATCATCAGCAAGCCGAAGTCCGAACCCTCGACGGTCGAGCACCTGGTCACCCTTCGGCTCGGTCGACAACACGCGATCACGCGAGATGACCCGCTGAAATACACGGTTGTGCTCGGGCACCCAGCGATCGAGGGCAACATCGGTGGGCCCGGCGTCATGCTCGGACAGCTTCGGCACCTGCGGAAGGTCGCCGAGATGGGGTCCGTGACGCTCCGGCTCGCCCCGCTGGACGGCGATTGGCACGGCGACCTGCTCGGTTCATTCAGTCTCTACCATTTCAACGACGGCGTGCCGTCCATCGTCGCACTCGAACACCACAGGACAGGCTCGTTCGTCGATGACCCGCTCGACGTCGCGGATTACAAGATCCTCGCGAAAGAGCTGGTCAACGAGATCGCCTACGACGAGGCGGAATCCGTGGATCTGATCAGGCGCGAGATAGCGCGACGGGAGAAAGCGTCATGAGTGACGATCGCCGGGGTTGGTTCGTTTCCAGCTATTCCGGCGAAAACGGCAACTGCGTCGAGGTGAAATTCGGATCCGAGGTACGTGTCCGCGACACGAAGAACCGCCCAGGTGGCGAGCTGTCCTTTTCGGGGCGGGAGTGGCGCGCTTTCACCGCGCACCTGACTACGCCGCCCGAAGCTGAGTTGCCTTAAGCCCGGTGATCAGTGACGCGCCCTCGCGGACGATCGATGACGCCGAGCTGTTGTATGCGAAGCAACAGATCTCCGTGCCCGCTGCGAACCACTCCATGCAGGTAACGGAGAGATTGAACGCGTAGCCGCTCGCGGACTGCTTGTCGTAGTAGACGGCGCCGCCGGCGGCTGGGCCCATCATGATGTACCGCTCCGTCGAAACGAGTGGGCTGTTGGTCCAGCGGGCCGAGAACTTGAGCAGCCACTTGCCCGGGGTGGTAATAATCAGCTTCGATGCGTTGTGGATGTTGCCGGGCTCGGCGTAGGACTGTGTCGAGAGCGTGAGTCCCACCGGGGGGATGTTCTGGAGGCCGAACAGGATTCGGGTGTCCTGGTTGGCAGGGATAGCCTGTGTCGTGGTGAGCGTCCAGTCGCCTTCGCCCTTGACGTCTTCGATCTTGGCGAGCCGGTAGTCGAGATCGTCAATCCCGGTGTTGATCTGCTGCATGTCGAACGCCGAGACGGGCGGGGGACCGGACACCCAGTTCCGGAGCGGGTAGTTTGCTTCTGGCATCGGCGTTTCCTTACGCGAGAACGGTCGTCGAGTCGAGGATCGAGAGCACGGGGTCGTCGAGTACCCACGTGCCCGGCTTGGCGGCGAGCCGCAACGTGAGCGTGTCGAGGCTGCCGTCGGGCCCGTCCGACCGGCGAATCCCGATAATCTGGCAGTAGTACGTGGCCGACGCCGCCTCGACGAGCACGTAGTCGCGAAGCTGTAGCCGCGGATCCGCCGTAATCGTGATCGAATCCAGCAGTGGCAGCGGGTCCACGCACTGGAGAAGCGCGATATAGGACAACGCGAACGTGGTCGAGGCATCCTGTCGCCACGGGTTGTCCGGGATATCCAGCAGCGCGGCGCCTCGCATGGCGATCTGCGGCGGCGACTGCAAAATCTCGCGCGTAGTGGCCTTCGAGTCCATGGCGTTGCCGCCAACCGTGAAGTTTGGCGACGCGCCGCCAAGCAGAGACCCGGCGTAAATCGGTGCCGACGTACCGAGGATCGATATGTCCATGCTTCGCTGGTCGTCCGCGAAGACCACACTCGCCGACCAGCCCGACGGCGCGACCGTGCCGACCGTGTCAGCGCGGCAAGCTGAGAGCTGTGTTCCGTACAGGTGCGGGTCGGCCGGCGCGGCGGTTCCATTTGTGTACGCCACGTCTGCGTAGATTCCGACGATGTCGCTCATCGAGACCGTGGCGGACAGCGAGGACCCCGCTTGGAGGAAGTAGTTTTGCGCGTCAGGATTTTGCCATACGATTTTGCGGACTTGTTTCGTGGTTGTCCACGACATCGCGATAGCGTTCCTGTACTGGTCCGACGACGGCTTAACTCGAACGTTCTGCACTTCGTCGCGGGTAATGGTTCGCTTCGGTGCCGTGTCCACCCCGTAGTACGCGGGCAGGTAACCGACCTCGGCGTTCTGAAAATGAATCCGTTTGAATTCGTCGGTGTGCAGCGTGCCCAATTCCGCAGCGACGATCTCCTTCAACACCTCCCACGCGTTTCGGTTCTTCACATCGGGGAGCCAGGTCAAGCCGAGATTCTTCGAGGTCGTCCGGACCGACGGCACAGGCTTCCCCTCAAGTGCCCATTTCGGATGCTTCTGATTCGGGTCATAGGTTGCTGCCGAATCCCCCGCATAAATCTGCATATGCTGGCAAGGGGTCAGCCTGCCTTGTGCGACAATCTTATTGCTGGCACCAGGGCGCGGCGGCTGTGCTTCCCTGTAGCCGCCGGTTAGTGACGGTGTCGTGGTCCACGCCTTAACCACGTCATCGATTCGCAGCGTCACCGTAATCGAGGTAGAGGTCACAGTGATATGCGCCGCGTGATAGTGCCATCCGCCCGTGGTGTTGCTATCCCATTCCCAGCGGCGATATAGGCCCGCGTTTGGCGAACCGGATCCAGGGTTCTCGTAGAATCGCACTTCGGTTCTACCGTTGTTCGCCACAATCATCCGAACATGACCAGGGTCGGCTACTCCGCTGTCATCGAGTACAAGAATCATTTCAGACTCGCGGAAGTATGGTCCAGTCGGGGCACCATTGGACTCAAACCATCCGGCCATTCCGATATATCCAGGTGGATCCCCGCTGCCAGGCCAGGGGATTTCGACACGGCTGGCCGCCCACGCTTCGCCGCCGGACGCGCGCCCGTTATCGTTCCAAGATGCCCAGTTGTGGCCGATTCCGTACTTCAACGACTTGAAATCAGAGTCATAAGTGATGGTGTGCTTCGAGGGATACACCCCGCCGAGATGCCCGATCGACGGAAGCCACGACCCGTGCACCGTCCAGTAGCCAACCGCGTCCGGCCGCGGCATCGGCCCGGTACCACGGCCACCCGCCCGTAGGCATTCCTCGATGACCCACTCGACGGAGATCGGGTGTAACGGCGAATAGTCGCCGTTCCCATTCGGTTCCAGCCCGAACGAAGGGCCGGGCCCGATTGCCCACCGCGGTAGGGTGAGCAGCGCGCCTGCGAGATCCTCGACGTCTCCCGCGGTGATGGTGACGGTTTGCGCGAGTTCGTCGAGTACCGGCGTGCGAATCCAACCTTCAAACTGCTGGAGCTTCTTCTCGCCACTGTCGGTGGCGACGAGTCGTGCGTACCGTATCGGCGTGCCCTCGACCGTCAGGCCATTGATCGGGCTTCGCGGGTTGTAGCGGTCGAAGAACTCGATCGCGGTGAGGCCTTGCTCGGCGAGTTGCTGCGACCATGCGGCCTGTGCGTCCGGGTCGAGGTACCGCACACCACCAAACGTGACGTCCAATTGGGACGATGCGAAGCCCGACACGTCGTTGACCTCGATCGGCATTCCGCCGGAGAGCGGGCCGTCGTCGATGGTGACGCGTGTGGTCAGCCACGACATGTCCGCATACTTGTGGTTGTAGAGCCCGTTGCGGTTCCAGTCCACTTCGAGTAAGCCCTCAAGCACCAGCTCGGGGGAGGCGATCGCGCGGGCGAGGTCGACGTCGTTCTCGAACTGCATCTCACATCTCCAGCAGGTCGAGCGTCAGGTCGCGGAGCGGAAGCACCTGGATCGCTTCCGACGGGTTCCGGAGCGTCATGGCTGCGCAGTGCTCGCCCTCGCGCCACGAGGCACCGATCGTCGTCCCGTACCGAATGCAGGACTCCGGGATGGTTAGCGTGCCCGTTCCCGCCTTCACGAGGTACGGGCGCACCCAAACGGCGCCCGCTGGCGGCGAGACGTTGATCTCTTGATTTGGGGTCGTGACGTTGTACATGTAGGTGCCCGACCTGGTGTAGAACGCAACGCCGGTCGTGGGCGCGGATGCGTTGTGCCGGAACGAAAAGAGGAGACCGGGGGACACGGGCCACCGCCCCCATACAGGGTGTCGCCATGTCAGCTCGGCGAGGTTCAGCCCGCCGGACCACAGGTTCGATAGGTCGGATTGCCCGGCGATCGTTCCCGAGCCGGGCGCCCACTGGTCCGGTCGGCCGCGGCCGAGACTCGCCGCTGGGCGTTGGAAGTTCCGCGTCGCGGCGTCGATCACGACCATCGGGCCCGGCCCACCGGAACGGCGGTACAGGTACCTGAGCCACCGGGCGTCCGAATCGGACAGGTTCACCCACGAGGCGGACCAGCGGCGCGGCGTGTGCGGGCGCGCGGTCGTCCGGATCGCACCGGAAATCATCTCGTGTTCGACCTGGTTGTCCTTTGTGGATATACGGAGACCGCGCAATGGGTTGCGGACGGGGCGGATGTCCCACGGGTAACCGATGAGCACCCCGTCACCTCCTCTGATTCTTGACCGCGCCACGCTCGGACACCGTCGCGATCACCCGGCCATCGGCTTCCAAGACGACGGGCCGGTTCATGACAGCGGCAGTCAGTGAACGGATCTCGGTCACCGCGTCTGCCATCTGCTGCACCCCGATTTGTAGCGGCGCCATGGAACCCGAGGCCGATGTCGACGCACCGCCAGCACCGCGCGCGGCCGCCGAAGCACCGCCGACCGCAGCCATCGTCGGTGCTGCCGGCGCCATCGCGCGGGCCCGCTCCATCCCGGCTTGGTATGCAGCGGTCGGCCCGGCGGGCACGATCATGCCACTGGTGTCCGGGATGAAGAATTCCTCGCCTTCCTCGCCGACCCGGTACATCGTGCCCGCGTTGACCGGGCCGCCCTTCGCTCGGCGCGGCGCGCCGGAGTCGCCGAGCGGGAGACCACCGGACCCGGGCGCCACCGTGAACGGAGGTAGCGGATTGGTCACCAAGTCGTAGTACCAGTTGAGGAACCGTTCGACCTCGTTGTAGGCGTTCTGGGGGTTCGCGCTGAAGTTCGTGGGGATCGCGCGGGGGATCGCGTCGAGCTTGCCCTTGTACGCGTCGGCCTGCCGCTGCGCGTTCTCCATGCCGGGTTGCCCGATAACACTCGTCACCTGTTCGGGCGTCAGCGAGTACTTGTTCAACAAGCCTTGCATTTGCTCGGCCGAGAGACCCATCGAGTCCGCGAGGCCAAGAAGGCGAGCGTTCTGGTCGGACACGACGCCGTTCGCCGCGGCCATGGCTTCAGGCACGCTCTTGCCCTGCTGGATCGCGAGATCGTAGGCGGCCTGAGCGGCGCCCGCAGTGTTCTCGGCGATGCTCTTGAGGGACGTCGCGGAAGCCGGGATCCGTTGGCAGTGCTGGTATCGATCCCGCCGACGCTGTTCAGGAGTGCCTGTCCGAATCCCTTGGTCTTGTCGACGTTGGCGCCGAACAGTTCGGCGAGCGTGCGGCATCTGGTCGTTTATGCGGCTGTAACCGGTCCTCGTATGTCGGGGACTGGCCGGACAGGCGTTGCAGGAAGTCGATCAGCGCGGCGCCCGCGGCTTGCTGCGTCGCCGGTCGAGTCGGCCATCTCCTTGATGTCGCCGTCGAGCGTTTTCGTTGTGCCCGAAGCGATGCCCTGTTCGTAGGTCATCTTCTTGGTGCCCTCAGCGGTTTTGTTGACCTCGTCCCACAAGCCGTTGAGCTGGCCTTCGAGGTCCGCCGCAGAGTCGCCGCCCTCGTCCGACGCGCCGATCCAGTAGCCGACCTGCTGCACAACGTCGCCGATGCCGCTGTGAAGCTCGTACCACTGCGTTTTCTGGTTCGACAGAGTGCCGCTGATCTCCCTGCTGCTTCTGCCGGTTCCCTCGTACGCGGCCGTCAGGTCGGCGAGGGAGATCCCGTGTTCCTTCGCGACGTCGACGAGCTTCTTGTCGGTGTTGTAAGCGTCCATTGAGGACAGGTTCTTCTCGGCGAGCTTCCGCGTGTTGTCTCCGAGCACACCGCCGGTCGCATTGAGTTCGTCCCGGTACGCCTTGACACCGTCGGCTGCCTGCTTCTGTAATTCGTTGGCGCGTCGCTGCATGTCGCCGTACAGAGAGAGCGCGGTCATGACACCAGCGACCGCGAGCCCGAACGGCGAGAACACCGAATCGATCATGCCGACGAACCCGCGGCCGAGCTTCCCCGCGCGCATTGTCCGCATCGTCCATCCGGGACTTGATGTTGGTGAACTGGCCGGTGACCCCGCCGAAACGTCACCTTGTCGATCAGCTTCAGCGCGGCGACGAACGGGAGCACCCCGCCCGCGAGCCCGCCCAGCTCGCCGGCGATCGGCTTGATGATCGCGAGGAAGCCCCGAGATCATGTCGAGCACGGTCCCGAACGAGCCGACCAGTGCGGGCAGGCCACCTTGTGCGACTTCGAGGATGAAGGCCTCGACGTCGCGGAGCGCGGACGCGGTGCGGTCGAGCGCGGGCGCGGCCTCGGTCGCGGACAGGGACACGAGACGGCCGAGCCAGCCGAGGAAGTCCTGTCCGATGTCGCCGGTCGTGCGCAGAACCCGCCCCGTATGCGTCCATTCCCGGCGTCGCCTCGTCGAGAAAGTCCTGTGTTCCCGCCGAGAGCCGGTCGATCATGTCCGCGAGACCTTCAGCGGCCGGGCGCCCGTCGGCCATGAACTTGACCCACCGTCCGGTGAGATCGACCGTCGCGTCCCCGATCGCGTCGAGCACCGGCTCCGCGTTGTCGAACGCGGCCCACAGATCAGCCTTGAACGCGGGCGACTTCGCGAGCTTCGCGGCCTTGTCGGGCGGTGTCGGACATCGCACCACCGACCACCGTTATCCCGTGCGCGAGAACGGGTTCAAGGTCCCGCCCGGACTCGATCAGCCGCGTAAAGCCCGGCAGAGTCTCCGCCTGCGTCGTCTTCCCGAGACGTTCAGACCAGTCCTTCATGCCGATCAACGTCTCGACGAACCTCCGGCCCTCTGGCGTCAGCTTCGCGAGCTCGGCGGGCGTAGGTCGAGTTCTTCGCCGCGGCATCTCCCGCTGTTGCGGCCTGCTGCGCTTGCGTGTCCGCGAGGGACTGAACCGCGCGCGCGACCTGCTCAGCCCCCGTCCCGTGCGGTGCCGGTCGGCCTGCTCCTGCGCGACCTGCTCGGCGCGGCGCGCTTCCGCGACCCGGTCGGCCGCGGGCCTGCTCCGCTTCCTTCGCGGCGACCACCTGGTCGCTGCCTTCGATGCCCTTGGACATCGCGACGTTCATCTCGGTGATGGCCTTCGCGCCGTCCTTGCGGACACGCGCGAG